>NZ_JABMIK010000004.1:0-355496 GCF_041386365.1 Pantoea sp. KPR_PJ | reverse complement strand
GGAATTGGTAGACGCGCTAGCTTCAGGTGTTAGTGTTCTTACGGACGTGAGGGTTCAAGTCCCTCTCTTCGCACCAACAACCACGATTTTCATCTCGCATCGCACTGCGCGAAGGTGGCGGAATTGGTAGACGCGCTAGCTTCAGGTGTTAGTGTTCTTACGGACGTGAGGGTTCAAGTCCCTCTCTTCGCACCAATGCGGCGACATGAAAAGATAACTCCAATGCGAAGGTGGCGGAATTGGTAGACGCGCTAGCTTCAGGTGTTAGTGTCTTAACGGACGTGAGGGTTCAAGTCCCTCTCTTCGCACCAGAGTTGTCATCCCCTGACCGTCCCCCTCATGTATCTCTCTTGTTTTATATCGCATGAAAATTCACTGAAATGGCCGCTAAGCCGCCCGCTAATGCGAGGCAGGAAGGCAGCAGTAAATAGTGACGCAGTCGCCGATGAAACAGCATTACCACCGTTAACAGCAGCGTAATTATCATCACGATACGCCACTGGCTGAAACTCGGCTCCCACAGCGCAAAGCACGGCATCGCTGCACAGGGCAGCAGTACGCCCCATGCGCTATCCAGCCTTTTTCCCATCACCCAGCTGATTCCCCACAAGCCGCAGGCGGCAAGCATCGCCAGTACCATTACGTCGCCCTCATATGATAATCACTCTCATTATCATATGATAACAAATCTCATCTTGCAGCCTGTTTTTTTCCTGGCGGGACCGGAAGATGACAGACCAGTTGTAAAATGCTAGATTGCGGCCGATAACACCTTTCATAACACAGCTGATTTGCTCATTGTCCGGCAGAAGTGCTTATTTTCGCCGGAATGCGCTTTGATATTTCAGGGCCGTTTCGAGTATCAATAATGAAATTACAATCTTACGATGAACTGAAACACAGTAAATATCGGCTCTCGCTGATGCTATTTCTGTTTTTAAATGTCGCCGTTTCTCTTTTCTGCCTGATTCCTTTTACAGATTGTCCCCAAACGGAATTATCTGCGCCAGTTGTCACTATTACTTTCTTAAGCACCCTGACGTTATTTGCGTGTTTCATCAGGCCGAAAGCGAAATTCCCTTTATTAAATGCTGTTGCGCTACTGCTTGGTGCCCTGTGGGCGTGGCATATTTACCACCGTTATCATCAGGTTTTTCTTTTCGACAATCATTTTCTGATTATCAGCCTGCTGAGCGTTTTTTTTATCAGCGCCATTGCGCTGAGCGATTATCTGACGGCCTTCTGCCTGCATATCACCCCGCCGGTGGTAACCGTCTTGCTGCTGGATAATGGCCAGCATTTGACAATGCTGCTGCTGACTCTTTCCCTGCCGCTGATTGGTTTTTCTCTGCAACATCTGATGCGCCGACGTGTGGATCATTTTACCCGCCGCCTGATGCGTCAGCTGTATGAGGAGAAAGAGACTTTTAGCGATCTCAGCATGCTCGACCCCCTGACCGGTCTCTATAACCGACGCGGCCTGAAAAACCGGCTGGATAATATTCTGGAAAACCACGCCGGCAGCCACTTTGTTCTGCTTCTGGATATTGACCATTTCAAGGCCTACAACGATAACTACGGCCATGCAATGGGCGACCAGGCGCTGGCGCGCGTATCAGTAGCCATTCGTGATGCGGTGCGCTCGCGCGATGTCGTTGTGCGCTACGGCGGCGAAGAATTCCTGGTCCTTATGACCAATGTGAATGCCTCAATTGCCATGAAGCTGGCAGAGCGTATTCGCCAGTACGTTGTCGACCTGGAGATCCCTCACCGGTTCAACGAGAAGGTTTCAACGCACGTCACCATCAGCGCGGGTATTGCGCCCATCTTTGATGATGAATTTGATCAGGCCGTTGCCAATGCCGATCGTGCGCTCTACGTAGCTAAAAATCAGGGGCGCAATACTATTCTTGCCTGGGAAGATTTACCCAAGATCGTGCCAGTCAGTAGCGAAGCGCTGTAGTCTGATCATCAGCGCTCCGGCGATAAACCGCATCTGCTTCCTGTCGCCGCCCCTCTTTTCAGGAAAACAGACCGGACCTCCTCACTCTGCCGCTGCGCTGTTTTTTCGCGCAGCAACCTCACCGACCCGCTTGTGAATGGGACTAAGAACGATTATCATTCTTTCTTCTCTGATTTGCGGGCACGTTATTCAGCATGTCAATTATCAGGCAGCAACCTCAACACTTTCAGCACAGTCGGCCGATCTTTATGCAGGGCGATCGTTCACTGGCATGCGCCCTGCGCGATTTAATTCGTGAGCAGCGCAGTTCCATGCTGGAGACCTTTCATTTTAGTGAAGAGGTGCCGTCAGATACCCTTACGCTGGCCGACTGGTCACAGTCAGCACACTTCCCGGTGCTGGCGCAGCGCTACGCTGACTACCTCTATCGACAGCACCCTGACGCCGTGCAGGAAGCAAAGCCGGTACAGTCACTCTGGGCACAATGGTATTTTGGCCTGCTGCTGCCGCCGCTGATGCTGGCGCTGCTGGCTGAATCACGCGCGCTCGACTGTTCACCCCAGCATATTCACGTTCAGTTTCACGAGCAGGGTTATCCCTGCGCCTTCTGGATCAATGCCAGGGAAGATGAGGAGGCGCGCTACCTCAATGCCCCACAGCGCATTGACCGCCTGATTCAGCAACATCTGATCCCCGCAGTAAACGCCATCACGCAGCACGGCGGCATTAACGCCCGGCTCATCTGGAACAATATGGGCTTCTCGTTTTACTGGTTCCTCGGTGAACTCAGGACATTGCTGGATGAAGCGACCATCCTGCAACTTGAACAGGCGCTTTTTTTCACCCGTCGTCTCCTGGACGGCAGTGATAACCCCCTTTACCGCACTATGCTGCCGCGCGACGGCGAAATGGTCAGGCGTAGCTGCTGTCAGCGCTATCGCATTCCTGACGTTGAGCGCTGCGGCAACTGCACGCTGAGCCTGTAAACGCGCCCGGCAACGCGATTTTCGCCTTTCTCCCGTTTACACTTTTTCCACCTTGTGGCAGCTTTTACGCCTTCGATCTGCATGGAGAAAGAGATGAGCCTGGAGTCGGTACGGCAGTTTTTCGCCGAGCATGCCCCTGAAATCGACATTATTGAGATGTCGCAAAGCACAGCTACCGTTGAAATGGCTGCGCGCGTTCACGGCGTTACGCCCGGACAGATTGCTAAAACCCTGTCACTGAAAGTCAAAGATGAGGTGGTGCTGATCGTGACGCGCGGCGATGCGCGGCTGGATAACCGCAAGCTGAAAGCCGCACTGGGCGCGAAAGCACGTATGCTGAGCGTGGATGAGGTTGTGAACTGGACGGGTCATCCGGTCGGCGGCGTCTGCCCGTTTGGTCTGGAGAATCCGCTCAAGGTTTACTGCGATCAATCACTGCGTCAGTTTGATGAGGTCTTGCCCGCAGCCGGTGCAACCCACAGTGCCGTGCGTATTACGCCAGCGCGCATGGCGGAGCTGACGCAGGCAGAATGGGTAGACGTGTGCGAAGCGCTGTGACATGCCGCGCGGGGTAAAGGCGATTCAGCGAGAGAGCTGCGTCAGTGCATCTTCAATAATCGACAGCAGCAAAGCGTTATCGACATGATGCAGCACATGCACCAGCGCCCCCGTATTCGCAGGAATGCCGACGTCGATACGCAGCGGATTGCGGTAGCGCCAGCTTTTGCCGCGCGTGGCCCCGGGGCGTAGCTCAATATCGACCCGATAGTCGGTGCCGTTTGCCACGCGCTGGTTCAGTAACCAGGCGACCACCAGCACGTCATGGATCCAGCTACCCGGCAGACGACGGGTGCGAATCGAATAGTCGATCCACGGGCGCAGCGTATCACGCACAAAGAGCGACAGCGGGTGATCGCTGGTAGTAATCCGCGTCAGATCCTGATGGGTAAGCAGCGTCTGCGTGGTGACATCCATTGGCACCAGCGTGATGGCCGCGCCACTGTGCAGCACCTGATGCGCCGCTTCGGGATCGAGTCCAAAATTGGTGTCCTTGATGTAATCATCCAGCGCAAAAACACCGCCCATGATAACAATCTCTGCTACCGCTTCTGCCATTGCCGGATAGCGTTGTAGCGCGGCAGCGATGTTGGTCAGCGGGCCAATCGCCACCAGCGTAATCTGGCCCGGGTTATTGCAAATCAGCTCGCCTATTGCGCCAGCCGCATCATCACCATCTGCCGCGACGGGAGCAGGTGCACGCACGCCTTGCCACAGCGCCTTCATGTCAGGCTGCACGCGATTATCGAGCGCCGCACGCCAGGGCGCCGGATCTTCTTTCAACGCCTGCGTTGCGCCCTGCACCACCGGAACCGACGAATTAAGACGCATCAGCAGATCCTTCGCCACCTGCGCGCCCGTTTCGCTTGGGGTATTTCCCGCCACTGTGGTGATCAGCTCCACCGACAGGGCCGGTGAGGCCAGCGCCAGGGCAATGGCCAGTCCATCATCCGTATTGGCCCCGGCGATACCATTACCCGGATCGCAGTCAATAATCACTCTTTTCATTTTAATATCGTCTTGTTCCCTGTTTGCGGCAGGCAGCCGCAGGATTCGCCTGTTTCAAGGTAGTGTGGAAATTCCTGAATTTTCGCCTCGCCATCCCAGTTTTGCAGCATGCTAATCGCGCTGCGTGCCATCTCCCGCAGCGGCTGGCGCACAGAGGTCAGCGTCGGAACGGTAAAGGCTGACTGTTCGGTGCCGTTAAAACAGACCAGCGCGACATCGTGCGGCACGCGAATGCCCTGTTCGGCGAAGGCGCGCAGGCAGCCAAGCGCCTGACCTTCGTTACTGGCAAACAGCGCTCGCGGTACGCCCGGACCTGCCAGCATGCGCTGCGCCGCTTCATAGCCGCCCTGCCGCGTGTAGCTGGCCGCAAAGATCAGCGACTCATCGACTGGCACCTTGTGTGCCATCATCGCGTCGCGCCAGCCCTGAACGCGATCCTGCGCGTTCATCATCTCCAGCGGACCACGAATCATGCCAGCCTGCTGGTATCCATGGCTCAGTAGATGGGAGGTCACCTGAAATGCCGCCTGTCGTTCATCAACGCGCAGCATACAGACGCCAGGCTGCGGCTCGACACGATCCAGCATCACAAAGGGGGTGCCGCTGGCCTGAATGACGTCAATGTAGGGATGGCGATCGACGCTGTTGTAAAACAGGCCGTCTACCTGGCGGTTCAGCAGACCATGGATCAGCTCCAGCTCACGCTGACGGTCATCGCCTGCGTCCCCAAGCAGCATAACGTGGCCATGATCCAGCGATTCCTGTAGCAGCACATGGGCCATGGACGCGACAAAAGGGTTACTGATATTCGGCACAATCAGGCCATAGGTTTTGGTGCTGCCTGATGCCAGCGCGCGCGCCACTCCGTTCGGGCGATAGCCGGTCAGCTGAATAGCATCCAGCACGCGCTGCCGCGTGCTTTCCGCTACCGGGCGCGGGCCGTTATTGATGACGTAGCTGACCACCGCAACCGATGTGCCTGCAATTTTCGCTACGTCGCTGCGCGTAACTTTGCCTGGCGGCTGTTTCAACCTTTTCGCTCCTGATCTAAACACGACAGGCCGTGAATCATCACGGCCTGTTCGGTTGTGTGCGACGGCGAGTGCCGTACTAAATGGCGTCTTCCGGTAAATTGAGATCGCGCCCTCGCGTTTCTGGCGCAACAAACGTGGTAAAGAAACCGATAGCGGCCATGGCGGCAAAGTAAATCGCGATCGGCCACCAGTGCCCGCTCCACGAAAGCATTGCAGCCGCCAGCAGCGGTGCCGTGCCGCCCGACAGAATCGACCCCAACTCTTTGGCAACGGCCATCTTGGTATAACGATGTCTGACGCCAAACATCTCTACGCCCCAGGCAGCCTGTACGCCGTAGATGCCGAGCGACGCCAGCGCCATTCCCACAACGATGACCGGAATCACAATCGCGGGTTCCCGGCTGTCGAGCAGCGAAAAGGCGGGCCAGGCATAGAGCATCAGCAACAGACAAAACCCACGGTAGGTAATACGACGACCAAACCGATCGGAGAGCCAGCCTGCCAGCGGGATAATGGCGAAACCCAGCACCGAGGCGATAAATACGGCTGTCGTCGGCACTGACTTGTCGACCATCAGCACTTTCGCTACGTAGCCCACCATAAAGCCCTGCGCCAGATACGAGGGGCCGTTCTCACCAATACGCAGTCCCACCAGCGTCCAGAATGCACGCGTGCGCGGCCAGAACCCACGCCTGTCAACGTCGGGCTGCGCGGTGTAAACAGCGGCGCGCTCTGCTTCAAGCTCCTGCTTTCTGCGTTCAAAGACAGGGGTTTCGCGCAGATGGCGGCGGATCCACAGGGCCGCCAGCGCAATCAGTACGCTGCTGAGAAAAGGAATACGCCACCCCCAGGCCAGCAGGCTCTGTTGATCCATCTGCACTACCGCCAGCCAGACCAGCGAGGCCAGCAGCGTGCCGCTGTTGGAACCCAAAGCAATCACCGATGAGACCAGCCCGCGCCGCTCGACCGGCGCATATTCGCCCAGCATGACGGTACCGCCCGACAGCTCTGCCCCGGCACCCAACCCCTGGGTAAAGCGCAGCAGCACCAGACAGGCGGGTGCCCAGAGGCCAATCGTGGCATAGCTGGGGATAAGCCCGATCAAGGTCGTGGAAGCCCCCATCAGAATGATGGTGATCACCATCACCACCTTTCGCCCTTTACGATCGCCAATCCAGCCAAACAGCACTGCGCCGATCGGGCGGGCGATAAATCCCACCGACCAGGTAGCAAAGCTCGATAACAGCGCCATGGCAGGCGTTGCCTGTGGAAAGAAAACGTCACCAAAGATAATGCCCGCCGCCAGGCCATAGAGCGCGAAGTCCGCGTACTCCATAGCAGTGCCAAGCCAGCAGGATAAGGTTGCGCGCCAGAAATCACGGCGGCCAGAAGAGGTAGCAAGCCGCTCGTCGGCGGCAGAATGTAAAGACGACGGTGCATTTCCGTCAGCATGTGGAGCGGTCATACTCTTTCCCTGTTTCAGCGATCGATAACGCCCTTCCGTGGGACGATTCCCTGATGCAACTCAGGATCCCCCGGGTGGCGATGGTCAGTTGGCTAACTTTTATTGCAGTCAGTAAAGGTTTCCCTGGTGTCAGGATCTTTGTATCTCTGCTGCTCTCTGCCGATGTTAAGCACCGGTCGCGTTAAACAGGCAAAGACTCAACCTGTAAGCCATTCTCGCATCGTCCACCGCGAGTAATCACTGACCACCAGTCTATCTACGCGCGTAGATAAATCAAGTAAATTTAGCCTTGAAGATCGACATCCTCATACAACAAACCCCGTAAAAACCCATTTAAAATAATAAAATCATTAACTTAAATAAATAAAACTCAACCAAAAAGAATTGGTTTCATTTGGTACATAACATTTTCTCTTAATATTACCCTCAGGCAACCTGTGTGATGTGGGCAGGCAATAGTCTCGCCTGATATCATGATCTTCTGATGACGGGCCGTGATTTTTTGCCTGCCGGTGGCTAAATTTCAACATCAGGCGGCTTTGCATTAGGCTTAAGGAAGCTAAGCGGGAGCCCTATGACCATTATCCTGATGAGACACGGAAAGCCGGAACACCGGATGGCAGGCCGCCTTAATGCGCAGGCTCTGGCAGACTGGTGCGAAGCTTATGATATGGCGCTGGTGTGCGATACGCCGCCCGAACGCAGCATCACTATTGCGCGCCAGGCCTCGGTGGTGGTGTGCAGCCCACTTCCGCGTGCGCGCTCGTCGCTGGCGCGTCTGGGTCTGCATCCGGTAGAGGTGGATGCGCTGTTCAGCGAAGTTTCTCTTCCGCTGGTGACCTCGCCGCGCCTTGAACTGCCGACGCTTCTCTGGTTAACCGCGCTGCGCATGCTGTGGCTGTGCGGCTACGCAGGAGAAAGTGAATCGCTACTCTGTGCGCGAAAGCGTGCCGCCCGCGCCGCTGACAAGCTGATTGCGCTGTCAGAACAGGGAACGGTGCTGCTGCTGGGCCACGGTCTGATGAATAAAATGATTGCGCGTGAACTACGCAAGCGCGGCTGGCAGGCGGAAAAACATGCCAGCAGCCGTCACTGGAGCTCGGCAATTTACCACCGCCCTTTTATCTGAGCAGACTAAAAAAGCTCAGTACTTCACAGCCGGTGCCAACGCGCGGTGTCGCGATAACGGTTCCCTGAGTCAGATCGATCACGCTTAGCGTGCCGTCGCCTTCATTGGCAATCAGCAACTGCTGGTTATCCTCGCTGAAACAGCCATCCATGGGTTTATTGCCAACGGCAATATCGCCAAGCGGATTGAGCAGATCGTCGAACAGCGTGACGACTGGCTCCTCATCGCCGATTGCCACCAGCCGCTCGCCGTCAGCACTAAAGCGCACCACCTGACATGGCTGCTGATGCCCGGGCAACGCCAGCCGCTGGCGAATACGGTGGCTCTGGCGGTCGATAACGTAGAGGTGCGGTGCATCGGCGGCGCTGGCGACCAGATAGGGGTGCTTTGGCGATGCCGCAATGCCGGCGATGGGGCCAGGCAGCAAAATAGTATCAATTACCCGCCCTTCCGCTTCGCACAAATCCACCACGGTAATGCTGGCATCCTCTTCATTGTCGGTAAACAGCTTGCGCCCGCTGGGTGAAAGCGTCAGCCGGTGGGCATTATGCGACGGGATGGGAATGATTTTCTCCACGCGGTCGCTGACCGGATCGATGACGGCAACCGCCGCACTGCTTTCGCAGCAGAGATAGACTTTACCGTCGCGGCCCAGCTGACCGCTGTGTGGCGAACGTAACGGAGAGAGATCGATAAAGCCGCTGATCTCACGCTTCGCCAGATCGATCACCGCGATCTTATGGCCCGGATGCGGATTGTCACCATGCACACCGTCGCCATAGATGGGCACATAGGCTTTGTGCCACGGCGTCAGCATCAGCAACTCGTGTGGGCGCGGCGGAAAAGCATTAAGCTCGCGCTGCACAACAAAACTTTCTGGATCGAGAAACAGTACGCGGTTGCCCTGCTTGTCGACCGCCAGCAGTCCACGGGTTTGTTCAGACATAGCGCCTCCTTTTCTCAGTAAGCCCTCCTTAAGCGTAGACAAATGCCGTTATGCCATCAGCCACCGGGCAAAACATCAGCGTGGCTTAACGGCGTCATTAACGCGAATAACTCTGCCATTAAGAGAAAAATCGCCTGAGCGCTAAATAAACCACGGCGAAATTAAGAATTCCTTTATTTATTTCCTCAGACAAGAGCGTGGCGAATTTAAAGATATATAAATAAATACCGAAGGCGGTAAGCGATAAACAGATCCAGCGCATTCCGTATTATCTGAAATTAAGCAAAAGTCGTAGCGCGCCTATAAATAATGCTTTATTAAATCGTTGAAGAGAATTTAAACACAGCAGTGAGGAAACTAACGCGCACTCTGCGCTGCGCCTCACCAGGGAAAACCCGCAGCAATAATCACAATAACAGGTGCCTTATGAATCAACACCGTCAACACCCTGCACATACGCTCTGGCGCAACTGGAAACGTGTCTCTTTTAGCAGTCAAATGCTGTGGCAAAAGAAAAAGCACAGCGCGCTGACCGCGCCTGAATATGACGCCAGCCAGGAAGAAAACCTGGTCATTTTGTCGGCGGAGAAAGCGCCGGACGCGATCCCGAAAACCATCTGGATGTACTGGCATGACGATCAGCTGCCGCCTTCGCTGCGCCTCAGCATCAATCAGCTGCGTCAGGACAATCCCGACCATTCGCTGCATCTGGTCACACAGAGTACGCTGGCACAGTGGCTGCCAGATTTAACCTTTATCTCTGCCGATCTGACCGCCGCGCATAAAAGTGAAATTATTCGGCTTGAGCTGCTCTATCGTTTTGGTGGTATCAGTATCGACTGCGGCACCCTGCTGTTTGAAAAGCTCGACTGGGTGCATCAGGTTCAGCAGGAAAAGCCTATGGACGTGATTGGTTATTATCATGAAACCAGCACGCTTAATTTCCTGTCACCCGTTATCGAAAGCTGGTTTATCGCCGCCGCACCGGGCAATGCCTTTATTCGCGAATGGCTGAAGCAGCTGGCTCCCGTTAAAAATCTCGGCGCACATAATTTTATTCATGAGCTGAAGAAGCGTGACGACTATCCGCTTATCGTGCAGAAGATCCCTCATCCGGTACAGGCGCTGTTATCGCTGGCCCAGCAGGTGGCTATTAAGGAATATCGCCGCGTGAATCTCTATTTACGCAAAGCTGACGCCAACGCGTGGTTTTACCAGCAGCTACATGCCGGCAACAGTGATGCATTCGCCTGCTCGGTGCTGTTTCACCAGCGTCCGCAAACGCCGCCGCCGGTGATCAGGCTGAGCAAAGATGAACGTCTGCATCTCGACTTCAATTTGCGCATTGGCCTCTATAACCGCGCCAGCCTGCTGGGCGGCATGATGGTGGCACCGACGCGCATGGCGCTGCCATCATCCGTGGATAAAGCGCGCGCGTAACCAGCTTGTCAGGGTGGTTACCGCGCGCGGCACCTGGGCGCTGTATGGCCGAACGATCCACAGCTTTTCTGCAAATGCCTCTACGGCTCGCCAGCGCGGCAGCACCTGCTGCAGCGCGCCGGAGCCCAGCGCTTCGCTGGCGCTGAAGTCCGGCAGCATGGCGATGCCCAGTCCCTGTAGCGCCGCATCACGTATCGACTCGCTGTTATTGGTGGCGAAGCTTCCCTGAATACGCACCCGCACCCGCTCTTCCTGCGTCACGCTGGCGAAAGTCCAGTAGGGAGATTCGACGCCGCGCGGATAATACAGGCAGTTGTGCTGCACCAGCTCCTGCGGCGTCTGCGGTGCCCCCTGCGCGGCCAGATAAGCCGGTGAAGCGACCAGCAGCGTGCGCGTATCGCACAGCGGCAGCGCAACGTGGGTTTCCGGCAGCGTATCGCTGTGGCGTATCGCCAGATCGAAGCCTTCGCTGCCAAGCGACACGAGGCGATCCGTTACGTCAAGCTGCAGGCGAATCTGCGGATAGGTCCGCAAAAAATCGCCAACCACAGGGATCAGCTGCTGACGCGCAAACGCCACCGGTGCGCTGATGCGTACCAGGCCGCGCACCGGACCGGCGGCATCGCGCACGCTGAAGAAGCCCTGCGCAATGCGTGTAAAGGGTTCACGCAGCTCCTCCACCAGCTTTTCACCTGCCGACGTTAGCCTGACGCTGCGCGTGGTGCGCTGTACCAGCGCCACGCCTGCGGCCTGCTCCAGCGCTTTAATTTTCTGGCTCATCGCCGCCTTACTGACCTCAAGCCGTTCTGCAGCGCGGGTAAAACTGCCCTGCTCCGCCAGCACCAGCAGCCAGTGCAGATGGATCCAGAGCGCATCCGTTTTGATCTCTTGCATCGTTAATTGTTCACTATGGTGAATAATCAGTTCAGCGAGCGCGCTTTTTCTTTGCCCGCAGAACGGTCAGGATAAGGGCATCAGCATACGTAAAAGTGTCGTTCAAGAGGAGAGATAGTGATGCCTTTGCTGCAATTTGACGTGATACAGGGCCGTTCGGAATCTGAAATGCGTACGCTGCTGGATGCCGCGCACCGTGCGGTTCTGACGGCTTTTAAGGTACCTGCGCGCGATCGCTACCAGATTGTTCACGAAAACAAGGCTTACCAGATGGTGTTTCAGGATACCGGCCTGGGCTTTAGCCGCAGCGATAATCTGGTAATGGTGCGCGTCTATACCAGCCCGCGCAGCACGGAGCAGAAGCAACTTTTTATGGCAGAGCTGGCGCGTGAACTGCGAGAAAGCAGCGGCGTAGAGGGCAAGGATTTGATGATCAGCTTTATCACCAATGAAAAAGGTGACTGGAGCTTTGCCGACGGCGAGGCCCAGTATCTTACCGGGCGGCTTTAGTCGCCTCTCCTGCCGGTTGGCTTTGATTTAACGCATTTTTCCCCTGATCCAGACGAGGGTCCCCCGCCTCTCGTCTGCACTTTATTTCTGAAAGATTATCCACTGCACAATTCGGGCGCCGCAGGTTGCAGCGTTATGACAGCCATTATAGATTGACGCCAGTTACTCCACGCTTAACGCGGGCCGCGCAGGAAGCGCTGATTCATTTCAAAAGAGGATCTGACGTTGTCCGAATTTATTTCGACAGGGCTATTTCTGGCCGCTATCGCTGTTTACGCCTGTAAAGCCGGGCGAAATAAAATCTGGTTTTCCCTGATCTTGCTCTTGCTGATGCTGTTCGTGGTACTTAATGCCACGCTCTACGCCAGCAACTATTTTACCGGCGACGGCATCAACGATGCGGTGCTTTATACCCTGACTAACAGCCTGACCGGAGCGGGCGTCAGTAAATATGTCGTGCCTGCGATCGGCCTGATTTTAGTCCTGTTTCTGCTGGTCTGCCTGCTGAGCTGGCTCTTACGCCGCCATGAGCGGCCACATCATCTTGGCTGGAGTCTGCTGGCGGTCGCCTGCGCCGCCGGATCGGTGCAGACCACCCCCGCGTTTCGCCAGGTTGCCAGCCTGGTCGCCTCGCATACCCAACTGGCGGATTCTGACTTCGACAGCTATTACAAAGTGCCGCAAAAGCGCATCGACAGCCCGCAGCTCAACCTGGTCTATATCTACGGTGAAAGCCTGGAGCGCACCTACTTTGACGACCAGGTGTTCCCCGGCCTGACGCCAGAGCTGGGCCGCGAAAAGGCACAGAGTATCGACTTCAGCAACACCGTGCAGCTGCCGGGCACTGACTACACCATCGCGGGCATGGTGGCCTCGCAGTGCGGCATTCCGCTGTTTGCCCCTTTCGACGGCAACGCCTCTGCCGCGCTCTCCAGTTTCTATCCGCAAAATATCTGTCTTGGCGATATTCTGAAAAATTCCGGCTATGAGAACTGGTTTATTCAGGGCGCAGATCTGCGCTTCGCCGGCAAAGATATCTTTTTAAAATCGCACGGTTTTGATCCCGACAATATGTACGGCTCGCAGGAGCTGAAAGATCGCGTTGCCGATGCTGGCTACCGCAATAACTGGGGTTACTACGATGACACCGTGATGGATGAGGTGTTCGAAAAGTATGAGGCGCTGTCGCGCCAGCAAAAACGCTTTGCTCTCTTTGCGCTGACCGTCGACACCCATCATCCCGACGGCTTTATCTCGCGCAGCTGTCAGCGTAGAAGCTACAGCTACGAGGGCAAACCCAATCAGTCTTTTAGCGCGGTCGCCTGTTCGCAGGAGCATATTGCCCGGCTGATTGCCCGCATCAAAGCATCGCCGTGGTTCAAAAACACGGTGATCGTGGTGACCTCCGATCACCTGGCGATGAACAACACGGCGCATTCCTACCTGATCAAACAGCCGCGCCGCGATCTCTTTATGGTGATCCGTGGCGATCGCCCGCAGGCTGAGGTGATCGATCAGCCACGCAGCACGCTGGATAACGGCGCGACGGTGCTCGATATACTCGGCGGCGACAAGGCGATCGGTCTGGGCCGCAGCAGCCTGGCCGGTGCAACGCTGGCAGGCCAGTTCGACGATTTTCAGAACCACATTGGCCGCTGGAAAGCGGATATCATTCAGCTGTGGAACTTCCCGAAAAAGCTCGATCGTTTCGTTATCGATCAGGCGAAAAATAGCTTCAGCTTCTCCGGGGCCACCTTCCGCCTGCCGATTCTGTTCCGCGTTAACGAAAGCCACGTTGAGCCGCTGCCGGAAGGGGAATACTCCGCGCCGCTGCGCTATCAGCTGGCCGATTTTACCGCCGGTGAGAAGTTTGTCTGGGTGGATCGCTGCTTCCGCATGGCGCGGCTGTGGAAGCCGGAACTGGCGCTCTCTACCGATCTCTGTCTGGCAATGGGACAGCTCGGCGGTCAGCCGAGCGTGACGCGCATCGATAAGCCGCAGTGGAAAGGTCAGGTGCAGTTTCCGCAAAGCGTGCTGAGCAGCGAGCAATATCAGCGCAATCAGCAGATGATCCGCATCGAAGATAACGATATTCGCTACGATGCCGATCGCTTTCTGTTCGCCGTGCCGGGCGCGCCGGGCAGCGTGAAACGCTTTAGCGGTATCTCACGCTGGGAGAACTGGGGCCGCTGGTCGAACGCCAACCTCGCCCCTGAGGTCAGCATCGAATATGTCGATCCGCTGCCCGCCCGTTTTGACCTGGTGATCACCGCGCGCGCCTTTGGGGCCAACGCGCACCGCCCGATTCCGGTGCGCGTCGGCGATCAGCAGCAGATGCTGACGCTGGGCGAGGCGCTCTCGACCACCACGCTCCACTTCACCAATCCCAACGGCAGCCATACGCTCAACATTGCTCCGCCGGAGCCGCAGCAGAGCAGCCTGGACAATATTACCGGCCAGGCTCCGCGACGACTGGGCATCGGCATGGTCGATATCCAGATCGTGCCGCAAAGTTAAGGCAGAAGCGGCCCTGCGTCTCAGCTCAGGGCCGCTGGCGCAGTGTTTCCAGCCTGTCTCGCTGCTGGCCGTCGATACCGAAATTTTCTGCCGCCAGCCAGCGCTCAAATCCCTGTTTCACCAGCGGCCATTCCCTGTCAATTATTGAGAACCAGCTGGTATCGCGCGTGCGGCCGCGATAAACAATCGCCTGGCGAAACTCGCCCTCATACTGGAAACCCAGCCGTGCCGCGGCGCGGCGTGAGGGCGCATTCAGGCTGTCACATTTCCATTCGTAGCGTCGATAGCCAAGCTGCTCAAAGGCGTAGCGCATCAGCAGGTAGTGTGCTTCGGTGGCGATGCGCGTTTGCTTCAGCAAGGGAGAGAACGTCACATGCCCGACCTCAATGACGCCATGTTGGGGTTCAATGCGCATCAGCGCCAGGGTGCCCAGCGCTCGTCCGGTTGCCACCTCAACCACGGCAAAATGCAGTGGATCGCGGCTGCTCTCCATCTGCTGCGCATAGTGCTGAAATGCGGCATAGTCGCTGAACGGTCCGGCAAACAGATAGGTCCAGTCGCGGCCATCTTTTGCCAGCGCGTAGGCGGCAAACAGCGCCTCGCCGTGCTGCGCCACGCTGAGCGGCTCCAGCCGGCAGTAGCGGCCCTCAAGCACTTCCCGCTGCGGCAGCGGTCGCGGCTGCCAGTCCGGTAACGGCTGACCAACGGGCTGTCCATATTCATTGGTAATGTGTGACATTGCGCCTCCTTGAGTGGGGTATCTCAGCAGAATGCCACGTTGCCGCCGGGCAAAACACCCACGGCACAGAAAAAGCGCGGGCGTCCAGCCCGCTGTACCGGCAACGCGCGGCATCTCACACTCTGCGCACCCCGCGCCAGCCCCGTCGGCTCTGACCTGCCTTATTTGACGCGGCTCACGTTTACGCACCGCTGATTTCACAACACTGCTTCCAGACCTTCAGACTGGAGTCCAGCATGCTGGAAATAACGCCTGTACCCGCGCTCACACGCGGCATCGCTATCCTCGACTTTATCGCCCGGCAGGGGCCGTGCAGCGCAGCCGACATTATCGACGGCCTGCGCCTGCCGAAAAGCAGTGCCTATCTGCTGCTGGCCGAGCTAAAGAAGCAGCGCCTTATCACGGTGGATCGTCATGACCACTATCGCCTGTGGACGCGTCTGGTGGAGTTCGCCGGACACGCGCTGGAGAAAATGGATCTCCGCGAGATTGCTCGCCCGCGTCTGACGCGCCTGATGCAGGAGAGCAACCTGCTGTGTCATCTCGGCATTCTCGACGGTGGTCACGCCTGCTACATCCTGAAGCTTGAATCCCCCGCCACCATCAGCGTGCGCTCGCACGAGGGCAAAAGCCTGTCGCTGCACCGCTCCGGCATCGGTAAGTGTCTGCTGGCCTGGCAGCCTGCCGACGAGCAGGCGCGCATTATCAGCCAGCTGCGCTTTGTTGCCGTCACCCCCACTTCGATCCGCAGCGCCGATGAGCTGGTCACCGAGCTGGCGCGTATTCGCCGCCAGGGCTGGAGTGTTGACAACGGCGAAGATTATCCCGACGTGCGCTGCGTTGCCGCCCCGATCTTCGACGCGCGCCGCCAGCTGGTCGCCGCTATTTCGCTGGTAGGGACGCGGCTGCAAATCGACGACGATAACCGCGACTATCTGGCGGGCCAGGCGATCGCCTGCGCGCGTGACATCTCTTATGCCCTGGGCTGGCGCAGCCCGGCGGAATCTTTTGCCTGTTAACCTGGAGAACGCTATGTCCCTGCCAAAAATCAAAACCGTCCGCGCCTGGTTCACCGGTGGCGCAACCGCAGAAAAAGCCGCCGCTGGCGCTGACTATCACGATCAGCCCGGAGGCCACTGGATCGACGATCATATCGCCACGCCAATGAGCAAGTACAAAGCCTATGAGCAGTCGCGTCAGTCGTTTGGCATCAACGTGCTGGGCACGCTGGTGGTGGAGATAGAAGCGGATAACGGCCAGACCGGCTTTGCCATCTCCACCGGCGGTGAAATGGGCTGCTTTATCGTGGAGAAGCACCTGAACCGCTTTCTGGAGGGACGCTGCGTCAGCGATATCAGGCTGATCCACGACCAGATGATGAACGCGACCCTGTTTTACGCGGGTTCCGGCGGCGTTGTAATGAATACCCTCTCCTGCGTTGACCTGGCGCTGTGGGATCTGTTTGGCAAGGTGACGCAGCTGCCGGTCTATCAGCTGCTGGGCGGGGCGGTGCGTGACGAGCTGCAATTTTACGCCACCGGCGCGCGTCCCGATCTGGCCCAGGAGATGGGTTTTATCGGCGGCAAGATGGCGGTGCAGTGGGGCCCGCACGACGGTGATGAAGGCATCCGTAAAGAGGCGGCGCGCATCGCTCACTATCGTGAGGCGTGCGGCCCCGACTTCTGGCTAATGCTCGACTGCTGGATGAGTCAGGACGTGAACTTCGCCACTAAGCTGGCGCACGCCTGCGCTCCCTACAATCTTAAGTGGCTGGAAGAGTCTCTGCCGCCGCAGCAGTATGAAGGCTATGCGCAGCTGAAACGCCAGGCCCCGCCGGGCATGCTGATCTCCAGCGGTGAGCACCACGGCACGCTCAGCTCATTCCGCACGCTGGCCGACACCGGCATCGATATATTGCAGCCAGACGTGGGCTGGTGCGGCGGGCTGACCACGCTGGTTGAGATCGCCGCGCTGGCGAAATCACGCGGGCAGCTGGTGGTGCCGCACGGCTCGTCGGTCTACTCCCACCACGCGGTGATCACCTTTACCAACAGCCCGTTCAGCGAGTTTCTGATGACCAGTCCGGACTGTAGCACCCTGCGCCCGCAGTTCGATCCGCTGCTGATCGACGAACCGGTGCCGACGCGTGGCCGCCTGCATAAGTCGGCACTCGACAAGCCCGGCTTCGGGGTTGAGCTGAACCGCGACGGCCTGAAACGCCCCTATACCCACTGATGACGCAGGCTGCAACGCGGCCTGCTTTGTGACGCCACTGTGAGGGTCAATGTGATGAACAGCCTTGTGCAACATGCGGTACGCAAAAACCGCGCCCGCCTGATCCCTTTTATGCTGATGCTCTACGTGCTGGCGTTTCTCGATCGCGCCAATATCGGCTTCGCAAAAGAGGCCTACCAGCTCGACACTGGCCTGAGCAATGAGGCCTATGCGCTGGGGGCAGGCATCTTTTTTGTGGTCTATGCGCTGTTCGGGGTGCCCGCCAACCTGCTGATGCGCCGCTTTGGCGCGCGCAGCTGGATCGGCTCCACTACCCTGCTGTGGGGCTTTCTCTCCGCCGCAATGGCGTTTGCCGATACCGAAGCCAAATTTCTGCTGGTGCGCACCCTGCTTGGCGCGGCGGAGGCGGGCTTTTTCCCCGGTATGATCTATCTCACCTCACAGTGGTTTCCCCAGCAGCAGCGCGCCAGCGTGATGGGGCTGTTCTATATGGGTGCGCCACTGGCGCTGACCTTTGGCTCCCCGCTGTCTGGCGCGCTGCTGGAGATGCACGGCTTTCTCGGCCATCCGGGCTGGTTCTGGATGTTTATGATTGAAGGGCTAATGGCGGTGGCCGCCGGGCTGTTTACCTTTGCCTGGCTTGATAACAGCCCGGCACAGGCGCGCTTCCTCAACGGGGACGAGAAAGCCGCGCTGCAGCAGCAGCTGGAGCGCGAGGAGCAACAAAAATCTACCGCACGGCTGCGCGACGCGCTGCGTCAGGGGCGCGTCTGGCATCTGGCGCTGATCTACATGACTATCCAGATAGCGGTCTACGGCCTGATCTTTTTTCTTCCGTCGCAGGTTGCCGCGCTGCTGGGCACCAAAGTCGGCTTTGTCGCGTCCGTGGTGGCCGCTATTCCCTGGATCGCCGCGCTGTTCGGCACCTGGCTTATCCCGCGCTATGCCGACCGTACCGGCGAACGCCGCCTGATTGCGGCGACCACGCTGCTGGCGGCCGCCCTGGGCATCGGCGTCTCCGGTCTGGTCTCACCGGTACTGGCGATCGTTGCGCTGAGCGTCGCGGCCGTTGGCTTTATCGCCGTGCAGCCGGTGTTCTGGACCATGCCGACACAGCTGCTCTCCGGCAGCGCGCTGGCGGCGGGCATCGGCTTCGTTAACCTGTTTGGCGCAGCGGGCGGCTTCCTGGCGCCGCTGATCCGCGTGAAAGCCGAATCGCTGTTTAACAGCGGCAGCGCGGGTCTGCTGGTGCTCGCCGCCATCGCCGCCCTGGGTGCGCTGATGATTTTTGGTCTGCATTCCGACTCTCGCGTCGCGCTGGCGTCGCAGACAAAGCACTAACCCTGGAGGCACTATGCTGGATCCGTTACACAACCCGTTTAAAGCTGGCCTGGCGCGTGGCGAAACCCAGATTGGCCTGTGGCTGAGCAGTACCTCTTCCTATCTGGCTGAGATTGCCGCCACCAGCGACTACGACTGGCTGCTGATCGATGGCGAGCACGCGCCGAATACGGTGCAGGATCTCTACCACCAGCTTCAGGCGATTGCCCCCTATCGCAGCCAGCCGGTGATCCGCCCGGTAGAGTTTCAGCAGGCGCTGATTAAGCAGGTGCTGGATATTGGCGCAAGAACGCTGCTGGTGCCGATGATTGATACCGCCGTGCAGGCGCGCGCGCTGGTGGCGGCCACACGCTACCCGCCGCTCGGCACCCGCGGCGTCGGCGCCGGCGTGGCGCGAGCGGCACGCTGGGGACGCGTTGGGCACTATATGGCGCGTGCCAACGATGAGCTCTGCCTGCTGATTCAGGCGGAGAGCAAAACCGCGATAGAGAATCTTGATGCGCTACTGGAGGTAGAGGGGATCGACGGCATCTTTATTGGCCCTGCGGATCTCTCCGCCTCGCTCGGCTACCCCGATAACGCCGCGCATCCCGACGTGCAGCAGATCATAGAGCAGAGCATCCGCCGCATTCGCAAGGCGGGTAAAGCCGCGGGATTTCTGGCGGTGGACATCGCGATGGCGCAGCGGGCGATCGGCTGGGGCGCAAACTTTGTCGCGGTCGGCGTCGATACCATGCTCTATACCGACGCGCTGGATCGACGGCTGGCGCAGTTTCGCCAGCAGGCCGCAGGCGCAGCGCGCACCAGCTACTGAGCGGGCGCGGCAATGGAGTGCCGCTCCACCAGCTCGGCGCTAAAGGCAGGCAGCGGTCCGGCGCTTTCGCCACGAATATCCGCGATCAGCCGCCGCGCCGCCTCGCACCCCATCTCGTAAACCGGCTGGGCCACCACCGTCAGCGGCGGCGTGACGATTTCACTCCAGGGAAAGTTGTCGTACATGATAAAGGAGAGATCCTGCGGGATGCGCAGCCCGCGCTGTGCCACCGCGCGCAGCAGCGACATCGCAACCAGGCTGTCGGAGGCGATCAGCGCGGTCGGCGGCGTGGCCCGCTGCCACAGCGTGTCGACGATGTGGGCGATCTGCGCGTCACTGCCCGCATTCGCCTGGATCAGGGAAGTGTCGTAAACCGCGCCCGCGGCGCGGAACGCCGCCATCATTCCGCCTACGCGCTGCGCCACCGGCGTCAGGCCAAAATCAGTGGCGTCACGGCAGGTGCCCTCCAGCTCCATGCTGGTGATATAGGCAATGTGCTGGTGTCCTGCCGCCAGCAGCCGCTGCGTCGCCTCGCGCGCCACGCGGGTAAAATCGCAGCAAATCGCTTCCACGTCGAGATCGCTAACCGCGCGGTCAAACAGTCTGAGCGCTCGCCCCTCTTCCAGAATCTGTAGCAGATGCCCGTTTTTATCCCACTCCGAATGGCTGGGTGCCACGATAATGCCGTCAACGCGCTTCTCCAGCATCACCCGCACCGCATCCTGCTCGGCCTGTAATTTCTCATCGCTGTTGCCCAGCAGCAGGTGGAAGCCTGCCTGGCGCGCCACGTCGGCCATGCCGCGCAGCGCCAGGCCAAAGTGGGGGTTCTCAATATCACCGACAATGACGCCAATGGTGTTGGATCGGCCGGTATTCATGGTTCGTGCCACTTCGTTGGGCCGATAACCCAGCGCCGCCGCCGCACGGTTAACCCGCGTCTGCACCTCTTCACTGACGGCACCGTAACCGCCGAGCGCCCTTGCCGCCTGGGCTTTTGACACGCTGGCCGCTCTGGCAACATCTGCCACGGTAGGGGCTTTGGATCGCATTTTCTGGTTGGTCATAATTAATTCGAATCACAGGTTGATGACAGAGAGATTGACGTCGAAAAAAGGCTGTGCTTAAACTCACTATAACGCCTTGAGACCGGTCTCACAACAACTGTTCTCATGCTGCGCCCTGCGTTGAGACCGGTCTCACACTAACACTATTACCGGCTCAGCTGTCTCTGATGTTTAACCTGCAAAAACGGATGAGCTATGAAATCGTCAATTCACCTGAGCGCCCTGTGCGGCGCTGCCATCGCACTCTGCTCTTTCTCTTTCAGCACGCTGGCCGCCAGCAGTGATAACCCCTGGGGCCTGCTGGAGCCGGGCCACCTGCGCATCGCCAGCGTAGGTGACTCCAAACCCTATACCTTTACCGACGCCAGCGGCCAGTTCACCGGCTTCGACGTCGAGTTTTTTAAAAACGTGGCGCACCGCATGGGTATCAACCAGGTGGATTTCGTGGGGCAGGATTTTTCCGCGATCCTGCCTGCCGTTGCCAATGGTCAGTTTGATGCCGCCGTAGCCGCCATCGGCATTACCCCGGCGCGTGAGAAAACCGTGGATTTTTCTACCGGCTATCTGGCGGGCTATCTCACCGTGCTGACGCGCAGCGACAGCGGCGTGAAGAGTGTGGAGACGCTGGCGAAACGTCGCCTTGGCGTCATCCAGGGCACGCTTCAGGAGAGCTATGCGGTGCAGCACTTTACCCAGAGCGACGTGGTGCGCTTCCCCGACAATAACGCTGCCGTCTCAGCGCTGAACAACGGCACGCTGGACGCGGTCTTTCTCGACTACGAGGCGGCCAAAAGCTACGCCGCCCGCTTTAAGCTCGTCTCCGCCGCCGACATTCCGTCGTTTGATGCCCCGGCGGGCGTCGCTATCGCCAAAAACAAACCGGCGTTCAAAGCCGCGCTCGACAGCGCTATCAGGGCCGCCATGCAGGATGGTACCTGGAAACAGCTCTACCAGAAGTGGTTCCCCGGCTCGCCCATGCCAGAGCAGTATCTGCCTGGCGGCCAGTAATACGTGAACGCTGCGCGTTCGGCTTTTCACCGGTGACGGCTTCGCCCGTCACGCGTACTGACGGAGTACGGCGATGGATCTTCTGACAATGCTTTCCCGTACCTTCTTTGACTTCGACTCAATGAAGGACGTCCTGCCGCAGCTGCTGGCAACCGGTCTGGTCAATACCCTGATTATTTCGGTTGCCGCCACGCTGCTCGGCACGCTGTTTGGCCTGCTGCTGGCGATGATGGGGATTTCCCCGTCGCGCTGGCTGCGACTGCCCGCCCGGCTCTATACCGATCTGTTTCGCGGTCTGCCGTCAATTCTGACCATTCTGCTTATCGGGCAGGGGCTGGCGCGCTTCAGCTACCAGCTCTTTGGGCCGACGCCCTACCCGCTCGGCATCTTTGCCCTCAGCCTGATCGCCAGCGCCTATATGGGCGAGATTTTCCGCGCCGGTATTCAGAGCGTGGAGCGCGGCCAGATGGAGGCGTGCCGCGCGCTGGGCATGAGCTACGGGCGCGCCATGCGGCTGGTGGTGATCCCGCAGGGTATCCGCCGCGTGCTGCCCGCTATCGTTAACCAGTTTATCGCCATCATCAAAGACTCTTCGCTGGTCTATCTGCTCGGACTGATGACCGGCCAGCGCGAACTGTTCCGCGTCGGACAGGATGCGGCGGTGCTGAGTGGCAACCTGTCGCCGCTGATGCTGGCCGGACTGTTCTACCTGATTATCACTGTGCCGCTGACCCATGCGGTTAACCTTATCGACGTGCGCTACCGCACCGGCCGTCGGCGGCTTACCGCGCCGCAGAGCGGCCTGAAAGAGGTCGAAGAAGTGCTGACGCGCCGTGAGGGCGCACTGGCCACACAACCCTTAACCGGTCATCGGGGGCAGTCATGAGCGTTGCAATGAAGCTGAGCGAGCCGCCTGCGGCGGCCAACTGGAAAGGGTCAAGCCTGGAGCTGCGCGATCTGTCGCTCTCCTACGGGCCGATTGACGTGCTGCGCAGCGTGTCGCTGCGCATCGCGCCCGGCACCACCACCTGCATTATCGGGCCGTCCGGCTCCGGCAAATCCACGCTGCTGCGCGGCATCAACCGCCTGCATGAGCCTAAATCGGGCGATGTGCTGCTGGCTGGACGCTCGGTGCTGAAGGACAAGCCCGACGCGCTGCGGCTGCGCATCGGCATGGTGTTCCAGCACTTCAACCTGTTTCCCGACCACAGCGCGCTGGAGAACGTCGCGCTTGCGCCGTGGAAAGTGAAAGGTCTGCCGAAGGCGCAGGCGATGGCAATAGCGCGCCAGCGGCTTGAGGAGGTGGGCCTGGGCCAGCGCGCCGACCACCGGCCTCGCGATCTCTCTGGCGGGCAACAGCAGCGCGTGGCGATCGCCCGCGCGCTGGCAATGGATCCGGAGGTGATGCTGTTTGACGAGGCGACCTCCGCGCTCGATCCCGAGCTGGTAAAAGGCGTGCTGACGCTGATGGCCGATCTCTGCCGACGCGGCATGACCATGGTGGTGGTGACGCATGAGATGGGCTTCGCGCGCAAGGTCGCCGATCAGGTGGTGTTTATGGACGAAGGCGAGATTGTCGAGGCGGGCCCGCCCGCTGCGCTGTTCGACGCGCCGCAGTCGCCGCGCCTGCAACGTTTTCTGTCGGAAGTGCTGTAGGCCCTTCCCCCTTTCGAACTGAACAAGGAACTGAATCATGGCATTAGAAGATCTGCGTCGCGTAGTGGTACTGGGCGGCGGCGCGCTGGGCGTTTCCAGCGCGCTGCATCTGGCGAAACGCGGCGCGGCGGTCACGCTGGTGACCGAGGCGGCGCTCTGCTCCGGCGCCTCCGGCCGTTCGCTCTCCTGGCTTAACTCGGCGGGCGAGCGCTCTCTGCCCTATCACGCACTGCGCATGGCGGGCATCGACCGCTACCGCACGCTGTTCGCCGACGATCCGACGCGCGACTGGCTGCGCTTCGACGGCGGCCTGTTCTGGGCAGCGGACGACCTGAGCGGCACGCGCACGCGGCATGCCTATGAGAAGGCGCACGGCTACGATTCGCATCTGGTGACGCGCGATAGCCTGGCGCAGGCCGACGCGCAGGTCGAGGGCGCGGCGCTGGCGCAGGAGGCGATCTTTAACCCTGGCGAAGGCTGGGTGAGTTTGCCGCACCTGGTGACGTATCTGGCGCAGCAGCTGCGCGCGCTGGGCGGCGAGATCGTCGAGCACGCCGGAAAATGCGAGGTGCTGCGCGACGGCCCGCGCGCCAGCGGCGTCAGGCTGGCAAGCGGGGACCAGCTGCGCGCCGACGCGGTGCTGGTCGCCTGCGGCCCGGCAACGCCTGACGTAGTCGCGCCGCTCGGCGTCACCATCCCCAACGGCTCGCCCGTGTCGATGCTGGTGATCACCGAGCCGGGCGCGCACGGGCTGAAGGCGGTGCTGAACACACCGCGCGCGGCGGTGCGCCCCAATCCAGGCAACACGTTCGCGCTGGATCACGACTGGTATGAAGAGGATATTCAGCAGCAGGCGGACGGCAGCTACGCCATCGACGAAAGCGTGGTGGCGCAGCTCGCCGCCGAAGCGAGCCAGTTAGTGAAAGGCGAACCGCTGCGTGCCGCCAGCTGGAAGCTGGGGTTAAAACCGATCCCCGGCGACGGTGAGCCGGTGTTGGGCGAGCTGGAGAGCGTGCCGGGCTGCTTTGTCGCCTTTACCCACTCCGGCGCGACGCTGGCGCTGATTGCCGGCGAGCTGCTGGCGGAGGAGATCGTGACCGGCGAGAAACAGCCGATGCTGGCGAGCTTCCGGCCGGAACGGTTCGCATAAAAAAAAGCCGGTCGCGTGACCGGCTTTATCCTGCCCCAAATACCCACAAGCCGGTGAGATGGCCCAGGCCTTCTCACCGATGAGCGCGGATTAAGCGCTTAGCCGCGATAGTAGATATCGCCAGATTCCGCCTTGAGGATTTTGCCGACGTCGTTGGTGATCAGCAGATAGTTGCCGCCGATATAGGTCCAGTGGCTGCCGGTTTCCGGTGCGGGCAGATTGCGCTTCTGCCACTCGACGATATTGTAGGATTTGTCGAGATACTGCTGCGGCACGCTGTCACCCACTTTGTACTCTTTATAGTCGATGATAATGCGGTTGAGGTCGTAGTTTGACTGCGCCTGTGGGCTGCCAGCGTTTGCGTCCGGCGCGGGCGCACTGCCGGTTTCCGGCTCTTCAGCATTGGGGCCGAGCGGCGGCTGGCCGCTGCTGTCAGTGCTATCGCCCTGCGGCTGCGCGGCAGGTGCCTGCTGCTGGATCTGCGGCGGCGGGGGCGCATTATCGGCGACGTCGCCTTCAGCCTGTGCGGCGGGAACAAGGCTCAGCGAGCCAAACAGTAATCCTGCTAAAAAAAGTGCGTTCTGATTCCTGCGCATAGTGTTTTCCACGTTGATTGATTTTGCTGACAGTAGACCAGGATAAAGACAACCTGTACAGCCTGTCAGTTCCGTAGCAAACCAGGAAAGGTTCAGGGGCGAAGCCGGGCCACACTCCCTTATCCGGTCTTAACGCCAGCCGCAAAGCGCGCGCCTTACTGCATCAGTACCTCGCAGCGCTTATCTAACAAAGCCTCTACCGAAGCCCGATTTCCTTTATCCCAGCCGCGCCGGGTGGTCAGCAGAATGAATCCCCTTTCTCCGTCAAAGGTAGTCGGCACCAGCGCCACGCCATACTCTGCAAGCTGTGCCGGCGACAGATGGAACGCGCGCGCTACCGAGTCGACAGGATAGATACCCATTGCTGCTGGCTGCATCACGCGGCGGGCGTACCAGCGATGATTCAGCATCCGATCGGGCAGCGGACGCCACTGATCGCTGACATAGGGGCGCTCGGCCTGTAGCTGGCGGTATACATCTTCGCGCAGGCAGGTGAGGTGGATATGTAGCTGGTTCTGGCTGCGCCCATAAGCGGAGTTGATCGCCATACCCAGCCTGTCGTCAGGCACGGCTGCGCCATAAGCGGCCGCCAGGCGATAGCGCATCAGCCAGGCATAGCCAAAGTAGTCGGTACGGCCTGGTCGCGAGAGTGAGAGACTCTCAATACCGGCCATCGCCAGGTTCGGCACCAGGATAAAGTGGTAGGGGTAGCGGGGATTTTGCAGGACGCTGAAGCCCTCTTCCTTGCCCTGCGGCGAGTAGATTTGCTGGCAGGGCGCCGGATTGCGCCAGTGTTGATAATGGGGCATACAGAGATCCTGCGTCACCCACCACAACGCATCAGAGCGCGCGCAGCCGGTGAGCATGCATGCTATGGCCAGCACAGATAATAATCGAGACATATTCGATGGCATACTATCCTGACGTTGGGCTTAACCCGGCAAACGTTTGAAATCGTATCTGACAAAAGAAAATGCTGCCTGCCAGCCTGTAGCGGTCTTGACGCTGAAAATGAATTCAGGCAACGCTGAATGCATCTTCATGAGTCTGGCAAACACCATTACCGCTAAGGGGTGAGGCTTTACGGCTGCCCTGGCAGTTATCAATGCTGTTTTAGCAGCGGCAGAATAACACGAAGAGCCGACGAAAATCTTCACAGCGACAGACATTATCCGCGGGTGTTGCGCGCATTTATTTTGATTATTATGATCAGCCCGGTGGTTTCAGGAATAAGAGGTGTCGCGTTATGCCGTGCACCCCTGGCAATAGTGGACAATGATAATCCGTTAAACATTTCTCTTTTCAGTAACGGACAGAACAGATGTTTAAAATGACAGCCAAGGACGGAATACAGAGCCGACAAGACGCGCCGCCACCCATAAAGACACTGCGCATCAAGAATAAAAAACGCAACCGTATCCCGTTACTGCTTTCTGGAAATTATTACCGCGCTAGCCAAAACCATATGATAAAAACTTATTCGCTACGCTAACCCAACAAGCGGAATGCAGCCTTTAAGAATAATAACATCGGTTCCTGAACACACCCTGTAAAAATCAGTGTTAATAGTTGCCCGTCACCCTGGCGTGCAGCGCTTTACAAACAGAACTGGTTATAAAAATCTCTTAAAAAAAGGGGACAGATCATGCTGTTAACCAAACCAGGACAGCATATTGCCCGGGCACCGGTGCGTCGTTATCCCCGCTGAGGCGAGCGCTGACTCATGACGTTGAGAGCAGAAAAGCGCTTTTGCCATCCTGTCCAGCGAAGTGACGCGCAGTAAAATGATGCAAACCAGAGCCGAATGCAAAAGATTCACCGTGAAGAGCCTGATGAATATCTGATATATCAGTTACCCGCTCCGGCTTAATATAAAGATGTCACACACCGTTAATCACCCTCTTTTTCATCAGAAATGACGGTATAATAGCCTCTTTACTTACAAGGAATGTTTATTTAATGAAAAAGAACATCTTCTCCCCTGCGTTAAGTATGTTAATAAAATCAACCTTGCCAGCAATATTAACCCTGGTGTTATCAGGTTGTGCACAAAATTCTGCTCATATTGAAAAACGCAATGGCTATTATAGCCTTCATGATTATCAGGCTACCGGGCAAAATGAAAGAGTCCGGTTTTTGGTTATGCACTATACCGCGCTGGATGATAGTCAGTCTTTAAAGACGCTGACAGAGGAGCAGGTAAGCGCGCACTATTTAATTCCGTCTGAGCCCGCATGGATACAGGGGAAGCCAGTGGTGTTACAGCTGGTTGACGAACGTAAGCGCGCCTGGCATGCCGGCGTAAGTTTCTGGAATGGTCGCTCTAACCTTAATGATGCATCGATAGGCATTGAAATTGTCAATAAAGGATTTACTGAGGATATGCATGGCGAGCGTATCTGGTATCCCTATCAGGAAAAGCACATTTCCGCCCTGATTGCTCTGGCGAAAGATATTATTCAGCGTTATCAAATCACGCCTGATAATGTGGTCGGACACAGTGACATCGCGCCTTTACGTAAGCAGGATCCCGGCAAGTTGTTTCCCTGGCAACGCCTGGCAGCAGCCGGTATCGGTGCCTGGCCAGACAGTCTGACCGTCACCCGCTACCTTGCCGATCGCTCTCGCTATGCCCCCGCTGATGTCAGCGTCATTCAGGCCCTTCTCAAGCGATATGGCTATGATCAAATTCCGCAGAACGGCGTGCTGGATGAGGATACGCAAAAAATTATCAGCGCCTTCCAGATGCATTTTCGGCCTGAGGATATAAGCGGTCGTGCCGATGCGGAAACTGAAGCGATTGCCCGCGCGCTGATTGATAAGTATCGCCCTGCCGCGGCACCGGCTCTGGGGCCAGAGAGCGCCTCAGTGGCTAACCCTGCATCCAGGGCGTAAGCCCCAGCGATAAGCGGAAAAAGAGATGATGAAAAAGCTTTTGCGGCTGACGTTGATAGCCTGTGTTTTCTCCGGCTGTAGCGACAACAGCAACAAAGTGAACAACACACAATCAGGAGCAGGACGCGTTATGCCGGATATTTTCCAGCCGGTAACGCCTTCTCAGCAGCGGGCAATAATGTCTGGTGAGCGACCCGACTGGACAGAGGATCCACCTGTCAGGCTGCCGCGTCACCAGAGGTAATACGTTTTTCCGCAAGCCAGGGTAACCGCTGGACGATGACACCGCCCTCTTCGCTTTTATCGCGGCATTACGGGTTTACCGGGATCACCGAGCCGTGATACTGCTGCTCGATAAACGTTGCCACCTGCGGCGAGGTGAGATCTTTTGCCAGCGCTTTAATACGCGGATCGTTCGCCAGCTTTGGCGTGGTGACCAGCACGTTAGCGTAAGGGTTGCCCTGCGCTTTCTCCAGCGCCAGCGCGTCCTTCGACGGCGTCAGGCCCGCCTGCAGCGCATAGTTGCCGTTGATCACCGCGAGCGGCACGTCATCCAGCGCGCGCGGCAGCTGTGCCGGGTCAACTTCGACGATTTTCAGATGATGCGGGTTGCTGCTGATATCCGCTGGCGTCGCAAGATTGTTAATGGCGTCGTTCTTGCCCGCCTTCAGGGTAATTAGCCCGTTGGCCTGCAGCAGGTAGAGCGCGCGACTCAGGTTGGTGACGTTGTTCGGCACCGCTACCTGCGCGCCGTCCGGGATAGCCTTCAGGGATTTTACCTTGCGCGAGTAGAGCCCCAGCGGTTCGATATGTACCGTTGCCGCCACATCGAACGTCTCGCCCAGCGCCTTCTCCTGATCGCGCAGGTAGGGCACATGCTGGAAGTAGTTAGCATCCACATCACCGCGCGCCAGCAGTTCGTTGGCGTTAAGGTTGCCGTTGAGTTCGATCACCTGCAGATCAAGACTGGGATCGATCTTCTTCACGTAGTTGAGGATCTCGCTGTGCGGCACCGGATCCGCCGCCACGCGCAGCACCGCCGCCGAACTGGCGCCCGAGAAGAGCGCCGCCAGCGCCAGAGTCGCTACCATCTTCTTTTTCATGCAATGTCCTTATGAAAGTGTCTTGAGATAATCGCCGTAATAGCGCTGCGCCACATCGCGGTGCGAGCGTAAACGTCCTTTGAGGTAATTCCAGCCCACGTCGCGGATCAGCGGATTGGCGGGATCGCTGGTCGGCCCCAGCGCTTCCGCCGCCAGCGCGTCGGGCAGCTGATAGATCGGCACCTGGCTGTCGAGCTGCGCGCCGAGGAAAAAGGCGATGGAGATGCGCTCCTGCCCTTCTGGCGGCGAGAGCACGCGGTGCACGGTGGCGCGCAGATAGCCGTTGGTCGCCAGCTCCAGCAGTTCGCCGATATTCACCACGAACGCGTCCGGCTTCGGCGCAGCATCGACCCAGTTGCCCGGCGTCACTTCCACCTGCAACCCGCGCTGCGCGTCCTGCAGTAAAAAGGTCAGAAAGCCGGAGTCTTTATGCGCACCGACACCCTGCTGGCTTTCATCCACCGCCTGCCCCGGATAGCGGATCAGCTTGACGTGCTCGTTGGGATAGCGGCCGTAGAGCGCGTCGAAGGCGTCTTCCGGCAGCGACAGCGAGCGGGCAAAGGCGCGCAGCAGGCGCAGCGCCACGTTGGTCATCTCCTGCTGCCAGGCGTTGATCACCGGGCGCAGCTGCGGCAGTGCCTCTGGCCAGAGGTTCGGCCCCTGAAGCCGTTTCCACGCCGGATCGCCCGGCTGCAGCAGCAGCGCGTCACGATCGGCCCCAATATCAAACTGCTCGCGCTGGTCCCGCTGCTCGCGGGTGTACTCCACGCCCGCCAGGTTGTAGCCGCGAAAGTGCGGCGAGTGGATCATCGAGACGCGCAGCTTCTCTTGCTGCGGCAGATCGAAAAAGGCGCGCGTAATGCTCTGTACGTTCTGCTGTAGCTGCGGATTAATGCCGTGATTGATAAGGTAGAAAAAGCCCACGTCGCGCGCGCTTTCGCGCAGGCGGGTTAAAAACTCTGTTTGTTCAGTTTCGCTGCCGGCGAGTTGCGCCAGATCCAGCACCGGTAAGCTTGTCCAGGTCATTGTGCGTGTTCCAGAGAGGATGCCCGGATTTACCCTCGCACTAATAAAACGCATCGGGAAATAGTGAAGCGCTATATGTTATCGCAAGGGGTTTTTAGAAGAAGTTGGGGAAAGGGTATGCGGGAATGGGATTAGGAGAAATTTAACACCATACAAAATTTCCTTCTTTACATTGACACAAAGTTTTTTCACCTGAGAACATCGCTTCCAAATTACAGGTTGATGATTAATTCGCACTCATCCATTTGATTAATATAGGTAAATATTAATATTTTAAGATGCCAGTTACGCATTTTTTGCTTTACTTTAGGTATTGGTGCTTTTTGCAAGTGTTCAAAACTGTATATAACCTTTGAATTTGAAGAATTTTTTTCATTTGCTAGAAAGAATTGACTTCAAAATGGAATCTAGTACGCAATTTTTTACGTCAAAAGACTGTAAATCCGCACAGGCATTACGTAAAATATCACGTATCTTTTGAATGATATTTTCACGGATTACATTATGGCTAGTATTGATGCGGACTACTGCTACTCGTTCCCGGCTATACGTGGCATTCAGGCGGGGCGCCCTTTTTATATCGCTACTTGCCCAATGCGCATCATCCCTAAGATATTCAGTTTTGATGAAAATGACGTTCCTCCAGAGCTACGTGCACAGCGTACCTTGAACAAATCGCGCATTCCTGAAATGGTAAGGTACTTGCTTGAAAACCCTAAAGATTATGTTTTCTCTGCATTAACAGCTTCCATCGCGGTTGACGTTCAGTTTGATGAGTTTCCTGGGTCTAACAATCTGGGAACACTATCTGTTCCAATGGATGCACAGATTTTGATCAACGATGGTCAGCATCGTCGTAAGGCGATTGAAGATGCTTTGGATGCTCGTCCAGAACTTGGGCAGGATAACATTCCAGTACTGTTTTTTGTTGATGAGGGATTAAAACGCAGTCAGCAAATGTTCGCCGATCTGAATAAATACGCTATTCGCCCCAGCCCGTCGCTGGCGTCTCTATACGATCATCGCGATGCCAGTTCAAATCTGGCACGTTACCTGGCGATGTCCATAGAGCCCTTTGTTGGAATGACAGAACTGGAAAAATCTGGCATCAGTCAGCGGTCAAATAAGTTATTTACGTTGAGCAGCATCAAGCAGGCTACCCGCGCATTGTTGGGTAAAGATCCCAAAGAGAACAACTTTGAGGAATGCACTCAAATTGCTACCCAATATTGGCAAGCTATTTTTAGCGTGATGCCGGATTGGCAGCTAGCGGCTAAAAAAGAGGTTTCACCGGTTCAGTTACGACAAGATTATGTTCACGCTCATGGCATTGGATTGCAGGCACTTGGGCAACTGGGATATACCCTGCTAACGGATTATCCTGAGCAATGGCCGGAGAAAATAGCTGCACTGAAAACTTTTAACTGGCGCAGAAACAACCCGGATCTCGTCAAACGTGCGATGCAGCACGGCAAACTGAGTAAAACCAGTACCGCGATCCAGCTCACCTGTAATGCGCTAAAAACCGCGCTCTCAATCCCCCTCACTCCTGAAGAACAGGAGCTTGAAGCTCAAATGGTTGTCTCATGAGTACATTAGTTCAGGCCTACGATTTGGCCGAATATGAAGATTTTATTAATCAGGAGCAGTTCGCTGGACGCCCTCTGGCCGAATATGTTGCTGAGGTTCAAAGAATTTATTGTGCGGATAATCGTCCGTGGGTAATTGGCTACAGCGGCGGGAAAGATTCTTCTGCCGTAATTACGCTGGTGTATCTGGCTCTGCTTGGCCTGCCCCCGGAAATGCGCAACAAAGATGTTTTTGTGGTGTCGTCCGATACGCTGGTCGAAACGCCTGTGGTAGTTGATTTAATTAAGAAAACGATGTTGCAGATTGAGGCAGGCGCAAAGCGTAATGACCTGCCAATCACTCAACACGCAGTAACGCCTAAAACGAATGAAACCTTCTGGGTCAATTTACTGGGTAAAGGTTATCCGGCTCCAACCCGGAGTTTCCGTTGGTGCACTGAGCGCATGAAAATCAATCCGGTGAGTGACTTTATTAAAGATAAGGTCAGCCAGTTTGATGAAGTGATTGTTGTCCTGGGTTCACGTAGTAGTGAGAGTGCCTCCCGTGCACAGGTCATCGCAAAGCACAAAATTGATGGCTCACGCCTGGCCCGACATACCACGCTGGCAAATGCGTTTATCTATACCCCTATTGATACCTGGGATGTCGAAGACGTCTGGAAACTGCTGCGCGGCGCGTTCCGCTATGCCCCGGACGATATTGATGAGTGGGAAAGCCCGTGGGGTGGAAACAACCGTCCTCTGTGGACGCTATATATGGACTCTTCCGCTCAGGGTGAGTGTCCCCTGGTGATCGATGAAAGTACCCCTTCTTGTGGTAACTCCCGCTTTGGCTGCTGGACCTGTACCGTGGTCACCAAAGATAAAGCGATGGAGAGCCTGATCAAGAATGGCGAAGAATGGATGTCTCCGCTGCTGAAATACCGTGATCTGCTGGCATTTACCACCGATCCAGTAAATAAAGACACGTTTCGCAACTATAAACGTCGTACTGGCAAGGTCAGTTATCAGTATGCCAAAGATGGCGAAGAAATTAGTGCCGAGCGTAAACATGTTCCTGGCCCCTACTGGCTTAAGTATCGCCAGCAGTGGCTAAAAGAGCTGCTGGTAATCGAGCGTGATTTAAATGCTCAAGGCCATACGATTACGTTAATTACCCAACCGGAGCTGCATGCTATCCGTCAGGAATGGTTGAAAGATCCTAATGAACCAGACTGGTATGACACGCTACCGGGTATTTACCGAGAAGTGTATCAGCAGGATTTAGACTGGGTAGTGGACGATCAGTCGCGCTTTGACGCCAGCGATGCAGATTTGTTGATACAGATAGCTCAGGGATTTGACGTTGCACCCGAGATGGTCATGAAGCTGATTGAACTGGAAGTGTCAATGGAAGGGCTAAGCCGTCGTCAGGGGATTTTTGACAAACTCGGTACCATTCTAAAACAGGACTGGGGTAGTCTCGAAGAGATCCAGCAGCAACAAGCAGCACTACAAAAACGTAACGACCGGGATATTCACCAGGAAGAAGTCACCAGGCTGGAAGCTGAACTTCAGGTTCTACAGCGAAGAATTGTCGATGCCAGTGAATCCTCTGTTTTAGTCGAGGAGGAAAACGAACGTGCTCATTAAACAACTAGTGTTACATAATTTTCGGGTATTTAACGGTACTCATACCATTGATCTGGCCCCCAGAAAGCGCCCACACGATTTGAATCCACGACCTATTGTACTGTTTGGTGGTTTAAACGGTGCAGGGAAAACGTCGATCCTATCAGCGATCCGTCTAGCACTATATGGTCGGCTGGCGTTTGGCCTTGCCACTCAACAACAGGAATATGTCGAGCAACTTAGTTCGTTAATTCACAACGGTGCGTACGATATTGAACAACCTGAGGAAGCCGCTGTCGAATTGACCTTTACCTATAATAAGGGCGGCCATGAAGCGGAATTTACCGTTACGCGAACCTGGAAAAAAGGTAAGAAAGATCGCCTATCTCTGCAACAGGATGGACAGCCACTCAGTGAGCTGGATTACGATCAGTGCCAGGGGTTTCTTAATGAATTAATCCCGCATGGCATTGCCGATCTGTTCTTTTTTGATGGCGAGAAAATTGCGGAGCTGGCGGAAGATGAATCCGGCAATATTTTGCGTACCGCAGTGCGCCGTTTATTAGGTCTGGATCTGATATCCAAACTGCGTAATGACTTAATGATTTTTGTTAAGCGCCAGCAATCCAGCCAGTTGGTGGGTTCTCAACAACAGCAGATTGCAGAGCTTGAAAAACAAAGTAAAGAATTGGCCTGCCAGACTGAAGAGATACTGGAAAGAGCCGATTTTGCCAAATCGCGGATTGAGTTTATTTCTAAAGATATTATCCGTTATGAAGGTTTGCTAAATGCTCAGGGGGGGGCTTTTGCCCAGACAAAAGCGCAGGAAAAGCAGAAAGTTGATGCGTTATTGAAAGATAAGGAACGTCTGGAAAAAGCACTGCGTCAGGAATGTGATGGGCCGCTACCTTATGCGCTTGCGCCCACTATTTTGTCTCGTTTACTGCAACAAATTACTGATGAAACGCAGATTAAACAGGCAAAAAGCTTTGAAAAAGAGCTGAGCCAGTTTTTAACGCAACTCAGAAATGATATTGCATTTCGTTCTGAGGGAACTGGCAAAATAGCAGCTGAAGCGATTACCGATAATCTAAAAGAGTATATGGCAACTAAGCCTAAAGGCGATTTGCTGTTTGATATCTCTGAACGTGAAGCCGGTATGCTCCAACAGTCGATTGAACAAGACAGCAAAAAGGCATGGCAACGCTTCGATCTTTACCGTACCCAGTTATCAGAGACTGAACAGCAGTTAGAGCAGGCTGCTGCAAATATTGCCCGCGCCCCGGAAGACGACCAGTTAATGGAGCTCTTTGAGAAGCTACGCGAACTGGATAAGCAACGCGAAAAACAGCGGCAAAAATATCTTTCATTGCTGGAAGATGCTAAACGAATTAAGCAACAGCAACTGGATTGCGTTCGTCAGGTACAAAAAATGCATGATGTTGCCCGAAGTCAGCATGGCTTGAGTTGCGCCTTTAAAAACGCTCAAGAAACGATTAATTTACTCGATCGATACAGTGATGTATTAACGCAGGCAAGAGTGAAAACACTGTCAGCGAATTTCGAAATAGCCTATCGCAAACTGGCCCGTAAAGAAGATCTACAACTTAGTGCGCACATTAACCCAGAGACGTTTGACGTAGAGCTGATTGATGAACAAGGATCCGTCATAAAACGTAAGCTGCTTTCTGCCGGTGAAAAGCAAATTTATGCAATTGCTATTCTTGAGGCTTTAGCAAAAACCTCAGGCCGTGATTTACCGGTGATTATCGATACGCCATTAGGACGTCTGGATTCTCAGCATCGGGATAAACTGATTAACCACTATTTCCCGTTTGCCAGCCATCAGGTAGTGCTGCTATCTACTGATACGGAAGTGGATGAGCGTTATTTTGTTGATCAATTGCGTGATGATATCTCTCATGCTTATGAGATTGTGTTTAATGCACATACCAAATCTTCTGCACTGAAACCTGGCTATTTCTGGGAATTAACTAAGGAGGCGATATGATGCTCCCGAATCGAATGGTGCTTAGTCGTCAGACTGAAGAGCAGCTTAAAAAATTGAAAGGATATACAGGGATTACGCCCAATGTCGCTGCTCGACTGGCATTTTTCCGTTCGGTAGAGAGCGAGTTCCGTTATTCGCCTGAGCGGGATACCAAGAAGCTGGATGGCTCGCTGGTACTGGATAAAATTACGTGGCTGGGGGAGACATTACAGACTACAGAATTGGTGTTGAAGATGCTTTATCCACAGATGACGCAGAAGGATATGATTAAAGCCTGGGCAGCACATGTTGAGGATGGGATTGCGGGGTTAAGAAACTATCGCTCGGTAAAAGATTTTGTATATGGAGTATACAAATAATGGAAAATAATAAGTCGATATTCACCCCATCTTTGCTAACAAAGCATGAAAATGGCACACTAACAACGGTAATCTGTATTAGTCGCGACTTGATCTGACATATGGTAATCCCCCCGAAAAATCGATGCAGGCATAAGTAGAATTTTCTCCTAACCTGAATGCAGGGGGGATTACCAGTGCATATAACAACATCAAAGGATTATGAGGGGCCCTTTAGTCCCCTCGCCGCCAGCACGAAATTAACTAAATTTTTCAGAAAGCTAAGATCCATAGACCTACCAGGCTCAACCCTTAGAATTGTTCAGGCGGGATAACATGGAGGAAACCTTCACTTTCTTAACACTCATCTTCAACTGACCGTTATCCAAATGGTAGCCAACTGATAAACACTGTCCTTTGGATAGGTCTCCTAGTTGCTTTTCCCACTCAGCCTGCTTTGTACCTGGCATGCTCAGTTCAAGAATTTTCGCGTACGTCTTTGTCTCTGTTTTTGCTGGTGCAAAAATCAGCTTGTGACACGCCTGGAATAAACGATCTTGCTCATCTTTACGCAGCATACTTAGCGTTTGAGTCGCCAGAATTAGGGATACCCCAAACTTGCGTCCTTCCGTTAACATTTTGCCCAATGGGCTCTCCAGGCGATGATCGAGGTTCTGCACTTCATCCAATACAATAGGAATCGGTTTTTCCTTACTACCGTAACTACATGCGTAGGAGTATAGATCCCAAAGTAAAAACTCAGTACAAAGCATTGAAATATCGTGGTTAAGCGACGCAAGTTGCATAATTGTTGAGCGGTGATGTTCACTCTCAAACACATCATTCCAACTTTTATCACTGTCAGATGAAAACAAGTTAGACTTAACAAGAGGAGCCAGCTTGCTTGCAAGTGCTGGTCCTGCAGTTTCTTCCTCGTTTAGGTCATCCAACATATTCTGTAAGCTATAAGCACTACCATATCGTTGGACACCAGATTCAATCACTTCATTGAGCACTGCGATCTGGCGCTCGCCAATTGTCGAATATACCTTGTTAAAAACAGAGGCTACCCTTCCAGCCACCATATGAGGCTTCTCTTCGAGAAAAATCCCGCCAAAATCTTGCTTTTGAGCTCTAAATGGCGACATACCAAATGGCTCATTACAAAGAATATTGGATTTAGGATTTGTTCGTTCAATAAACTCCGGCTCAAGGTGATTCGGCAAGAATCCGTTTGTATAATCAATCACCAGCGACCGAATTTGAGCATCGGCCAAGCTCATCAACAAACCTTGTATACAGTAGGTCTTACCCTGCCCTGAGCTACCAAAAATGATCAGGTGACGGTTTGCTAAATCCTTGTGCCCGTACTCCCAGAAAACTTTTTCGCCGGTAAGCGTATTCTGACCAATTTCAACTCGGCATTCACTCGCATAATCTGGGGTTGGCTCTGCAGCTAACTTTGACGGCTCCTCTGTTTGGAGGTTCGGTTTTAAATCCTCTGGCTTATCGACCACAACGTCTAATGGAACGAGCGACTCTCTTTTTTTTAAAGCTGTCTGCCCCACCAACATATACTCCGCCGGCACATGGCAGATCTGTGCGATGTCCTTTTCGTTCATTAATACTTGAAGCGGGTGTTGCACCAGTGAAGGCAGCAAAGACATAGGAAGGTCAACCTTCAACACGCCATCCTGCATGTTATAGCCAGGTTCGAAACAGCTTCCGCTTTCAAGGTGGCTAACCACTAGACCTGCTGGATAGTTCTCAAGCTCCGCAATCGCGTAGTTACCGCGTAGCCACTCTTCTTTCTCTGCCAGCAGGGCTTCGAAATAGTCATTGCTGAATACGTTGTACAGCCGGTATTTGTCGATTTGCATCAACACTTGGCGGATAAACAAGCCTCGGTATAGCTTCGACGCCAGTGTCTCGTCGCTCAAAAGCTCTGTTAGATAGCGGCGAAGCTCATTCGCTTGCTGTACTGCTTTTTTGTAGTCTGGCGTGGAGCCTGTTTTCACTTCGACAGGAAGCAAATAAAGGTTACCCTCTTTAAAGCCCACCAGCAGTATATCATCTGAAATCGCGCCTTTTTTATATCTCTGCACATTGCGTGAGAAGTCACTGTCGGTCATTTTCAGGCCGATGTTACCCGACACGCGGATCATTTCACCAACTGAGAGCGGAACCCAGGTGATATCAGATTGGTGCACCAGACACGTCGCAAATTTATAGGCGCCGATAATGCCAGTTCGCTCTTTGCGAATGGTGTCGTTGCAAGTCAACATCTTCAGAAGCCAATCACCATTGAAGGCATTGAACTCGTTAATCTGCTTGCCGCCACTTTGTGCAACCACCCTTTCGAACAAACCACGCTGTGCCGTCACGGTTATCGCATCGTAGCTGGCTGAGCTGGTGTACTGATCAGAATAATGAATAAGCACGATACATTGATTGGTGTGGAAGAAGTCTAGCGTCACTTTCGGGTCGATGATGGTGGTCCAAATCGAGCTGTCATAAGAGCGCGCTAGCAGAGATTTAAAGTCTTCACTGACCGCAAGAGCAGGAGCATTGGCCCCCGTGTATTGTGTGCTGGGCTTAAATGCTGGTTCTATTAACGAGCCAACATACTTCGCTATTTCCAAGTGTGGTTGGTTACTATATTGAACGTTTTGCAAACCAAAAGCAGTGAAGTATGAGCCTTCATCACTTTTAGAAGCGTCGCCCGTCAGCAGACCATCACACGCAATACCACTAGGCATGTCGTCAACGCTCAAGGTCGTTAACTTCACGTTGTCGTTGTTTCTGAAAAAAGACAGGTGCGAGTAGGCTTGCCCTTCGCGTTCACTTTGAGCATTGGTAAACTTGCTGTAAGTTAGCCGGGTTCTCAGAATATCGATAATGGTGTCGGCATTTTCTCGCACTTTCTCTCGGTCCAATTCCAACCAAGACTTTAATTCTTCGTAATTGAACGTTTCTGCAAACTGGTCAAATGCATTGAAAACCAGCTCATCATCGTAGAGGTTGACATGAATTGATGCCGCTTTATCGAGGTTATCTTTTACATAGTCAACCAAACCGAGGAATAACTCTTCTGCACGATCTTGATTCACGGCATTCACCAACACACTCTTCTCTGAGCCGGTAAACAAGTGGAGAAACGCTTTTTGGAACTCGTTGATCTTTTCTTTAACCAGCTTGCGAACGAACTTCAGACAACTTTTCTGGTGAGGGACACTTTTAACCCAAAACCCGTTTTCTGTTACTTGCTGGTTGTAGGCAAACCCATGCTTGGGATGATAGACATACGGAAGCAGTCCACTTGGCCCCAAGCGATTGAACGTGACAGATGGCAAGTCAGCAAAGCTGTCATCTTTTTGCATTTCATTACAAAGATTTAAGTAGTAAGCCAACACCATTGGGTGGAATGGCGAGTAATATTCTTCACCATTCTCGCGAACCAAACCGATTTGCATCACAAGCTTTTGCTCTTTGGTAAGCATGCCACCAGTTGGGATCGCGTTGAAATAATCAAGGAATGCATCCACGGTCGCTTTCACGAGTGCCGTAAATATAGGCCCCCACGAAACCAACGAAATAGTTGTTCGTCGGCTCGCTAGATAGTCAAACAGTGCTTGGTATGCTGAGTGAAGACCGTCATCAATAGACCTTAACTGTTCCAACGCCATGCTGTTGGATTCCGCTAGGTAGACTTGCTTTTGCTGAACGAAACACTCTTCCCAACGAAGTAGGCTAATGCGCGGCTCCATGACGCGAAATTCACTATGATCGATCGCGACAACGTCTTTACTCGGATAAAGCTCGCCAAACACGTGATCGTCAAACAATTTGTGGAAGCGAGATTGGTTAAGCAGCAATGGAAAGGACAGGCTGCTTTCTACCTGTTCACCCTCAATATAAAATGTCAGGGAATTATCACCTGATTTCACCACAAAGCTGATTTCTTCTGACTCGTTGGCCAAAGATTCAAAATCGACAACACCAAATTCTGCGCGGTCAACCACTTCACCGACATCATCTAGGCTTCGGTTTGCAGTTAGCGCCGGGTTAATAACCAAGCTGTTGTCTACCGTTTTCAAGGTAAGGCGTTTTTTTGAAGGCTCAACGGCGAAAATGTTTTTGAATGCCTCGAGGTGAAACTCGCCTTTTCTGACAACCAAGCAACGGAAGTTATGGTGTTCAGAGGTATTGTCACGCTTCAATGCTAGCGTGAAAAACAAAGGCTCATTGGCATAACTAGCTGCTAGAGTAGCGTTTGCCCCTTTACTAGTTAGGCGCGTGCTGATGACTTCTTGTTTGCCAAGTGCATTCGCTGGCGAGACTTTAAACTGCTCTTTTCTTAAATCGCTGATGCCAGAAAAGCTCAGTTTAAGTTCAAACTCACTTTGCCCTTCTTCCAGTGCAATAATCAAGTGACGGTCACGCAATCCTGCTTTAGTTTCTTTTGGGTAGCGACCAATCACTTGCGCATTATTGGTCTCGTCTTCACCTTCATGCTTAAGGTTCTGAATCTTATTCCTTTTGATCTCTTCTCGATAAGTTTCAAACTCCACATCTTTCCAACCATCGTCAGAAAAATGTTCTTTGATAAACCTACTACTAAAGCCTTTCAGCCTTTCTTCGAGTTGCTGACCAAAATGCTCTACTTCAAACGACAACTCTTGGTAAAGCGTACGGTTTTCTTCTAGGCGCTGTTTGATTTGTTTTTTATTGCCCGATAACTCAGCAACAAAAGGATCCTCAAACATGCCTAGCTCGCTGAAACACAGCTCGCCATCCTCAACTGCCTTGTATAAAGACTCGAAACCGAACATGGTCGCACCATCTTCCAAAATCGCGTCAAATTGGTCGTCCAAAAGGCAAAGCGAAACGTCTCGAGATTTGTCAGATTGCTCAATAAAGCCACTAAGAGCGCATTTGATGTTCCCTGGACTCCACACCTGGCCAGACTGGCCAAGATCTTCCGCCGAGTTGATGAGAGTATCTAGGCGACTATTGTGAATAACCACCAGTGCACAGCCCTTCAACGGACCTTCCCGGCTTGCTATTTCGTCACGCAAATTAGAGATGTAGTTTTCGGTAAAGCCCGTTTCACTCGCATCTTCGCTATGAAGCACTGGCACCACTTTGCAGTCTTCTAGGTCTAAATAGCTCAGCGCTACACCATTGCGATCTTCGCTCTCTCCTCCTTTTCGCGCTAAGAGCGCATCGAAAAGTCGCTGACTATTAGCATGGTCAGGAGAGTTAAACTGGTAGCGATAGCCTGCGCGGATGTTTCCTTTCGCGTGCAGTAAAAACTGCTCAACCAGAAACGATTCAAATTGTTTTGCGCACATACACTGCATCTCCACTATCACTCATGCGTTCAACGTTGCCAATTCGCTCATAGAACTTAATAAGCTCTTGTTCTGTCTGCTTATCAACAAAAATCCCCCTTTGCTGTAAGCCAATTATCAGCTCATGGAAGCGAAGCTTTTCTTCCTTACCCACCACCAGGTTAGTAAGCAAAATAATGTGGTCTTGAGTGAGTACTAACACCCGACCAGAGCGACCACGAGCTTGCACGAAGCCAGTAGCCATGTTTTCTTCAACCGCTTTAATATATTTTTTGATAGTCCCCGGACGGTCGGTTTTAGGGTCTCTGAACTGTTCTTCAGCAAGCTTCAAAGCATATTCCAACCAATCAATTGCGGTTTCTGCTTTTTCAGGTATTGCTGTTTCAAGTTTTCTGTTGTGGCGAAACATTTTTGCGTAATTTTCAATATACCCAGCTAGATCACTCCGCTCTGAACTCTTAATATCCTTTGCCAATTGCCACAAAGGTTTTTTTAATTTTTCTGGGTTTGGTTGAAGATTTTCCAGCATAGAGAGGAAGGGAAACAGCTTGAAAGACGATTCGCTAAAAAGCTTGTAACCGTGCTTTTTGATATGGATACGTTCACTGCTGGCGCGCTCATGATCCATGATGAAATACAGCGGTTTCGCGGTTGGGGCTTCACCTGTTTTCCAATCCGACAACGATAGGCTTAATTGAGCCGTGTAAGCAAAGCCATAGAATGCCAAGAAACGCTCGAACTCATCCAACAGGTATTTCGGATAACCAGTTAAAAACTCGAGGTCACGTTTAAACGCCTCTGCTATATAGGGCAAATATGGTGACTCGGTCACTTGGAAGTCCTTGTCACGATCTGACTCTGTTTTGTCTAAAAGCGTTTTAAGAAACTCCTCTTCGAGGAAGTTCAAGTTAGATTCAAATCGTTCAATTTGCTGTCCTTGAAGTAAGTTAATAAACAAGGATGCCATTCGCATGTCGCGCGTGTACTTGTTATCTTGACTCTTCTGGCTCTTAAACAACAGAAACTCAGGGGTTACCGAGAATATATTTTCATTAGTGAAATACATATCTTCAAGTACACTCCAAAATGCCTCTTCACCCAATTTTTTTTGTAAGTTGTTTTTGCAATCCGCAGTAAAATCTTGGTAATTGTACTTTTCTATTTTTTTACAAAGTAATCCACGCAGGACTAAGCCCACGACTGATGACCAGTCAAAATCATTGCCTTGCGTACGAATGGGAATGTAACTGCTCAACGTATTCTTATTTTGGAACTTATCAGCTACCGTTTGTGGCAAACCGGCCTTTATCGGTAATGTGAAATTATCGGTCGTCATTAGTGCATACCACTCACTTCAAAATAGTCACTTTCTTCTTTCACGATTTTGTAGCGCTTATCACCCTTGAGAATAAAAAAGGTCTCTTTTTGCTTAGCTACTGTCAGCATCTGTTCCAATGCTTCATCAAGTAACAAAACAGCATTTTTGTCGTGCTTGTTAGGGCGATACCCCTGCCCAATCTTGACCAAAAGCTCAAGTAGTTTGACGCTAATTGGCATTGGCTTAAGCGATTGTTCATCGACTTTCAGATACACATTGAAGGTGCCTATTTTTTCGAGTGTACTGTTTTGTATTGCTGAAAAATCGGCCTTAACTTCAAGAGACACCGCCGTTTTGTAGCCATTAAGCTCAGAAACTAAATACTCGTCTTTGTCGAGTGTTGGGGCATGACGATTACAATAGCGGTGAAGCGCTGCGATCAGCGTTTCTTTGTAGAAACTGCCAAGCAGTTTGCGCATCTTTCCTGAACCATCGAAATCACGATGTCGCATCCAGACAGATGCATAGGTTTCTACCAGATTGTTTGTGAACTCGTTTTGGATAGGCGTTACAAACTCATTGCTGAGCTCTTTGTCACCCCGAAGCAAATAGAAAAGGCGAAGAAAAGACGTTGCTTTGGTTACCTCGTAAAAACCAAGCTCGTTAATTTTAGATCTAAACGCATTGAAACGCTCATCTTCAATGCCCAGCTCATGCTGAAGCACAAACTCATCGACGGTGCGCGTGTGCAGATTACTTGGGTCAAAACCCTGTATACGGGATAACAGCTCGTTATCACTGCCTGCAAACAAGTTGTCGAACAAGTAGCCATCCGCCGCGAGCAACTGGAAAATGAAATCCAGTAACGCTCGGGCCGTGAGGAACTGATCTTTGATAAGACGGGCTTTGAGTAATAAGCCGATCAGAGATTCCTGAACTGAAGGGCGACTCAGCAGCGCATAGTTTGCCGTCAGGCGAGTATGACCTAGAGATTTGAGCTCTTTGTCATAAAGCGCATAGAAAGGATTCTCAAGCGTTTGTGCTGTCAATCTTTTTAGAAATTTTTCTGCAAAGTCTGATGCACAGCCCTCAGCATTGAAGGTGAATTTTGGATAGTCTTCAAAATCCAAGAATACGTACTGCTTTGGAATTGCTGATCGCTTACGAGAGAGAAAGTCTCTGAGCACCTTTTTGATGTCGCTATGCTCTTTGGAACCTTCTTCTGCATAATTGCCGAGCATACCAACGTTAATACCCACAACAAGTGGTTTATGACTTTGCTTGAACTGGGTGAATCTTTGATCAAGAGCTTGAATGGCTGTCTGGCTTGGATTGAAGCTGTGAGTCGCATCCAAATGGAAGTCATGAGTCACTTTGTGCTTTTGGCTGTACTGCGTCAAGATCTCAGACTTGCCATCACCACTACTTCCGCATAGGAAGATGACTTGATTGGACTTAGCAGATAGGAGTGCTTTTTTAAAATCCGCTTCTATATCTGTCGTGATGTATATGTATCTCTTGAATCCAACGAGGTGATCTTGATAGTGCTCTCTCTCGGTACTGACCGCATACGGTGAAGACTTTGAGAGAATGCTGAGAGCTTGTGCAAATTTCAACGGTCATTATTCCTTGAAATAATCAATAGGTTAAATATTACTAAAAAATGCACTATATTACTGTGATTTCAATACGAATATAGAGTGTCATCATAATGGACAAAAATCGATGAAAGAGACTGTAATTTAAATTGTGTATCTGCCTGTTTTTGATATGTTCCTCCTTTGACCTGCTCCCCGGTTGATCTTCGCATAGTCAAACGGCGTAATCCCTTTCTCCCGGTTCGCATCCAGAAAATCAGCCCACCACTGCAACATCAACTTGCGCTCATCCAGATGTTCCGCTTTATGGATATACGCCGCCCTCACCGAATTGCGTTCCATATGGCTCATCTGCCTTTCCACCGCATCCTTCGACCATAGCCCTGACTCAATTAACGAACTACAGGCCATTGTGCGGAAGCCGTGCCCGCAAACCTCAACTTTAGTGTCATAACCCATCACGCGTAGGGCACTGTTTACGGTATTTTCACTCATTGGCTTACGCGGATCATGATCGCCAATAAAAATCAGCTCATGTTCGCCACAGAACTGTTTTATCTGCTTTAGGATCGCCAGCGCCTGCTTTGAAAGCGGCACCAGATGCGGTGTACGCATCTTTGAGCCTCGCTGAGAATGTTTTACATCAGGAATAGGCTCTCGCTCAGGCGGGATGGTCCACGTTGACGTTTCAAAATCGATTTCTGACCAGCGAGCAAAACGCAGCTCACTGGATCGAATAAAGATAAGCAGGGTGAGTTCTGTTGCCCAGCGGGTTAGCGGCCTGCCGGTGTAGCTGTCTATTTTCTGTAGTAACTCAGGAATGCGCTTTAATTCCAGCGCCGGACGATGTTGTCGATTACCGGAAGCAACCGCCCCAGCCATCTCTTGTGCCGGGTTATAATCAATTAACCCACTTTGCACTGCATAACGCATGATGGCCGTAGTGCGCTGTTGAAGACGGGCAGCAACCTCAAGACGTCCAGACATCTCTACGGCTTTAATGGGTGCTAATAAATCGCGAGTTTTTAACTCAGCGATGTTACGCTCACCAAGCGCTGCGAAGAGATTATCTTCCAGACTTTTTAGCACACGATGGGCATGATCTTCAGACCACTTTTTATTGGTGCCATGCCACTCGATCGCTACCTCTTTGAAGGTTCGAGCTTTACTCTGCTCAACCTTATCATTTTTCTTTTTGTCTCCCGGATCGACGCCATTCGCTAGCAGCTTACGCGCTTCGTCACGACGTGCTCTGGCATCCGCCAGTGTGATTTCAGGGTAAACCCCAAGTGCCAGCATCTTTTGCTTTCCGCCAAAGCGGTACTGCAGACGCCAGTATCTTGAACCATTTGGGCGGACGAGAAGATGCATACCGTTGCCATCGGTCAGCTTATATTGCTTATCCATTGGCTTGGCTGTTCTGACTTTGATATCTGTTAGAGCCATGCTTATCCCCTCCCTGTTGGTACAAGCATTATCGAACCGGAAATACCATCATCTGTACCAACATCTGTTGGTAGATGTACGTTGAAGTCGGTTGACCTTGAGAGAGTTAATATAGCGGGAATGATGGGTAAATACTGGATTTCAGGCACAAAAAAAGACGTCCGTTGACGTCTATTGATGTTCCGATGGTGCCGAAGGCCGGACTCGAACCGGCACGTATTTCTACGGTTGATTTTGAATCAACTGCGTCTACCGATTTCGCCACTCCGGCACGGAAGGGATGCGGAAAACGTTGGGGATTATACCCTTACCCACCCGCCGCGCAACCGGAATCACCCGGTCTGTGCGCTAAGCGTCGAAAAAAACATCACTCGCCGCCCCTCGCTCGCTCGCCCGCTAAATCACGCCCTTCCCCACGCCCATTTGCCCGCTGAAACGCCTGCTATCCCCCTACAGAATCCTCCTATTCCCTCCGGGTGACAGAGCACGTTCGGAACTTTCCCACTGCAGATCCCTCTTAGCAAAACTGGCGCAGCAATCGATCGCGCGCAGGTTGAACACAGACGAGGATAAAATGAATAAAACCACACAACGCACTCTTTTGGGGATGGGATTCACGGCGCTGCTGCTGGCAGGCAGCGCATCGGCGGCAAGCTGGCAGGATCAGCTGAGCAGCGCGGCGTCGCAGCTCAGCCAGCAGAACAACAGCAACTCCAGCACGACCAACAGCACCGCGCAGAACGGCGGACTGTCGCTCGGCTCGCTGACGGGTCTGCTGAACGGCGGCGACAAGGCGGTCAGCGCCAACAGCATGACCAATGCCGCTGGCGTGATGCAGTACTGCGTGCAGCACAACGTGGTGGATAACAACGTGAAGTCGGTGAAAGAGCAGGTGCTGGACAAGCTCGGCCTGAGCAGCCAGACGGCACAGACGCAGAACACCGACTACCAGCAGGGGATCGCCGGCCTGCTGAACACCGGCAACGGCCAGCAGCTAAACCTGCAAAGCCTGAGCAACTCGCCAATGGGCGAGAAGCTGAAAACCAAAGCCTGCGACGTGGTGTTGAAGCAGGGCAAAAAATACATCGGCATGTAATCCGCCGCTGTACGGGCGCGAGCTGTCCCTCGCGCCTCTCTTCTTACGCAACGGCCTGCCAAACCGTTGGTCACGCCATCGCCCTTCTCGTCTCCGCCTCCACGCCCTGTAGCAGCGCCAGCGCCTGCTCATACGTCCGGATAGTGGTATAGCCAATCACCAGCCCGTAGCGCTTCTGCGTCTGCATATACCAGCCGGAGAGCGGCAGCACCCGCAGCTGATGCCGCTGCCATATCTCCGCCAGCGCCACATCCTCAATGCCACGCCGCAGAAAGGCGACAATATGCATGCCGCCATCGGTGAGCTGATACTCAAACAGATCCGGAAAGCACGCCTGTAGTGCGTCGAGCATCATGCGGCGACGCTGCTGATAAAGGATGCGCATCTTTTTGATATGGCGATAGAAGTGCCCTTCGCTGAGAAACTGCGCGAGGATTTTCTGCGGCAGCAGCGGCAGGCCGTTCTCCAGGATCTCGCCCAGCTCGTGAAAGCGCGCCAGCGTCGCTCTGGGCATCACCAGATAGCCAATGCGCATCGCGGGCATAACGGTTTTACTGAAGGTACCGGTATAAATCACCCGGTCGTGCGTATCGAGGCTCTTTAACGCCGGGATCACCTTGCGCGTGTAGTGAAACTCCCCGTCATAGTCATCCTCAATTATCCAGCTCTCGTTCTCTTGCGCCCACGCCAGCAGCTGATGCTTGCGCGGCAGCGACAGCGTTACCGCCAGCGGACTCTGATGGGTCGGCGTCACCACCGCAAAACGCGCGTCGGCGTGATAGCGCAGCAGATGATCGACGTCGATCCCGTCGCGATCGACCGGCACATAGTGCAGGCTGGGCGCGATCCGTTTCAGCAGCTTCTGCCCGAAGAAGTAGCCGGGATCTTCAAACAGCACTTTGTCGCCCGCCTGCGCCAGCACCGCCAGAATCAGCCGCAGGCTGGCGCGATAGCCGCTGGTAATAAAGATCTGCTCTGGCTGGCAGTCGAGCCCGCGCGAGATGTTGAGGTAGCTGGCAATCGCCTCGCGCAGCGGCGTATAGCCCATCACCGGCGGGATCAGCATCTCATCTGGCCGCAGGCTGCGCGCCGCTTTGCCGGATATCAGCAGCCACTTCTTCAGCGGAAAGGCGTCCAGCGACGGAATGCCGAGCCGCATCTCGCCTTTGCTCTCCCGCTGCTCACTACGCAGCGGCAGATCGCGCTGCTCTGGCTGCCAGGTCGGCTCCTCTTTGGTAACAGGCGTCAGCGCGGGATTAACGCGCGTGCCCTTCGCGCCCTGGCTGACGAAGTAGCCTTCGCCAATCAGGATCTCATAGGCAGCCTCTACCGTTTTGCGCGCCACGCGCAGCTCGCTGGCCAGCACGCGGATCGCCGGCACGCGATCGCCCGGCTTCAGTACGCCCGCCTGGATCTGCTGACGATAGCGCGCGTAAATCTCTCTGTATCCCACCGCTATGTCCTGCCTGTTTTCACGTTTTATGGCCCTTTTTACTCTGACATGAAAGGCTATGATGCATCCAGCTTTTAGCCACTCTCCCTTTACCGTTCTGCAAGAGGAAAAGATCGTGACATCACGCATTAACCATTTTAAAACCGTCCCGGCGCTGGCAAAATCCCTCGGCGACGTCTCCATGGCGCTACGCAAAACTTCGCTGGACGCCACGCTGAAGCATCTGGTGGATATTCGCGCCTCGCAGCTGAATCACTGTGCGTTCTGCCTCGATATGCACGTAAAGGAGGCAAAGCTGCACGGCGAGCGCGAGCTGCGTCTGCATCACGTTGCCATCTGGCGCGAATCGCCGCTGTTTAGCGCGCGGGAGAAAGCGGCGCTGGCGCTGACTGAAGCTCTGACGCGCATCGGCGAACAGGGCGTCAGCGAAGCGCTCTACGGCGAGCTGCGTGAGCACTTCTCCGAGGTGGAGATCAGCGAGCTGGCCTTTACCATCGCGGTGATCAACAGCTGGAACCGCCTGCAAATCCTGTCGCAGATGGCGCCGGGCGCGCTCGACAGCGCGTATGGGCTGGATCGCGCTGAATTACATTAATTTTCATGCCAGCAGCGCAGGCTGCTGGCTGCCCCATGTTTTTCTGCGCGTCCTGAAGCTATAGTGACGTTTTGTACTACAAAGGACAGCGCGCATGAAAGGCATCAACATTGCGATTTACTTCGATCCCGATCTCATTTTCGCCACCGTTCATCAGCCGGACGGCAGCTATCTGAGCAAAAACTTCCAGTATGACGATGCGGTTATTGAAGAGATCTATCAGTGGCTGGAACAGTTCACCCCGAACCGCACCCATATCTGCCTGCTCGAGCATGACACCGCCGACATCCTTGCCGATGAGCTGGTCGATAACGGCTATCACGTTCATCGCGTCAGTACCCACCAGCTGCTGGAGTGGTTTACCGCCACGCCGCCCGCCACGCCGGATGGCTCGCCGGTGCGCGCGCTGCTGCGCTATCTGGAAGAGGAAAAGCCTGAAGAGTACGTCTCGCGCACGCCGCAGATCGAAGCCCTGCTCGATATGTTCGACGATCTGGATGCGCTGGAAGAAGTGGAAGAAGATGATGACGAAGACAGCCTGCCGGATGACGTGCTGCGCCTGGTGAAGCAGAAAAAGATCACAGGTATTGCCGCGGCGCAGAGCCTGATCCCGGAGCTGAACGAACGCATCCGCGAGCACCTGATGCGCTACCCGGAACTGATGACGCCCGAACTGCTGGAAGACTTCTTCCCCGAGCTGTTAGAAGCGATGGAGCGCCCCAAACACTAACCTTTCCCGGACATGCGCGCCTGTTCGCGCTATAACAGAGGACGCTTATGCAGGCGTTATTAGAAGCCACTGGACTGGGGCTGGTCATACTGCTGCCGCTCGCCAACCCGCTCACCACCGTTGCACTCTTTTTGGGGCTGGCGAGCGACATGAACTTCAGCGAGCGCAACCGCCAGGCTTTCCAGGCATCACTCTATGTGTTCGCCATCATGATGGTGGCGTGGTACGCCGGTAACGCGGTGCTTAACACCTTTGGCATCTCCATTCCCGGCCTGCGCATCGCGGGCGGCATGATCGTCGCCTTTATCGGCTTCCGCATGCTGTTTCCCGTGCAGCCGGCTGGCCATTCAGTTGAGGCGCAGCACAAACTGGATGAGCTGGACAACAGCGACGCGCGTCAGGAGCCGGTTAATATCGCTTTCGTGCCGCTGGCGATGCCGAGCACCGCCGGACCTGGTACTATCGCGATGATTATCAGCTCCGCGTCGACGGTGAAAAGCGGCGTTGATTTTCCCGCGTGGGTTATCACCGTTGCGCCGCCGCTGACCTTTCTGATCGTTGCGCTGATCCTGTGGGTCGCGCTGCGCAGTTCAGGCAGCATTATGAAGCTGGTAGGAAAAAGCGGTATTGAAGCGATTTCTCGCCTGATGGGTTTTTTGCTGGTCTGTATGGGCGTGCAGTTTGTGATTAACGGCGTGCTGGAGGTAGTGCATAACTTCCATTAAGGCAGGTATCGAAGAGCAAAACGTCTGCTCGGTGATCAGCTAAAGCGCTCTTTCAGACGGCTAACAAACTTAAAACGCGGGTGGCATGGACCGAAGAGCAAAGCGTCCCGCGACAGGACAAAAACGCCGGGAGCGTTTTTGAACAACGCGAAGCGTTGGCCTGTTTACGGGCGCACCTCAGGATGAGGTGTGTATTGTCGCGGGCCGAGCTGCCAGGGATGGCGCTTTTTGCGTCTTTGCGATCGGGCCTTGCCACCCGCGTCTGCACCGTAAGCAACAAAACAAAGGGCGCCGCGGCGCCCTTTTCTTTTACTTCTCTTCGTGCTTCAGCGACTTCCGCACATCCGCAACCTGCTCCCTGCTCACCGCTGGCGCGTTGTTGCTCCAGCCCTGACGGATAAAGGTCGCGAGCTGCGCCACTTCGTCGTCGCTCAGACGCTGGCCGAAGCCCGGCATCGCCAGCGTCGACGGTGCCTTCTCGGTAGAGGGCTGCTGCGCGCCTTCCAGGATAGTGTGGATCAGCCCGGTGGGATCTTTAGCGTTAACGATTGTCGCCTGATCCAGCTCCGGGAAGATCCCCGGCGCGCCTTTACCGGTGACAAAGTGGCAGGCGCCGCAGTTGTCGAGGTAGAGACGCTCGCCTTCGCTCAGGTTCTTCGCCGCCGTCAGCTTCGCTTCGGTCTGCTGCTGCGCCTGCACGTTGTAGGCCTGCAGCGGCGGATTGCCGCCCAGGAACTTCAGGTAGGCAGCAACGGCTTTCAGATCGGCGTCGGTCATGTGCGAACTGCTGTGCTCAATCACCGACTTCATCTCGCCGCCTACCGCCGCCTTGTCGTTGCGGCCGGTCTGCAGGTAGTCGACGATCTCCTGCTCGCTCCAGCGCGGCAGACCGCGCAGCGACGGCACCTCCCAGTTGTTCAGGCTGCCGCCCGCCAGGAACGTCGCATCGCCGCTGTCGAGCGCCTTCTCGTTCATGCCAAAGCCGCGCGGCGTATGGCAGCTGCCGCAGTGGCCGAGGCTCTCAACGATATAGGCACCGCGGTTAATCTCATCAGAGGCACCGCCGATCGGCTGGAACGGCTTGTCGCTGGTAAAGGCCCAGTTCCAGAAACGCATGCCCCAGCGCTGGCTGAACGGAAAGCTCAGGCTGGTCTCCGGCGGCTGCTCGGCGCTCGGCTGCACGCCCTTCATGAAGTAGACATAGAGCGCGTGCATATCTTCATCGCTGATTTTGGCGTAGTCCGGGTACGGCATCGCCGGATAGAGACGGGATCCGTTCGCCAGCACGCCTTTGCGCACCGCGTCAGAGAACTGCTGCTCGCTGTAGTTGCCGATACCGTGCGCTTTGTCCGGCGTGATGTTGGTCGAATAGATGGTGCCAAGGTTCGACTCAATCGCCAGCCCGCCGGAATAGTCCGGCTTGCCCGCGACAGAGTGGCAGGCCATACAGTCGCCGAGACGCGACAGGTATTCGCCCTTCCTGATGAGCTGGGCCTCATCTTCCGCATGCGCCTGACTCACCATGCATCCCAGCAGCACGGCGTTGGCGAGTAACAATGATTTCAGTTTCATATGCTTATGCCTGTACCAGTGGGCCGGGGTTTTTCAGATACTGTTCCTTGATCGCCTGCGCCGCCATCAGCGTAATCGCACCGATGGTATCGGTCGGGTTCGCCTGGAAGTTCTGCGGGAAGGCGTTACCGCCCGGTACAAACACGTTATGCACGTCCCAGCTCTGCAGATACTTGTTCAGCGCAGAGGTTTGCGGGTTGTCGCCCATTACCGCGCCGCCCACGTTGTGGGTCGAGACATATTTGGTCAGGTCGAAGTTGGCGTCCATCGGCAGGAAGCTCATGCTCATGCTGTCCGGGTTCAGTTCTTTACTGATATTGCCAACAATGCCTTTCAGATACTGTTGCAGCCTGAGCTCGTTCTGTTTCCAGTTAAAGGTCATGCGCAGCAGCGGCTGGCCACGGTGATCGGTGTAGTTGGGATCCAGATCGAGATAAACATCGCGGTACGACTGGCAGGTCGTGGTGATGCTGATCTTCATAGAATGGCCATACCACTCTTCCAGCCCCTCTTTGTAGCCCATTCCCCAGCTCGGCGTGCCTTTTGGCAGCGCGGTGGCGATCGGCGTACCGGTGGCCTGTGAACTGTGGATCTTCGCGCCGCCAAGGAAGCCCAGGCCCGGACCGTCGAAGTTGCCTGGCGAGATGTCGTTGAACATCTGGCCGGTGGCGCCTGCGGTGGCGTACGGGTTGAAGTTTTTGTCCTTGAAGAACAGGGTCGCACCGCCGTTTGACAGAAAGGCGTAGTTGCGCCCGACCACGCCTTCTTCGGTGATCGGGTTGTACGGCTTGCCGATGCCGGAGAGCAGCATCAGACGCACGTTATAGAGCTGGAAGCTGGAGAGCACCACAATCTTCGCCGGCTGGAAGACTTCGTTACCGTCAACGTCGTAGTAGATCACGCCTTTGGCGGTTTTCTTGTCGTCGTGTAGCACGACCTTCACCACTTCCGCATGCACTTCATAGGAGAAGTTCGGCAGACGCTTCAGCGCATCCATCACGGCGGTCTGCGGTGACGCTTTGGAGTAGTTCAGGCACGGATACTTTGAGCAATAGCCGCAGTAGTTGCAGGGCGCGATCTGGTTGCCGTAGGGGTTTTTCCACGCACGTGACACACACGCCGACGGGTTCGGGAACGGATGGTAGCCCAGCTTCGTTGCCGCCTCTTTGAACATCACGTTGTTCAGCGTGTCTTCCAGCGCCGGCAGCGGGTAAGGCTCAGAGCGCGGGCCTTCGAACGGATCGCCCCCTTCCAGAATCTGACCGCGCAGGTTGCCGGTGGTGCCCGACTGACCGCAGATCAGTTCAAACTTGTAGAAGTAGGGCTCGATCTCATCCCAGCTGAAGGGGAAATCCATCACGCGCATATCTTCCTGCAGGATGCCTGGCTTGTAGGCCTCATCCACATAGCTTTTCAGCTTGATGTCGGTCGGGGTAGGACGGATCAACACCGCCGTCCAGTGCATGCCTGCGCCACCCACGCCGGTGCCTGGTGCGAATGCGCCCCATTTGCGAGTCGGCAGCGCCGTCTGGGTGGTGTCGTAGCGCACGGTGACCGCCACTTCTTTTGGCGTCGCGAACACTTTATTACGCACGTTATAGGCGTATTCGTCAGCCGGTTTCGGGTAGGCGAAGTCGGGGTAGTCGCGCTCGCCGCCGCGCTCTAACGCGCGCACTTCGAGGCCGGCCAGTGCCAGTTCAATGCTCATCAGCGAGCCGGCCCAGCCGAGGCCGCAAACGACGACGTCGACTTCTTTTTTAGTAATCTGTGCCATGATAATCCTGTCTCAAATACCTGATTCAACGCCGTTAAGCGCGTTCACCCAAAAGGCTGACCGGTCCCAGCGGATAGGGCACGTTATGCTGCTTCACCCATTCGGTGAAGCTGGCGCGCGCGCCGGGAAAGCCGATGGCGATCCAGGCTTTCATGCCCTTATTGCCGCCATACATCGGATCCGCGAGATAACCGTGTTTAGTATCTGAGAGCAGCTGGCTGAAGAACTGTGACGCTTTCATATTGCCTTCGCCTAGCGCAGCGAAGTCGATGCCGTTTTTGTTGAGTCTGGTCAACACGTCATCTTTCTCTTCCAGCGTGAGCTGATGAAACGACTTGCTGTAGGTGGTCTGTACCCAGTCAGTCACCAGCTTGATCGCGGTGTGGTACATCTGCTGCGGTGTGAACGGGATCTGGTAGCCGAAGGTGGCGTCCGCGTGCACATTGAACGGGCCCTGCATGTAGATTTCATCGCCGAACTCGCTGGTTTGCAGCTGCTGGTCGATAAAGATCGGCACGTTGGTCTCCAGCGCGCCGGGCGCCTTGCCTTTACCGCCTGCCGGGATCAGGCGATCGGTCGCGGCCAGAATAAACTGCCACTCATCCGCGCTGAAGAAGCCCGGTTTATAATCGGCCAGATCAGGCGCGGCCATTTCCGCTGCCTGCGCCGCAGTCAGTCCTTTTAAAACCAGATCGCTTAATGGCAATGCCAGTAAAGACCCGAGCAAAAACTTTCGTCTGGTGGTGGGTTTTTCAAGAAGCATAGCCGCACGACTCTCACTTGCTATAGAAGTAATATATTTGTTAAACACAAATCTTATCGGTTATTTCCGCGGCAATATTAGGGATATAGATATGTCTGGATGTAACAATTAAAGTCAGGGTGTGTTTTAGTGAAAAATTATCATCGTGTTATTAAATGGTTGCGTATCGGTAACAGGTGTTAGCCACTGTAATTTTGTTTAAAACCACATAATCGCGGATTATTTCCCCGCAATTTTTATGCGCAGCGCCTGTTTTATTTTCGTATCGTGACAGTCGCATTAAATAATCAATGAAAAAAAATCATACTTCCATACCAGGCTAGTTTCCTGATGCTTAATGCAGCATGGACGGTTATTACGCCGTACATGAAAAACAGGAGAGGCCAAGGGCGGTAAACGGACAGTGCTGTTGCCCGCGTAAACAAAAACAGATTAATTTATTTCGCTAACAGTCGCCTGATGCGTTAAGGCCTGGCTGAAAGCCCGGACGATTTTTTTATGCAAAGCTCATAACAAAGCAGCATTTTGACGCCGGGACGCGCCGGATAGAGTAGGCGTATCAACCACTCAGGATAGATCTCCTATGCGACATGTTTTGCTCTTGCTTGCAGCCGCGCTGACCCTGGCGCCAGCGGTGCACGCCAGCACGCCAAAAGAAACGCTGGTAATCGCCGTGCCGCTTGATGGCATCATCAGTTTTGATCCGGCCGAAAGTTTTGAAACGGTCAGCAACAGCAGCCTGCGTAATGTTTACCAGACGCTGGCTGAGCCGGATGAAAACGATCCGCAAAAACTCTCACCGCTGCTGGCACATAGCTGGCAGCCGGGCACCACGCCGCACAGCCTGATCTTTAACCTCAACCCTGACGCGCATTTCGCCAGCGGTAATCCGGTGACGGCGCAGGATGTGGTCTTCTCCCTGACGCGCGCGGTGAAACTGAATAAAGCGCCCTCTTTTATCCTCGCCGAGTTTGGCTGGACGCCAGCGAATGTGGACAGCCAGTTTACGGTGATCAATGAGCATCAGCTGGAGATCCGCTGGCCTGCACAGATCGGACAGGATCTGGCACTGCGCCTGCTGACCGCGCCGGTTGGTTCAGTTGTCGACAGCAAAACCGCATTACAGCACGCCGCCAGTAACGACACCGGCAACGGCTGGCTCAAAACTCACTCAGCGGGCAGCGGTGCCTTCGCCATCAAACAGTTTGTGCCGTTACAGGCGCTGCTGCTGGAAGCCAACCCGCATGCAAATCCACCGCCGCACCTGAAACGCGTGCTGCTGAAAGGCGTGTCCGATCCCGGCACGCGTCGTCTGCTGGTGCAGCAGGGTGACGTTGATGTCGCCTACCAGCTCGGCCCCGATCAGATTGCAGCCCTGAAAAACGATGCCGGCGTGCGTATCGACACCTTCCCGTCGACCCTGATTTATTATCTCGGCTTCAACACCAAAGACGCGAAACAGCCCGCGCTCGGCAATCCGGCGCTGTGGCAGGCGGCACGCTGGCTGGTAGACTATGACGCGATTGCCAGTCAGCTGCTGAAAGGTCAGTATCGCATTCACCAGAGCTTTTTACCGGATGGCTTTGACGGCGCGCTCAATACCACACCGTTTCATTACGACACAGAAAAGGCAAAAGCAGTGCTGAAGCGTGGCGGTATTGCCCCTGGCACGCATATCGCCCTGACGGTGATCAATCAGCCCCCCTATATCGACGTGGCACAGGCATTACAGGCCAGCTTTGCCAAAGCGGACATCAGCCTTGATATTCAGCCGGTGGCGGAGTCGGAACTGTGGAGCAAAATGCGCGGCCGTGATTTCCAGTCGATCTTTATCTACTGGGGCGCGGACTATATTGACCCTAACACCAATGCCAGCGCCTTCGCCTTTAACGTCCCTGGTGGGCCTAAAACGCTGGCGTGGCGCGTCGGCTGGGAGATCCCCGAGCTGAGCGCTGAGACGCGTAAGGCGGCAGGCGAAAGCGACGCAACGCAGCGCCGTGCGCTCTACACCCACCTGCAAACCGAACTGCAGCAGAATTCGCCGTATGTGACCATTTTGCAAGGTGCACAGCAGGTGGCGGTGCGTAAGAACCTCAGCAACGTCAGGCAGGGTATCGGCGTCAGCATGCTGCTGCTGGATAAGGTAGAGAAGTAATCTTCTCGCGCTGCGCGTGAAAGCAATGCCGCGCGCAGCCCCCTGCCGGTGCGACTCTCCCGCCGCCGTATCAGCACAAACCTCTCTCCTTAACCCGCACCGCTTGCTATTCTACAGGCATGACCTTTTGCCAGAGAGTGCCACTATGACTGCCCCGCTACTTATTGCCCAGACGCCCGACGTAAAACTACATTTGCTGCCTGCTATGGCCAACCGCCACGGTTTGATTACCGGCGCGACCGGCACCGGCAAAACCGTTACGCTGCAAAAGCTGGCAGAGTCCTTTTCCATGACGGGCGTGCCGGTGTTTATGGCGGACGTCAAAGGCGATCTGACCGGCGTGGCTGCAGAGAGCGCAGGCGGTGAGAAACTGCTGGCGCGGCTGGCAAAAATTGGCGTCAGTGACTGGCAGCCGCAGCGAAGCCCCGTTGTGCTGTGGGATGTGTTTGGCGAACAGGGCCACCCGTTGCGCGCCACCGTTTCCGATCTCGGCCCGCTGCTGCTGGCGCGGCTGCTTAATCTTAATGAGATCCAGAGCGGCGTGTTGCAGATCATCTTTCGCATTGCCGATGACCAGGGATTACTGCTGCTCGATTTCAAAGATCTGCGCGCCATGACGCACTATATTGGCGAAAACGCCAAAAGCTTTCAGACGCAGTACGGCAACATTAACAGCGCCTCGGTGGGGGCAATTCAGCGTGGGCTGCTGGCGCTCGAGCAGCAGGGTGCGGAACACTTTTTTGGCGAGCCGATGCTCGATATTCGCGATCTGATGCGCGTTGACGGCGACGGTAAAGGCGTTATCAACATCCTTGCGGCCGATAAGCTCTGTCAGCAGCCGAAGCTCTATGCCACCAGCCTGCTGTGGCTGCTGTCGGAGCTCTATGAACACCTGCCGGAAGCGGGCGATCTGGAAAAGCCAAAGATGGTGTTCTTCTTTGACGAGGCGCATCTGCTGTTTAACGACGCGCCGCCGGTGCTGCTGGAGAAAGTTGAGCAGGTCATCCGCCTGATCCGTTCTAAAGGCGTTGGCGTCTGGTTTGTTACCCAGAATCCTGCCGACGTTCCCGATAGCGTGCTGGGCCAGCTCGGCAACCGCGTCCAGCATGCGCTGCGCGCCTTTACGCCGAAAGACCAGAAGGCCGTGAAGAGCGCGGCTGAAACGCTGCGCAGTAACCCTGCCATCAATACCGTTGAAGCGATCCAGGCGCTGGGCACCGGCGAAGCGCTGATCTCTTTTCTTGATGAAAAAGGCAGCCCGTCTGTCGTCGAGCGCGCCATGGTGATTGCGCCCGGCTCGCGTATGGGACCGGTCAGCCCTGATGAACGCAACGGTCTCATCAACCACTCGCCGCTGTCGGGAAAATATGATGAGGAGATCGACCGCGAATCCGCCTTTGAGATGCTGCATCAGAAGGTGCAAAGCGCCAGCGAGCAGGCGAGTGCGCCGCAGGCGAAAGGCAATAGTGTCGACGTGGACAGCGGCATTCTCGGCGGTCTGAAAGAGGTGTTGTTTGGCCATACCGGCCCGCGCGGCGGTAAACATGACGGCATCGTGCAGAGCGTGGCAAAAAGCGCTACGCGCCAGATTGCCAACCAGATTATTCGTGGCGTACTGGGCAATCTGCTGGGGGGCCGTCGTCGCTGAGGCTATTTCCGCAGCGGTTTGGCCTCTGCTAAGCTGTGTGCATGGACAAATTACGTGAACTAAAACGGACCAAACGTCTGGCGCTGAGCCTGCTGCTGCTGGCCGCCGCGACCTTTATCGTCACACTTTTTCTGCCGCCTGGCTTCTGGGTCAGCGGCGTAAAAGCCATTGCTGAAGCGGCGATGGTGGGTGCACTGGCCGACTGGTTCGCCGTGGTGGCGCTTTTTCGCCGCGTGCCGGTGCCGTTTGTCTCCCGCCATACGGCGATTATTCCCCGCAATAAAGACCGCATCGGCGACAATCTTGGCCGTTTCGTACAGGAAAAATTCCTTGATACCGACTCGCTGCTGGCGCTGATTCGCCGTCACGATCCGGCGCAGATGCTGGCGCAGTGGCTTAACGCGCCGGGCAACGCTGACCGCATCGGGCGTCACCTGCTACAGGTGATGCGCGGCTTTCTTGACCTGACTGACGATGCGCGCATTCAGTCTTTTATGCGGCGCGCGGTGCATCGCGCCATCGATAAAGTTGATCTTTCACAGACCAGCGCGGTGCTGCTGGAGAGCCTGACAAAAAATAACCGCCATCAGGAGCTGCTGGACGCGGCGATAGCGCAGCTATTACGCCTGCTGCATAAACCCGCGACGCGTGATTTTATCGCCCTGCAGATTGTGCGCTGGCTGAAGCGCGAACACCCCCTCAAAGCGAAAGTACTGCCGACCGAATGGCTGGGTGAGCACAGTGCCGAACTGGTCGCTAATGCGGTAGATTCTGTGCTGGACGATGTGGCAGCCGATCAGGGCCACGAGCTGCGTCTCGGCTTCAATCGTGCGGTGGATCGGCTGATTGAGAAGCTGAAACACGATCCTGACATGGCCGCTCGCGCCGAAGAGATCAAACGCTGGATTAAAGAGGATGCTTCGCTCAACCGCTACATTGGCGAGCTGTGGAACGATCTGCGCGCCTGGCTGAAAGCGGATCTGAACAGCGAAGAGTCGCGCGTGCAGGAGAAGGTACGTCTGGCAGCGCTGTGGCTGGGCGAAAACCTGGCGCGCGACGATGCGCTGCGTGCCTCGATGAATCGCCATCTGGAAGATGCCGCCCGCAGCGTTGCGCCCGAGTTTGCGGCTTTTCTGACGCGTCACATTAGCGATACCGTGAAGAGCTGGGACGCGCGCGATATGTCGCAGCAGATTGAGCTAAATATCGGCAAGGATTTACAGTTCATCCGCATCAATGGCACGCTGGTTGGCGGCACGATTGGGCTAATTCTCTATCTGCTGTCGCAGCTTCCGGCGCTGTGGCCGCTGCTGGTGCGTTAACAGGTTTTGCTTTACAGACAGAACCCGCCTCTGAAGCGGGTCTGTTTACCAGGCCGGAGTAGACAAACGGCGGCGGCAGAGAGTTAGCTGACGCTGATGTGGGCCAGCTCTTCCTCTGTCAGCCCTGTGGCCTGCAGGATCGTCTTGCGTGGCATCTTCATCAACAGCAGAGTGCGTGCGACGTCAAGCCGCCCTTCCAGCATGCCTTCGATCCGCCCTTTCAGCATGCCCTCTTTATGGCCTTCCTGCTTCAGTTGTTCTGCGATCGTCATCAGTGCGTCCTCCTGTTGCGGTATGCGCTGTGCCAGTGTGCGGACAAAGCAAGATCGCAGACGGCAAGCAGTTCGGCAGGCAGATGAATCTGCATAAAGTCGCGCGCCACATCCGGATGGCTGAGAACGTGCCGAAAGGTTGCATCGTGCGGGGTTGGCGTGCTGTTTTCTTCATCTTTCCTGACGCTGAAAAAACATGCGCAGAGCCTGACACAGATGAAAACAGCCGTCATTAGCGAGACCGGTAACGGCGAGTAGCGGAAAGCCTGTTATGAGAAAAAGGCCGCAAAATGCGGCCTTTATGTGCAGGAGGAAGCGTTTAACGCCGCTTAATGAGCAAAAACAGGCTGATAGCGAAGAACGCAGCGCTGGGCAGGATAGCGCCCATAACCGGCGGCAGTCCATAGACCAGACTGAGTGGGCCAAAGATCTGGTCCAGTACGTAGAACAGGAAGCCGAAACTGATGCCGGTGACCACGCGCACGCCCATTGACACGCTGCGCAGCGGACCAAAAATAAACGACAGCGCCATCAGCATCATCACCGCCACCGACAGCGGCTGGAAAATCTTGCTCCACATATTGAGCCGGTAGCGTCCCGACTCCTGGCCGCTCTGCGTCAGGTATTTGCTGTAGTTATAGAGGCCGCGAATGGACAGCGCATCCGGATCAAGCGCCACCACGCCGAGCTTGTCTGGCGTCAGGCTGGTTTTCCATTCGCCGCTCAGGCTCTGTGAACCGCTGATTTGCTTCGGATCGTTCAAATCGGACTCATCAACCTGCGTCAGCTTCCAGCGCTTACTTGTTTGATCCCAGGTGGCACTGGCCGCATAGCGCACGCTTTTCAGGCGACGGTCATCGTTGAAGTTGTAGATGCTTACACCGTCGAGCTGATTATCGCCGCGCACGCGTTCGATATAGATGAAGTTATTGCCATCCTTTGCCCACAGGCCATTTTGCGTAGAGACCAGCGCGCCACCGTAGAGCTGCGCCGCGCGATAGTTGCGCGCCATCTGCTCACCCGCTGGGGCCAGAAACTCGCCAATGGCCATGGTCAACAGCACCAGTGGAATTGCGGTTTTCATTACCGACAGGGCAACCTGCATACGGGTAAACCCCGCCGCCTGCATGACCACCAGCTCGCTGCGCTGCGCCAGCGTGCCAAGGCCCAGCAGCGCACCCAGCAGCGCCGCCATCGGGAAGAAGATCTCAATGTCTTTCGGCACGCTGAGCAGCGTGTAGTAACCGGCCGCGAGCGCGGTATAGGCACCCTGCCCGGTTTTGCGTAGCTGATCAACAAACTTGATGATGCCCGAGAGTGACACCAGCATGAACAGCGTCAGCATGATGGTGTTGAATATCGTTTTACCGATATAACGGTCGAGAACGCGAAACATCAGACGGACCCTCCGCGGCTGAAGCGGGCGCGTACGCGGCGCATCGGCACCGTATCCCACAGGTTAAGCGCCACGGCCAGCAGCAGATAGCCGATATTCACCGCCCACATCCAGACTGCCGGATCGAGTCGCCCTTTTGCCGCATTTGACTTCAGGGAGCTTTGCAGCAGGAAGAAGATCAGATAGAGCAGCATAGCAGGCAGCATCGACAGCACGCGGCCCTGACGCGGATTGACCACGCTAAGCGGCACCACCATCAGCGCCATAATCAGCACCGAAAAGATCAGCGTCAGACGCCAGTGCAGTTCCGAGCGGAACGCGGGCGTATCGTTGCTGAGCAGCGTAGTAAGACCAGACTGCTCGGCGTCATTCGGATCGAGCGTTGCCTCTTTATAGCCCACCAGCGCCTGATAATGGGTGAAATCGGTGATACGGAAATCACGCAGCATCGCGGTGCCCTCAAATCGTGTGCCCTTATCCAGGGTGACGACCTGAGAACCGTCTTTACGCTGCTCCATATGCCCGCTGTCCGCCAGCACAACCGACGGACGCGCGTTGCCTTTGGTGCGCAGCTGCGCCAGGAACACGTTGCCGAACTGGTTGCCCTTGACGTTTTCAATGAACAGCACCGAATTGCCGTCGCTGGAGCTCTGGAATTGCCCCGCCGCCAGCGCCGCTGCTCCCGGGTTGGCTTTGGCATTTTGCGTCACCTCGTCCTGATAACGCGAGGACCAGGGGCCAAGCCAGATGACATTCACCGCCGCCACAATCGAGGTAAAGAGCATCAGTATCATTGCGGCCTTTACCAGCACGCCTTTGCTTAATCCGCAGGCGTGCATGACGGTGATTTCGCTGTCGGTATAAAGCTTGCCCAGCGTCATCAGAATCGCCAGAAACAGGCTTAACGGCAGGATAAGTTGTGCCATTTCAGGCACGCCGAGCCCTAACAGAGTCAGAACAAGATTTGTTGGGATTTCGCCGTCCACCGCAGCCCCTAAAATCCGCACTAACTTCTGACAAAAGAAGATAAGTAGCAGGATAAAAAGGATAGCCAGCTGGCTTTTGAGCGTTTCCCGAACCAGATATCTAATGATGATCACGCTTAGTACGCCTGTGATAACTTGTCTTTTTGCAGGAAAATCGCTAGTTTCAACGCTTATTAGCCATTTTTCTTCATCAACAGCCAGTGTCGCAGCTAAAATGGTATGACAAACGCGTTAGGGTGGTGAAAATTAATGCATTGCCACACTAAACGTAGCGCGAACGTTGATTACCAACAAACTTTTTGCCCATATGGTAACAAGCGGACCATTCTAGCGGCAGCGGCGGCTGTTGTCTTTAAGATTCAGGAGAGTGCATGGAGTTCAGTGTAAAAAGCGGAAGCCCGGAAAAACAGCGCAGTGCCTGCATTGTTGTCGGTGTTTTCGAGCCGCGTCGTCTGTCGCCGATCGCCGAACAATTAGATAAAATTAGCGATGGCTACATCAGCGCCCTGCTGCGCCGCGGCGAACTGGAAGGCAAAGTGGGCCAGACGCTGCTGCTGCATCACGTGCCCAATATTCTTTCCGAGCGCATTCTGCTGATTGGCTGCGGCAAGGAGCGCGAACTGGATGAGCGCCAGTACAAGCAGGTTATTCAGAAAACCATCAATACGCTGAATGACACCGGATCGATGGAGGCTGTCTGCTTCCTGACCGAACTGCACGTGAAAAGCCGCAATACCTACTGGAAAGTGCGCCAGGCAGTCGAAACCTCCAAAGAAGCGCTTTATAACTTCGATCAGCTGAAAAGCAATAAAACGGAGCCGCGCCGTCCGCTGCGCAAGCTGGTGTTTAACGTGCCGACCCGTCGCGAGCTGACCAGCGGCGAGCGCGCCATCCAGCACGGTCTGGCGGTTGCTGCGGGCGTGAAGGCCGCGAAAGACCTCGGCAATATGCCGCCTAATATCTGCAATCCCGCCTACCTCGCCTCGCAGGCACGCCAGCTGGCCGATGCCTACAGCCAGAACGTCACCACGCGCGTCATCGGCGAACAGCAGATGAAAGAGCTGGGCATGAACGCCTACCTCGCCGTGGGCGCCGGCTCGCAGAACGAGTCGCTGATGTCGGTCATTGAGTATAAAGGCCATCCTGATAAAGAGGCGCGCCCTGTTGTGCTGGTAGGTAAAGGCCTGACCTTCGACTCCGGCGGTATCTCTATTAAGCCTGCCGACTCGATGGACGAGATGAAGTATGACATGTGCGGTGCAGCCTCGGTCTATGGCGTGATGCGCATGGTGGCCGAGCTAAACCTGCCGCTTAACGTGGTGGGCGTACTGGCCGGCTGTGAAAATATGCCCGACGGCCGCTCAATGCGTCCGGGTGATGTGCTGACAACCATGTCGGGTCAGACGGTAGAAGTGCTGAATACCGATGCGGAAGGCCGTCTGGTGCTGTGTGACGCCCTGACCTACGTTGAGCGCTTCGATCCTGAAGTGGTCATCGACGTGGCGACGCTGACCGGTGCCTGCGTTATCGCGCTGGGCCATCACGTCAGCGGTCTGCTGTCGAATCATAATCCGCTGGCGCACGAGCTGATCGGCGCGTCTGAACAGTCTGGCGACCGCGCCTGGCGTCTGCCGATGGCGGATGAGTACCAGGAGCAGCTGGAATCCAACTTCGCGGACATGGCCAACATCGGCGGTCGTCCCGGTGGCGCTATCACTGCCGCCTGCTTCCTGGCGCGCTTTGCGCGTAAATATAACTGGGCGCATCTGGATATTGCGGGTACCGCCTGGCGCTCGGGCAAGGCCAAAGGCGCAACCGGCCGTCCGGTGCCGATGCTGTCGCAGTTCCTGCTGAATCGTGCCGGTCTTAACGGCGACGACTAAGCTTCGCTGCGCGCCGCTCTGCAAGGCGGCGCGCATTGATTAATACCACCACCGACGCCATATCAACCTCATCGGGAAGTGCGACCGCGCGCCTTAGCTGGTAATATCCTCATCTCTCACCCACAAGGCCTTTCCATGAAAAACGCAACTTTCTACGTAATGGAATCGGACGTGCACAGCGATGAGCTGAGCGCTATTGAGGCGCTGGTGTGCGATCTGGCGGAAACGCGCTGGCGGGCGGGCAAACGTATTTTGATCGCCTGTGAAAACGAGCAGCAGGCCATTCGTCTCGATGAGGCGCTCTGGCAGCGTCCGGCTAACGCTTTCGTGCCACATAATCTGGCAGGCGAAGGTCCGCGCTACGGCGCGCCGGTCGAGCTGGCCTGGCCGCAGCGCCGCGGCAGCTCGCCGCGCGATTTGCTGATCAGCCTGCTGCCGCAGTTTGCAGATTTTGCTACTGCTTTCCATGAAGTGATAGACTTCGTACCCTACGAAGAGTCTCAGAAACAGCTGGCGCGCGACCGCTATAAAGCGTACCGCAGCGTTGGTTTCCAATTGAATACGGCCACGCCGCCGCAGCCGCAAACGACATAGCAGAAATGGAAAAAACATATAACCCGCAAGACATCGAGCAGCCGCTTTACGAGCACTGGGAAGAGCAAGGCTATTTCAAGCCTAACGGCGACACCAGCCAGGAAAGCTTCTGCATCATGATCCCGCCGCCGAACGTCACCGGCAGCCTGCATATGGGTCACGCCTTCCAGCAGACCATTATGGACACCATGATCCGCTACCAGCGCATGCAGGGCAAAAACACGCTGTGGCAGGCGGGTACTGACCATGCGGGTATCGCCACCCAGATGGTCGTCGAGCGTAAAATTGCCGCTGAAGAGGGCAAAACGCGCCAGGACTACGGTCGCGACGCCTTCATCGACAAAATCTGGCAGTGGAAGGCAGAATCAGGCGGCACCATTACCCGCCAGATGCGCCGCCTTGGCAACTCCGTGGACTGGGAGCGCGAGCGCTTCACCATGGATGAAGGCCTGTCTAATGCCGTGAAAGAGGTGTTTGTTCGCCTCTATAAAGAGAACCTGATCTACCGCGGCAAGCGCCTGGTTAACTGGGATCCGAAGCTACGCACCGCTATCTCCGATCTGGAAGTGGAAAACCGCGAGAGCAAAGGCTCAATGTGGCACATCCGCTATCCGCTGGCGGACGGTGTAAAAACCGCTGAAGGCCACGATTATCTGGTGGTTGCGACCACGCGTCCGGAAACCCTGCTGGGCGATACCGGCGTGGCAGTTAACCCGGAAGATCCGCGTTACAAAGATCTGATCGGCAAAGAGGTGATCCTGCCGCTGGTCAATCGCCGCATCCCGATCGTCGGCGACGAACACGCTGATATGGAGAAAGGCACCGGCTGCGTGAAAATCACCCCGGCGCACGACTTCAACGACTATGAAGTTGGCCGTCGTCACAAGCTGCCGATGATCAACATCCTGACCTTTGATGGCGATATCCGCGAACGTGCCCAGGTGTATGACACCAATGGCGAAGTCAGCGACGCCTGCTCCGATGAGATCCCGGCACAGTTCCAGAAAATGGAGCGCTTTGCCGCGCGTAAGGCGATCGTTGCCGCCGTGGACGAGCTGGGTCTGCTGGATGAGATCAAACCCCACGACCTGACCGTTCCTTACGGCGATCGCGGCGGCGTGGTGATTGAGCCGATGCTGACCGATCAGTGGTACGTGCGTACCGCACCGCTGGCGAAAGTGGCGGTTGAAGCGGTCGAAAACGGTGATATCCAGTTCGTACCGAAGCAGTATGAAAACATGTATTTCTCCTGGATGCGTGATATTCAGGACTGGTGTATCTCGCGTCAGCTGTGGTGGGGTCACCGCATTCCGGCATGGTACGACAATGACGGCAACGTCTATGTTGGCCGCACCGAAGAGGAAGTGCGTAGCGAGAATAACCTGAGCGCAGACGTTGCGCTGCGTCAGGATGACGACGTGCTCGACACCTGGTTCTCCTCTGGCCTGTGGACTTTCTCTACGCTGGGCTGGCCGGAAAACACCGAGGCGCTGCGCACCTTCCACCCGACCAGCGTGCTGGTAAGCGGCTTCGACATCATCTTCTTCTGGATTGCCCGCATGATCATGCTGACCATGCACTTCATCAAAGATGAGAATGGCAAACCGCAGGTGCCGTTCAAGACCGTCTATATGACCGGTCTGATCCGCGACGAAGAAGGCCAGAAGATGTCGAAATCCAAGGGTAACGTGATTGACCCGCTGGATATGGTTGACGGCATCTCGCTGGACGATCTGCTGGAGAAACGCACCGGCAATATGATGCAGCCGCAGCTGGCGGAGAAGATCCGCAAGCGCACTGAGAAGCAGTTCCCGAACGGTATCGAGCCGTCAGGCACCGATGCGCTGCGCTTTACTCTGGCAGCGCTGGCCTCAACCGGTCGCGATATCAACTGGGATATGAAGCGCCTTGAGGGCTACCGCAACTTCTGTAACAAACTGTGGAACGCCAGCCGCTTCGTGCTGATGAACACCGAAGATCAGGATTGCGGTCAGAACGGCGGTGAGATGACGCTGTCGCTGGCGGATCGCTGGATCCTCGCCGAGTTCAACAGCACCGTGAAAGCGTACCGCGAAGCGCTGGACAGTTATCGCTTCGACATCGCGGCAAATATCCTTTATGACTTCACCTGGAACCAGTTCTGCGACTGGTATCTGGAGCTGACCAAGCCAGTGATGAACAACGGCAGTGAAGCAGAACTGCGCGGCACGCGTAATACGCTGGTAACGGTGCTGGAAGCGCTGCTGCGTCTCGCCCACCCGATCATTCCGTTTATCACCGAGACCATCTGGCAGCGTGTGAAAGTGCTGAAAAACATCAGCGACGACACCATCATGCTGCAACCTTTCCCGCAGTACGACGCGGCGAAAGAAGATGCGGAAGCGATGGCGGACATTGAGTGGATGAAACAGGCGATCGTTGCGGTGCGTAATATTCGTGCCGAGATGAACATTGCCCTGAGCAAGCCGCTCGACGTGCTGCTGCGCGACTGTTCTCCGGCGGCGCTGCGTCGCGTGGAGCAGAACCGTAACTTCCTGTCGCGCCTGGCGCGTCTGGAGAGCCTGACCGTTCTGCCTGCTGGCGAAAAAGGTCCGGTGTCCGTGACGAAAATCGTTGAAGGTGCCGAGCTGCTGATCCCGATGGCTGGTCTGGTCGACAAAGCCGCAGAGCTGGAGCGTCTGGCAAAAGAGCTGGGCAAACTTGACGTTGAAATTGAAAAGATTCAGGTCAAGCTGGCGAATGAAGGCTTTGTGGCGCGTGCGCCAGAAGCCGTCGTAGCGAAAGAGCGCGAGCGCATGAGCGAACTGGAACAGTCAAAAGCAAAACTGATTGAACAACAGGCTGTGATTGCGGCATTGTAATCGTCTGAGTCTGACAGCTTAAAAATCAAAGCCGGGCTTGCCCGGCTTTATTATTTTAACCGGAAAAGATTATGACGACCTCCACCTTGCGGCTTGCGCTTGCGCTTCGCCCCATCAGCGCGACCGACAATCCTCATATCGCGCGGGTGATCCGCACCGTCTCGGCCGAGTTCGGCCTGACCGCGGATAAAGGCTATACCGTCGCCGATCCGCAGCTCGACAGCCTGTATGAACTCTATAGCGCGGAGCACAGCGCCTACTGGGTTGTCGAGCATCAGGGAAAGGTGATGGGCGGCGGCGGTATCGCCCCGCTCGCCTGTAGCGCACCCGACATCTGTGAGCTGCAAAAGATGTATTTCCTGCCGGACGTGCGCGGCTTTGGCGTGGCGCGCGAGCTGGCCCTGCGTGCCATGGCGCATGCGCGCCAGCACGGTTTTCGCCGCTGCTATCTGGAGACTACCGGCAGCTTAACGCGTGCGATCAAACTCTATGAGTCGCTGGGTTTTGCGCGCATCGACAATGCGCTCGGCTGTACCGGTCACGGCGACTGTGAAGTACGAATGCTGCGCGTTTTATGAGCCGCCGTTGATATAGCTCTGGTCATCGACCGCCTCAATAACGAATTTACCCGCGTCGGTATAGCGCAGGCGGGTCACGCTGGCATTAGCGAGCGGGTGATCCAGCGAGGTATCGCCGAGCGCATAGATAAGTGAAGCGATCGCCATACCGTGCGTGACGACCAGCACATTGCCGCCGCCCTGCTGCTGCGCCTGTTTCGCAATCTCGGTCAGGCTGTTGACCATACGCGACGACACCTGTTGATAGCTTTCAGCCTGACCTGCGGATTTGATGCCTTTAAGTGATGAGGTGCCGGTCGCCTCAGCCTGTTGAACGGCGTTAATCATACGATCGATGTGAATCTTCCCGCCGCGAAAAGCGTTCATCAACGCCTCCTCCGATGCGAAGCCAGCCTGGCGCGCGGCATCGCTCCACATGTTCCTGTCCAGATCGCCCTCATACAAGCCAAACCCCACTTCCCGCAGTCCCTTGAGTTCTTGTAGCGGCAGGGGTGTTTTCCACGGCTGCATAATCAGCTGTGCGGTTTCTCTTGCTCTACCCGCATCGCTGGACCAGACGGCGATAAAGGGAGTGTTTCGCAGACCCTTTCCCAGTCTCAGCGCCACCTCAGCGCCCGCCGGGGTCAGGGGGGTGTCCGCCCATCCCTGCGCCCGGTGAACGCTGTTAAACATCGTTTTACCGTGCCGCGTCACGTAGAGAGTGACATCGGCGGCAACGCCCTGGATGCAGTTGAACCCGGTTAATATCAGCAATAGCAGCAAGCTAATGATTTTATTCATGACTCTTTCCTTAATTAAATAAGTTGAAGTTATATTCGATGCCTATCTCCGCCGCCAGGCAGGGCGAACGCATATATTTCCCCTGTGCGTTAAGCAGCGGCGTCTCTTTATTATTCTTATATGACCAGCCATAGCTTAATAGCGTAAAGACAGACAGATTATTCAGGCTGGGATGGGGCGCATGAAGATGATTAATCCATCCAATTTCGCCCGTTCGCACGCTGTTATTACGATAGTTAAATTGCCCATAGTTAATTTGCAGGCCAGTGAATACCCCCTTCCTCATTTCATATTCAGTGAGCGAAACCAGCGCCAACTCTCTGTTGCGGGTATAATCTTTTCCTGCCGACGTCAGCGAATTAAAGCGACCACGGGTATTTTTGGTTATCGGTCGGGCGTAATACCCTGTGGCATTATGTTTAGCTGCCGACGTCCAGGCGACGGCCACTTTTTGCGTCAGGCTCTCCTGCTGCCATTGCAGTTCGCCGACATAGTGCCAGGCGCGTTTATCAAATTCTCTTTTACTGGCCGGCATACTTTTATAATTATCCAGCGCTTCGCTACCATAAATCTGCGAGGAGAAACGCCAGTGCGGCGAAAAGGCATAGCGGCCCTCAATCACATGGCGGCGCTGATAATGCCGGGCTTCGCCATAGCTATAGGCAAGCTGAGCCTGTGAGCCTGGCCAGGTGAGCCCCCCGGTCAGAACGGCCGGGATCGTTTGTTTATTACTGGTTTGCAGCGGCTGACTTTTCGGCGAATCGTGGCGGATCCCCCGTGTGATATAAGCCGCATCTAACCTGAGCGCCTGTCCACTTAGCGTCGCGCTGTAACCCAGATAACTGTTACGAGACAGCCTGTTAGTCGTGGTCAGTACGCCGAAATCTTTTAGCTCCTGCCATCCGGCTTTCGCCTGCAATTTCAGGTCATTCTCATCCAGCTTTATCTTCAGATAACGCTGACCAAATTTGCTGAAGCCATGCGCGTCAGCCCGCTTTCTGTTTCCGCCTGCATCATAAAGCAGGCCGCGTGAGGCGAAATAGTCGCTGGCACCCAACCTGATCGCTCGGGTATAGCTGGCGTCAAACCCGAACACCTGCCACAAATAGCCGGAGCGAAAATTCAGCGTCGCCGACTGTCCCCACGCATTGTGAACGGCTTTCGGCTGCGCCTCGTTCTCTTTTAAATATTTCCAGTGATTGCGTAACCTGAGATCGACATGCGTATCGTCCAGAAAAGGATTATCCTTCCAGGGTCGCGACGCATTAACTGTTTTCGCCTGAGCGGGTTGCAGAGATAATAGTAACGGAATCATTAAGGAAATAATAAGCCTGGCGTGCATTTTCACTCCTTGAATTATTAACAGGTACGAACAGAGACGTCCCTGGGGATGAGGAATATCCGTCCCCCCCTGTCCAGATGACGCTCTACTGCGCCAGAAGCAAAAAAAACCTGACCCACAGGCCGCATTCTGACAACGCGGCGCTGATGAATCAGGTTTTGCTTTATAAATAACAATCCTAATAGCGAAAAATATACTCGCCCTGCGGGGAAAAACCAGAAAGCAAAGAAAATTTCGTGAGGTGAACCGCAAAATAAATAGCAGGCGCGCAGGATAAGCCGCTTTATTCTGTTATTTAATTAACGGTAATTGTTATTTGCTCACTTATTTATTTCACGCGCCTCTTTATTTTACTGCGCCCTGAAAGTAGCGGCGCACCTCATACCCGTTACCAGGCTGGCACGCCGCTGTGAAAACGTAATTCGCTATCCGGCTCGCTGATCAGCCTTGCCTCAGCCTCCCCAATCGCCCTGACGCGTGGCGCAATATCCCCTGGTGCGATCTCAGCCGCCAGCGCCAGATAATCCTGGTAGTGGCGCGCTTCTGAGCGCAGCAGCGAGATATAAAACCGTGCCAGCTCTGCATCAAGACAGGGCGCCAGGCTGGCAAAGCGTTCGCAGGAACGTGCCTCAATGTAGGCTCCGCAAATCAGTTTATCGATCAGCGTATCTGGCTCGTGTGTGGTGATTTCGCGCAGCAGCCCTTTTGCATAGCGGCTTGACGTAATTTTCTCATAGGCGATGCCGCGCGCCTGCATAATCTCCCATACCTGATAAAAGTGGTGCAGCTCCTCTTTAATCAGCAGCACCATTTTCTCGACCAGGTTGTCAGCCCAGGGCAGTTCGTTGCGCACGATGATGCTTTTGGTCAGGTTCTTGTGGGCGCGAATAAACTGGCTGTCGGGCTGCTCACGGAAGATAAAATCTTCATAAGGCTTCAGCCAGGCGAGAATCGCCTCGCCGCTCGGCTTGTCGGCAACATATTTACGGATCAGCCAGGTCGCCGTCTGCGCCGCTTTCAGTTCGCAGACCAGATGGTCGGTCAGCAGCAGCGTCAGGTTTTCAGGTTTACACGCCTCGTCAATCCAGGCCTGCGGCGTGCGGCAAAGAAGAAACTGATGGACAGGTTCAAGCAGCGGTGCGTAGTTCATATCGGTTCAGAAAGCAGAAGTGCAACAGGGCGGAGCGCGCGGCTCCGCCAGCAAAATCAGTGGCGTACGCCAGTGTCTTCGTCGTCGTCGATAACGTCGCCGTCATCTTCATCGTCTTCATCTTCAGCGTCTGGATCTTCAAAGTAGGTGCCCCAGCCGTCATAGTCGACGTTGTATTTGCCTACCAGGTTAATCAGCTGCTCAACCTGCGCGTCAATCAGCTCAGGCTTCAGGGCAGATTCACTGAGAATATCGACGCACATCACCGTGGTGCCGTCCTCCAGTTCGAGCTCTTCCGGCTCGGTGACTTCGTAGCCCAGCTTGAATGCGTCAACCGCTGCTTTTTCCAGCGAGTCAAAGTTGTTGCAGGAGAGATGGTGCTCAATGGTATAGAGCGCATCGGGATCGCTGCCATCTTCCAGCAGCTCTTCAATGATCTGGCGCGTCTCTTCACGCTGCTCTTCCAGCAATGCTTCATATGCCATGGCGAATTCCCCTCAGTGTTCGGCAATAAACAACTATTTTCCCACACTGCCCGGCGCGCCACTACTCAAAACGGAAAGTTTCTTTGCGTCGGGGTTGAAAATGAATAATCATACGTTTAAATTGAATTTTCATTCAACATGGATGGATGCACTGGAGACTGTTATGAGTCAGCTTTTTCAACGCCACTTCCTTCGGCTACTCGATTTTACCCCGGCCGACATTACTGCCTTACTCAACCTCGCTGCTGAATTAAAACGCGCTAAGAAAAATGGCAGCGAAACCCAGCACCTGAAAGGTAAAAATATCGCGCTCATCTTCGAAAAAGACTCGACCCGTACCCGATGCTCTTTCGAAGTTGCCGCTTACGACCAGGGCGCTAACGTCACCTATCTCGGCCCGAGCGGTAGCCAGATTGGTCATAAAGAGTCGATGAAAGATACCGCACGCGTGCTGGGCCGCCTGTATGACGGCATCCAGTATCGCGGCTACGGGCAGTCGCTGGTCGAGACGCTGGCGGAATGTGCTGGCGTGCCGGTGTGGAACGGCCTGACCACTGAATTTCACCCTACACAGCTGCTGGCCGATCTGCTTACCATGCAGGAACACCTGCCGGGCAAAACGCTCAATGAAATGACGCTGGTCTATGTTGGCGACGCGCGCAACAACATGGGCAACAGCATGCTGGAAGCCGCAGCGGTCACCGGTCTGGATCTGCGTCTGGTGGCGCCTAAAGGCTGCTGGCCGGAGGATGAACTGGTCGAAGCGTGTCGCCAGGCGGCACAAAAAACCGGCGGTAAAATTACCCTGACCGAAGAGATTGCCGAAGGCGTTAAGGGCGCGGACTTTATCTACACCGATGTCTGGGTTTCCATGGGTGAAGCCAAAGCCGTCTGGGAAGAGCGCATCGCCCTACTGCGTGGCTACCAGGTCAATCAGGCGATGCTTCAGCTGACCGGCAATCCGCAGGTAAAGTTCCTGCATTGCCTGCCCGCTTTTCATGACGATCAGACCACGCTGGGCCGTGAAATGGCCGAGCAGTACGGCCTGCATAACGGCATGGAAGTCAGTGACGAGGTGTTTGAATCCGAGCACAGCATCGTTTTCGACCAGGCGGAAAACCGCATGCATACCATCAAGGCCGTGATGGTGGCTACGCTAAGCCAGGCGTAAGGCGCCGCAAACGTTTTCCCTTGATGCAAATTGCCGGACGCGTATAATGCGCCCCAGTTTGCCGGGAGGAAGCATGCTACAGCGCAGCGTAAACATTCACGCGACATCACGCCTGACCGCAGGCGGCGCATCTGTTTTTTTCCGTCATCCAACCGATCCTAAAAAAAGCCCCTTAATCAGGGGCTTTTTTTTGTCCGCAATTCGGCAGCGCAGAGAGGCGAACTATGGCTAACCCGTTATATCGCAAGCATATTATTTCTATTAACGATCTCAGCCGCGATGAGCTGGAGCAGGTGCTGCATACCGCCGCACAGCTCAAAGCCCGGCCGCAACCGGAGCTGCTGAAGCATAAGGTAATCGCCAGTTGCTTCTTTGAGGCCTCGACGCGCACGCGCCTGTCGTTTGAAACGGCGATCCATCGCCTGGGGGCCTCGGTGGTCGGCTTTGCTGACGGCAGCAACACCTCGCTCGGCAAAAAGGGCGAAACCCTGGCGGATACCCTCTCCGTGATCGGCACCTACGTCGATGCCATTGTAATGCGTCATCCCCAGGAGGGCGCAGCGCGGCTCGCCACCGAATTTTCCGGCGGCGTGCCAGTCCTGAATGCAGGCGACGGCGCGAATCAGCATCCGACGCAGACGCTGCTCGATCTCTTTACCATCCGCGAGACGCAGAGCCGCCTCGACAACCTGAACATTGCCATGGTGGGCGATCTGAAATATGGCCGCACCGTACACTCCCTGACGCAGGCGCTGGCGAAATTTAACGGTAACCGTTTTTACTTTATCGCGCCCGACGCGCTGGCCATGCCAGCCTATATCACCGATACGCTCGACGAGCGCGGCATTGCCTGGTCGCGCCACGCCGCTATTGATGAGGTTATTCCGCACGCCGACATTCTGTATATGACGCGCGTGCAGAAAGAGCGCCTCGACCCGTCGGAGTATGCCAACGTAAAAGCGCAGTTTATCCTGCGCGCCGCCGATCTGGCCGACGCTCGCGACAATATGAAAGTGCTGCATCCGCTGCCGCGCGTCGATGAAATCGCCACCGACGTGGATAGCACCCCCTATGCCTGGTATTTCCAGCAGGCGGGCAACGGCATTTATGCGCGTCAGGCTCTGCTGGCGCTGGTCCTCAATAGCGAACTGGATCTGTAAGGAGCAATAGCCATGCATGACAACAAATTACAGGTAGAAGCCATTAAGCGCGGCACGGTTATCGACCATATTCCGGCGCAGGTTGGGTTTAAGCTGCTGTCGCTATTCCGTCTGACTGAAACCGATCAGCGCATTACTATCGGCCTCAACCTCCCCTCCGGCGAGATGGGCCGCAAAGATCTGATCAAGATCGAGAACACCTTTCTCACCGAAGATCAGATTAATCAGCTGGCGGTTTACGCGCCGCATGCCACGGTTAACCGCATTGATGAGTATGAAGTGGTGGCCAAAATTGCGCCCGCCCTGCCGGATCGCATTGAGCGTGTACTGACCTGCCCAAATGGCAACTGCATTAGCCGCAGCGAACCGGTCTTCTCCAGCTTTGCGGTAAAAAAGCGCGATGAAGAGGTCATGCTGACCTGTAAATATTGCGAGAAAGCCTTCGCACATCACGTTGTTCTCGGTCACTGGTAATCGCTCCGCCCCTCCCTATAATGGGGCGATATTTCTCGCCAGCGGTGTTTTCTGCCGCTGCGTCACCCTTAAGGAGCAAGTATGTCTCGCGAAATCAGTACGGATAAGGCACCCGCGGCAATCGGTCCCTATGTGCAGGGCGTCGATCTGGGCAGCATGATCATTACCTCTGGTCAGATCCCGGTCGATCCGGCTACCGGTGCGGTGGCAGACGACGTGTCTGCTCAGGCGCGTCAGTCGCTGGAAAATGTTAAAGCGATTGTAGAAGCGGCAGGTTTGCAGGTAGGCGATATTGTTAAAACCACCGTTTTCGTCAAAGATCTCAACGACTTTGCGATCGTTAACGCCACCTACGAAGCTTTCTTCACCGAGCACAATGCCAGCTTTCCGGCGCGTTCTTGCGTAGAAGTGGCGCGTCTGCCGAAGGATGTCAAAATCGAAATCGAAGCGATCGCGCTGCGTCGCTAGTTCTCCCGCGCGCTGCCCGGCAGCGCGCGTCCCCCACTCTTCTCTTCTTTGCTCCAGGTCAACTTCGCTACGATTAAAATCCACGCCTTGCCCATATGTAGTAGATAAAATCTCACCGGGCACAATATGTAGCTAACGGAGAGATCATGGCAAGAGTAGTAGTGAAGCGCGATGGCTGTCGTTCTGCCTTTGACGCGGCAAGGATTGAAGCTGCTGTCGTGGCGGCGGCAAGCGCGGCACAGGTTGAGGACAGAGACTGGTGCGCCACGGTCGCACACCGCGTCAGTGAAAAACTCGCCGACCGCGATGAGGTGGATATTCGCGATATCCAGTTCGCCGTAGAAGAGACGCTGATGGGCGGCCCCTATCCGCAGCTGGCTCGCGCCTATATTGAATATCGTCACGACCGCGACGTCGCGCGCGAACAGCGCGGCAAGCTGCATCATGCTATTCGTGGGCTGGTCGAACAGACCAATGCCGCGCTGCTCAATGAGAACGCGAATAAAGACAGCAAAGTCATTCCGACACAGCGCGATCTGCTGGCAGGCATCGTGGCAAAGCACTATGCGCAGCAGCAGCTACTGCCACGCGACATCGTTCAGGCACACGAGCGCGGCGAGATCCACTATCATGACCTCGACTACTCGCCCTTCTTTCCCATGTTTAACTGCATGCTGATCGATTTAAAAGGCATGCTGACCAACGGCTTCAAGATGGGCAACGCCGAGATTGAGCCGCCAAAATCGATTGCCACGGCGACGGCCGTGACCGCGCAGATCATTGCCCAGGTAGCCAGCCATATTTACGGCGGCACCACTATCAACCGCATCGACGAAGTACTGGCCCCTTTTGTGCTGCTCAGCATGGAGAAGCATCGTGCCGTTGCCGCCGAATGGCAGATTGCGGATGGGGAAGCCTATGCGCGGGCGCGCACAGAAAAAGAGTGCTATGACGCTTTCCAGTCGCTGGAGTACGAGGTCAATACCCTGCATACCGCTAATGGCCAGACGCCTTTTGTCACTTTCGGCTTCGGACTCGGCACCAGCTGGGCCGCGCGCCTTATCCAGCAGTCCATTCTGCGTAACCGCATTGCCGGGCTGGGAAAAAACCATAAAACCGCCGTCTTTCCCAAGCTGGTGTTCGCCATCCGCGAGGGACTGAATCGCCGTCCGGGCGACGCCAACTACGATATCAAGCAGCTGGCGCTGGAGTGCGCCAGCAAGCGCATGTACCCCGACATTCTTAACTACGATCAGGTCGTCAGGGTAACCGGCTCTTTTAAAACGCCGATGGGCTGCCGCAGTTTTCTCGGCGTGTACGAAGAGAACGGTGTCGAAATCCACGACGGCCGCAATAATCTGGGTGTCATCAGCCTGAATCTGCCGCGTATTGCGCTGGAGGCACAAGGTGATGAGGCACGCTTCTGGGCGCTGCTTGACGCACGCCTGGCGCTGGCGAAGCGGGCACTGATGACGCGCATCGCCAGGCTGGAGAAAACCAAAGCACGCGTAGCCCCCATTCTGTACATGGAAGGGGCCTGCGGTGTCCGGCTTAATGCCGATGATGAAGTCGGCCCGATTTTCCGCAATGGCCGCGCCTCACTGTCACTCGGCTATATCGGTCTGCATGAGACGCTAATCGCCCTCAGCAAAGGGGGATGCCACCCCTATGACGATCCGGCGCTACGTGCCAAAGGTATCGAGATTGTGGCGCACCTGCGCGCTGCGACCGACGCCTGGAAAGCGGAAACCGGCTATGGCTTTAGTCTCTACAGCACGCCCAGCGAAAACCTCTGCGATCGCTTTTGCCGCCTTGATGCCGCGCAGTTCGGCGTGGTGCCTGGCGTGACCGATAAAGGCTACTACACCAACAGCTTCCACCTCGACGTGGAGAAAAAGGTTAACCCGTACGACAAGATCGACTTCGAAGCCGCCTATCCACCGCTGGCGAACGGCGGATTCATCTGTTACGGCGAATATCCCAACGTACAGCACAATCTGAAGGCGCTCGAAGATGTGTGGGACTACAGCTACGATCGGGTGCCCTACTACGGCACCAATACGCCGATTGATGAGTGCTATGAGTGCGGCTTTACCGGCGAGTTTAGCTGTACCAGTCGCGGCTTTACCTGTCCCAACTGCGGCAACCACGATCCGGCGCGCGTCTCGGTCACGCGCCGTGTCTGCGGCTATCTCGGCAGCCCCGATGCGCGTCCCTTCAACGCGGGCAAACAGGAGGAAGTGAAGCGTCGCGTTAAACATCTGGAGAGTGGGCCGCTGGGATGATGCACATTCATCGCTACTACGATGTCGACATTGTTAACGGGCCCGGCACGCGCTGCACGCTGTTCGTGGCAGGATGCGAGCATCACTGTCGCGGCTGCTATAACCAGAGCACCTGGCGGATCGACTCCGGTACGCCTTTTACCCTGCAGATGGAAGAGCGTCTGATCGCCGATCTGCTCGACAGCCGCATCCGGCGGCAGGGATTATCGCTGAGCGGCGGCGACCCTCTGCATCCGCACAACGTGCCGCATATCCGACGGCTGGTGAAGCGCGTTCGCGCGGAGTGCCCCGGCAAAGATATCTGGTTGTGGACCGGCTACCAGCGCGCCAGGCTGAACCGCGCACAGCGTGAAGTGCTGAGCTACATTGACGTGCTGATTGACGGTCGCTTTATCGAAGCGGAAAAGGATGCCACGCTGCTATGGCGTGGCAGCCGCAATCAGATCATCTGGGACCTGCGCCAGGAGCGCCTTTAACGCGGTATCTGGCCTGATTCGATAATTTCGACCTTTTCGCCGCCGGGCTGAAACGCGCGTTCATGCATGCATTTTGCTACTGCCAGCGCCGAGACGGCGCGCCAGTTGCCCGGCAGCATGCTGAACAGCGGCGCAAGCATGCTCTCCCCGGCGCGTTTATGCTGGCGTTCACCCAGCAGCAGCGAGGGGCGAACCAGCGTCAGGCGCGGCCAGCCCTGATGACGCAGCGCGTTCTCCATCTCACCTTTTACCCGGTTATAGAAAAAAGGCGAATGGCGATTTGCCCCCTGTGCGCTTACCACCACCATCTGCTTTGCACCCAGCCGCAGCCCGCTCAGACCGGTGTCGACCACCAGCGTATAATCAACGTGCAAAAACGCGGCCTTGCTGCCTGCCTGTTTACGCGTGGTGCCAAGGCAGCAAAATACGCTGTCTATCGCCAGCGTCAGCGGCCGCAGGACGTCCGTTAAATCCGCCTCTACCGGGTTAACCACTTTTCGCATTGACGGCAGCGGACGCCGCGTGGGCGCGATAATTTCGCTGACGCGTGCATCGGCTACCAGCAGACGCAGCAGATGCGCGCCCACCAGCCCTGTTGCGCCAGTCAGTAGTACTCGATGCATGCTGCCTCCTGCTAACCTGTTGCTGTTACTCTGAAATATAGTCAGCTTTTGCCGTCCGGCTTGCTTTTTTAGCACAAACAACCAGGCTTAACCTGTTCACCAGGATAGCGCATTGTGCGCAAACCATCATGAGGAGGAATAGATGAGCAAGAAGATAGCGGTGCTGATTACCGATGAATTTGAAGACTCAGAATTTACCTCACCGGCCGACGCTTATAAGCAAGCGGGCTTTGACGTGGTAACGATTGAGCAGGAAGCAGGTAAAACCGTGACGGGCAAGCAGGGTGAGGCTAAGGTGAAGATTGACCGCGCCATCGACGACGTCAGCCCGGCAGAGTTTGATGCGCTGCTGCTGCCAGGCGGCCATTCACCCGATGCACTGCGTGGCGACGACCGTTTTGTTGCCTTTACCAAAGAATTTGTTGCCAGCGGCAAACCGATTTTCGCCATCTGTCATGGTCCGCAGCTGCTGATCAGCGCCAATGGCGTGCGCGGCCGCAAAATGACCTGCGTGAAGGCCATTGCGATTGACCTGCGTAACGCGGGCGCAGACTTTTACGATGAAGAAGTTATCGTGGATGATGACCGTCTGGTCACCAGCCGTACTCCAGAAGATTTACCCGCCTTTAACCGAGAGTCGCTGCGCATTCTACAGGCGCTGTAACGCTCTTCTCCCTTTCCCGCAGGGGAAAGGGATTTACCCCTCTTCGCGTTGCCAGACGATCTTCTTGCCGAATCCCAGAGCGTTGTCGGTCATCTTGACCTCATCCAGCCGGATCTCCCACAGCGGTGCTGAGACTTTGCGCGCCACCGGAAAACGTTTCTGATAGACCGTCCTTGCCTGTGCTTCGGCTTCACCGCTTAACAGAGCGATTTTGCCGCGATACTGTACCCCTTTGATTAACAGCACGGTCTTCGGCTGGCCGTTAACCGTCCCGGCCACCTGCGGGTTCGCCTGTAACAGCACGCCGTGGCGCGTGTCGGGTTCCGTCATCAGCCAGAAAGCCATGCTTGCTTCATCAAACACGTAAAAGCAGTTTGCGCACCAGAGATCGTCGTCTGCTGCGCAGCAGAGCGAGAGCACATGCTGCTTTTTCAGATAGCGTATCAGGTGAGAATGGTCAGACATGTACTGTTGCTCCATGCAGAAATCGCCGGATAGCCGCCGCGTGGCTGGCGCGCTACACTGCCCGGCAGTGGAATTTCAGGAATGAATATCATGAATGAGGCGTGGCAGCTCTATATCGTACAGACCGCCGCAGGCGTGCTTTATACCGGTATCTCTACCGATGTCGCGCGGCGTGTTGAGCAGCATCAGTGCGGACGCGGCGCGCGCGCACTGCGCGGCAGAGGCCCACTGGCGCTGGTCTATCGCTGCGACGCTGGCGATCGTTCCGCCGCCTCTCGCCTGGAGTACCGGGTGAAACAGCTCAGCCGTCAGCAAAAGCTGCGGCTGGTTGCGCATCAGCCTGGCTGCCTTGAGAGCTGGCTCAGCCAAAACGGTTGAAAGGCGCGGCAAAATCGACCTGGCCTTCCGCGCCCGTAAAGGCATCATCCGCCAGACGATAGACCTGAAAGGCTGCTTCGGTGCCCTGCCAGCGGCAGTGCAGCGCGTGGCGTGCCGCGGGCTCGAAGCCAAAACGGTTAAAGTAAGCGGGGTCGCCCAGCACCACTACCGCGCTGTAGCCAAATTCGTTCAGCGTGTCGAGTCCGGCATAGATTAGCTGCTCGCCAATTTTCTGACCGCGCACGCTTTCATCCACCGCCAGCGGTGCCAGGCCGACCCAGTTACGATCTTCACCCTGAACCATCACCGGGCTAAATGCCGCATAGCCAAGCACCTGGCCTTCGTCGTCTGTTGCCACGACGCCGAGCGTCAGCAGCCCGTCTTCGCGCAGTTGCTGAACCAGTTCGGCTTCCGCTTCAGTATTGAAGCTGCGTCTTAACAAACTGTCGATGCTCGCCGCGTCGACCCCTATTTCTGTGCGAATTAACATACACTCTCCGCGCGCGCCTGTGCGGTCATCGCGTCCTGTTTCATTCCAGCCTCAACAAACGCAGCCAGCTGCTGCAGTCCCGTGCGCAACGCCGTGGGCATGGCCTCAAGCTCCAGAGCATCCATCAGGTTTTTCACCTCCAGTCCCAGCTCTGTATCACCTTCGATCAGCAGACGGCGCTGGAAAAACAACATATCGGGATCCGCTTTGCGGGCGGCGACCAGCAGCAGATCGTTGGCATTGCCGCGAAACCAGACATCGGCTTCCACATCCTGCACAACCACAAGCTGGCCCTCTTCAATGGTGGTAATCCAGCGTAAATTGACATCTGCGATCTCGATACCCAGATGACGCGCCTGCAGAAAGTCTAACTCACCTTCCGCTAAAGCATGACGAAATTGCCAGTTTAGGAGTTGTTGCAGTAAAGCCCGTTTGACCGGGTACGGAGTGAGCGCAACAGGTAACGACAGGATTTTTGGAGCTTTTTTCACTAACTCAGCACGTAACTGCTCGAACACGGGCATCTCTCCCTTCAAAAAATTTCAGGTATATTGCCATATCCGCCAGTGCGCACCGCAGCCTGGATCAATAATTTTACTGCCTTATCCGCTTAAATTTCCGCTGTCAGCCCCATCAACTTACGATTCACTGCCCCAAATCAACATTTCCCCTCAGCCGCTTGCCTAGACTCGACGTCTTCTCCTGTCGACGAGGGATCATCATGGAACTGCTGTGTCCGGCCGGTAATTTACCCGCCGTACGTTCAGCGGTAGAGAATGGCGCTGATGCGGTGTATGTCGGACTGAAAGATGACACCAATGCACGCCACTTTGCCGGACTGAACTTTACCGACAAGAAGCTGCTCGAAGCAGCACGCTATCTGCACCAGCATCGCCGTAAATTACATGTCGCTATCAATACTTTTGCCCATCCAGACGGTATGGATCGCTGGCAGCGCGCTATTGACGTGGCCGCACAGAACGGCGCGGATGCGCTGATCCTTGCCGATATCGCTACGCTGGAGTATGCCGCGCGACGCTATCCGGAAATTGAGCGTCATCTGTCCGTGCAGGCCTCCGCCACCAATCTTGAAGCGGTGCGTTTCTATCATCGTCACTTCTCGCTGAGCCGCGTGGTCTTGCCGCGCGTGCTGTCGCTGCATCAGGTTAAGCAGCTGGCGCGTGAAACGCCGGTACCGCTTGAGGTGTTTGCCTTTGGCAGCCTGTGCATCATGGCGGAAGGCCGCTGCTATCTCTCCTCCTGGCTGACCGGCGAATCGCCTAACAGTGCAGGTGCCTGTTCGCCCGCGAAGTTTGTACGCTGGCAGCAGACGTCCAGCGGTATGGAATCGCGTCTTAACAACGTGCTGATCGATCGCTATGCGCCAGACGAAAGTGCGGGCTACCCCACTCTGTGTAAAGGACGTTATCAGGTCGACGGTCAGCGCTATCACGTCCTGGAGGAGCCCACCAGCCTGAACACCCTGACGCTGCTGCCAGAGCTGCTGCGCGCTGGCGTTGCGTCCGTGAAGATCGAAGGCCGTCAGCGCAGCCCTGCCTATGTTGCGCAGGTAGCGCGCGTCTGGCGTCAGGCGATTGATCACTGCAAAAGTGCGCCGGACCACTTCAGGGTAAGTGACGCGTGGATGGCGGCGCTGGATGAGCTGTCGGAAGGCTCGCAGACCACGCTGGGCGCTTATCACCGTGAATGGCAGTAAGGAGAAGAGAATGCAATATGCTATCGGCCCCGTACTCTGGTACTGGCCAACGGAGCAGCTGGCGACCTTTTATCAGGAGGCGGCCGCCAGCAGTGCAGAGATTATTTATCTCGGCGAAGCGGTATGCAGTAAACGGCGTGCAACCTCTTATCAGCGCTGGATGGAGCTGGCCCGTGAGCTGGCCGCCAGCGGCAAGCAGGTTGTTCTGAGCACGCTGGCGCTGCTGCAGTCTCCTTCAGAGCTGAAAGAGCTGAAACGCTACGTCGACAACGGCGAGTTTCTGATTGAGGCAAACGACTTTGGCACGGTGAATATGGCGGCTGAGCGTCGGCTGCCATTTGTTGCTGGCCCGACGCTCAATGTCTATAACGTCGAAACGCTACAGCTGCTGGTGAAAGAGGGCATGACGCGCTGGTGCATGCCGGTGGAGATGTCACGCGACTGGCTGCTACAGCTACTACAGCAGAGCGAGACACGCGGCTTCCGCAACCAGTTTGCGGTAGAGGTGCTGGGCTATGGCTATCTGCCGCTGGCCTTATCGGCCCGCTGCTTTACCGCGCGCGCCGAACATCGCGCCAAAGATGACTGCCAGACCTGCTGTATTCACTATCCTAACGGCCGGCGCGTTCATTCACAGGAAGGCCAGCAGGTGTTTGTGCTCAATGGGATTCAGACCATGAGCGGTTACTGCTATAACCTCGGCAATGATTTAGCCGGCATGCAGGGCTGGGTCGATGTTCTGCGGTTATCACCGCAAAATAGCGAAACGCTAAAGGAGATTGCCCGCTTCCGCGCTAATGAAACGGGTGAGGCCCCTCTGATGATGGCCCGGGGTAATGACTGTAACGGCTACTGGCGTAAGGTGGCGGGCATGACGCTGATCGCCTCCTCCTGAAAGGCACATACAGACTAGCTGTCTGCTGGCGTTAGCAGTTTTAATATGGGCATTATTGCGCAATACTGGTGGATGCAGGTTACTCATCACCTGCGCCATACCCAACTGGAGTGCCCATGTCTGAGAAAAAACCCCTTCGTCTTTCCGTGCTGGATCTGGCACCGATTCCCCAGGATGCCACCGCGCGTGATGCCTTCCACACCTCGCTGGCGCTGGCGCGTCAGGCGGAAGCGTTGGGCTATGAACGGTACTGGCTGGCGGAACACCACAATATGACCGGCATCGCCAGCGCGGCGACCTCGGTCTTGATTGGCTATCTGGCCGCTAATACCACGACCCTGCACCTGGGATCGGGCGGCATTATGCTGCCGAACCACGCGCCGCTGGTGATCGCCGAACAGTTTGGCACGCTGGAATCGCTCTATCCTGGCCGCATTGACCTGGGACTTGGCCGTGCGCCAGGCTCTGACCAGCGTACGATGATGGCGCTGCGCCGTCATCTTTCCAGTATTCAGGCTGATACTTTCCCGGACGATGTGCAGGAGCTGATTAACTGGTTTGACGCTGACGAGAATGCGCAGCCTCCGGTTCAGCCTGTCCCCGGCCTCGGCATGAAAATTCCGGTCTGGCTGCTGGGTTCCAGTCTGTACAGTGCGCAGCTGGCCGCGCAGCTCGGCCTGCCGTTTGCCTTCGCATCCCACTTTGCGCCCGATCTGCTGTTCCAGGCGCTGCACGTTTATCGTGAAAAATTTCAGCCGTCAGCGCGTCTGGAAAAACCTTATGCCATGGTCTGCATCAACGTGGTTGCCGCCGACAGCGAACGTGAAGCACGCTTCCTGTTTACCTCACAACAGCAGCAGTTTATCAACCTGCGTCGCGGCAAACCGGGCCCGCTGCCAGCGCCCGTTGAGAACATGGATAACCTGTGGTCGCCGTCAGAGCAATATGGCGTCCAGCAGGCGCTGAGTATGTCGCTGGTAGGCGATACGGATAAGGTACGTCACGGTCTGGCTGGGCTGATGCGGGAAACCCAGGCTGATGAGATTATGGTTAACGGCCAGATCTTTGATACCGATGCACGCCTGCGCTCATTTGCGATCGCCATGGAAGCTGCGCGTTCGCTCTGATCTTTGCTGCGGTGGGCGCAGGCTATTCCGGCCCCACCGCCAGCTGACGAATATCGCGTGCCGGAGACTGACCGTAAAACCGGCTGTACTCCCGACTGAACTGCGACGCGCTCTGATACCCCACGCGATAACCCGCCGTTCCCGCATCCAGCTTGTCGACCATCATCAGTCGCCGCGCTTCGTTAAGGCGCAGCTGTTTTTGATACTGCATCGGCGTCATTGCAGTCACCGCCTTGAAGTGGTGATGCAGCGAAGAGGGACTCATACCGACGCTGCTGGCGAGCCGATCGATTTTAAGCGGCTGGTGAAAATTTTCGCGTAGCCAGCGCGCCGCGCGTGCCACTTTGTTGCCGGGCCGCTCCGCCAGCGCCATGTTGAGAATACGCCCCCCTTCCGGGCCGGTCAGCAGGCGATAAAAGATCTCCTGCTCGATAAGCGGTGCCAGCGCAGCGATATCCTGCGGCTGATCCAGCAGCCGTATCAGCCGAATCACCGCGTCCACCAGCAGCGGAGAAACCTTATGCGCAGCGATGCCGCGCTCGGTTGTTCGCGCCTCCGTTTGCACGGCCGTTATCGGAAAGGTGTCGAGGTAGCGCATAAGCCTGGGTTCATTGATGGCGATGCCAATGCTAAGGTTCGGTGCCTCCGGCGTTGCAACCGTTACGCAGGAGCGCACCGGCATATCCATCGTCACCAGCAACAGATCGCCGGGCCCGTAATGAATGACCTCTTCTCCAATGCGCAGCGCTTTTCCGCCCTGCGCGACCAGCGCGAAGCTGGCCCATTGAGCATGGTATGTCGGTTCAGAAGGGCGTGAGCTGCGGCCAAAAAAAAGAAAATCAATTGCGCTTTCGTGACGGCCATCTTCCGCGGCATGACGCGCAATAAGCTGTGCCAGATGCTGTAGTTGCGCCGGTTGCGCCATACCTTTCCCCCTCAATACCCGCGTATTGTGCGTTCTCAGCATGTTACCTGAATCGCCTGATAACGTAGCCGCCCGGCGACCAGATTTGCAGTATCGTGCAAGAGACTTGCAGGATTGCGCTACCGCCCGGCCAGTCTGAAAGCGCATATTTTGCAAACGCGATAATCAAGTGGAGAGACGATATGAAAGCACTTGAAGGAAAAATTGCGCTGGTCACGGGCGGCTCAAAAGGGATTGGCGCGGCAATCGCAACGACCTATGCCGCGGCCGGAGCGCGCGTGGTGGTGAATTATCTCCAGGACGAGGTCGGCGCGGCAGATGTGGTAAGCGACATTCGCACACTGGGCAGCGACGGCGTGGCGATTCAGGCAGATGTTTCCCGTGAAGCCGATGTCATGCGCCTGTTCGATAGTGCAGAAGCAAATTTTGGCGTACCCGATATTGTCGTTAATAATGCTGGTCAGTTTCACCATGGCGCCTTTGGTGAGCTGAGCCTGTCTGACATGCAGCAGCAGCTCAGCGTCAATGTACTGGGCACGCTGCTGGTTTGTCAGCAGGCGGCGTTGCGCTTTCCCAACCAGGGCGGCTGCATTATCAATCTGAGTGCGCTTGACAGTCAGCAGAGCACGCCCGGTTCGGTACTCTGGGCGACCACAAAAGGCGCAATCGACACGCTGACGCAGGGGCTGGCGCGCGAGCTGGGACCACGCCATATCCGCGTCAATGCGCTGGCACCCGGCATCATCATGACAGAGGGGTTGCTGGCTGCGAAAAAACTGAATCCCCAGCTAAAGGCGCAACTGCTGGCGGCCACACCGCTTGGGCGGTTTGGTCTACCGGAGGATGTGGCACAGGTAGCGCTGTTTCTTGCTTCCGAGGAGGCTGCCTATGTCAGCGGCGAGCGCATACTGATTGCGGGTGGGGCGTAAAGCAAAAAAAAGGGAAGCCCGAAGGCTTCCCTTTTTATCTGTCAGCATGGCTGATGATTAGAACTCGCGACGACGCGGCGCAGCTGCACCACCCTCTTCGCGACGCGGACCACGACCGCCTTCACGGCTGAAGCTGCCGCGTCCACCTTCACGACGTTCGGAAGAGAAACGACGTCCACCTTCACGACCGCCTTCACGGTTGCCGCCGCCACGACGCTCACCGCCGAAATCACGACCGCCGCCACGACGTTCGCCGCGTGCTTCGGTGTGGGGCTGTGCATCGCCCAGCAGTTGCATATTCATCGGTTTGTTGAGAATACGCGTGCGGGTGAAGTGCTGCAGGATGTCGCCCGGCATACCTTTCGGCAGTTCGATGGTTGAGTGCGTACCGAACAGCTTAATGTTACCGATGTAACGGCTGCTGATGTCGCCTTCGTTAGCGATAGCACCAACGATATGACGAACTTCAACACCATCATCGCGGCCTACTTCGATGCGATACAGCTCCATCTCACCCACGTCACGACGCTCACGACGCGGACGATCGCCGCCATCACGTGCTTCACGAGGTGAGCGACGGTCATCACGACGATCGTCACGATCGCGGTATTCACGACGTGGCGGACGCGGTGCATCCGGCTGTACGATCAGCGGACGTTCGCCCTGTGCCATTTTCAGCAGCGCAGCGGCCAGCGTTTCCATATCCAGCTCTTCTTCACCCTGCGGAGAGAGTTTTTCCAGCAGTGCGCGATACTGGTCCAGATCGCTGCTTTCCAGCTGCTGCTGGACGCGTGAAGCGAACTTCGCCAGACGACGGGTGCCCAGCAGTTCAGCGTTCGGCAGCTCCACTTCTGGAATGGTCAGCTTCATGGTGCGCTCAATGTTGCGCAGCAGACGACGTTCACGGTTCTCTACGAACAGAATCGCACGGCCTGCACGGCCTGCACGGCCGGTACGACCGATACGGTGAACGTAAGACTCCGCGTCCAGCGGGATGTCATAGTTAACAACCAGGCTGATGCGCTCAACGTCCAGACCACGCGCCGCAACGTCGGTGGCGATCAGGATATCAAGACGGCCATCTTTCAGGCGCTCCAGAGTCTGCTCACGCAGCGCCTGGTTCATGTCACCGTTCAGTGCGGCACTGTTGTAACCGTTACGCTCCAGCGCTTCCGCCACTTCCAGCGTTGCGTTTTTGGTACGTACGAAAATGATGGCTGCATCAAAGTCTTCTGCTTCGAGGAAGCGTACCAGCGCGTCAGTTTTGCGGCCATATGCCGTCCAGTAAGACTGGCTGATGTCCGGGCGCGTCGTGATGCTGGACTGAATGCGTACTTCCTGCGGATCTTTCATGAAACGCTTGGTAATACGACGAATCGCTTCCGGCATGGTTGCAGAGAACAGTGCGGTCTGATGGCCTTCCGGAATCTGCGCCATGATGGTTTCAACGTCTTCAATGAAGCCCATACGCAGCATTTCGTCCGCTTCATCCAGCACCAGACCACGCAGGTTGGAGAGATCAAGCGTACCGCGTTTCAGGTGGTCGAGCAGACGACCCGGAGTGCCCACCACGATTTGCGGGCCCTGACGCAGCGCGCGCAGCTGCACGTCATAACGTTGACCGCCGTATAAGGCAACAACGTTAACACCACGCATGTGTTTAGAAAATTCAGTCATCGCTTCAGCAACCTGAACCGCCAGCTCGCGGGTCGGTGCCAGCACCAGGATCTGCGGTGCGCGCAGAGAAGGATCGATGTTGTTAAGCAGCGGCAGCGAGAACGCCGCCGTTTTACCACTACCGGTCTGCGCCATACCCAGTACATCACGGCCCGCCAGCAGGTGAGGAATACACTCAGCCTGGATCGGAGAAGGCTTAACATAGCCCATGCCGTTCAGTGATTCGAGGATGTCGGCGTTCAGGCCCAGATCAGCAAAAGTGGTTTGAATATCAGTCATGTAGTACACGTGCCTCTTAGATTTCGGCGGCCAGTCTACATAACTCGTCGTGAAAATTTTCAGTCATTTTCATCAAAAAGTGTGAACCGGCTCAAATTAGAAGTTTTGACGAACAGAAAAGCCCTCATCCTGGAAGATGATGACTTTACAGGTGTTACAGGCAATAAAAGTTCGTCAGCTATTGCTGGTCAGATTCTGATAAATCGTCTTGTGTCTGGCCGAGTTGCGCCAGTTCCAACAATGCGTATCGGTGTTCAACAAAGTTATTGACGTTGTTGGCCACCGCCAGTTTGAACAGCGCTTTCGCGTTGTCCTTCTCCCCCAGACTTAGGTAGTGCTTACCTAAATAGAAGTTGGTTTCACTGAGATGTTCAGCGAGCGAGGTGTTATCCGTTGCGTCTGCCTTGAGACGTTCCATCAGCGTGCTTTCACTGATGTCGCCAAGGTAGAATTCGACAATGTTCCATCCCCATTGATCACGCGCCGCTTTGTCGTAACGCTGCTGCAGCGCCACTTTTGCCTTGTCAGCATCCATCTCGCTTTCGTCGAGGTAGAGCCACAGGCTGCGGAAAGGATCGTTGGGATCGTCTTGATAAAACGCCAGCAGATCATCTTGCGCTAACTTGTATCGACCGCCGTAATAGAGGGCGATACCACGGTTTAAATGCGCATAATTGTAAGTTGGATCAAGCTCAAGTACAGAATCAAACGCTTCATAGGCAGCATCAAAATTGCCTGCCTGCGTTAAATATATGCCGAGATAGTTAAACACTTCCGGCATATCAGGTCTTATAGACAGCGCTTGCGAGAAATCGTTCCGCGCCAGTGCCCTCAGACCGAGACTATCATACAACACTCCGCGCTCATATAACAGCTGTGCGCGTTCATCATCGGTAAGGGCGCGACTGGCAAGAATTTGTTCCATGCGTGCCAGAATCACTTCCTGCTGCAGTGTGGGCTGTAAAGGTACTGCAAGAACTTCGTTCTTACGCCAATTGGAATTGCTGCATCCTGCCAGCGTGAGAGCTGTCGCAACAAAACACCAGCGCAAAAAAGGCTTCATTTCCCACTCCCGAATACAAACATTAGGATAACGCTCCTGTCATCCGGCTGCTGTGCACAAGGATTCCTGCCCTCGCGATGACACAAATGCCTCCCCCTTCCCTGAGGAGCGGGAGAGGCAAACAGGGAATTACTCTGCGTCTGGCGCGCTGGTCACGGCAGCGTCTTCAGCCTGAGGCTTAGACTCTGTCGCTTCTTTGATGCTCAGACGGACGCGGCCCTGACGGTCCACTTCCAGTACCTTCACCGGTACTTCCTGACCCATCTGCAGGTAATCAGTCACTTTCTCAACGCGCTTGTCTGCGATCTGAGAGATGTGCACCAGACCTTCTTTACCACCGCCGATAGCGACGAAGGCACCGAAGTCAACGATGCGGGTGACTTTACCAGAGTAAATGCGGCCCACTTCGATTTCAGCAGTAATTTCTTCGATGCGACGGATCGCCTCTTTTGCCTTCAGACCGTCGGTTGCCGCGATTTTCACGGTGCCGTCGTCTTCGATTTCGATGGTGGTGCCGGTCTCTTCGGTCAGCGCACGGATCACAGAACCGCCTTTACCAATCACATCTTTGATCTTGTCTGAATTGATCTTGATGGTGTAAATGCGCGGTGCGAACTCAGAGATCTCCTGACGCGGCGTGCTGATTGCCTGCTCCATCACGCCCAGAATGTGCAAACGTGCACCTTTGGCCTGATTCAGCGCAACCTGCATGATTTCGCGGGTGATGCCTTCGATCTTGATGTCCATCTGCAGCGCGGTGATACCTTCACGGCTACCGGCCACTTTAAAGTCCATGTCGCCGAGGTGATCTTCGTCGCCGAGGATGTCAGAGAGTACAACAAACTTCTCTTCTTCTTTCACCAGGCCCATTGCGATACCCGCAACGGCTGCCTTAATCGGCACGCCCGCATCCATCAGCGCCAGAGAAGCACCACAGACGGAGGCCATGGAAGAGGAGCCGTTAGACTCGGTGATTTCAGAAACAACGCGAACGGTGTACGGGAAATCTTCCTGCTTCGGCATCACTGCCAGTACGCCGCGCTTCGCCAGACGGCCGTGGCCGATTTCACGACGCTTCGGCGAACCAACCATACCGGTTTCACCCACAGAGTACGGAGGGAAGTTATAGTGGAACAGGAAGCTGTCGGTACGTTCGCCCATCAACTCATCCAGGTTCTGCGCATCACGCGCGGTACCCAGCGTAGCGGCAACCAGCGCCTGCGTTTCACCACGGGTGAACAGTGAAGAACCGTGGGTACGCGGCAGTACGCCCGTGCGCACGTCCAGACCACGGATCATATCTTTTTCACGACCATCGATGCGCGGTTCACCGTTAAGAATACGGGTACGAACCACTTTCTTTTCCAGGCTGTGAACGATGTCGCCGATTTCAGCGTCATCCAGCGTCTCATCTTCCGCCAGCAGCGCAGCAATGGTTTCATCTTTGATGACGCCAACCTGTGCGTAACGCTCTTGCTTGTCGGTGATGCGGTAGGCATCGCTGATGCGTGCTTCAGCCAGTGCCGCCACGCGTGCAATCAGCGCGTCGTTAGCAGCTTCTGGCTGCCAGTCCCAGCGCGGTTTACCCGCTTCTGCAACCAGAGAGTTGATATTGTCGATAACAACCTGCTGCTGTTCGTGGCCGAACACCACTGCGCCCAGCATCTGATCTTCAGTCAGGATGTCAGCTTCAGATTCAACCATCAGCACGGCGTTCTGCGTACCGGCAACCACCAGATCCAGACGAGACTGTTTGATTTCGTCAGCGGTCGGGTTCAGCACGTACTGATCGTTGATATAACCCACGCGTGCGGCACCAATTGGGCCGTTGAACGGAATACCTGACAGCGACAGCGCAGCGGATGCACCAATCATAGCAACGATGTCCGGGTTAACCTGTGGGTTAACAGAGACAACGGTGGCGATAACCTGAACTTCGTTTACGAAGCCTTCCGGGAACAGCGGACGAACCGGGCGGTCAATCAGACGCGCAATCAGAGTTTCGCCTTCGCTTGGACGACCTTCACGACGGAAGAAGCTCCCCGGAATACGACCGGCAGCGTAGGTACGCTCCTGGTAGTTTACGGTCAGCGGGAAGAAGTCCTGACCAGCTTTTGCTTTTTTCTGGCCAACAACGGTAACGAAAACAGCAGTGTCGTCCATGCTGACCATAACGGCTGCAGTGGCCTGGCGTGCCATCATGCCGGTTTCCAGCGTGACGGTATGCTGACCATATTGGAATTGACGTACGATCGGGTTCAGCAAGATGAATTCCTTAACTTCGGGGCAACGCCTTTCTGGCGTGCCATGGATTACCGATCTTCAGTTGCATCCTCGCGACTAATGACAACCTTTAACCGAATCTGCGGTAAAGCCTCTCATTAGCCGCGCGAACCTCTGCAAGCGAAGATCACTCTCAGCAACAATACATGAGTTTGGTCCGGATTGCTGCGCATTGCTCGAAAAAAGGGGCCATAAAGGCCCCCTTTTCGTGAAACTCGCACGAATCTGATCGTAAGACGCGTTTTTTTGCAGGTTGTCTGCACTACTTCTTTGATCAGATTCTTCAGACTTAGCGACGCAGACCCAGGCTTTCGATCAGGCTGGTGTAGCGAGCAACGTCTTTACGCTTCAGGTAGTCCAGCAGCTTACGACGCTGAGATACCATGCGCAGCAGACCGCGACGGCTGTGGTGGTCTTTTTTGTGCTCAGAGAAGTGACCCTGCAGGTGGTTAATCTGAGCAGTCAGCAGAGCAACCTGAACTTCAGTTGAACCGCTGTCGTTAGCACCACGACCGTATTTAGCAACGATCTCTGCTTTAGCTTCTACGCTTAGAGACATAATAAACTCCAGTAATAAATGAATGTATGGGTGCCGATCTCTAATTCAGCTACCCGCTTTAAAGCCGCACTATTCTACTCTCCGCCAGATAGCAACGCAAATGCGCCGTGAACTGTTTTGGCAGGGAGTATTTAGGCGGGAAACTCTACCACCAGACGACGCGGCGCTACGCGACCGTCAGCGGCAATTTCAGCCATGCCGATAAATTTGCGCTCCTCACCTTCCGTGACGCGCACCAGTCCTTGCGGCGGCACATCTGCCGCCTGAACCGGCATACCCTGCTTGAAAAAGACCGCCACGGACGCGGGCAGATTTACCACCGGAAAATCTTCTGCCGGGCTGTCCATAGGCAGTAACAAGGCATCAAGCGGCGCATAATCTGGCGTTTCCGCCGCGTTGACCGTTGCCGCCAGCGCCTGAAGCTGCTCCAGGGTCATCATCCTTTCGATCGGATAGCGTGCTACCTGAAGGCGACGCAGCATAATGACATGCGCACCACAGCCAAGCTTTTCGCCCAGATCATCGATGATGGTGCGAATATAGGTGCCTTTGGAAACGTGAATTTCCAGCTCCAGCTCGTTACCTTCCCAGCGAATAAACTGCAGTTCGAACACGGTGATCGGCCGCGCTTCGCGCGGCACGGTAATCCCTTCACGCGCATACTCATACAGCTTGCGACCCTGATACTTTAGCGCCGAAAACATTGTTGGCACCTGCATGGTCTCGCCGCGGAAGCTCTCTAGCGCCGCGTCCAGCTCGCGCTGGCTGAATGTTACCGGCCGGGTTTCAATAAGGTTGCCGTCGGCGTCAGAGGTATCGGTGCGCTCGCCAAGGCGGGCAATAACGCGATAGCGCTTGTCGGAGTCGAGCAGATACTGGGAAAATTTTGTCGCCTCTCCGAGGCAAACAGGCAGCATGCCGGTTGCCAGCGGATCAAGCGCACCCGTGTGGCCCGCTTTGTTAGCGTTAAACAGGCGTTTAACTTTTTGCAGCACATCGTTAGACGACGCGCCCTGCTGCTTGTCGAGCAGGAACACGCCATGGACGTCGCGACCGCGACGACGAGGACGACTCATCAGTCCTCCTTGTCATCGTCCGCCGGGTTTTCCCCGCGGCGCTCGACATCGTTCCTGATCACGTTAGAAACCAGGTTCGACATGCGCATACCTTCTATCAGTGAATTGTCGTAGAAGAAGGTCAGCTCCGGCACGATGCGCAGACGCATTGCCTTGCCGAGCAAAATACGGATGTAGCCCGAGGCCTCTTTCAGTGCCTTCAGGCCATTTTTCACCGCATCCTCATCCTGGTCATTGAGGAAGGTGACAAACACTTTGGCATAAGCGAGATCGCGCGACACTTCCACACCCGATACCGTTACCATCATGCCAAGACGCGGATCTTTGATCTCACGCTGCAGAATGATTGCGATCTCTTTTTGAAGCTCCTGCGACACGCGCTGAGGACGGCCAAATTCTTTCGCCATAATCATCTCTCCAAAATAATTCGGGAGGCCAGCGGCCTCCCAAATTGCAATCCATCGTTTAATACTTAGTCGATGGTGCGCTTAACTTCAATGACTTCGAACACTTCGATCATATCGCCAACGCGAACGTCGTTGTAGTTCTTCACGCCGATACCACACTCCATGCCGTTACGCACTTCGTTGACGTCATCTTTGAAGCGACGCAGAGATTCCAGCTCGCCTTCATAGATAACCACGTTGTCGCGCAGAACGCGGATCGGGTTGTGACGCTTGATGTTGCCTTCGGTAACCATACAGCCCGCAATCGCGCCGAATTTCGGTGACTTGAACACGTCACGCACTTCAGCCAGACCGATAATCTGCTGTTTGAATTCCGGAGCCAGCATACCGCTCATCGCTGCTTTTACTTCATCAATCAGGTTATAGATGACGGAGTAGTAACGCAGGTCAACGCTTTCAGCATCAATGACGCGACGTGCAGAGGCATCGGCACGCACGTTAAAGCCAAGGATGATGGCATTAGAGGCGGCAGCCAGCGTGGCGTCGGTTTCGGTGATGCCCCCTACGCCCGAACCAATAATCTTCACCTTCACTTCGTCGGTGGAGAGTTTCAGCAGCGAGTCGGAGATGGCTTCTACGGAACCCTGTACGTCGGACTTCAGGACGATGTTCAGCTCGGAAACTTCGCCTTCGGTCATGTTGGCGAACATGTTTTCCAGCTTCGCCTTCTGCTGACGCGCCAGCTTCACTTCGCGGAACTTGCCCTGACGGTAGAGTGCCACTTCACGCGCTTTCTTCTCGTCACGTACGACAGTAGCTTCATCACCCGCTGCTGGCACGCCAGACAGGCCGAGGATTTCCACTGGAATGGACGGACCTGCTTCCAGCACTTCGCGACCCAGTTCGTCACGCATCGCACGCACACGGCCATATTCAAAACCGCACAGCACGATGTCGCCCTTGTTCAGCGTACCTTCGCGTACCAGCACGGTAGCAACCGGACCACGACCTTTATCCAGGAAGGATTCGATCACCACGCCGCTCGCCATACCTTCGCGGATAGCGGTCAGCTCCAGAACTTCCGCCTGCAGCAGGATTACATTCAACAGGTCATCGATACCCGTACCGGCTTTTGCAGAGACGTTGACGAACATGTTTTCGCCGCCCCACTCTTCCGGAATGATGCCGTACTGGGTCAGCTCGTTCTTCACGCGATCCGGATCGGCTTCTGGCTTATCGATTTTGTTCACCGCAACCACAACCGGCACACCGGCCGCTTTCGCGTGCTGGATAGCTTCGATGGTCTGTGGCATCACGCCGTCGTCAGCCGCAACCACGAGAATAACGATGTCAGTCGCCTGTGCACCACGTGCACGCATTGCGGTAAACGCGGCGTGGCCCGGGGTATCCAGGAAGGTGATCATGCCGTTGTCAGTTTCGACGTGGTAGGCACCGATGTGCTGGGTAATACCGCCCGCTTCGCCAGAGGCGACTTTGGTTGAACGGATGTAGTCCAGCAGTGAGGTTTTACCGTGGTCAACGTGACCCATGATGGTCACGACCGGCGCGCGCGATTCCTGCGCAGCATCGGTATCACGGTCACTCATTACCGCTTCTTCCAGCTCGTTCTCGCGGCGCAGGATCACTTTGTGACCCATCTCTTCCGCAACCAGCTGGGCTGTTTCCTGGTCGATAACCTGGTTGATGGTTGCCATCGCGCCCATCTTCATCATCGCTTTGATGACCTGCGAACCTTTCACCGCCATTTTGTTAGCCAGTTCGGCTACGGTGATGGTTTCGCCGATGATGACGTCACGGTTAACAACCTGAGCAGGTTTGTTGAAGCCTTGCTGCAGAGCGCTTGGTTTACGGTGTTTACCACCTTTGCCGCCGCGAACCTGCGCACGAGCTTCTTCACGATCGGTCTTGGCTTCAGAGTGCTTGTTTCCTTTTTTCGCCGGACGTGTCGCCTTCGCCGTGGTACGCGCACGTGCGCGGCCCGCTTCTACCTGGCGGTCGTTTTCGTCTTCGGCCTGGCGGGCATGAGTTGAGGTAGTGACGTGATAGTCGCCTTTATCCTCTTCCTCAGGTTTCTCCCACTCAGCTGATTTCTCTTCGGCCAGACGGCGCGCTTCTTCAGCGACGCGGCGAGCGTCTTCTTCCAGCTTACGGCGCGCTTCCTCTTCCGCTTTACGCTTCAGTTCAGCCGCTTCCGCTTCGCGACGGGCTTTATCAGACTGCGCAGCCTTGGTCATATCGTCGGTTTGATGATTCGTCACTTTTTCTTTTTCCGCTGCTTCACGCTTCGCCTTTTCAGCGGCTTCGCGCTTGGCTTTCTCTTCGGCTTCACGTTGCGCTTTTTCTTCAGCTTCGCGACGGGCTTGTTCTTCTGCCTCGCGTTGCGCCTTTTCTTCCGCTTCACGCTGAGCCTGGGCTTCTGCTTCTGCCTGTTCAGCTTCTGCATCACCTTTTACATAGGTGCGCTTTTTGCGGACTTCGATTTGCACCGATTTACTTTTACCCCCGGTGCCTGGGATATTCAAGGTACTGCGTGTCTTACGCTGCAATGTTAACTTGCCTGAGCCGGTCTGACCATGCTCGCGATTGAGGTGAGACAGTAAAGTTTCTTTCTCTTGCTGCGTGACCGCGTCGTTCTCCGACTTGCGGATCCCTGCGTCAGCAAATTGCTGAACCAGGCGATCGACCGGGGTCTGAATCTCTGCGGCCAGCGATTTTACGGTTACATCTGTCATGCTGTTCCTTCCTGTTATTACGCGTCATCGCCGAACCAGCAGATATTTCGCGCAGCCATAATCAGCGCGCCGGCTTGTTCATCGTTCAGCCCTTCAATATCTGTCAGGTCGTCGACACCTTGCTCAGCGAGATCTTCCAGCGTGCAAACGCCTTTCGCTGCCAGGCGATACGCCAGCGCACGATCGAGACCCTCAAGATTCAGAAGATCCTCAGCAGGCTCCTGATTTCCACGGCTCTCTTCTTTCGCCAGCGCCAGGGTGGTTAACGCATTTTTGGCTCGTTCACGCAGGGCTTCTACGGTCTCTTCGTCCAGACCATCAACGTCCAGCAGCTCGTTGATTGGCACGTATGCCAGCTCTTCCAGCGAAGAGAAGCCCTCTTCCACCAGTACGGTGGCGAACTCTTCGTCGATGTCGAGATGTTTAGTAAACATATCAATAGCAGCATGCGCTTCGGCCTGGTGTTTCGCCTGCAGATCATCGACGGTCATCACGTTCAGCTCCCAACCGCTTAGCTGGGAAGCCAGACGCACGTTTTGGCCGTTACGGCCAATCGCCTGAGCCAGATTGCCGGCTTCAACAGCGATATCCATGGTGTGGTTATCTTCATCAACCACAATTGACGCCACGTCGGCCGGAGCCATGGCGTTAATTACAAACTGCGCCGGGTTATCGTCCCACAGCACAATATCAATACGCTCGCCGCCAAGTTCGCTTGAGACCGCCTGGACGCGCGCGCCGCGCATACCAACACAAGCACCAACCGGATCGATACGTTTGTCATTGGTTTTCACCGCAATTTTAGCGCGTGAACCCGGATCGCGAGCCGCCGCTTTGATTTCGATGACTTCTTCGCCAATTTCTGGCACCTCGATGCGGAACAGTTCGATCAGCATCTCCGGCTTAGAACGCGTCACAAACAGTTGCGCGCCGCGCGCTTCCGGACGTACGGCGTAAAGCACGCCGCGAATGCGGTCGCCTGGGCGGAAGTTTTCACGCGGCAGCATATCTTCACGCAGAATCACGGCTTCAGCATTGCTGCCGAGGTCCAGCGTAATGTTGTCGCGATTTACCTTCTTCACCACGCCAGTGATGATATCACCTTCGTGTTGACGGAATTGATCGACCACCATCGCACGCTCAGCTTCGCGCACTTTCTGCACGATAACCTGCTTCGCCGTCTGGGTAGTGATACGGTCAAAGGTGACCGATTCGATCTGGTCTTCAACATAGTCGCCCAGATTGAACGCTTCATCCTCGAAGCGAGCTGCTTCCAGCGTAATCTCACGCGTCGGCTGGGTCACTTCTTCTACGATTTCCCAACGACGGAAAGTATCGAAGTCGCCGCTTTTGCGATCGATGCTGACGCGAACGTCAATCTCTTGCTCATACTTCTTCTTTGTTGCAGTTGCCAGCGCGCTCTCCAGCGCTTCGAAGATTTTCTCACGCGGCAGGGCTTTTTCGTTAGAAACGGCTTCTACAACAGCTAAGATCTCTTTGTTCATCCTGGTTAGCCTCAATCCGGACTTTTAAAAGTGGGGGACCAGGTTCGCTTTCTGAATATTACTCAGCGCGAACACCTCATCTTTACCCTCAACGGTCACCGTGATCATCTCGCCTTCAACCGACTTGATGATGCCCTGCCATTTGCGACGGTTTTGTACCGCCATGCGCAGAACCAGACTGACTTCTTCGCCTGCAAACCGCTCATAGTGTTCGGCGGTAAACATAGGGCGATCCAGTCCCGGTGAGGAGACTTCAAGGTTGTAAGGCACAGTGATGGGATCTTCCACATCAAACACCGCGCTTACCTGGTGGCTGACATCCGCGCAATCGTCGACATTGATGCCATCTTCACTATCAATATAGATGCGCAGGGTTGATGTGCGACCGCGAACGAATTCAATACCAACCAGTTCGTAGCCGAGCGCTTCTACCGGAGCCGATACCAACTCTGTCAATTTTTGCTCTAATGTGGACAAGCCCACCCCCAAGACATAAAAAAAGGGCTTAATAGCCCAGTGATGCGATTTCCTGATAACAAAAAACCCCGAAAATTCGGGGCTTTTTGTGACTGGACCCTGTACGCCGCTATGCGGCTCGGCACCGTCCAGAAGAATTTTTTTCAAAACTCACTGCGATGCGCCCGTCGATGCATACAGTATATTTGAAAAAGAACTCTAAGGGAAAGTGGTTGCGGGGGCCGGATTTGAACCGACGACCTTCGGGTTATGAGCCCGACGAGCTACCAGGCTGCTCCACCCCGCGTCCGAAAACGTGACGAATGTTACGCTGATCTTGCGATATTTGCAAGTAAAACCAGATTTGGTACCGAGGACGGGACTTGAACCCGTAAGCCCAATCGGGCACTACCACCTCAAGGTAGCGTGTCTACCAATTCCACCACCTCGGCACTTCATGGACAGCGACCTGAGTCTGTCGCGTCGCAAGCATTGACGAACTTATTTCGGGATATCGTTACCCGGCGCGGCCGGTTGTGCAGGCTGACTCTGTGTTGACTGAGCCGGCGCAGACAGATTTTCCCACTCGCTTCCCTTCGAAGTCTTATTGGTGTTCAGGTTACCCAGAACCAGGCTGATGATGAAGAACAGTGCCGCGAGAATGCCGGTCATGCGAGTCATAAAATTACCTGAACCCGTAGAACCAAACAGCGTTGCGGATGCGCCTGCACCGAATGAGGCTCCCATATCAGCGCCTTTACCTTGCTGCAGCATAATCAGACCCACAAGGGCGATGGCCACAATAAGGAAAATAACTAAAAGAGCTTCGTACATAATCAACCTGTTCCTTGCGCGATAATCGCACAGTTAAGCTTCAGCCAGTATAGATGGGCCGTGTCGTCATCACCCATCAGAAGCGGGTGTGAATACTAACCAAAGGTGTACCCCTCTGCAAGCGCAATTTTCGTTGATACAGCTGACTGCGGAAAAAAGCGCCATCCTGATGATTTTAACGGCGGTTCGGCGCAAAACCGACCGCCGTTTGCGGCTTAAACGGCTTTCACCTGCTCGGCAATACGATGTGCCAGTTCAGTGACCTGCGCTTCATTTTCACCTTCGACCATCACACGAATAAGCGGCTCGGTGCCCGATTTACGCAGCAGCACGCGTCCGCGCCCTGCCAGCGTTTTTTCGACTTCCGCCGTGACGCTTTTTACCGCGTCATCTTCCAGCGGATCGCCCGATCCACTAAAGCGCACATTGACCAGCACCTGCGGCAGCATTTTCATGCCGCTGCATAGATCATGCAGGCTCATATGGTTACGTACCATCGCAGTAAGTACCTGCAAACTTGCAACAATGCCGTCGCCGGTGGTGGTTTTATCCAACAGAATAACGTGACCGGAGTTTTCTGCACCGAGACGCCACTGCTTCTCTTTCATCTTCTCCAGCACGTAGCGGTCGCCAACTTTGGCACGAGCAAAAGGAATACCCAGCTGCTTCAGCGCCAGCTCAAGGCCCATATTGCTCATCAGCGTGCCAACCACCCCGCCACGCAGCTGCCCCTGACGTAAGCCTTCACGTGCGATGATATAGAGGATTTGATCGCCATCTACTTTCGCGCCCAGATGATCTACCATCATGATGCGATCGCCATCGCCATCATAGGCCAGTCCCAGGTCGGCCTTCTCTGCCAGCACGCGCTGCTGCAGCATACGCAAGTCGGTCGCACCACACTCCTTATTGATATTCATACCATCCGGCTGCGTCGCGATGGCGATGACGGTTGCGCCCAGTTCACGCAATACATTCGGCGCAATGTGATAGGTAGCACCGTTGGCGCAATCGACCACAATCTTCAGACCGTTCAGGCTCAGTTCACTGGGGAAAGTGCCTTTGCAAAATTCGATATAACGCCCTGCGGCGTCCACAATGCGGCTGGCGCGACCCAGTTCGGCGGATTCAACGCAGGTGAGCGGCTTCTCCATCTCCAGCTCTATCGCCTCTTCAACCTCATCCGGTAGCTTGGTGCCCTCCGCAGAGAAGAATTTAATGCCGTTATCGTCAAACGGATTATGGGAGGCAGAGATCACAATACCGGCTTCCGCACGAAAGGTGCGCGTCAGATAGGCGATGGCAGGCGTCGGCATTGGGCCGGTAAACGCCGCAGACAGTCCCGCCGCGGCCAGACCAGCTTCCAGTGCCGATTCCAGCATATAACCTGAGATACGGGTATCTTTGCCAATCAGCACTTTTTTAGAGCCGTGGCGCGCCAGCACCTTACCGGCCGCCCAGCCCAGCTTCAGTACAAAGTCAGGGGTGATAGGCGCTTCGCCAACCTTGCCGCGAATACCATCTGTGCCGAAATATTTACGATTACTCATGCCTTATTTATCCTTTTGCTCGCTGTGTCGCTTCGACAACGCGCATCGCCTCGACCGTCTCTTTTACATCATGCACACGAATGATCTGCGCACCCTGCATAGCGGCAATTGTCGCGCAGGTCAGGCTGCCCGTCAGGCGCTGCGAGGGGCCAACATTCAGCAGCTGACCAATCATTGACTTACGCGACATGCCTACCAGCAGCGGCAGTTCAAAGTGGTGAAAATGGCTCAAATGAGCCAGCAGCTCATAATTGTGGCTGAGATTCTTACCGAAACCGAAGCCAGGGTCGAGCAGCAGATTGGCTTTTTTCATTCCGGCGGCTTCGCAGCGAGCAATCTGCTCGACGAAGTAAGCATCCACTTCGCTCACTACATTTTGATATTCCGGAGCCTGCTGCATGGTGCGTGGCTCGCCCTGCATATGCATCAGGCAGACAGGCAGATTTGCCTCGACGGCGGCTTGCAGCGCGCCCGGCTCAGATAAGGAACGAATGTCGTTAATGATGTGAGCACCTGCTCGCGCTGCTTCACGGATCACGTCAGCCTTTGAGGTATCGACAGAGATCCAGACTTCAAAACGCTGAGCTATCGCTTCGACCACAGGAATCACGCGCGCCAGCTCTTCCTCAACGCTGACCTCATCTGCGCCCGGCCGGGTTGACTCACCACCGACGTCAATGATGGTTGCCCCTGCATTCACCATCTCATTGGTGTGCGTCAGCGCCTCTACCAGCGAATTATGCTTTCCACCATCAGAGAAGGAGTCCGGCGTGACATTTAAAATACCCATCACATGGGGAAAAGAGAGATCGAGATGGGCATCACGGGCGTACAACTTCATGGGGAACGTCTCCTCTGACTTCCTGATTTACGGATGTAAAAAACCCCGGACCAGCCGGGGTTTTTATAAGGGTAAAAACCCTGTTATTTGTCGAACTGCTCTGACATGGTGTTGCCAGGGTTCGGCGTACGCGGTTCATCGACCGGACGCGGCGCCTTTGGCGTGCCGTTGCTGTCGGAGTTGCTGCCCGGATCTTCCCAACCAGCTGGCGGACGCACTTCACGGCGTGCCATCAGGTCATCAATCTGCGGTGCATCAATGGTTTCATACTTCATCAGCGCATCTTTCATCGCATGAAGAATGTCCATGTTCTCGCCCAGAATACGGCGAGCGCGCTGGTAGTTACTGTCGATCAGGTGCTTAACTTCCTGGTCAATAATGCGCGCCGTCTCATCGGACATGTGTTTCGCTTTTGCCACCGAGCGGCCAAGGAACACTTCACCCTCTTCTTCTGCATAGAGCAACGGTCCCAGCTTCTCCGAGAAGCCCCACTGCGTCACCATATTACGCGCCAGGTTAGTGGCCACTTTGATGTCGTTAGAGGCACCGGTGGAAACATGTTCTGCACCGTAGATAATCTCTTCGGCCAGACGACCGCCGTACAGGGTAGAGATCTGGCTTTCCAGCTTCTGACGGCTGGCGCTGATTGCATCACCCTCTGGCAGGAAGAAAGTCACACCCAGCGCACGACCGCGCGGAATGATGGTGACCTTGTGCACCGGATCGTGTTCCGGTACCAGACGACCGATAATGGCATGGCCCGCTTCGTGGTAGGCGGTAGATTCTTTCTGCGCTTCCGTCATCACCATGGAGCGACGTTCCGCACCCATCATGATTTTGTCTTTCGCTTTCTCGAACTCAACCATCGACACCACACGCTTATTGCCGCGTGCCGCAAACAGCGCCGCTTCATTCACCAGGTTGGCGAGATCCGCACCAGAGAAACCCGGCGTACCGCGCGCGATGATGCCTGCGTCGATATCCGTTGCCAGCGGAACGCGACGCATATGCACTTTCAGAATCTGCTCACGGCCACGCACGTCTGGCAGCCCTACCACAACCTGACGGTCAAAACGGCCTGGACGCAGCAGCGCCGGGTCAAGAACGTCTGGACGGTTAGTTGCCGCAATAACGATGATGCCTTCATTGCCTTCAAAGCCATCCATCTCAACCAGCATCTGGTTCAGCGTCTGCTCACGCTCATCGTGACCACCGCCTAAACCTGCCCCACGCTGACGGCCTACGGCGTCAATCTCATCGATAAAGATGATGCAGGGTGCAGCTTTCTTTGCCTGTTCGAACATGTCACGCACGCGAGATGCACCGACACCCACAAACATTTCAACGAAATCAGAACCGGAAATGGTAAAGAAGGGCACTTTGGCTTCGCCTGCAATCGCTTTCGCCAGCAGGGTCTTACCGGTACCCGGCGGGCCCACCATCAGCACGCCTTTCGGAATCTTACCGCCCAGCTTCTGGAAGCGGCTCGGTTCACGCAGGTATTCAACCAGCTCGCCAACTTCCTCTTTCGCTTCGTCACAGCCTGCAACGTCGGCAAAAGTGGTTTTGATCTGGTCTTCCGTCAGCATACGGGCTTTGCTCTTGCCAAAGGACATTGCGCCTTTGCCGCCGCCGCCCTGCATCTGCCGCATAAAGAAGATCCATACGCCAATCAGCAGCAGCATCGGGAACCAGGAGATGAAGATTGAAGCCAGCAGGCTCGGCTCTTCCGGCGGTTCGCCAACCACTTTGACGTTTTTCGTCAACAGGTTATCGAGTAACTTGGGATCATTGACAGGAATGTAGGTGGTATATTTATTACTGTCTTTCTTGATTACGTTAATCTCACGCCCGTTAATACGTGCCTCGCGGACCTGATCCTGGTTCACTTCCGACAGGAAGGTTGAATAATCAACCCTACGGCCATTTGACTCGCTGGGCCCAAAGCTCTGGAATACTGACATCAGCACGACCGCGATGACTAACCAGAGAATCAGGTTTTTCGCCATGTCACTCAAGGGATTAACCTCATATTACAACGGTGTTAACAGACAGCGTAGGGTACTATATATCCTTCATACATGGAATCGCGGCTGGTGGGCTGCAACTTCATCAATTGGGCTATAGTTTGCGCCCTGTCGCCACAATGTACACTTCGCGCGAACGTGAGCGCGAAGCGTCTGGCTTACGAATTTTCACTTTCGTAAACAGGGAGCGAATTTCCCGGAGGTATTCATCGAAGCCATCTCCCTGAAACACTTTCACTACAAAACTACCGCCTGGTGCCAGAATATCCCGACACATTTCGAGCGCCAGTTCAACCAGATACATCGAACGGGGAATATCCACTGCCGGTGTACCACTCATGTTGGGTGCCATATCTGACATGACGACCTGGACTTTTTGGTCGCCTACACGTTCAAGCAGCGCTTTAATGACCGATTCTTCACGAAAATCGCCCTGAAGAAAATCGACCCCCACAATAGGATCCATAGGGAGAATATCGCAGGCGATAATTCGTCCAGAAGAGCCAATCTGCTGCACCACGTACTGTGACCAGCCGCCCGGTGCTGCACCCAGATCTACCACGGTCATACCGGGTTTGAAAAGCTTGTCACCCTGTTGTATTTCATCAAGTTTAAACCAGGCGCGCGAACGCAACCCTTTTTTCTGTGCCTGAAGCACATATTTATCGCTAAAGTGTTCCTGTAACCAGCGGCTGGAGCTGGCCGAACGCTTTTTACCCGTCATAATTTTCTCAACTAAATCGTCATCGCAGCGATAAACCTGCACGCAATGGGTTGCGTTGATTTGGTGATAACCCCGAGATGGCGGTAGAATGAACCGTTTTCAATCCCTGAGTAAGCAAAAAATACGATGAATCTAAGTACCAAACAAAAACAGCACCTCAAAGGCCTTGCCCATCCACTGAAAGCCGTGGTGATGCTGGGCGGCAACGGCCTGACTGAAGGCGTGCTGGCCGAAATCGAATCCGCACTGGATCATCACGAACTGATCAAGGTAAAAATCGCCTCGGAAGATCGTGAAACCAAACAGCTCATCGTGGAGGCTATCGTGCGTGAAACCAAAGCCTGTAACGTTCAGGTGATTGGTAAAACGCTGGTGCTGTATCGCCCTTCTAAAGAGAGCAAGATCTCTCTGCCGCGTTAAGCGAACGCCGGGATCCGGCCAGAGAAATTGCCATGCTCCCGCATGGGATAAAAGGCCGCATCGCGGCCTTTTTCCATTCTTTACATTAAGCTGTAACGCCTTTCAAAGCGTAGCTCTCTCTTAAAGGTATTCCACTTTAAGAATTTCGTACTCAACATCACCACCCGGGGTTTTGATAACGGTCACATCATCCACTTCTTTACCAACCAGGCCGCGCGCCATGGGTGAGTTCACCGAAATCAGATTTTGCTTAAAATCCGCTTCGTCATCGCCCACGATGCGATAGGTTGATTCTTCATCCGTGTCGGTGTTGAGCACGGTTACGGTCGCGCCAAAAATAACGCGCCCCGTATTTGGCATCGTAGTGACGTCAATCACCTGCGCATTAGAAAGTTTGGCTTCAATTTCCTGAATACGCCCTTCGCAAAAGCCCTGCTCTTCGCGCGCAGCATGATACTCTGCGTTCTCTTTCAGATCGCCGTGCTCACGAGCTTCGGCGATTGAGGCGATGATGCGCGGGCGCTTTACCGTTTTCAGTTCGTTCAGCTCTTCGCGCAGCTTTTCAGCGCCCCTTAACGTCATCGGAATCTGATTCATTTAAGCTCCTCGCTTTTTTCCTGTTTTAACGGCGTCATCCTGACCAGCGTCCACAGAAAAACCGGTTCTGCAGGGCCTGACCCCCGTTTTGCAAATAAAAGAATCCTGACCCGGAAAAGCTTCCAGGCCAGAATGTGGTTTTGCATTTTGATACGTATTTTAACCCAGAGTTCCCTGTTGGTCATCGTTTACTTTGCACCGTAACGGGACGTAGTATTGACGCCCTCACCTGCCAGTTAACGCGAGATTATGCGATTTTCACGACTTGTTACCGGACTAACCTGTGCATTTATGCTGCAAGCACAAGCAGCGCCCGTTGATGAATACATGCAGTACTTGCCAGATGGTGCCAATCTGGCGTTGATGGTGCAGAAAGTGGGTGCCAGCACACCGATAATCGATTATCACGGCAAACAGATGGCCCTGCCCGCCAGCACCATGAAGGTGATTACCGCGCTGGCGGCGCTGCTGGAGCTGGGTGGCGACTATCGCTTTCAGACCACGCTGGAAACCAAAGGGGCCATCAGCAACGGGACGCTGGATGGCGACCTGGTGGCGCGCTTTGCGGGCGATCCGACGCTGAGCCGCCAGGATTTGCGTAATATGGTTGCCGCGCTGAAGAAACAGGGCGTCACCCATATCAAAGGCAATCTGGTCATCGATACCTCGGTGTTTGCCAGCCATGACATGGCCCCGGGCTGGCCGTGGAACGATCTGACGCAATGCTTTAGCGCACCGCCGGGCGCAGCGATTGTCGATAAAAACTGTTTTTCCGTTTCGCTCTACAGCGCCTCTGCGCCAGGGGAAACAGCTTTCGTGCGCATCGCCTCTTATTACCCAGCCCATATGTTTAGTCAGGTACGCACCATTGGCCGCAACAGCGGTGAAGGCCAGTACTGCGAGCTGGATGTCGTACCGGGCGAGCTGAACCGCTATACGCTGACCGGCTGTATGCGCCAGCGCGCCGAGCCCTTGCCGCTGGCGTTCGCCGTGCAGGATGATGCAGCCTGGGCTGGCGAGATCCTCAAGCAGGAGCTGCGCCAGGCCGATATCGACTATAGCGGTCATCTGGTGCGTCAGACCCAGGTGACGTCGCCAGGGACGGTGCTGGCCTCAACGCAGTCTGCGCCACTGCACACGCTGTTGCATACTATGCTGAAAAAGTCGGACAACATGATCGCCGACACGGTCTTCCGGACCATTGGCCATCACTATTTCAACGTGCCGGGCACCTTCCGTGCCGGTTCAGACGCTATCCGTCGCATACTGCGCGAGAAAGCGAATATCGACATGGGCAACAGCATTCAGGTAGATGGTTCAGGCTTGTCGCGCCACGATCTGATTGCGCCAGAGACCATGATGCAGGTGCTGCAGTACATTGCCAAAAACGACGCGACGCTGGACTATATCTCTATGCTGCCGCGGGCGGGATATGACGGCACGCTGCAATACCGCGGGGGTTTGCACGAAGCAGGCGTTGACGGCAAAGTGTCAGCGAAAACCGGCTCGTTGCAGGGCGTCTATAATCTGGCCGGCTTTATTACCACTGCCAGCGGCGCACGCGTCGCCTTTGTGCAGTTCTTGTCAGGCTATGCGGTGCCGCCAGAAGATCAACGCACGCGCCGTATTCCGCTGGTCCGCTTTGAAAGCCGTCTCTATCGGGACATCTATCAGAACAATTAGCGCATGAAAATATTGATCGTTGAGGATGATGGTTTATTGCAGGCGGGCCTGATGCAGGCGCTGAGCAGTCAGGGTTATGCCGTTGACTGCGCCGCCAGCGCCAGTGATGCAGACGCGCTGCTGCACAGCGCGCAGTACAGCCTTATCGTGCTGGATCTTGGCCTGCCGGATCGCGACGGCAGCGATCTGCTGCGCCAGTGGCGACGCTCCGGCGTCAACCTGCCAGTTTTGATCCTTACCGCGCGTGACGCGCTCAGCGATCGCGTTGACGGACTCGATGCCGGTGCTGACGACTATCTGATTAAGCCGCTGGCGCTGGTGGAGCTACAGGCGCGCGTACGCGCGCTGATCCGCCGTTATCAGGGGCACAGTGATAACCTGCTGAAACAGGGCGATCTCACTCTGAATCTCTCCTCACAACAGGTTCTGCTGGAAAATCAGCCGCTTGACATAACACCCAAGGAGTTTGCGCTGCTGACGCGGCTGCTGATGCGCATCGGGCAAAATGTGCACCGCGAAACGCTGCAGCAGGACCTCTATAGCTGGCAGGACGACACCGGCTCTAACACGCTCGAAGTGCATATCCACAATCTGCGCCGCAAGCTGGGCAAAGATCGCATCAAAACCGTGCGTGGCGTCGGCTACCGGCTGGAGAATCGTGAATGAACAGCATGCGTCAGCGCTTGCTGATCATGCTGGCGCTGATCCTGCTGACCTGTCAGGTGATGAGCGCTTTCTGGCTGTGGCACGAAAGTCGCGAGCAAATTAGCTTTCTCGTCAACGAAACCCTCTCCGCTAAAGCGCGCAACGATCGCGTTGAAAATGAAATTCGTGAGGCGATCGCCTCACTACTGTTGCCCTCCATCGTAATGGTTGGCCTGACGCTGGTGCTCTCTTTCTGGGCCATTAGCTGGATCGTACGCCCACTCAAAGTCTTACAGACCAGCCTGGCGCAGCGATCCGCCGATAACCTTACGCCGCTTGCCGTTCACTCGGATATGGAAGAGGTGGCTGCCGTCACCGGGGCGATCAACCAGCTACTGGCACGTCTTGACCATACGCTTCAGCAGGAGCGGCTCTTCACCGCCGACGCCGCGCATGAGCTGCGCACGCCGCTCGCCGGACTGCGCCTGCATCTGGAGCTGTTGCAGCAGCAGGGCGTACCGCACAGCGACATGCTGGTGGCGCGTATCGATCAGCTGATGCATACCGTTGAGCAACTCCTGATGCTGGCGCGCGCCAGTCAGGCACTGGCCAGCGGCCGCGCACAGTCAGTCCGCTGGTTAACGGCGATCCTTCAGCCCCTGCAGCCAGAGATGCACGAGCTGGCGGAACAGCGCCAGCAGCAGCTGGTCTGGCCGGTTAGCGAGGTCTCAGCAAGTCAGGGTGAACCGGTGCTGCTGCGCCTGCTGCTGCGTAATCTGCTGGAGAATGCGTCCCGCTACAGTCCAGCGGGCAGTCAGATTGCGATAACGCTGGAAGAGAGCCACAGCGGTATCGTCCTGAGCGTCATTGATGAAGGACCGGGTATCGATCCCGATGCGGCGGAAGAGCTGACCCAGGCGTTTCGCCGTCGCGATCAACGTTATGGCGGAAGTGGTCTGGGGCTGAATATCGTGCTGCGCATTCTGCAAATGCACTATGGTGAGCTGAAGCTGATCAATCGCAGCGACCGCAGCGGACTGATTGCCCGCTGCATCTTGCCGCTGCGCCTTAACTGATTAGAAGTGCGTGTTCAGGCTGACGTAATAGGTCCGGCCTGACTCATTGTAAGTATTAGCCCCTGCACCATAGAGCCAGGCACCGGTTGTGGCATTGCCGGTGGTCTGCGCATTGCCCTGACGGTAGTGACGCTTGTCAAACAGGTTATCAATGCCCACCGTAACGCTGGCATACTTGTTAACGTCATAGGTGCCGCTCAGGCCAACAATCGAGTAAGGGCTGACCTCATCGGTGGCGCTACCGGTAACCGCATTGCCTTTGTAGTCATACTTCTTCGGCACCTGTTTGCCATACCAGGTCAGCGTGGTTTGCAGTGACAGATCCTGGGTCGCCTGCCAGCTCAGGGTCGAGTTCAGCGTATAGTCTGGAATAATCGACAGGCGATCGCCGGTCTCTTTATTCTTGCTCTGCAACATATAGGTAAAGTTGTTGTTCCACGCGATACTCTCCGTCACCGGAATATTTACCGTTCCCTCCAGCCCTTCTACCACCGCTTTTGGCACGTTCTCCCATTTGTAGATGTCAGTGATGCCGTTAGCCGCTTTACCAGACGGTCCGTAACCCGCTTCAATCTTATTGCGATAGTCGTTACGGAACCAGGTCAGACCCGCCTGATAGCCTTCATGCTTCCACTCCAGCCCAATCTCTTTATTGATGCTGTTTTCCGCTTTCAGATCTTTGTTGCCCTGCAGGTAACAGGCTCCGGTGCTGGCCGCACAGCCCTGTCCGTTACTGTAGAGCAGATAGTTGGGGTTGGTCTGATAGAGGCTCGGTGCTTTATAGGCGCGGCCAATGCCCATCTTCAGCGTAAAATCATCGCCCAGTCCCTGCGAGAGGTTCAGCGACGGACTCCAGTTGTCGCCGACGATGGAGTGGTGATCGAAGCGCAGGCTCGGCGTGAGCATAGTGCTGTCGGTCAGCTCCATATTGTCTTCAGCAAACAGTGAGAAAATCTCCGCCTGCGAGTAGGGGCTGCGGCCCGTGCTGGAGATGCCGGGCACTGCGCCGTTACTCGCTGCCTGGGTGGTCGATGAGGGATCCTTCATGCGCTGCTGATTCCACTCGGTGCCGAGAGTGGCCGTCTGATTAACCAGCAGTTCAAAGGGGATGCTCACCTCACTGTGCAGCAGCACATCATCCAGCTGGATGGTGTTAAAGCCGCTGTTAGAGAAGATCCCCTCGGTGCCGCCCGCCAGCCCCTCATTGATGCGCGAGTTGCGCGTATTTTCATAGCGCGCGTAGGTATTGGTGCTGACCCCGTTATCCCAGGCCCCGGTCCACTTAACGGCAAAATTCTGGCGATAAAGTCGGTTGGTCTCGTCACCGTACAGGCTTTTTACCAGCGCGCTGGTGTTGGTATTCTGGGTATCGCCCGCATAGAGATTTCCCTGACGGCTGTAGCCCGCCTGAAACTCCAGCGCCTGCATCGGCGCAAACGCCCAGCGCAGCATGGCGTTAATATCTTTATTCACTACCCCTTCACGGCCTGACGGATAGCTGCCTGCATAGCTGCCGGTACGCTCTGCTGCATGGCCTTCGTTAATGTCGTAGGCGTCTGCCTGCGTCTTTGCCAGATTGCCGTAAAGGCGGAAGCTGACGTCGTCGCCCAGCGGCCCTTCCAGACTGAAGTTGGTGCGGCGAGTCGCCCCCTCATCCTTATGCTCAGGCACGTTGTAATAGGCATTCCAGGAGCCGTGCCACAGGTTGTCATCGTACTTTTTGGTAATGATGTTCACTACGCCGCCCGCCGCGCCGTTGCCGTAGCGCACTGCTGCCGGGCCACGGATCACCTCAATACGCTCAATCATCTCGGGCGGCACCCAGTTGGTGTCGCCGCGCGTATCACGCTCTCCGCGCCAGCCGAGACGCACGGCGTTGCGGCTGGAGACCGGCATGCCATCCACCAGAATCAGAGTATTTTCCGGTCCCATGCCGCGAATATCGATCTGGCGATTATTGCCGCGCTGGCCGCTGGTGGAGTTGCCGGTCAGGTTAACGCCCGGCATGGTGCGGATGATTTCCGATACGTCGCGCGCGGGCGGGCGCTTTTTAATCTCATCAGCGGTAATGGTAGAAACGCCCGGTGCCTGGAGGTTCTGCTGCGCCGCGCTGACCACCAGCGTATTGCCGCTGATGTCAGAAGGGGCGTTGCTGGTGTCCGCTGCCTGTACACTGGCTGCGGCAAGGCCGAGTTCAATCAGAATGGCTAATGACAAACGCGATAATGTAGGCATTTTTTTAGGTTCCTGGATTGCCAGCGGAAACCAGTGGTGTCCTGCGGCGTGCCGGTAAAAGAGTCTTACTTAGCAAGCACGCACTCCAGCCGAACCCAGGCTCTCCTTCGCGGAACATCGGCCTGATATAGCAGGCAGATCAGGCTGGCGGAACGCGCGCGCTCCTGCTGTCGGAGCGGGAAACACCCTATTGCAAATGCAAATAATTATCAATAGTATTATTCATAACATCTATGAAACTTTGCGCGCATCTGGCCCAGTAAATATTTTATTTATGAAGTGGTTAACTCATGAAACCGGCAGTGACTCCTGGTGGCAGGCCCTTGAGCGTCAGGGGCTGCCCTTAATCGACGCCGCTGACAACGGCGAATGTGCCGTCACCTTCTTCTGGCGCGATCCCGAGGGGAGCGAAGCCACCTCTTCTACCCGCCGTGTCTGGATCAACATTACCGGCGTAACCGATCACCACCAGCGCGCGGCGCCCCAGTCGCTGAGCCGCATTGCCGATACCGACGTCTGGTTCTGGCAGACACAGCTTCCTGCCAGCTGGCGCGGCAGCTATTGCCTGATGCCAGACAGCCACGCCGCAGCCTTCACGGGCGAGCCGGATATGCAGACGCTGCGCGCCTGGTGGAAAGAAAAATTCCCCACAGCGCAGGCCGATCCGTTAAATCCGCTGCGGGGCTGGGCGGGCGGACGTGGTCTGCGCGTCTCGCCGCTGCATCTGCCGAATGCACCCGATCAGCGCGTCTGGCAAGCCGTTGACGAAGGGCGCGCGCCCCTGCTGCCACTTCATCACCATATCTGGCAGAGTGCGCGCCTCAATACTCACCGTTCGGTATGGATCCACACCACCGGCGAGGCGCAGCAGAGGCCGCTGGTACTGCTGCTGGATGGTCAGTTCTGGGCCAATACCATGCCGCTCGCCTGGCCACTACAGCAGCTTACCGACGCTGGCCAACTCCCGCCTGCGGTATACGTGATGATTGACATCATCGACCGCGAACACCGCAGCCGCGAACTGCCGTGCAACGCCGATTTCTGGCTGGCGGTGCAGGAAGAACTTCTGCCTCAGCTTCAGGCGTGGGCACCGCATTGCGCCAGCGCCGCTGATACGCTGGTCTGCGGCCAGAGCTTTGGCGGATTGTCCGCCGCCTATGCCGTGCTTCACTGGCCGCACCGTTTTGGCGGTGCCATCAGCCTTTCCGGCTCCTTCTGGTGGCCGGAACGCGGCAAGCCCAATGGCAGACTGATTCAGCAGTTACAGCAGGGCGCGTTTCAGGCTGCGTCGTCGCGTTTCTATCTGGAAGCCGGGCGGCGCGAACAGCTGATCTATAAAGCAAACCAACAACTTCAGCAGGACCTGGTCACCGCCGGACATCAGGTCATTTTTCATCCGGTCGACGGCGGCCACGACGCGCTGTGCTGGCGCGGCGGCCTGCTCAATGGACTGAAAGCAATGTGGCAGCATCTTCTTTAAATCGCCTGGCTAGCCCGGCTGTTGCGGGCAGGAGACCGATATGCAACCGAACCCTTTTGACGATCCACAACAGGCCTGTCTGGTGCTGAAGAACACGCAGCAACAGTACAGCCTGTGGCCCGCTTTCCACGCCCTGCCCGCTGGCTGGCAGTCTGTATTTGGCCCCCGGCCGCAGGCTGAATGCCTGAGCTGGCTCAATGCCAACTGGCGCGACATCCGCCCCGTATCCTCAACCGCTACCCGGAGCGACCATGTCTGAGATCCTGATGCCTCCTCTTCACACCGCGCAAAAAATTCTGCCGCTGGTGGCGGCGCAGCCTGGCATCTGGATTGCCGATCAGCTGTCGCCCTATGGCAACGCCTATGCGGTGGCACACTTTGTCGAACTGCGTGGTGAACTGGACAGCGTGCTGCTGGGTAACGCTATAGTTGCCGGGATGCAGGAGGCGGATACGCTGAATATGGCGTTTGGCGAACGGGAAGGCGAAGCAGTACAGTGGCTCTCGCCCCAGGCCTTTACCCTGCCAGAGGTCGTCGATCTGCGCGGAGAAGCCGATCCCGAAGCCGCCGCGCGTGCGCGGATGCACGCCGACATGTCAGGCGATCTGCGCGTGCTGAGCGGCGCGCCGCTGTGGCATCACCAGCTGATGCGTCTCGGCGATCGCCACTGGTTCTGGTATCAGCGCTATCACCATCTGGTGGTGGACGGCTTTAGCTTTACCGCCCTGACGCGCCGCATTGCCAGCCTCTACAGCGCCTGGATGCGTAACGAGGTGCCGGAACCGACGCCTTTCGTATCCTTTAGCGAAGTTGTTGAGGAGTACCAGCGCTATCAGCTGTCGCCGTCCTGGCAGCGCGATCGCGACTTCTGGCGCGAAAAAAGCGCACAGCTGCCGCCGCCCGCTTCGATCTCTCCGCTGCCGCTGGCCGGGCAGCGCGCTACCACCGCCCTGCTGCGCCACACTGTCTCGCTGGATCCTTCGCTTTTCCAGACGCTCACGCATCAGATGGCCGTCAGCGCCGCCGATGCCGCGTTTGCGCTGGTGGCGCTCTGGCTGGCGCGTCTCAGCGGCCAGAACGATTTTGCCGCCGGGTTTATCTTTATGCGCCGCATCGGTTCGGCGGCACTCTGCGCTACCGGGCCGGTGATCAATGTGCTGCCGATGGCCGTGCATTACGACCCTGACCAGCCGCTCAGCGCGCTGGCTAACCAGCTGGCAGGCGAAGTGAAAAAGATGCGCCGCCATCAGCGCTTCGACGCCGAGCAGGTGCAGCGCGATGCAGGCCGCCTGGGCGATGCCGATCCGCTCTACGGTCCGGTCATCAACCTGAAGATGTTTGACTATCAGCTCGACTTCAACGGTATTGAAGGCATCACCCACCCGCTGGCGTCTGGCCCGGTGCGCGATCTGGAGATCGCTATCTATCTCAGCGAACAGGGCGACCTGACGCTGGAGCTGCTGGCTAACGCTGAGCGCTATCAGGCGAGCGTGCTGACCGATCACGCCAGCCGATTTGCGCTGCTGCTGCAACAGCTGGCGGCGCAGCCAGCGCGTCCCTGCGGCGAGCTCGATCTGCTGACCGAGGCGGAACACCAGCAGCTGGCGCAAATCAATCAGACCGCCATGCCGCTGCCGGAAGCCACCCTCAGCAGCCTGCTGGCAGCCCAGGCGCAGCGCACGCCGGATGCCCCTGCGCTGGCAGACAGTCACCATCAGCTCAGCTACCGCGAGATGCGCCAGCAGGTTGAGGCGCTGGCGCAGCAGCTGATCGCCAGCGGCGTACAGCGCGGTGATAGTGTTGCCGTTGCGCTGCCGCGCTCGGTATTTCTTTCGCTGGCGCTTCAGGCGATCGTCAGCGTTGGCGCGGCCTATTTACCGCTCGACACCAGCTATCCCGACGATCGTCTGCAGATGATGCTGGAGGATGCCGCACCGACCACGCTGATCACCTGCCCCGATCTGGCCGCGCGGTTTGCCGCGCTGTCGGCGGTGACGCCGCTGTTTTATAACGCGCTGCTGCCTGAAGCCGCCGCAGACACGCTGTCGCAGCCACCCCGTCCGCAGGATGGTGCCTATATCATCTACACGTCCGGTTCTACCGGTCGGCCAAAAGGCGTGCTGGTTAGCCATGAGGCGATCGTTAACCGTCTGCTGTGGATGCAGCACAGCTATCCCCTGGGGACGGATGATGTGGTCTTGCAGAAAACGCCCAGCAGTTTCGACGTCTCGGTCTGGGAGTTTTTCTGGCCGCTGTTGACGGGTGCACAGCTGGTGATGGCACCGCCTGACGCGCATCGCGATCCCGACGCGCTGCAACAGCTCTTTGCACGCTATCGCGTCACTACCACCCATTTCGTCCCCTCTATGCTGGCCGCATTCGTTGCGGCACTACAGGATGATGACGCCGTGGCACGCTGCGCCAGCCTGCGCCGCGTCTTCTGTAGCGGTGAAGCGCTGCCTGCCGATCTGTCGCGCCAGTGGGAGGCGCTGACCCGGGTGCCGCTGCACAACCTCTACGGCCCGACCGAAGCGGCGGTAGACGTCAGCTATTACCCGGCCTCTGGTCCGGCGCTGGCAGCCGTTGACGGGGCCAGCGTGCCGATTGGCTTCCCGGTATGGAATACCGGGCTGCGCATTCTCGACGCCCGCCTGCAGCCAGTTCCACCGGGTGTCGCAGGCGATCTCTATCTTACCGGCGTTCAGCTGGCGCACGGCTATCTCGACCGGCCCGACCTCACCGCCAGCCGCTTTGTCGCCGATCCTTTTGGTGACGGCACGCGCATGTACCGCACCGGCGACGTGGCGCGCTGGCTGGCTAACGGCGCGGTGGAATATCTGGGCCGCAGCGACGATCAGCTGAAAATTCGCGGGCAGCGAATCGAGCTAAATGAGATCGATCATGCGCTGGCTGCGCTGCCGGGCGTGCAGCAGGCGGTTACGCACGCGGTCGTACTGGGTAACGCCAGCGGCCAGCAGGGCGATGCGCGTCAGCTGGTAGGCTACGTGGTGGCAAACCAGCCGGTTGACGCAGCCGCCATACGTGCTGCACTGGCGCAACAGCTCCCTGCCCATATGGTCCCGGTGGCGATTGTTACACTCGACGCGCTGCCCCTTAGCAGCAACGGCAAGCTGGATCGCAAAGCGCTGCCGCTGCCGCAAAGCGATACGGGCAACAGAGGCCGCGCGCCGCGCCCGGGTCTGGAGACACAGCTGGCAGAGGCGTTTGCCCTGCTGCTGGCACGCGACAGCGTCGGCGCACAGGAGGACTTCTTTGCGCTGGGTGGTCATTCGCTGCTGGCGATGCGGCTGGCGGCGCAGCTGCGGCGCGATCTGGCGCTGCCGGTTTCCGTTGGCCAGATTATGGTCGCCTCGACCGTTGAAAAGCTGGCTACTCTGCTTGGCAATACGCAGGCTGCAAACACTGCCGGTTATGAAGCGGTATTGCCGCTGCGCAGCGGCAGCGGTCCGACGCTGTTCTGCTTCCATCCTGCATCAGGCTTTGCCTGGCAGTTCAGCATTCTGCAGCGTTACCTGGATGCACGCTGGTCAATCGTGGGTATTCAGTCACCCGACGCCAGCGGCCCGCTAAACCGGTCTGAGCATCTGGACGCGGTGTGCGACGCCCATCTTGCCACGCTGCGCCAGCAGCAGCCGCATGGCCCTTATTATTTCCTCGGCTATTCGCTCGGCGGTACGCTGGCGCAGAACATTGCTGCCCGGCTGGAAGCGGCGGGTGAAGAGGTGGCCTTTCTCGGCCTGCTGGATACCTGGCCACCGGAGACGCAGAACTGGGATGAAAAGCGTGGTGAAAACCAGCTCGATCCCGCGGTGCTGGCAGAGGTTAACCGTGAGCGCGAGCAGTTTGTCGCCGCACAGCGTCAGCAGGCGGGCGAAGGGTTAGAGGCGATGTTTGACGCGATCGAAGCCAACTACGCCAGCTCGGTGCGCCTGCTGGCGACGGCGCGCAGCGCACGCTTTAACGGCCGCGCTACGCTGTTTCTCGCCACCCGCACCCAGCAGCCGGGACAGGATGCTCGCCGCGCCTGGGCTCCCTATGTGGGTGAGCTGGAGGTCTGTCCGCTGGATTGTGCCCACGTCGAGATTATCTCGCCGCGCCTGTTCGCACAGATTGGCCCACAGCTGCAGCAGCTGCTGTCCCCCTTTGTCTGATTTCCGAAAAGAAAGAGGAGAGTGGCGGGCCATCTGGCCCGCTTCTTTATCGTCCGCGTGGCTGATGACCCGTCTCTTAACGGCTGCCGCGTCCCAGCGGCACAATCATTGGCGTCCGCGCGACCGGATCATCCACAATCACACAGCGCAACCCATACACCGCTTCGATTAATGCCGGCGTGACAATCTCAGCCGGCCGGCCTTCAGCAATGATCTGGCCACTGCGCATCGCAATCAGATGTGTGGCGTAGCGGCACGCCTGATTCAGATCGTGCAGCACGACCACCAGCGTGCGGCCATGCTGTTGATTCAAATCCTGCATCAGCTCCAGCAGTTCAATCTGGTGAGTAATATCGAGCCAGGTGGTGGGCTCATCCAGCAGCAGCAGGGGCGTCTGCTGCGCCAGCACCATGGCGATCCAGACGCGCTGGCGCTGACCGCCAGAGAGCTGATCCACCGGCTGCGCGGCAATGTCCGCCACGCCAGTGGCCCGCATCGCCTGCTGCACCGCCGCTTCATCCTCGTCGCGCCAGCGGCCAAACAGCGGCTGATGCGGATAGCGACCGCGTGCTACCAGCTCGCTGACGCTGATGCCTGACGGAGCCTGTGAACTCTGCGGCAGCAGGCCAAGACGTCGCGCCACCGCTTTTGTGGAAAGGCGCGCAATCGCCTCACCGTCAAGCAGCACCTGACCCTGCAGCGGCGGCGCAAGCCGGCTCAGCGCGCGCAGCAGCGTCGATTTACCGCAGGCATTTGGCCCGATAATCACCGTCAGCTCGCCGTCCGGGATCGTCACTGACAATCCCTCGGCGACAATCTTCTTTTCATATCCCAGCGTCAGCGCGTCGCCCTGCAGGCGTGCGGTCTTTTCTGTCATTGGCGTCGCGCCTCCCGAACCAGTAGTGCAATCAGATAAAGGCCGCCGAGGCTAACGGTAATGACGCCCACCGGCAGCTGATAAGGCAGGAAAAGATGCTGCGCCGCATAATCTGCGGCCAGCAGCAGCAGTGCGCCGCAGAGCGCCGCCAGCGGTAACGCCCCCTTAATGCCGCCACACAGGCGACGCGCAATCTGCGGAGCCAGCAGCGCCACAAAGGAGACTGGACCAGCCAGCGCGGTCGAAGCCGCGGTCAGCACCACGCCCAGCAGCATTAGCCACAGTCGCGTGCGCTCTACCGGCACGCCCAGCGCGCAGGCGGTATCGTCGCCCATCTCCATCAGGCGCATACGCCGCACCAGCAAGCCAGTCAGCAGCAGCGCCAGCAGCAGCACAATAATTACCGGTGGCGTTTTTGCCCAGGTCATGCCGTTGAGCGAGCCGGCGCTCCACAGTCCGGCGCTGAGTGCCGCCTCCAGCGAGGTGCTGATAATCAGCCAGCCGTTAAGCGCCATCAGCAGCGCCCGCACGCTGATGCCGACAATAATCAGCCGGAAGGTCTCGACGCCGTTACGCCAGGCGAAGAGGTAAACCGCCGCTGCCGTAAGCACACCGCCGAGCAGGGCGGCCAGAGTGGTCATTTCGCTGCTCTGGTGAAACAGCACCAGCGTCACCAGCACGCCGCTGTAGGCACCGGTATTAAAGCCAAGAATGTCAGGGCTGCCGAGCGGGTTACGCAGCAGCGACTGAAAGATAGCACCGCTGATGCCCAGCGCCGCGCCGATCAGCAGTGCCATTGTCACACGCGGCAGACGCCACTCCAGTACGATCAGCTGAACATTGCGCGCGGCGTCGCCCTTCACCAGTTGCCAGAGCTGTTCAGCGGTAACTGGCAGCGCGCCCCGCGTCACGCCGAGAAAGGCCAGCAGCGCACAAAGCGCCAGCAGCCAGCTGGCCTGTAGCATCGTCCGGTTCATAGCGGCCCTCTCCCGAGCTGGCGGCGTACCAGGACAATCAGCATCGGCGCACCAATCAGTGCGGTCACCACCGCGACGCGCAGTTCGCCAGGCACCATGACGCGGCCCAGAACATCGGCGGCCAGCAGCAGGCAAGGCGTAATCAGCAGGGTGCCGGGCAGTAACCAACGATGATCGTTGCCCCACAGCCAGCGCGCCAGATGTGGGGTCATCAGCCCGAGAAACGCAATGGGCCCGACGGCAGCAGTTGCCGCGCCGCTCAGCAGCGCAATCGCCAGCAGCCCCAGCAGCTGCGTGCGCGCAACGCGCGTACCGAGCGCCGTCGCCACATCGCCTCCCATACTCAGGCTGTTAAGCGAACGCGCCAGCAGCAGCGCAATCAGCCCTCCGACCACCACCGCCGGATAAGTGGCGCGCAGGATGGCCATACTGCGAATATCGAGCGATCCGCTGTGCCAGAAGCGTAAATGGTCATAGATATCGGGATTGAGCAGCGACAGGCCTGAGGTCAGCCCTTCCAGCACCGCGCCCAGCGCCACGCCGGCGAGAGTTAAACGCACCGGGTTAACGCGCCCGCCGCCGAGCGCGCCGGTCAGCGCCACCAGCAGCGACGAAAGCAGCGCCCCGCCAAAGGCGAAGCCGAGCCAGTCAGCCGGGGAATCCGCGCCGAAGAGCGCAATACCCAGCACCACGGCAAAGCCTGCGCCAGCATTGACGCCAAGAATGCCAGGGTCGGCGAGCGGATTACGCGTCAGGCTCTGCATCAGCGCGCCCGCGAGCCCAAGCGCGCTGCCGGCCAGCAAACCGGCCAGCGTTCGCGGCAGGCGTGCTTCGCGCACGATGATGCAGTCGGCGCTGCTGCAGGAGGTGGTCAGAGCCAGAGAGAGATCGTGAATAGCAATCGATTTTGCGCCAAGCATCAGGCTGAGCGCGATCAAGAGCAACAGCAGCATCCCTGAGGCGGCTATTGCGGTGAGTTGACGCATAACATTTCGAACCTTCACTGTTCACTGACGCGGCGGGCACGTCAATTTGATAATGATACTTGTTATCGTTATTACTCGTATTTTTGTATGTTACCATGATTCGCCTCGACCTTAACGAGGAAAACCGCAGCAGAAGGCGAAGAAATGAACAAACCCTCCCACCTTATCGATCTCAGCCTGTTAAAAACCCATCCCGATTTTCGTGCCGTATTCACTGCCCGATTTATCTCTATTGTCGCTCTCGGCATGCTGGCAATTGCCGTGCCGGTACAGATCCAGCAGCTGACCGGCTCACCGGCGCTGGTCGGGCTGGCCGTTACGCTGGCGGGTACGGGCATGTTTGTCGGGCTGCTGACCGGCGGCGTGCTGGCCGATCGCTATGAGCGTAAGCGCCTGATCCTGATCGCCCGCTCTACCTGCGGCACTGGCTTTATTGCGCTGGCCGTCAATGCCGCTCTCCCCACACCGTCCGTTACGGCGATATTTTTACTGGGACTGTGGGACGGTTTTTTTGGCGCGATTGGCGTAACGGCGCTGCTGGCGGCAACTCCCTCGCTGGTGGGACGCGAAAACCTGATGCAGGCGGGTGCCATTACAATGCTCACGGTACGCTTTGGCTCAATTTTGTCGCCCGTGATCGGCGGGCTGGTGATGGCGCACGGCGGTGCCACGTGGAACTACGGCCTCGCGGCTTTCGGCACGCTGCTAACCGTGCTGACGCTGTTGCGGCTGCCGGTGATGCCTGCGCCTGCGCAGCCGCGCGAGCATCCACTCAGAGCGCTGGCCAGCGGCGTGCAGTTTCTCTTTTCGGCCCCGGTTGTCGGCATGGCTGCGCTGGTCGGCGCTCTGGTCACGCTGGCGGGTGCGGTGCGCGTGCTCTATCCGGCACTGGCGCCACACTGGGAGGTCAGCCTCAATCAGCTTGGCCTGATCTACTGCGCCGTACCGCTTGGCGCGGCGCTGGGCGCGCTGACCAGCGGTCGGCTGGCGCACTCGCCGCAGCCTGGCCGTTTGATTTTAGGCAGCGCCATTGCGGCTTTTCTGGCACTGGGACTGTTTAGCCTGATGCCGTGGTTTGCCGCCGCCCTCGCCTGTCTGGCCGCGTTCGGCTACTTCAGCGCGATAAACAGCCTGGTACAGTACCAGCTGATTCAGTCGCTGACGCCTGATGCGCTGCTGGGACGAATTAACAGCCTGTGGACGGCGCAGAACGTAACCGGTGATGCAGTGGGCGCGGCGATAACAGGCGCCATGGGCTCCTGGCTCCTGCCGCAGCAGGCTGCCGCGCTGTCTGGATTCAGCGCGGCGCTGCTGGGGATGCTGATGTGGATCCTGATGGCGCAGCTGCGCCGCTATCAGCCGCCAGCACTCGCGCTGGCGAAAGAAACATCATGATTTAACAAACAGCTGCTGCAGCCGCGCCAGCAGATGGCTGGCGCTGTAGTAATCGAGGCGAAAGGTGTCTGCCCCCAGCGCATACACCTGGTGCTGTTTCACTGCCGCAGTCTCGGCCAGGAAAGGATTCTGCATCAGCTGCTGTACGGCTGGATCTTCGGCGGCAAACAGCAGAAACGTGTGGCCATTCAGGCCGCTGGCTACGTTCTCGCCGGCGAGCTGAATAATGTCTTTGCGCTGGCCCATCGAGTGCAACGGCTGCACATTCGCAGGCGGCACCGCAAGCGTAAAGCCGAGCTGTTGCAGCAGCTTGCCCTGCGCCGATTCAGCGGTCCACACGTTAACGGCCCGGCCGCCGCCGTTAAACACCATGGCCGTGACGGGCTGCGGCGGCAGCGTAATAGCCTGCTTCAGCGCCTCCTGCTGTTGATTAAAGGCATTGATACGCGCCGCGGCATCCGCCTCATGGCCAGTCGCCTGCCCCAGCAGGGTTACCAGCTGCTGCCAGCTTTTATCGTCATAGTTCACCACCAGCGTTGGCGCGATAGCCGAAAACTGATCCACCAGCTTTATTGCGGAGTCATTACCGGTTGCGCTGACGATAATCAGATCGGGCGCTTCGGCGGCAACCGCTTCGGCACTGGGTTCACCGATATAGAGGCGCTTAACGTTTTTCCGCTTCGCCACGTCGCCCCACTGGCGAAAAAACCCCTGCTCATCGGCAAGACGGCTGCCTGGCGCGGTCGCGCCGCTGGCCATCACCGGCGCATCAATCGCCAGCAGCGATCCGGTGAGCGTCACGCTGGTCGACACAATGCGCTGCGGCGCTTTTTCTAAGGTCACACTCCCGCTGGCGCTCTGCAGCGTGCGCGGCCAGCCGCTGTCGGCCTGCGCAGCAAAACTGGTGATTAACGTGATGACAACCAGCGCGAAAATGGCCGTAAAGCTGCGCTTAAACATAAGATCTAATCCACCTTTCGTTGCGAGACAACACCCTGTTAATTCTGATGATAGTGGAGAGGATAAGACGGGAATACCGCGAATTTATTGACACTCCAGCGTAATCAACGTAGGTTACAGGACCACAATACAAATGATAATCATTATTAATTCTCTTATCATTTATAGGTGAAAATTATGGTGGAAACGTTGAAGTTTGAAAATCCCCTGATGGCGGATTTCTCCGCCCTGTGTCGGGGATTTCTCTTTACATCACCGTGGCGTAGCCTCGCTACGCAGGGATGCTATACCACGATAACCACGCCGGTCGCTGACGGCGCGGTTCTGAACGGCGATTTTCAACAGCAGCTACGACATCATTTCGCCTCTGCGAAGAAACAGGGTATTGCCCACCCTATTCTGGTGGGGGCTATCCCGTTTGACGTGTCACAGCCCGCAGCCCTGTTTATCCCTGAGTCGCATCAGACCTTTAATCGTGACGATCTTCAGGCTGCTCTGCCTGTGGCTCAGGCCCCATTGCCTCAGATACGTCGTCGCGCGGCGCTTCCCGGGCACGAGGTGTTTACCGGAATGGTAGCCCAGGCGGTCGCCACCATGCAGCGCGGCGATCTGGATAAGGTTGTCCTGTCGCGCCTGATGGATATTGTGACGGAAGAGCCGGTGGATGTCGCCGCGCTGATGCAGCGCATTGTGGCGCAAAATCCCAACAGCTATCACTTTCATCTGCCGCTGCCGCAGGGCGGTTCGCTGACAGGTGCCAGTCCTGAGCTGATGCTGCGCAAGCAGGGACGGAATTTCAGCTCTTGCCCGCTTGCAGGCTCGGCGCGACGTGACGCCGACGCGCAGCGCGATCGTGCCGCAGGCGACAGCCTGATGCACTCAGCCAAAGATCGCCATGAACATAAGCTGGTAACCGATGCCATGCGCGATGTGCTTCAGCCACGCAGTCGCCTGCTCTCGGTACCCACTACTCCCTCTCTGCTGACGACCGCCACGCTCTGGCACCTCGCCACGCAAATAGAAGGCGAAGCGCTCGACGAACGTGAAAACGCGCTGTCGCTCGCCTGCCTGTTACACCCCACGCCAGCACTGAGCGGCTTCCCGCATCAGCGCGCCCAGCAGCTTATTCAGACGCTGGAGCCGTTTGAGCGCCAGCTGTTCGGCGGCATCGTTGGCTGGTGCGACGAGCAGGGTAACGGCGAATGGGTGGTCACTATCCGCTGCGGCACCGTGCACGGCGCACGCGTGCGCCTGTTTGCAGGGGCGGGCATCGTTGCCGATTCACAACCTGAATCAGAATGGCGCGAGACGGGTGTCAAACTCGACACCATGCTGCGCGCTTTTGGACTGCAATAAAGGAAATACCATGTCGATCCCTTACAATCGCTGGCCAGAAGATCTGGCGGCACGCTACCGCGAGAAAGGTTACTGGCTGGATGTGCCCATGACCGACATCCTGGACCGTCACAGGCACAGCGAGGCGATTGCTGTTATTGAAGGTGACGTCGCGCTGAGCTATCGCCAGCTGGCGCAGCGTAGCGATAACCTTGCCGCCGCGCTACAGCGTCGCGGTGTGAAAAACGGCGATACGGCGCTGGTGCAGCTGGGTAACGTTGCGGACTTCTACGTTACCGTTTTTGCACTATTCAAACTGGGTGTCGTCTCGGTCTACGCGCTGTTCAGCCACCAGCGCACCGAGCTACAGGCCTACGCCGTGCAGATCGAACCTGCGCTGCTGATTGCCGACCGGCAGCACGCCCTGTTTGCCGACAACGCCTTTATCGACGGGCTTTGTGAAGCCTATGCCTCCTTGCATCAGGTTATCCTGCGCAATGACAGGCAGTGTGAGAATACGCTGGAAGCGCTCATGGCCGAACCGGCGGGCGACTTTCAGCCGACGCCAACCGCTGCCGATGAAGTGGCCTTTTTCCAGCTCTCCGGCGGCAGCACCGGCACGCCAAAGCTGATCCCACGTACCCACAACGACTACTACTACAGTATTCGCGCCAGCGACGAGATCTGCGCGGTTACCGCCGAGACACGCTATCTGATCGCCCTGCCCGCACCGCATAACTTTGCCATGAGCTCCCCCGGCGCGCTGGGTGTTTTCTATGCCGGAGGTCAGGTGATCCTGGCGGAAGATCCCAGTGCCACCCACTGTTTTCCGCTTATCGAAAAGCATCAGGTGACCGATACCGGTCTGGTGCCGCCTGCGGTAAGCCTGTGGCTACAGGCAATGAAGGAGTGGGGCAGCAACCAGGCTCTGACCTCGCTACAGCGTATGCAGGTCGGCGGCGCGAAGCTGGGCGAAACGCTGGCGGCGCGCATCCAGAGTGAAATCGGCTGCAAACTTCAGCAGGTATTTGGCATGGCTGAAGGCCTGGTCAACTACACCCGCCTCGACGACGACGAAAAAACCATTCTGACCACCCAGGGCCGCCCTCTTTCACCAGACGATGAGGTGTGGGTCGCCGATGAGAATGGTCACCCTCTGCCAGCCGGTGAAGTGGGCCGCCTGATGACGCGTGGGCCCTACACCTTCCGTGGCTACTACCAGAGCCCGGCGCACAACGCCGCCAGCTTTGATGCCAGCGGGTTTTACTGCTCAGGCGATCTGATTGAGATTAACCCTCAAGGCTATATCACCGTGCAGGGCCGTGAAAAAGATCAGATCAACCGCGGCGGCGAGAAGATTGCCGCCGAAGAGATCGAAAACCTGCTTCAGCGCCATTCTGACGTTATCCACGCAGCGCTGGTGTCGATGCAGGATGAGCTAATGGGCGAAAAGAGCTGCGCCTTTATTGTGGCACGCCAGGCCGTTAAGCCGGTGGCGCTGCGTCGTCATCTGCGCGAGCTGGGCGTGGCTGAATATAAGCTACCCGACCGTATTACCCTGGTAGATCAACTGCCACTGACCCCCGTCGGTAAAGTCGACAAGAAACGCCTGCGTCAACAGCTTGCCGATCAGCAAGCGCAAGCCTGATCTGTTCCGGAGATTTTATGACTATTCCAAAACTGAACACCTATTCACTTCCCACGGCTGCGGAGCTTCCCACTAACAGGGTGAAGTGGACGCTGGAGCCGCAGCGTGCTGCCCTGCTCATTCATGATATGCAGGCCTACTTCCTGAATTTCTGGGGCGAGGAGAGTCCGCTGATCAATCAGGTGGTGGAAAACATCGCCCGCCTGCGAGCCTGGTGCAAGTCGCAGGGGATCCCCGTGTTCTACACTGCACAGCCGAATCAGCAAAGCGATGCGGATCGCGCACTGCTCAATGATATGTGGGGGCCGGGGCTGAACAAGCATCCGGAGCAGCAAAAGATCGTCGATGCGCTGGCGCCCGATGCCGGGGATCAGGTGCTGACCAAGTGGCGCTACAGCGCCTTCGTTCGCTCACCGCTGGAGTCAATCCTGCAGGAGATGGGCCGCGACCAGCTGATCATCACGGGCGTCTATGCGCATATCGGCTGTCTGACCACCGCGACCGACGCCTTTATGCGCAATATCCAGCCCTTTATGGTGGCTGATGCACTGGCGGATTTTAGTCGCGACGAACATATGATGGCGCTGACCTATACCGCCGGACGCAGCGGTAAGGTGGTCATGACCGCCGACCTGATGCCGCTGCCGCTTAGCAAAGAGGCGCTGCGCGCGCTCGTCCTGCCGCTGCTGGAAGATGACGACGTACCGGAAGACGATGAGAATCTGATTGATTACGGCCTGGATTCCGTCCGCATGATGGCACTGGCTGCGCGCTGGCGTCAGGTGCATGGCGATATCGATTTTGTCAGCCTGGCCAGGAACCCGACCATTAATGGCTGGTGGGCACTGCTGTCACGGGAGCCTGCGCGATGAGCCAGTGTTTCGACTTCAGCGGCAACATCGTCTGGGTGACGGGCGCGGGCCAGGGCATTGGCTATCATACGGCGCTGGCGTTCCACGCTGCGGGCGCACAGGTAGAGGGTTTTGATCGGCGCTTTCATGATGGCGACTATCCCTTCGCCTGCCATACGCTGGACGTTGCCGATCCGGAACAGGTGAAAACCGTCTGTCAGACGCTGCTGGCCGCGCAGCCGAGACTCGACGTGCTGGTGAACGCCGCGGGTATTCTGCGCACGGGGGCCACCGACGAGATTGCGTTTGCCGATTTCCAGGCCTGCCTGGCGGTCAACGTCGGCGGTGCCTTCAATATGTTCCAGCAGACGCTGCCGGTGTTTCGCCAGCAGCGCGCGGGCGCCATCGTCACTATCGCCTCGAACTCGGCGCACGCGCCGCGTATCGGCATGTCCGCCTATGGCGCATCGAAAGCCGCACTGCGCAGCCTGTGTCTGACGGTGGGCCTGGAAATGGCACCGTTTGGCGTGCGCTGCAATATTGTTTCGCCCGGCTCCACCGATACCGAGATGCAGCGCAGTTTGTGGCATACGCCGACCGCCGAGCAGGAGATGATCGACGGCTTCCCGGATCAATATAAGCTCGGCATCCCGCTGCGGAAGATCGCCACGCCGCAAGAGATCGCCCACAATGTCCTTTTCCTGGCCTCGGATCTCGCCAGCCATGTGGTGCTACAGGATATCGTGGTTGACGGCGGCGCGACGCTGGGAGCCTGACCGATGGCGATCTGGAAACGCGAGACCGATCTCGACGCGCTAAACGCCATCGGCGAGCACTCGCTGGTGGCGCATATTGGCATTCGTTTTACCGCTATCGGCGAGGATTACCTGGAAGCGACTATGCCGGTCGACGCACGCACCCATCAGCCCTTCGGCCTGCTGCACGGCGGAGCGTCGGTGGTGCTGGCGGAGTCGATGGGCTCTATCGCTGGCTATCTCTGCACTGAAGAGGGCAAAAGCGTGGTCGGCATTGAGGTCAACGCCAGCCATCATCGTTCGGTCTCCAGCGGCGAAGTGCGTGGCCTCTGTCGCCCGCTGCATATCGGCTCACGCAATCAGGTGTGGCAGATTGAGATCCGCAACGCGCGCGGCCAGCTCTGCTGCTCGTCGCGACTGACGGTGGCGGTGCTGGGGTAACGAAAAAAGGGACAGCTTTCGCTGTCCCTTTTTCTGTGCGTTAACGCTGATAGATGATTTCGACGCCTTCGTCGTCATCCTCATCCCAGTCGTCATCCCACTCTTCATCTTCTTCTTCCGCCACGCTCTCCATCGCTTCACGGTGGTAGTCATCCCACATGAACTCGACTTTCTCGGGCTTCTTCTCTTCTTCTTCGGCTTCTTTCGGGTTAGCGTTAATGAAGCTCATAACGTCCCAGCAAAGATCCTGAACGCCCTGACGGCTTGCCGCAGAGATCAGGTAATACTTCTCTTCCCAGCCCAGCGCTTCAGCAATTGCTTTAGCGCGCGCCTGCGCTTCTTCTTCGTCAATCAGGTCAACTTTGTTGAACACCAGCCAGCGCGGCTTGTTGAACAGCTTGTCGCTGTACTTTTCCAGCTCGCCAAGGATGATGCGTGCGTTTTCCACCGGATCGGACTCGTCAATCGGCGCGATGTCGATAAGATGTAGCAGGACACGGCAGCGCTCAAGGTGCTTCAGGAAGCGAATACCGAGGCCTGCGCCTTCCGCCGCGCCTTCAATCAGGCCCGGAATATCGGCAACAACAAAGCTCTGCTCGCTGTCCATACGCACCACGCCCAGGCTTGGCACCAGCGTGGTGAACGGGTAGTCGGCGACTTTTGGCTTGGCCGCTGATACCGCGCGGATAAAAGTCGATTTGCCGGCGTTCGGCAGACCCAGCATGCCCACATCAGCCAGCAGCATCAGCTCCAGCTGCAGATCGCGCTTCTCGCCTGGCGTACCCATGGTCTTCTGACGCGGCGTACGGTTGACCGAAGATTTAAAGCGCGTATTGCCCAGGCCATGCCAGCCGCCTTTCGCCACCATCAGCTTTTGCTCATGACGCGTCATGTCGCCCAGCGTTTCGCCGGTGCCCTGATCGATAACGCGCGTGCCAACCGGCACCTTAATGATGATGTCCTGACCGCGTTTACCGGTGCAGTCACGGCTCTGGCCATTCTGACCGCGTTCAGCGCGGAAAGATTTTTCAAAGCGGTAGTCAATCAGGGTATTCAGGTTTTCGTCAGCCAGCAGATAGACATCGCCGCCATCTCCGCCGTCACCGCCATCCGGACCGCCTTTCGGAATATATTTCTCACGGCGGAAGCTGACGCAGCCGTTGCCGCCATCGCCAGCAACCACCAGAATGGTGGCTTCATCAACAAACTTCATTTTCTTTCTCCGTCACACAATCGTCCGCAGCGCATGTCAGTTCTGCGGGCGGGTCCGCCAGGGTCTGTCTGCGCTGACCGGCGGCGGATAAATCAAAACTGATTTTCATCAGGCGTACGTAAAGTGTACAGCAATACACAGCGACAGGTCGCAGAATGTAAAAAGCCCCGCAATGGCTGCGGGGCTTTTATTCGTGCGTTCAGACAGTCGCTGTCTGCGTCACGACAACCTTACTCAGCAACGATGCTGATGTATTTACGGTTGTTCGGACCTTTCACTTCGAATTTAACTTTGCCGTCTGCGGTAGCAAACAGGGTGTGGTCACGACCACAACCTACGTTATTACCGGCGTGGAATTTAGTGCCACGCTGACGAACGATGATAGAACCTGCCAGAACAGATTCGCCACCGAAACGTTTTACACCCAGACGTTTTGCATTGGAGTCACGACCGTTACGAGTCGAGCCACCAGCCTTTTTATGTGCCATTTGTCAGATCTCCTCTTAAGCGCTGATGCCAGTAATTTTCACATCAGTGAACCACTGACGGTGGCCAGCCTGCTTACGGTAGTGCTTACGACGACGAAACTTAACGATCTTAACTTTCTCGCCACGACCGTGCGCAACGATTTCAGCTTTGATCACGCCGCCTGAAACCAGTGGCGCGCCGATTTTCACGTCTTCGCCATTTGCGATCATCAGCACCTGGTCAAACTCAATGGTTTCACCGGTTGCGATGTCCAGCTTTTCCAGGCGAACGGTCTGACCTTCGCTTACTCGGTGTTGTTTACCACCACTTTGGAAAACCGCGTACATATAAAACTCCGCTTCTGCGCATGCCTTTCGTTCATCAGGCGGCGCGATAAATATTCACAATAGGGCGCGAATTCTACGCAAAACTCCAGCAGAAGACAAGTGCACTTTGCACTCTCTTGCAGAAAAAAAACACAGGCCGATCGCAAACGTTTCTCATCTGGAAAATTCAAGTACAATCAGTAACAGATTACCCGAACTCAGGCTGGTTAAAGCACGTACCATGAGCCGTTGAAACGAGTCAAAGCTGAACAGACGAATGAACTTAGAACAGATTAATGAATTAACCGCGCAGGACATGGCGGCCGTCAACCAGACCATCCTTGACCAGCTGAATTCTGATGTCTCGCTGATTAACCAGCTGGGATATTACATCATCAGCGGCGGCGGCAAGCGCATCCGCCCGATGATTGCCGTGCTCTCTGCACGCGCGCTGGGCTATCAGGGTGACCTGCACGTTACCAATGCGGCGCTGATCGAATTTATCCATACCGCCACGCTGCTGCATGACGATGTGGTGGATGAATCCGATATGCGTCGCGGTAAAGCCACGGCCAACGCGGCGTTCGGTAATGCCGCCAGCGTGCTGGTCGGTGACTTTATCTATACCCGCGCGTTCCAGATGATGACCAGTATGGGCTCGCTGCGCATCCTGGCGCTGATGTCTGAAGCGGTTAACGTTATCGCTGAAGGCGAAGTGCTCCAGCTGATGAACGTAAACGACCCGGATATTACGGAAGAGAGCTATATGCGCGTGATTTACAGCAAAACCGCGCGTTTGTTCGAAGCCGCTTCGCAGGCATCCGCAATTCTTGCCGAGGCGACCGCCGCGCAGGAGAAGGCCATGCAGGATTATGGGCGCTATCTCGGTACGGCTTTCCAGTTAATTGACGACCTGCTCGACTACAGCGCAGACGGCGCAACGCTGGGTAAAAATACCGGCGATGACCTGAGCGAAGGCAAGCCCACGCTGCCGCTGCTGCATGCGATGCATAACGGCACGCCGGAACAGACCCGGATGATCCGCGAGGCAATCGAACAGGGCAACGGTCGTCATCTGCTGGAGCCGGTACTGGCCGCGATGCAGCAGTGCGGTTCGCTGGAGTGGACGCGCAAGCGGGCGGAACAGGAAGCGGACAAAGCGATCGCAGCCCTGAGCGTGTTGCCAGAATCTCCGTGGCGCAGTGCGCTAGAGTCGCTGGCGCATATGTCTGTGCAGCGCGATTTCTGAATCACAGCGGAGCGGCATCTGTGGCTCCGCAACGTTACTCTTTACCTCGCATTTTCACTGCCCTCTCCCTCTGTTTGTTGCCGCGCTTTTGCGTAGCAGCACGCACTTCTCCTGACCGCGCCAAAAATTACTGGAAATAAATGGAAACTATCTGATATAAAAAATCCATAAGCTTCCAGATGATTAACCATGTCATACCCGAATGGCACAGGCACCGTTAACGCACGGAACAAGGAGAATGCGATATGCAAAAAAGGATTGAAGACTGGCATCCGGCCGATGTTATCGCTGCATTGCGCAGACGAGGTACAACGCTGGCAGCGTTATCACGGCAGGCAGGATTGAGCTCCTCCACGCTGGCTAATGCTCTTTCGCGTCCCTGGCCAAAAGGAGAGTGGCTTATTGCTGACGCGATCGACGTTCATCCCGCCGAGATCTGGCCCAGCCGCTACTACGATCCCCACACCCATAAACTGCTGGATCGTAAAAAGCGGATTCGCTCCCGGCACAAAAATGGCGAGCAATAAGCAAAATTTTGCCGGTTCAACGATTTAACGGGCGAAAAAAAACCAGCCGCGCGAACGTGGCTGGTTTTATCGTCAGAACAACGGTTATTCGCCGCTGACGCGTTCGATCTGGGCACCCATCGCTTTCAGCTTATCTTCGATATGCTCATAGCCACGGTCAATATGATAAATACGATCGACCAGCGTTGTACCTTCAGCGATACAGCCCGCCAGCACCAGACTGGCTGACGCACGTAAATCGGTCGCCATGACCTGCGCGCCAGAAAGCGTCTCCACGCCGTGACAGATTGCCGTGTTGCTCTCGATCTCCGCATGCGCCCCCATACGAATCAGCTCAGGGATGTGCATAAAGCGGTTTTCAAAAATGGTTTCGGTGATAACGCCCGTGCCTTCTGCCACCAGGTTCAGCAGGGTAAACTGCGCCTGCATGTCAGTCGGGAAGCCAGGGTGCGGCGCAGTGCGCACGTTGACCGCTTTTGGACGCTTGCCGTGCATATCCAGACTGATCCAGTCTTCGCCGATCTCAATATCAGCCCCCGCGTCACGCAGCTTCGCCAGCACAGCATCCAGCGTATCCGGCTGGGTTTTGTGGCAGACAACTTTACCGCCAGAGATCGCCGCCGCCACGAGGAAGGTCCCCGTTTCGATACGATCTGGCAGGACGCGGTAGACACCGCCGCCAAGACGCTCAACACCTTCGATAGTGATCTTATCGGTGCCTGCCCCGCTGATTTTCGCGCCAAGCGTAATCAGGAAGTTAGCCGTATCCACAATTTCCGGCTCACGCGCGGCGTTTTCGATAATGGTGACGCCGGTCGCCAGCGTTGCCGCACTCATAATGGTCACCGTCGCGCCGACGCTGACTTTATCCATCACGATATGCGCGCCTTTCAGACGGCCATCAACAGAGGCTTTAACATACCCCTCTTCCAGTTTGATCTCTGCACCCAACTGCTCAAGGCCGGTAATATGCAGATCGACCGGACGTGCGCCAATAGCGCAGCCGCCCGGCAGAGAAACTTGTCCCTGGCCAAAACGCGCCACCAGCGGGCCCAGCGCCCAGATAGAGGCACGCATGGTTTTCACCAGCTCATAGGGCGCACAGAAAATATCAACGTTGCTGGCATCGACGTGTACGGAACCGTTGCGCTCAACTTTCGCACCCAGCTGGCTCAGCAGCTTCATCGTGGTATCGATATCACGCAGCTTCGGCACGTTCTGGATCTCAACCGGCTCTTCGGCCAGCAACGCAGCAAACAGAATCGGCAGCGCGGCATTTTTCGCCCCAGAAATGGTCACTTCACCACTCAGACGGGTGGGGCCTTGCACACGAAATTTGTCCATTAACACGGCTCTCAATTAGCTAAAGACGGGTAGAACTCGCCTGCGGCGAGCGCTCCCTGATGAAGACTCAGAAACCGTTAAGTTTACGGTCACGCGCCCATTCAGCAGGGGTATAGGTTTTAATGGAGACAGCATGAATGCGGTTGTCAGCGATGTATTCCATCAGCGGCGCATAAACAGCCTGCTGCTTTTTTACACGGCTCAGTTCGCCAAACATTTCACCAACGGCAATCACCTGAAAGTGGCTGCCGTCGTTGCTCATCACATGCACTTCGTCCAGCGGCAGCGCGTTCATCAGCACGGCCTGAATTTCACTGTTTTCCATTGCTCATTACTTCACTTGAAAATAATAAAGGGCCACATCTTAGAGGAAAGCGGCGGACTCTTAAACATGCAAAAGCCCCTGTGTGAAACAGGGGCTTATCGGGAGATAAACGCGATCAGGCGGTTTTTTCCGCAGAAACAATAATCTGCTGAAGGTTGTAGAGGGTGATCAGCGACTGTAATTTATCGCTGATGCCGCTAAAACGCGGCGTAACGCCCTGCGCGCGGGCGATTTCTCGCAGGTGTACCAGCAGGGCCAGACCCGCTGAATCAACACGCGCCAGCGCAGAAACGTCGATAATCTCTATTTTATCGATCAGCGTGTCACGCTGCTGCCAGAGCGCCAGCAGCGTATCGCGATCTAATTCGCCAAACAGCGACAGTGTGCTGGCGTCACGCTGCCAGCGTAATGACTGATGCATCGTTACTGTTTATCCAGCGTAATCGGCTGCGCCGCAGACGTTTTCAGCTGTGCGGTCAGGCCATCAATGCCTTTCGTGCGCAGCAGGTCGCCCCACTCATTTTGCTTGGTGGTGATCATGCTGACGCCTTCCGCCACCATGTCATATGCCTGCCAGTTTCCGCTCTGGCTGTTTTTACGCCACTGAAAATCCAGGCGAACCGGGGGACGGCCGTTAGGATCGATAATCGTTACGCGGATCGCGACGATATTTTTGCCATCCAGCGACTGCTCAGGCTGGATCTGGTAAGTCTGGCCATGATAGAGCGCCAGCGCCTGGCCGTAAGCCTGGGCAAGATAATCACCAAAAGCGTTAAAATAGGCGTCGCGCTGCGCTGGCGTCGCTTCGCGATAGTAGCGGCCCAGCACTAATGCTCCGGCATACTTGATCTGCACATAGGGCAGCAGTTCCTGGCGCACAATTTCGCGAAGGTAATTGGGATTTTGCTTGATCTTCGGCTGCTCATTTTTCAGGCGAGTGAAGGTTTTCGCCGCCGCTTCATTCATCAGCTTATAGGGATTGCTTTGATCGGCTGCGGTGGCCGCCGTCAGCGGCGCAATAATCAGCATGGCAATCATCAGGAAACGTTTAAACATCTGTTTTTACCTCTCAGGGTTGGGCCGGGGCCGCAGGCGCACTGTCACTGCCCTGCGAATCCTTGTTATCCGTGTCTTTTTTGTTGTCGCCGCTTTTGTAAAGGAACTGACCTATCAGGTCCTCCAGCACCATCGCCGACTTGGTGTCACGCAGGGTGTCGCCATCCTTTAACATCGCCGAGCCCAGCTCGGGATCGTCAAAGCCTAGATTCAACGCTAAAAATTGCTCGCCGAGTAAACCTTGCGTGCGGATCGCAAGCGAGCTGGTATCGGAGATTTTATCTGCGTACTCATCGCTGATCGCCATCGTGACGCGCGGCAGCAGGGTTTTCGGTTCAAGGGAGATGTCGGTGACGCGGCCAATAACCACGCCACCAATTTTGACCGGCGAACTGACTTTCAGGCCGCCAATATTATCGAAGGTGGCATAGAGCTGCCACGTTGGCTGTGTGCCGAGTGATTTAAGATCTGCAACACGCAGGCAGAGAAATAACATCGCCACCAGCGCCAGAAGCATAAACACGCCAACCCAAATTTCGCTTTTTTTGCTTTGCATTGCTTTAGTTCCCAAACATCAGTGCTGTCAGCACAAAATCCAGACCTAGCACCGCCAGTGAGGCATGTACTACGGTACGCGTCGTCGCGCGACTGATCCCTTCCGAGGTCGGAATCGCGTCATAGCCGTTAAACAGGGCAATCCAGGTGACGGTCACGGCGAAAACGGCGCTTTTAATAATGCAGTTAACGATGTCCGTGCGAAAATCGACCGCGCTCTGCATTGCCGACCAGAAGAAGCCGGCATCAATGCCTTTCCAGCTCACACCAACCAGCGCTCCGCCAGCGATCCCCACGGCGGTAAAGATTAACGCCAGCAGCGGCATGCTGATAAAGCCGGCCCAGAAACGCGGTGAGACCACACGACGCAGCGGATCCACCGCCATCATCTCCATGCTGGAAAGCTGTTCTGTCGCCTTCATCAGACCGATTTCCGCCGTCAGCGCCGATCCGGCGCGTCCAGCAAACAGCAGTGCGGTGACGACTGGCCCCAGCTCGCGCAGCAGCGATAGCGCCACCAGCATCCCCAGGCTGGTTTCAGCACTGTAGGTCGTCAGCACCAGATAACCCTGTAGCCCCAGTACCATGCCGATAAACAGGCCTGAGACCATAATAATCAGCAGCGACAGAACACCGATGCTGTAGAGTTGCCTGACCAGCAGCGGCGCATGCTTACGAAACGCGGGCTTGCCTACCAGCGCGTGAAACAGCATTAAGCCTGCACGGCCAAAGCTGGAACAGATATTGATTCCGCGGCGTCCTGTTGACGCCAGCGCCTTTAACAACATGGTCTTACATTCTCCCTGAGCCGGTTAAATCGGCGAGATAGTCTCCGGCGGCAAACCGGAACGGGACAGGTCCGTCCGCAATCCCGTCCAAAAACTGACGCACGCGTGGATCGGGGTTGTCCCGCAGCTCTGGCGTGCTGCCCTGCGCAATGATTTTTTGCCCGGCCACGATATAGGCGCGGTCAGCAATACTCAGTACTTCAGGGACATCGTGCGATACCACAATGCAGGTGACACCAAGCGAGTGATTCAGCTCATCAATCAGTTTGACCAGAACGCCCATGGTAATCGGGTCCTGCCCCACAAAGGGCTCATCAAACATGATCAGATCGGGCTCAAGTGCGATAGCGCGTGCCAGCGCCGCACGCCGCGCCATTCCGCCGGAAAGCTCGGCTGGTTTGAGCTGCGCCGCGCCGCGCAATCCTACCGCTTCCAGCTTCATCATGACCGTGCTGTGCAGCAGCGCCGGAGGCAGCTGGGTATGCTCGCGCAGCGGCCAGGCGACATTGTCATAAACGGTTAAATCAGTAAACAGTGCGCCAGACTGAAAAAGCATGCTCATTTTCTTTCGCGCTTCATAAAGTTTTGCGCGCGACAGTCGGGGAATGTTTTCGCCACGAAACCAGATTTCGCCGCGGTCAGGCTGCAGCTGACCGCCAATCAGACGCAACAGCGTCGTTTTGCCAATGCCTGACGGCCCCATAATGGCGGTCACTTTTCCTTTCGGCACCGTCAGCGAAATATCGTCGAAAATCGGGCGATCGCCGTGTGAAAAACTGACGCCACGAACCTCAACCAGGTTCGTTTCCTGTTGGTCCATTATTACCTCTTCTGTGGATCGGGCGTTATAAAGCCTAGGATGGTAGCCTGTAACGCGCCAATGCACGATAGCTTTGCAGAAATTACCGTCTTCGTTTGGCTAAAGCGGTCATAAAATTTACTTTTGCCGCTCAGACGGTCAAAATCAGCGCCTGTTTGCGATGACAGAACCTGAAACCTGCCGCACAAGACGTGTTGGCAACGCATTTCATCCAAGGATTTTTCATGTTCGTAGCCTCTGCCCTGCTGATCGTTGGTTTGATTTTACTGGCTTATGGTGCCGACCGCCTGGTGTTCAGTGCCGCGATCCTGTGTCGATCCTTTGGGATTCCCCCGCTGATTATCGGCATGACGGTTGTCAGTATCGGCACCTCGCTACCAGAGATGATCCTCTCTTTTTCAGCGGCACAGCATGGACAGATGGATCTTGCGGTAGGCACTGCACTCGGTTCTAACATCACCAACATTCTTTTAATTCTCGGCGGCGCGGCGCTGCTGCACCCTTTGAACATACACTCCAATCTGGTGCGGCGCGAACTGCCACTGATGCTGCTGGTCTCACTACTCAGCGGCCTGATGCTGTTTGATAACTACCTGAGCCGTTTTGATGGCGTGGGGCTGATTGCAATTGCGCTGATCTATCTGCTGGTGGCGATCCGCATTGCCCGCCGCGCCGAGCGCGATAACAACGATACCCTGACGCGAGAGCAGCTCGCGGAGCTGCCGCGTGAAGAGAGCGGTAACACAGTAGCGTTCCTTTGGCTGGCGGTCGCGCTGATTATTCTGCCGATGGCGACGCGCATGGTGATCGACAACGCCACCGTTTTTGCTGACTATTTCGACGTCAGCGAACTGGTCATGGGTGGGACGCTGATTGCGGTTGGCACCAGCCTGCCAGAGCTGGCAACGGTTATTGCAGGTGCGCTGAAGGGTGAAGATGATATGGCGATTGGCAACCTGATCGGCGCCAATATTTATAATATCGCCATCGTGCTCGGCCTGCCGGCGCTCATTAATCCCGGCAGCGTGGATGAGCATGCTTTTGCGCGTGATTACTGGGTGATGCTGGGCGTTAGCGTTCTGTTCGCCCTGCTCTGCCTGCAACGCAGCCGCCGTATTGGTCGCCTGCCGGGCATACTTTTACTCTGTGGTTTTACTGCCTGGGTCGCGCTGTTGTGGCTACAGCCCGCTTTCATCGACGGATAACAAAGGATCGATTTGCCATGTCAACTCAGCTTTCTATCGCGAACTTCGACTTTCAAACGGCGGGAAAAGCGGTACTGCGCATAGAGCGTGAAGGTCTGGAGCAGCTGGACCAGTATATTAACGACGATTTTACCCGCGCCTGTGAGATGATCTATCACTGCCAGGGCAAAGTCGTCGTCATGGGCATGGGCAAATCGGGCCATATTGGTAAGAAAATGGCCGCGACCTTTGCCAGCACCGGCACACCCGCCTTTTTTGTGCATCCCGGCGAAGCCAGCCACGGCGACCTTGGCATGGTCGGCAGCCGCGATATCGTGCTGGCCATCTCCAACAGCGGTGAGTCAAATGAGATTCTGGCGCTGATTCCGGTGCTGAAGCGTCAGCATGTGAAGCTTATCTGCCTTACCAGCCGTCCTGACAGTGCCATGGGCCGCGTTGCCGACGTGCATCTGTGCGTGAAAGTGCCGCAGGAGGCCTGTCCGCTCGGTCTCGCGCCGACCAGCAGCACCACCGCCACGCTGGTAATGGGCGATGCGCTGGCGGTCGCACTGCTGGAAGCGCGCGGCTTCACTGCTGAAGATTTTGCGCTGTCGCATCCGGGCGGCGCGCTGGGCCGCAAACTGCTGCTGCACGTGAGCGATATTATGCACAGCGGCGATGAGATCCCCCATATCACGCGTGACGCCTCGCTGCGTGACGCCCTGCTGGAGATTACGCGCAAAAACCTGGGATTGACGGTGATCGTCGACGACCTGATGAAGATCGAAGGCATTTTCACCGACGGCGATTTGCGCCGCATCTTTGATATGGGTATCGATTTCCAGAAAGCCACAATTTCAGAAGTCATGACGCGCGGCGGCATTCGGGTGCGCCCTAATATGCTGGCAGTGGACGCGCTGAACCTGATGCAAAACAAAAACATCACTGCGCTGCTGGTGGCCGATGACGATCGTCTGCTTGGTGTGGTACATATGCATGACATGCTGCGCGCCGGCGTAGTCTGAACAGGAAACAAGAATGTCGGTAAATACTTCCCTGGTGGAAACCTGCTACGGTCCAGTCAGCGCTGAGGTTATCGCGCGAGCCAGCCAGATCCGTCTGCTGATTTGCGACGTTGACGGCGTGATGTCAGACGGCGTGATCTATATGGGCAATAATGGCGAAGAGCTCAAAGCCTTTAACGTGCGTGACGGCTATGGCATCCGCTGTTTGCTAACCTCTGATATAGAAGTAGCGATTATTACCGGGCGCAATGCGCGTCTGATGGAAGATCGCTGCAAGACACTGGGCATTCGTCATCTTTATCAGGGTCAGTCCGATAAGCTTTTGGCCTATCGCGAACTTCTGGATAAACTGTCGCTCTCTGACGATCAGGTAGCCTATATCGGTGACGATCTGATTGACTGGCCCGTAATGGCCAGCGTTGGCCTGAGCGTGGCGGTCGCGGATGCCCATCCGGTTCTGCTACCGCGCGCGCATTATGTCACGCACATTGCCGGTGGACGCGGCGCGGTGCGCGAATTGTGCGACCTGATTTTAATGGCGCAGAACAAATTTGAGGATGCCAAAGGGCAATCAGTATGAGTAAAAGCAGGCGTTGGATAACGCTGATTCTGGCCTTGATTGCGCTGGTGCTGATCGGCTGGAACCTGACCAGTCAGGATGAGAATGGCGTACCGGTTGCGACCAACGATCAGGAACCCACTTACACCAGCGCAAATTCCAATACTGTGGTGTATAACCCGACGGGCGCGCTGGCCTACAAACTGGTATCGGATAAAGTGACCTATTTTGCAGCGGATGAGGTTAGCTGGTTCGACAAGCCGGTAATGACCACCTACGACGAAAATAAGGTGCCGACCTGGTCCGTGCGTGCTGATAAAGCCAAACTGACGAAAGATCGTATGCTTTATCTGTATGGTCACGTTGAGGTGAATACCCTGACACAGGATTCGCAGCTGCAGCGCATCCAAACCGACAACGCGCAGGTCAATCTTATCTCTCAGGACGTGACGTCCGACGATCAGGTCACGCTGTTTGGACGTGGTTTTAACTCTACCGGCATGAAGATGCGCGGGAATTTACGGACGAAAAACGCCGAGTTGATTGAAAAGGTCAAAACTTATTATGAAATTCAAAATGCACAACAACAGCCTTAAGTTTTTCCTGGTCGGCGCACTGCTGGCGGCCAGCCTGCCCGCGCTGGCGGTAACCGGCGATTCCGACAAACCTGTCAACATCGACTCTGAAAACCAGGCGCTGGACCTGCAAGGCAACGTGGCGACCTTTACCGGCAACGTCATCGTCACGCAGGGCACCATTAAAATCACCGCGGATAAAGTGGTGGTCACGCGCCCGGGCGGCGACAGTAATAAAACGATCGTCGATGCCTACGGTAATCCCGCGACCTTCTATCAGATGCAGGACAGCGGCAAACCCGTTCAGGGCCATGCAGCAAAACTGCACTATGAGCTGGCAAAAGATTTCGTTGAGCTGACCGGCAACGCCTACATTGAGCAGCAGGACAGCAATATTAAAGGCGACCGCATCACCTACCTGGTGAAAGAGCAGAAGATGCAGGCCTACAGCCAGGGACAGAGCAAACGCGTCACTACCGTGCTGGTGCCGTCGCAGCTGCAGGACAAAAACGCTAACAGCCAGAAGAAGAGTAACTGATCGCTATGGCCACACTAATCGCAGAAAACCTGGCGAAGGCTTATAAAGGCCGTCGCGTGGTAGAAGATGTCAGCCTGCAGGTGAAATCGGGTGAGATCGTCGGCCTGCTCGGCCCTAACGGCGCAGGCAAAACCACCACGTTTTACATGGTCGTGGGCATTGTGCCGCGTGACGCTGGCCGCATCGTTATCGATGAGGACGATATCAGCCTTCTGCCGCTGCACGCCCGCGCACGCCGCGGTATCGGCTACTTGCCGCAGGAGGCGTCAATTTTCCGCCGCCTCAGCGTCTATGACAACCTGATGGCCGTGTTGCAGATCCGTGATGATCTGACGGAAGAGCAGCGCCAGGATCGCGCCAATGAGCTGATGGATGAATTTCATATTGCCCACCTGCGCGACAGCATGGGGCAGGCGCTGTCAGGCGGTGAGCGCCGTCGTGTGGAGATTGCGCGCGCGCTTGCTGCTAATCCGAAATTTATCCTGCTGGATGAGCCCTTTGCGGGCGTCGACCCCATCTCGGTTATCGACATCAAAAAAATCATCGAGCATCTGCGTGACAGCGGCCTCGGCGTGCTGATTACCGACCATAACGTCCGTGAAACGCTGGCCGTGTGCGAACGCGCCTATATCGTCAGCCAGGGGCATCTTATCGCTCACGGCACGCCAGATGAAATTCTTGCAGATGAGCAGGTTAAACGGGTTTATTTGGGCGAAGAGTTCAGACTCTGATAAGGTGTCGTTAATACGATGTTTGCTTAGGAAATCCTGTCCTGAATATGAAGCAAGGTTTGCAACTCAGGTTCAGCCAACAGCTGGCGATGACTCCACAGTTGCAGCAGGCCATCCGACTGCTGCAACTCTCTACGCTTGAGCTACAGCAAGAGCTGCAGCTGGCGCTGGAAAGTAATCCGCTGCTGGAACAGGCTGACGTACATGAAGAGATCGACAGCCGCGACTATCAGGACGATGAGGTGCTGGACACGCGCGAGGCGCTTGAACAGAAAGAGATGCCAGACGATCTGCCGCTTGACGCAACCTGGGATGAAATCTATACCGCAGGCACGCCTTCCGGTACAGGCACCGACTATCAGGATGACGAGCTGCCGGTCTATCAGGGTGAAACCACACAGTCGCTTCAGGATTACCTGATGTGGCAGGTCGATCTCACGCCTTTTACCGATACCGATCGGGCGATTGCGACCTCGATCGTCGATGCCATCGACGAGACCGGATATCTTACCGTTTCGCTTGATGAAATTCTCGACAGCATGGGCAATGATGAGCTGGCGCTGGATGAAGTTGAAGCGGTGCTGAAGCGTATTCAGCGCTTTGATCCCATTGGCGTGGGCGCACGCGATTTGCGCGACTGCCTGCTGGTGCAGCTTTCGCAGTTTGTGCCTGCTACGCCGATGCTGGCCGAAGCGCGTCTTATTGTCAGTGAACATCTGGATCTGCTCGCGAACCATGATTTCCGCAGCCTGATGCGCGTGACCCGCTTTAAAGAGGACGTGCTGAAGGAGGCGATGCTGCTGATCCAGTCGCTGGATCCGCGTCCGGGCCAGTCGGTGCATACCGGCGAACCCGAATATGTTATTCCCGATGTGCTGGTGCGCAAAGTGGGTAAGCGCTGGACGGTTGAGCTCAATGCGGACAGCGTGCCGCGCCTGCGCATTAACCAGCAGTATGCCGCGATGGGTGGGGCTGCGCGCAATGACAGCGACAACCAGTTTATTCGCAGCAATCTGCAAGAGGCGCGCTGGCTGATCAAAAGCCTGGAAAGCCGCAACGATACGCTGCTAAAGGTAACGCGCTGTATTGTTGAACAGCAGCAGGCGTTTTTCGAGCAGGGCGAAGAATTTATGCGTCCTATGGTGCTGGCGGATATCGCACAGGCAGTGGATATGCACGAGTCCACAATATCGCGTGTGACAACGCAAAAATATCTGCATAGCCCGCGCGGCATCTTTGAACTCAAATATTTTTTCTCCAGCCACGTCAACACCGAAGGTGGCGGCGAAGCCTCCTCCACGGCCATTCGTGCGCTGGTGAAGAAATTAATCTCAGCGGAGAACCCTGCTAAACCCTTGAGTGACAGTAAGCTTACCTCCATGTTATCTGAACAGGGCATCATGGTGGCACGCCGAACCGTCGCTAAATATCGCGAGTCTTTATCTATTCCGCCATCGAACCAGCGTAAACAGCTGGTTTGACAGAAATGAAAAGGAAGACCTATGCAGCTGAACCTTACCGGGCAAAATGTTGAAATCACCGAACCCCTGCGTGAATTCATCAACAACAAATTTGCCAAACTGGAACACTACTTCGATCGTATCAATCAGGTTTATATTGTTCTGAAAGTAGAAAAGGTCACGCAGGTTGCGGAGGCAACCTTACATGTCAACGGCGGCGAGCTGCACGCCACGTCGGAAGCGGAAGATATGTATGCAGCACTGGATGGGCTGGTTGATAAGCTGGCTCGTCAGTTGACTAAGCATAAAGACAAGCTGAAAAAACACTAACCTTCACGCTTGCAGCGCGCGTCGCGCGCTCAGGGTGGTCTGGATGGGGCGGATTTACCGCCCCGTTTTGCCATCTGTGCAAGCGCCACGGGATACCGCGCGTACTGTCAGTGCGGTAAGCCTTTGGCTCTGTGAACTCGCAAGTGAAACGATAATGAACAACGATCTGACACTGGAACTGAGCACCGTGCTGACGCCGGACTGTACGCGTAGTGGCGTACACTGCCAGAGTAAAAAACGTGCGCTGGAGATCATCAGCGAACTGGCAGCGAAGCAGCTTAACCTGCCGCATCAAACCCTGTTTGAGGCGATCCTGACCCGCGAGCGTATGGGCAGTACGGGTATCGGCAACGGCATTGCAATTCCGCACGGCAAGCTGGAAGAGGATACGCTGCGCGCGGTAGGCGTCTTTATCAGTCTTGATCAGCCTATCGCCTTTGACGCCGTAGACAATCAGCCGGTCGATCTGCTGTTTGCACTGCTGGTGCCAGCCGATCAGTGTAAAACCCACCTGCATACCCTGTCTCTGGTCGCGAAACGTCTGGCAGACAAAACCGTCTGTCGCCGCCTGCGCGCGGCACAGAGCAATGAAGAACTCTACGCCATAATTACAGAAGCTCCAGAGGAGCAGTAACGCGCGCTGCGCTTTTACCGGCGTGCGCGCCGGTTTAAAACGGGAGAGAAGGTCATGGTGCTGATGATCGTTAGCGGTCGGTCAGGCTCAGGAAAATCGGTAGCGCTGCGCGCACTTGAAGACATGGGATTCTACTGCGTCGACAATTTGCCCGTGGTGCTGTTACCCGAGCTGGCAAATTCGCTGGTGGAACGCAACATTTCGGCGGCCGTCAGTATCGACGTGCGCAATATGCCTGAATCGCCGGAAGTGTTCGAAACGGCGCTGAACAACCTGCCGGACGCCTTTTCACCGCAGCTGCTGTTTCTTGATGCCGATCGTAATACACTGATCCGCCGCTACAGCGACACGCGTCGCCTCCACCCGCTCTCCAGCAAAAATTTATCGCTGGAAAGCGCCATTGATGAAGAGAATGACCTGCTGGAGCCGCTGCGTTCCCGGGCAGATCTGATTATCGATACCTCAGAAATGTCGGTGCATGAGCTGGCAGAGATGCTGCGCACGCGGCTGCTGGGCAAACGCGAGCGCGAGCTGACGATGGTGTTCGAATCGTTCGGCTTCAAGCACGGCATTCCCATTGATGCTGACTATGTCTTTGACGTGCGCTTTCTGCCTAACCCACACTGGGATCCTAAGCTGCGTCCAATGACCGGCCTCGATCGCCCGGTGGCAGCGTTTCTCGATCGCCACACAGAAGTGCACAACTTTATCTACCAGACGCGCAGCTATCTGGAGCTGTGGCTCCCTATGCTGGAAACCAACAACCGCAGCTACCTTACCGTCGCTATCGGCTGTACCGGCGGCAAACACCGCTCAGTGTACATTGCTGAACAGCTGGCGGACTATTTTCGTTCACGCGGCAAAAATGTGCAGTCTCGCCACCGTACGCTGGAAAAACGTAAATCATGACCGTCAGGCAAACCGTTGAAATTAAAAACAAGCTGGGTATGCATGCGCGCCCCGCAATGAAGCTGTTTGAGCTGGTACAGAGTTTTGACGCCGAAGTTCTGCTGCGCAACGAATCAGGCACCGAAGCGGAAGCAAGTAGCGTGATTGCCTTGCTGATGCTGGACTCGGCGAAAGGCGGTCACATTGAGATCGAGGCCAGCGGCCCGGAAGAGAACCAGGCACTGGCCGCTGTTATTGAGCTGTTCGAGGCAGGCTTCGACGAAGAGTAGTCGTTAATCAAGACGATTGCGCTGCAGGAAGCCCTGCCCGCCAAGCTGCCTCATTTGACGCATAATCCACTGCTGACGCTGGCGAACGTAGCCTGAGGGCGCCTCAGCGCGGAAACGGACAGGATTGGGCAAGACCGCTGCCAGCAGCGCCGCTTCCGCCATCGTCAGTCGGCTGGCCGGCTTGTGGAAATAGCGCTGTGAGGCGGCCTCAACACCAAAGATCCCCGGTCCAAGCTCGGCGATATTAAGATAGACTGTCAAAATGCGGCGCTTGGTCCATACGGTTTCGATACCGACCGTCAGCCCCGCTTCCAGCCCTTTTCTTACCCAGCTGCGCCCATCCCATAAGAACAGGTTTTTCGCCGTTTGCTGTGACAGCGTTGAAGCCCCGCGCATCCGATCGCCATCGCTACCCAACACCGACTCAATCGCAGCGACATCAAATCCCCAGTGCACCGGAAACTTCTGATCCTCTGCGGCGATAACGGCCAGCGCCATCCAGGGAGAGATCTCATCGTGCCCTACCCAGTCTGAGTGCGCGACATAATGAAAGTCACCCTGAAGCCAGGCGCCAGTTTGCCGTTCCACCATCACAGCGGAAAACGGCACGGGTAAAAAGGCAAACAGTGCGATTCCGGCAACCCAAATTGCCAAAACTGTCAGTACGATAGCGGTGCATACCCGTTTGATACGTTGCCAGAGGCTCCCTTTATTCTTATTCATGCAATGTTCTCTTACCTGTTCCCTGCATTAATCAATTACTGACGTGATGACAGCCGCATTTCTGTCAAAATAGCTGAAGGAAAGACGAAAGTTGCGCATGTTTCGTTCGTCATTCTGATATTTTAGTCTGTACATCTTAAAACAGATCGAATGACATCAAGCACTTCCGTGAAAAAGGAATCGGTTCCATTCGGATGATCTCCTTATGGCATTTCACGATAAATACTTAATGTTTTGTGATAAAGCAGCCATACATACATTCACAAATCTGAAGATTAGATTCAGCGATCTTATCAACTCTTACGCGTTTTTTTGCAACCGGTTACAGAATAACCGTAATCAGGCGACTGATCCCGCCTGAAAAGGCATGGAAAAGATGGAAAACCCCGTCCAGCCATTTTTACAGATTTTACCGGCCCGGGTTAAATCTGAAACTTTAAACGCTCTCTTTCCAAAACGTTTTGGATAAAGCGCATAAAAAGCCTTTTTAAACTATATATATCATTAATTTATCCACTACTGTCCGCCCCGTATAAGGTCAAACCTGCTTAAAGGGCTTTCCGGTACAACTTCTGCGCCTGCAGCTAACAAAAACTGCTCAAAAACGGAGGTAATTGGTTAAAAATCGAGCAATATAACGCAGAAATTAATTCCTGACTTGACTGTGTTGCCAAATTAATGTTTTCTGTATTTAAACGCTGCTCAACATCACACATTTTAATGAATCTTCACCCAGTCGTTAATGAATTTGCTAAGGTGATGTCAGGCGTTAACCAATAACACGCTGCTGCACTTTTTTACTCCTCTAAGTATAGCAACAGCGACTTTTTCCCTGGTGTTGGCGCAGTATTCGCGCACCCCAGTTTCGACTGGGGTCATTTTTTTTAGGAACCCTGCTTTTCTCGCTCTGCTACCCACTCACGCAGTACCTGCACGTCATGGCGCCATTCGCGTTTTAACTCTTCAATCCATTCATCTACGTTGTCCCACCATGCTGGCAGCTCCGGGCTCTGAATCTGTTTAGCGACTTGCTGTAAATGCTGTAAGCCTACCGATCCTGCCGCGCCTTTTATTTTGTGCCCCTCTTCGGTGATGCCTTTCTGGTCGCGCGCCATCATGTTGGAGTCGAGAACGTCGAGGTAGCCAGGCATCATCTGTTCGAACATGGTCAGGCTCTGCGTGATCAGGCCAGGTCCCACCAGTTCGATATATTGCTCCAGCATCGGCACATCAAGCAGCGTGCGCGTTTTGTCATCGCTGGCGACGTGTTCAACGTCTGCCTCTTCGCGCTGGTAATCCCAGAATTTCTTGATCATTGCGGTCAGCGCGGGGACTGACAGCGGCTTACTCAAGACATCGTCCATCCCCGCATCGAGATACTCTTTTTTATCTTTCAGCACATTAGCCGTGAGCGCTACCAGCGGCGGCAAACTGGTATCGGGATAGCGCTGATGAATGCCGCGTGAGACATCCAGCCCGGTCATATCCGGAAGCTGAATATCCAGCAGAGCGAGATCGAACTCCAGTGGATCAAACATTTCCAGCGCGGCCTGTCCGGTCATGGCGACCTCAACGCTACAGCCCAGTTTCTCCAGCACTGAGCGCGCCACTACCACGTTCAGCTCAATATCTTCTACCAGCAGGACATGCAGCGCAGGCAGCGGCATACTGTCATCCACGCCATCGTCTTCTACCTCTTCGGCCACGCGCGGTGCGTTAATCAGCACGGTAAAGCAGGAGCCTTGCCCCGGTGCGCTGCGCACGCTGATATCGCCACCCATTGCCTGTGCAAGGCGGCGTGACACTGCCAGACCGATGCCGGTACCGGTAGCGGGTTTGCCGCCGTGTTGATCTTTGACCTGATAGTACATCGCGAAGATTTTATCCTGCTCTTCCTGCGGAATGCCCTGCCCCGAATCTTCCACGTCAAAACGCAGCATCTCGTTCTGTTCGTAGGCGACGCGCACAATAATTTCCCCCTGCTGGGTAAACTTCACCGCGTTGCCAATCAGGTTCCATAAAATTTGTCGCAGACGCGTCCCATCGGCGCAAATCTTGTGGGGAAGAGGTAGAGTGGGTGCCATCACGAATTTCAGACCTTTTGGCTGTGCCAGCAGTCCCGAGAGGTTCTCCAGATCGGCAAGGAAGCCGGTAAAATCGAGCGGCTGGTTATCAAGCTGTACTTTACGGCGCTCAATCTTGTCTACCTCAATCACGTCGTTAAAGATGTTGCCAAGCGTGATGGCGGAAACGTGAATAGTTTTCAGGTACTTCAGCTGTTCCTGATTGAGGTCGGTATCAAGCAGAATGCGGCTGAGGCCGACGATGCCGTTAAGCGGCGTACGCAGCTCGTGGCTGATCGTAGAGATAAAAGTGGTCTTTTCCCGACTGGCGTTCTCCAGCGCGTCCTGATAGCGCTTACGCTCGGTAATATCGCGTCCAAAACCCATAAGCCCGCTGCGTTTGCCAACGCGGTCGTAGTAAGGCACTTTACGAATTTCAAAACAGGCTTTGCGGCCGTCTGGATATTGCAACCACTGCTCATAGGTCAGTGAGACGTTGTGCCGGAACACCTTCTCATCAGTTTCCAGTACTTTGTTCGCGGCGTCTTCATCATAAATATCGCGCGGCGTCAGGCCAATCAGCTGCTTTTCGCTTTTACCGGTCAGCAGTTCCATCGCGCGGTTGCAGCCCGAAAACTGCTTATCGATGTTGCGGTAAAATACCAGGTCAGGCGATGCGTCCAGGAAAGAGCGAAGGAAAGAGGATTGCTGCTCCAGTTCGATCTGTGCCTGTTCACGCCGAGCCATCTCTTCGCGCAGCTTGTCCATTACCTGTTCGCGCGCCTGCTCCGCCTTGATGCGATCGTTAATTTCCTGGTTGAGCTGCGTAATGGTCTCTTTCATCTGCTGATTCAGCTCTAAGTCACGAGTGCGCATCTCCTCCAGTTTGTCTACCAGACGCGACAACCGCTGACGCGACTCCTCCAGCTGATCAACCACAACCGAGAGAAAATAGACGGCCCAGGGGGTAATCAGCAGGCCGAAGAAGACCGAGCGCACGACGTCAATGCTCTCGACATGCCCGCGCAGCACCATCGTTACTGCCATCTGGACCACCATCGCCAGCACCACCAGCGCCGATGCCAGCAGCAGTGAAAAGCGGACCAGTCCCAGCTTAACCATCAAATCAACATAGTATTGCGCCAGCAGGCGAATCTGTTTCATACGCACTCCCTGAAAAATAACCGCCCCATCATAGCGTAATTAGCCCACAGATGGCGCGGTGATGCGCAGGAAAGCCTCTCTTGCGCCCCATTATGGTGCAACTGACGACACGTTCGCCGACGTTGTCCGCTTAACCGCTAAATCACTTGACTAAATTCCCTGACTGAATAATCTGGAGGGCCGCCTGTAGCGTGGCGGCACGATTCTAAGCCCTTCATTTTCCTTGCCGGCAGCATTCTGTTGTCCCGGCAGCCCTTTTGCTATTTGAATATCCATTCGTTTTATTTGCATGAATTTTCGCACGGAGCGTGATTAATTTTGCTTATAGCACCCCTTTGTTTTATTCAAATATGCCGATATAAGAAAAACAGATACATGCGATGTGGGTAATCTGCTATATAGCATATTCTGCTGTTATTAGCACACCAACCAGCACAAAGAAGGGATTTCAGCGCTGGGCAACAGTGAGACAGTTCACATTTCCGCCATGCCAGGCATCTGGCCGATTGACACTTATTTCACTTAAAAAATCATACAAATCAATATATTAAACTTACAAAGCCACCTGAAACGACGACCAGGAACCCTATTTGACCTTATTACGCTTTCCCGATAAGTTGGAAATCCGCTGGAAGCTTTCTGGACGGATGCTCAATCCGTCATATTTATGCAGTAACAGAGATTCCCCCTGTAACAAGACCTCGACGCTTGTGACAACGACGCCAACGGCCAGACAGATGGGGCGACACAGGAGTGCAGCGCATGATGCGCGCTTCCGTCGTCTGCCCTTCCTGCGCCCGCAGCCCGACTAGAGGGAATCCACAGAGCCTGGGGAGGTTCACTGAAATGTTGTATGACAAATCCCTTGAAAAGGATAACTGTGGTTTCGGCCTCATCGCCCATATAGAAGGCGAACCTAGCCACAAGGTAGTGCGTACTGCGATCCACGCGCTGGCTCGTATGCAACACCGTGGTGCGATTCTTGCCGATGGCAAGACCGGCGACGGCTGTGGTCTGTTATTACAAAAACCTGACCGCTTTTTCCGCGTCGTAGCAGAAGAGAAAGGCTGGCGTCTGGCGAAGAACTACGCCGTCGGCATGCTGTTCCTCAGCCATGATGAAGAAGAAGCTCAGGCAAGCCGCCGCATTGTAGAAGAGGAAGTGATTCGCGAAACCCTCTCCGTGGTCGGCTGGCGCGATGTGCCCGTCAATCAGGACGTGCTGGGCGAGATTGCTCTCTCCTCTATGCCGCGCATCCAGCAGCTGTTTATCAACGCGCCGGCAGGCTGGCGTCCACGCGATATGGAGCGCCGTCTCTATATGGCACGCCGACGCGCAGAAAAGCGCATGGAGCAGACCGACGATAAAGCGTTCTACATTTGTAGCTTCTCGAATCAGGTCAATATTTACAAAGGCCTGTGTATGCCGGCCGATCTGCCGCGTTTCTATCTCGATCTGGCGGATCTGCGCCTTGAATCGGCAATCTGCCTGTTTCACCAGCGCTTCTCCACCAACACCGTGCCGCGCTGGCCACTGGCCCAGCCGTTCCGCTATATGGCGCACAACGGCGAAATCAATACCATTGCCGGTAACCGCCAGTGGGCGCGTGCGCGTGCCTACAAATTTAACACTCCGCTGATCCCTGATTTGCAGAACGCTGGGCCGTTTGTAAACGAAACCGGCTCTGACTCCAGCTCTATGGATAACATGCTGGAGCTGTTTCTTAATGGCGGCATGGACCTGGTGCGTGCGATGCGGCTGCTGGTTCCGCCCGCCTGGCAGAACAACCCGGATATGGATCCCGAGTTGCGCGCTTTCTTTGACTTCAACTCCATGCATATGGAGCCGTGGGACGGCCCGGCAGGCATCGTAATGTCCGATGGTCGCTATGCGGCCTGTAACCTGGACCGTAATGGTCTGCGCCCGGCGCGCTATGTGATCACTAAAGACAAGCTGATCACCTGCGCCTCGGAAGTTGGCATCTGGGATTATCAGCCGGACGAAGTTGTCGAAAAAGGCCGCGTAGGCCCGGGCGAACTGATGGTGATTGACACCCGTATCGGGCGCATCCTGCATTCAGCGGAAACGGACAACGATCTCAAAAGCCGTCATCCCTACAAAGAGTGGATGGAGAAGAACGTTAAGCGCCTGGTGCCGTTTGAAGATTTGCCTGACAATCAGGTCGGCAGCCGCGAGCTGGACGATGCGCAGCTGGCGACCTGGCAGAAGCAGTTTGCCTACAGCAGCGAAGAGCTGGATACCATTATTCGCGTGCTGGGCGAGAACGGTCAGGAAGCGGTCGGCTCTATGGGCGACGACACGCCATTTGCCGTGCTCTCCAGCCGTCCGCGCATTATCTATGACTACTTCCGCCAGCAGTTCGCGCAGGTAACAAACCCGCCGATCGATCCGCTGCGCGAAAACCACGTGATGTCGCTGGCGACCAGCATTGGCCGTGAAATGAACGTCTTCTGCGAAGCGGAAGGTCAGGCACACCGCGTGAGCTTTAAATCCCCTATTCTGCTGTGGTCTGACTTTAAGCAGCTGACCACAATGGAAGGCGAATACTATCGCGCCGACACGCTCGACTGCACCTTTGATCCGGCCACCCAGACGCTGGAGCAGGCGATGCATGCGCTGTGTGATGAAGCGGAGCGTATGGTCCGCAATGGCACCGTGCTGCTGGTGCTCTCCGATCGTGCCATCAGCGAAAGCCGCCTGCCGGTGCCTGCGCCCATGATCGTCGGCGCGGTGCAAACGCGACTGGTTGAGAAGAGCCTGCGCTGCGACGCCAACATCATCGTTGAAACCGCCAGCGCACGCGATCCCCACCACTTTGCGGTGCTGCTCGGCTTCGGTGCCACGGCGATCTATCCCTATCTGGCCTATGAGTCGCTGGCGAAGATGGTCGACAGCAACGTCATTGAGAAAGATTATCGTGCCGTGATGCTGAACTACCGTAATGGCATCAATAAAGGTCTCTACAAGATCATGTCCAAGATGGGCATCTCAACCGTCGCCTCGTATCGCTGCTCGAAACTGTTCGAAGCGGTCGGTCTGCATGCTGATGTGTCGGGTCTCTGCTTCCAGGGCGTGGTCAGCCGTATCAGCGGCGCAAACTTTGCTGACTTCCAGCAGGACCTGGTTAACCTGGCAAAACGCGCCTGGCTTCAGCGTAAACCGCTGGATCAGGGGGGGCTGCTTAAATATGTGCACGGCGGCGAGTACCACGCTTACAACCCGGATGTAGTCGGCACGCTGCAACGCGCCGTTGAGAGCGGCGAGTACAGCGACTATCAGGCCTACGCCAGGCTGGTTAACGAGCGCCCGGTGGCGACGCTGCGCGATCTGCTGGCGCTGCAGCCCGGTACCGAATCGATCCATATCGATGAGGTCGAGCCAGCCAGCGAGCTTTATAAGCGTTTTGATACCGCCGCGATGTCAATCGGCGCACTCAGCCCCGAAGCACACGAGGCGCTGGCCGAAGCGATGAACTCGCTTGGCGGTTACTCCAACTCCGGCGAGGGCGGCGAAGATCCGGCGCGCTACGGCACAAACAAAGTTTCGCGCATCAAGCAGGTCGCTTCAGGCCGCTTCGGCGTGACGCCAGCTTACCTGGCAAACGCTGATGTGATTCAGATTAAAGTGGCTCAGGGGGCGAAACCGGGCGAAGGCGGTCAGTTGCCGGGCGATAAAGTGACACCTTATATCGCGAAGCTGCGCTATTCCGTACCGGGCGTCACGCTGATTTCGCCACCGCCGCATCACGATATCTACTCGATTGAGGATCTGGCGCAGCTGATTTTCGACCTCAAACAGGTCAACCCGAAGGCAATGATCTCAGTGAAACTGGTTTCTGAGCCAGGCGTCGGTACTATCGCCACTGGCGTAGCAAAAGCCTATGCCGACCTGATCACCATTGCGGGCTATGACGGCGGCACGGGTGCCAGCCCGTTAAGCTCGGTGAAATATGCGGGCTGTCCCTGGGAGCTGGGTCTGGTCGAAACGCAGCAGGCGCTGGTTTCCAACGGCCTGCGTCACAAAATTCGTTTGCAGGTGGATGGCGGCCTGAAAACCGGTCGCGACATCATCAAAGCGGCCATTCTCGGTGCGGAAAGCTTTGGCTTTGGTACCGGCCCGATGGTGGCGCTGGGCTGTAAATACCTGCGTATTTGCCACCTCAATAACTGTGCAACCGGCGTGGCAACTCAGGATGACAAGCTGCGTAAGAATCACTATCACGGCCTGCCGTTCAAAGTGACAAACTACTTTGAATTTATTGCGCGTGAAACCCGCGAGATCATGGCCAGCCTGGGCGTAAAACGCCTGACTGACCTGATCGGCCGCACTGACCTGCTGAAAGAGCTGGATGGCTTCACCGCCAAGCAGCAGAACCTGGATCTTTCGTCACTGCTGAAAACGGCAGCGCCGATGCCGGGCAAAGCGCTGCACTGCACCGAAAGTTGCAACCCCCCCTTCGATAAGGGCGAGTTGAACAAAGCGCTGCACGATCAGGCGATGCCGTTTGTCGAAGCGAAACAGAGCAAGACTTTCTTTTTCGATATTCGCAACACCGATCGCTCCGTGGGCGCGACGCTCTCAGGTGCAATCGCAGCGATCCACGGCGATCAGGGGCTGGCAGCCGATCCGATTCGTGCGCACTTTTCTGGCACGGCCGGACAGAGCTTTGGCGTCTGGAACGCAGGCGGTGTTGAGCTGACGCTGACCGGTGATGCCAACGACTATGTGGGTAAAGGCATGGCGGGCGGTATGCTGGCAATTCGTCCTCCGGTCGGCTCAGCGTTCCGTAGCCATGAAGCCACAATCGCGGGCAATACCTGTCTTTACGGTGCAACAGGCGGCAAGCTGTTCGCCGCCGGCCGTGCAGGTGAGCGTTTCGCAGTACGTAACTCCGGTGCCATCACCGTGGTAGAAGGCATTGGCGACAATGGTTGTGAATATATGACCGGCGGTATCGTCTGCGTGCTGGGCCGTACCGGCGTTAACTTCGGCGCAGGCATGACGGGCGGCTTCGCCTACGTGCTCGACGAAGACGGCGAGTTCCGCAAGCGCGTCAACCCGGAACTGGTAGAAGTGCTGAGCGTCGACGAGCTGGCGATCCACGAAGAGCACCTGCGCGGTCTGATCACCGAGCATGTGCAGTACACCGGCTCCAGCCGTGGCGAAGAGATCCTCGCCAACTGGCCGCTCTGGTCGACACGCTTCGCCCTGGTCAAACCCAAGTCCAGCGATGTTAAAGCCTTGCTGGGTCACCGCAGTCGTTCCGCAGCCGAGCTGCGTGTGCAGGCACAGTAATAGTTCGTCCCGTCTGGCGCCGCCCGCCAGACGGGATAGCCGTAAGAGGTTACGATGAGTCAAAACGTATATCAATTTATCGACTTACAGCGCGTTGACCCGCCCAAAAAGCCGCTGAAAATCCGTAAAATTGAGTTTGTAGAAATTTATGAGCCCTTTTCTGAGAGCCAGGCGAAGGCGCAGGCCGATCGCTGCCTCTCCTGCGGTAACCCTTATTGCGAGTGGAAGTGCCCGGTTCACAACTACATTCCTAACTGGCTGAAGCTGGCAAACGAAGGCCGCATTATGGAAGCGGCGGATCTGTCGCATCAGACCAACAGCCTGCCGGAAGTGTGCGGACGCGTTTGTCCGCAGGATCGCCTGTGTGAAGGCTCCTGTACCCTGAATGATGAGTTCGGCGCGGTGACCATCGGCAACATTGAGCGCTATATCAATGATAAAGCGATGGAGATGGGCTGGAAGCCCGATATGTCGCACGTCAAACCGACCGGCAAGCGCGTGGCTATCATCGGTGCAGGCCCGGCAGGTCTCGCCTGTGCCGACGTGCTGACGCGCAACGGCGTGAAAGCCGTGGTTTACGACCGTCATCCAGAAATCGGTGGCCTGCTGACCTTCGGCATTCCGTCCTTCAAGCTGGAAAAAGAGGTGATGGTGAAGCGCCGCAAGCTCTTTACCGAGATGGGCATTGAGTTTCAGCTTAATACCGAGGTAGGGCGCGACGTGCAGATGAGCGATCTGGTCAATGCCTATGATGCGGTATTCCTCGGCGTCGGCACCTATCAGTCAATGCGCGGCGGGCTGGAGAATGAAGATGCGCCAGGCGTCTACGACGCGCTGCCGTTCCTCATCGCGAACACCAAACATACGATGGGCTTCGCTCAGCAGGCGGAGCAGCCGTACATCAACATGGAAGGCAAGCGCGTGGTCGTGCTCGGCGGCGGTGATACGGCGATGGACTGTGTACGTACCTCAATTCGTCAGGGTGCAACGCACGTTACCTGTGCCTACCGTCGTGACGAAGCGAACATGCCGGGATCCAGACGTGAAGTGAAAAATGCGCGTGAAGAAGGCGTAGAGTTCCAGTTCAACGTGCAGCCGCTGGGTGTTGAAATCAACGCTAACGGCCGCGTAAGCGGCGTCAAAGTTGCACGGACTGAAATGGGCCAGCCCGATGAGGCAGGACGCCGTCGCGCCGAAATCGTGCCGGGTTCTGAGCATGTACTGCCCGCAGATGCAGTAGTTATGGCGTTTGGTTTCCGTCCGCATAAAATGGAGTGGCTCGCTGACTTTAGCGTAGAGCTGGACAGCCAGGGCCGCATTATTGCGCCAGAGCATGCCGAGAGCGCGCACCAGACCAGCAACCCGAAAATCTTCGCCGGTGGCGATGCGGTACGCGGTTCTGACCTGGTGGTTACGGCCATTGCGGAAGGCCGTAAAGCCGCAGAAGGCATCATGGACTATCTGGAAGTGTAATCGTCATCAGAGACAAAAAAGCCGGCTATTCAGCCGGCTTTTTTATGGGTTATTTCACCACGCGCAGTGACGGGCGATGGCCGCGCGGTGGCGGATCGTCGTCTGGCGAAGAGTCATCCTCGGCAACGGCGTCATCGGGACGATCGCCATCAATCACAGACATCACCGGATCGACCGATGCATCCTCTGTATCCTGTGTGCCCAGCTCATAGGCTGGTTCAGGCTCGAACATGGTACCCGCGCCGTTTTCACGCGCGTAGATAGCCAGAATCGCAGCCATTGGTACAGAGACCTGACGCGGTACGCCGCCAAAGCGCGCGTTAAAGCGCACTTCGTCATTGCCGAGCTCAAGATTGCCCACCGCGCGCGGCGCAATGTTCAGTACGATCTGACCATCACGGGCGTACTCAAGCGGCACCTGAACGCCTGGCAGATTGATATCGACCACCAGATGCGGCGTCAGCTGGTTATCGAGTAACCAGTCATAGAACGCGCGTAGCAGGTAAGGACGACGGGCCGAGAGTTGCGACATTTCCATACGTTAGCCCCGAACTTGCAGGCGCATTTCACGTTCTGCTTCTGTCAGCGAAGCGAGGAAGGAATCACGCTCAAACACGCGATTCATGTAGCCTTTCAGCTCTTTTGAACCTGAGCCCGCAAGATCGATGCCCATTGACGGCAAACGCCACAGCAGCGGTGCAAGATAACAGTCAACCAGGCTGAACTCTTCGCTCATAAAGAACGGGGTGCGAGCAAACAGTGGCGCAATCGCCAGCAGTTCTTCGCGCAGCTGCTTACGCGCCGCTTCAGCTTCCTGACCGCTGCTCTTTTCAATGGTATGCATCAGGCTGTACCAGTCCTGCTCGATGCGGTGCATCATCAGACGGCTTTCACCACGCGCAACCGGATAGACCGGCATCAGCGGCGGATGCGGGAAGCGCTCGTCCAGGTACTCCATAATGATGCGGGATTCATACAGCGTCAGTTCACGATCTACCAGCGTCGGCACAGTGCGATACGGGTTGAGGTCAATCAGATCCTGCGGCAGGTTATCCATTTCGACCTGCTCGATCTCCACGCTGACACCTTTTTCAGCCAGGACAATACGTACCTGATGGCTGAAAATGTCAGTGGGACCAGAAAACAGCGTCATTACCGAACGTTTGTTGGCAGCGACAGCCATGAAAACCTCCAAGTTTGTTCACAAAAAGTTACTGCGAATAGCCAACCACACGGCGACTCACCTGCTCAATCGTTCGCTCACAGCCCGCGCCAGTCACGTCATTCTGACATCCTGACAGTTGACCGATCTCACACGCTGACCTATGGGCGCAAAGTGACACACAGTTTACCAGATTTTGGGCAGCTTGTGGGCAGGGATTCGAGATTTGCGGGGAATTTGCGAGCAGTGCAGAGATTTTAGAGGCAAACCGGCGGGCTGTTTGGGAAAATAAAAAACCCGCCGAAGCGGGTTTTTTGAGCCAACTGCCGCAGCCGAAGCCGCAAACAATTAACGCTTGGAGAACTGCGGACGACGGCGTGCTTTACGCAGACCGACTTTCTTACGTTCAACCTGACGCGCATCACGGGTAACGAAGCCCGCTTTACGCAGTTCAGCACGCAGAGATTCGTCGTATTCCATCAGAGCGCGGGTGATACCGTGACGGATCGCACCTGCCTGACCAGAAATACCACCACCTTTAACGGTGACGTACAGATCGAATTTACCAACCAGATCCAGCAGCTCAAGCGGCTGACGAACGACCATGCGGGCAGTTTCGCGACCGAAGTACTGCTCCAGTGAACGTTGGTTGATAACGATGTTGCCACTGCCCGGCTTAATGAATACGCGAGCGGTAGAGCTTTTGCGGCGACCAGTGCCGTAGTTTTGAGTTTCAGCCATTGCCTGTAATCCCGATTAAATGTCAAGAACTTGCGGTTGCTGTGCCGCATGGTTGTGCTCGTTGCCCGCGTAAACTTTCAGTTTACGGAACATTGCACGGCCCAGCGGACCCTTCGGCAGCATGCCTTTAACCGCGATTTCAATCACACGCTCAGGACGGCGAGCAATCATCTCTTCAAAGGTCGCCTGTTTGATACCACCGATGTGGCCAGTGTGGTGATAGTAAATCTTGTCAGAACGCTTGTTGCCGGTAACGGCGACTTTGTCAGCGTTCAGAACGATGATGTAATCACCAGTATCAACGTGCGGAGTGTATTCCGCTTTGTGCTTACCACGCAGACGGCGCGCCAGTTCAGTCGCCAGGCGACCCAAGGTTTTGTCCGTTGCGTCAACAACATACCAGTCACGCTGTACGGTTTCTGGTTTAGCTGTAAAAGTTTTCATCGAAAAGCTTACCCAAATTAAGTTACACGTTGGTGAAAACCCAAACGCTTAAGTAAACGGTTGAGGCTCACACGACCATTTTGACCAGCAAGCCCACCCCTTCGGATAGAGTTACCGGAGCACAACGGATTCGGGAAATAAATCCAGTTGCTGTAACGTGGGGTCGCAAGATTATAGAGAAGTCGATTACAAAAATCGAACCCTATTTGATCTTTTTCTTGCGCGACCTCAAGGCAGATGCGGCAGACGCAAATACTCTTCGCTCTGCATTTCCTGCAGACGCGACAGGCAGCGCTGATACTCAAATTTCAGCCGCGTGCCCTGGTAGATTTCAAACAGTGAGGTTTCTGCCGCGACCACCAGTTTCACATGACGCTCATAGAACTCATCCACCAGCGCCAGAAAGCGGCGGGCCTGATCTTCCGTCTTATAAATCATCACCGGCACATTGTAGAGCAGCACGCTGTGAAAACGGCGCGACAGCTCGATATAGTCGTGCTGGCTGCGCCCTTCCCCACACAGCGTCAGGAAGTCGATTGCCAGCACCCCTTCGCTCACACCTAACGTCGGCATCTGGCGATGGTTAATCTCCAGCACCGGTGCCTCCTCACGCGCGTGGCCCGCCAGCGCCTTAAACATTCGCTCCATCTCGGCGTGCGTTGCCTCATTCAGCGGCGCGTTCCACAGATGCGCCGATGTCAAAGTGCGCAGCCGATAGTCAATGCCGGCGTCCACATTCATCACGTCACAGTGCTGTTTAATCTGCTCAATGGCGGGCAGAAATCGGGCGCGCTGTAATCCATTGCGATAGAGATCGTCCGGCGGAATATTAGAGGTGGCGACCAGCGTGATGCCGCGAGCGAACAGCGCTTCCATCAGCGTGCCGAGCAGCATGGCATCGGTAATATCAGAGACGAAAAATTCATCAAAGCAGAGAATGTCCGTTTCCGCTTTAAAGCGGTCAGCAATGATCAGCAGTGGATCGCTCTGCCCCTGTAGCTGGGTCAGCTCTTCATGCACGCGCAGCATAAAGCGATGAAAGTGCAGGCGCAGCTTACGATTGCCAGGAATCGACTGAAAAAACAGATCCATGACCCAGGTTTTACCGCGCCCTACGCCACCCCACATATAGAGACCGCGCACGGGCGGCTGGGATACGCTTTTCTCTTTGCCCATCAGCCGTGACAGGCGGCCAAAGAGTCCTTTGCCGCTGGCGGGTGCATCAGACTGGCGTGCGATAAGCGCCTGCTGAACGGTGTTTAATCGGGTGATGGCATCGCGTTGTACACGATCGGGTTTAAAGTCGCCCTGCGACAGCGCCTGCTCATAGCGCGCAAGCGGAGATGAGGTTTGCATGGTTCTCTCAGAATCCCTGAAAAAGGTCTTATTCACAGTTCGGTTGACGAAAAAAAGGCCGCTCTACACTAAGGCATGCCGCCTCAGAGTTCCACATCCATAAGATTAACGGGTATAGTGGCTACTATTGGAAAGGTGGATGCCCTACAAACAACGGAAATTACATGGGAGTCATTATGACCTGGGAATACGGGCTTATTGGTTTAGTTATTGGCATTATTGTCGGCGCGGTTGCCATGCGTTTCGGTAACAGAAAACTGCGCGAGCAGCGCAGCATGCAGTATGAGCTGGAGAAGACCAAGGCAGAGCTGGCGGATTACCGCGAAGAGCTGACTAACCACTTCGCACAGAGCGCTGAGCTGCTGGATAACATGGCGCGTGATTACCGTCAGCTTTATCAGCACATGGCAAAAGGATCGAACGATCTGCTGCCAAACCTGCCGGGCGAGAAAAACCCCTTTGCCTATCAGCTAACCGAAGCGGAAGCGGATAACGATCAGGCGCCGGTACAGATGCCGCGCGACTACTCCGAAGGCGCTTCTGGCCTGCTGCGTGGCGAACGTCCCGCACGCGACTAATCTTACTGGGGCGTAAACCTGTTACGCCCCGCTTTTTTGCGAACCCAGACCCTGAATCGGCTGTCACATACCTTTACTCCCCCACTTTTTGCAGCGAGAGCGTGGTAGCAATGAAAAAACAATTAAGCGCATTAGCCCTGAGTATTGCCATGGGCCTGGCCGCAGCGCCTGCTGCGATGGCAACGTTGCCCGCACAGATTCAGGGCCAGCCCTTACCCAGCCTTGCACCGATGCTGGAAAAAGTGTTGCCTGCAGTTGTCAGCGTGCACGTTGAAGGCACCGAGACCGCCAGTCAGGCACAGGATATTCCTGAGCCGTTAAAACGCTTCTTTGGTCAGGGGCCGGGTGGCGACCAGGCACAGCCGTTTGAGGGGTTAGGCTCTGGCGTTATTATTGATGCCGCTAAAGGCTATATCCTCACCAACAACCACGTTGTTAACGGCGCTGACAAAATCAGCGTGCAGCTTGGCGACGGTAGCGAATATGACGCCAAACTGATTGGTCACGACGAACAGACGGACATCGCCCTGATTCAGGTTGAGGGTGCGAAGAACCTGACGCAGGTGAAAATCGCCGATTCCGATCAGCTGAAAGTCGGCGACTTTGCTGTGGCCATCGGCAATCCGTTTGGTCTGGGCCAGACCGCGACCTCCGGCATTATCTCTGCGCTGGGCCGCAGCGGCCTGAATCTTGAGGGGCTGGAGAACTTTATCCAGACCGACGCCGCCATCAACCGCGGCAACTCTGGAGGAGCGCTGGTCAACCTGAACGGCGAGCTGATCGGTATTAACACTGCAATTCTTGCCTCGAGCGGCGGCAACATTGGCATCGGCTTCGCCATTCCCAGCGATATGGCAATGAACCTGGCACAGCAGCTGATTAAATTTGGCGAAGTGAAGCGTGGCCAGCTGGGTATCAAAGGCACTGAGATGACGGCCGATATCGCCAAAGCGTTTAACGTTGACGCCCAGCGCGGCGCGTTTGTCTCTGAGGTGCTGCCGCAGTCTGCTGCGCAGAAGGCAGGCATCAAATCTGGCGATATTATCACTTCAATCAACGACAAGCCGATCACCAGCTTTGCAGAACTGCGCGTGAAGGTGGGAACCACCGCGCCTGGTGAGAAAGTGAAACTGGGCCTGCTGCGTGACGGCAAGCCGCTGACGGTCGACGTTACGCTTGAGCAGAGCGCGCAAACCACCGCCAGTGCGCAGCTAATGTCTCCGGCGCTGCAGGGCGCAACGCTGAGCGATGGTGCAACCAAAACGGGCGATAAAGGCGTGAAGATCGACAGCATCGATAAAGGCACGGCGGCCGAACAGGTTGGCCTGCAAAAAGATGACGTTATCGTTGGGGTTAACCGCACTCGCGTCACCAGCCTGGCTGAAATGCGTAAGGTGCTGGAAGGCAAACCTCCGGTGCTGGCGCTAAATGTCGTGCGCGGCGACGAGTCTATCTATCTGCTTCTGCGTTAATCCTCTCTGACAGGCGGACAACACAAGCGCGTGTTTGTTCGCCTTTCTCGTGTTATTCTGCCCTGCGATCTCTCCTGGCGTAAGTTAACACCATGTTTCTTAAACTTTTGCGTTCAGTGGTGTTGGGTATGATTGTCGCGGGCATTTTGCTTGCGGCGCTGCCCGCACTGCGCATGGGCGGCACCAGCGCCCTTCTCAGCCATGATGACAGTAACGACCAAACGCCATTCAGCTTTAATGCTGGGGTGCGCCGTGCCGTGCCCGCCGTCGTTAACGTTTACAACCGAAGCGCGCACGGCAATAACAACCGTGGTATTACGACGCTGGGTTCCGGCGTGATCATGAACGTCAAAGGCTACATCCTTACCAACAAGCACGTAATCAACAACGCCGATCAGATTATCGTCGCGCTCCAGGATGGCCGCTTTTTTGAGGCTACGCTGGTAGGCTCTGATGCCATGACCGATCTGGCGGTGTTAAAGATCACCGCGTCCAGCCTGCCGGTGATCCCGATCAATCCCCAGCGTGTACCGCACATCGGCGACGTCGTGATGGCCATCGGCAATCCCTACAATCTGGGTCAGACGGTAACGCAGGGCATTATCAGCGCCACCGGCCGCGTTGGGCTGAGCTCATCAGGTCGCCAGAACTTTCTGCAGACCGACGCGTCAATTAACCAGGGTAACTCCGGCGGCGCACTAATCAATTCGCTGGGCGAACTGATGGGCATCAACACCCTGACCTTCGATAAAAGCAACGATGGTGAAACGCCCGAGGGCATCGGTTTCGCTATCCCTACCGCCCTGGCCAGCAAGATTATGGACAAGCTGATCCGTGACGGTCGGGTTATCCGCGGCTATATCGGCATTACCGGCCGTGAGCTGCCTGCGCTGCACAATCAGGGAAGCGGCATCGACCACGTTCAGGGCATTATTGTCAGTGTGGTGACGCCAGACGGACCGGCCGAGAAAGCAGGCGTGCAGGTTAATGACGTGCTGCTGAGCGTCAACGGTAAACCGGCTGTCTCTGCACAGGAGACGATGGATCAGGTGGCAGAAATTCGTCCGGGATCGGTGATTAAGGTTGAAGTGCTGCGCAACGATCAGAAGCTGACGCTGCCGGTGACGATTCAGGAGTTTCCCGACAGCGGGAGCTAAGGCTGAGGACGGCGCAGCCATAGCTGCGCGTCGTGCGGCAGACCGCCCAGGAGGCGGTCTGAAGAGATTTGCGCCTTGCCGCATCCAGTGCGCAGCTCAACGTCAGAAAGGCGCCTGACGCGGCATGCGCGGGCAGCGCCCCGCCCGCTATCGCATGCCCGCCCTGACCAGACGCATCACACTCTTTTCTAGCTACGATCCACCGGAAATGCGATGACCTCGCTCAGCGAGTCCGCCTTCAGCGCAAGCATAATCAGACGATCGACGCCCAGCGCCACGCCAGAACAGGCGGGCATACCATGCGTTAGCGCATCCAGCAGCAGGGTATCGACAGGGTGCTGTGGGAGTCCGCGCGCCGCGCGTCGGCGGTTATCCTGCTCGAAACGCTGACGCTGCTCACGGCTGTCGGTCAGTTCACGAAAACCGTTCGCCAGCTCCACGCCTTTGTAATAGACCTCAAAACGTTCTGCCACGCGGTGATCTTCCGTACTGATTTCAGCCAACGCCGCCTGACTGGCAGGAAAGTGATATACAAAGGCCGGCTTATCCATGCCAATTTTGGGTTCCACGCCCAGCATAAACAGCAGCATCAGCAGGGTATCCCGGTCCTCTTCCCGACTCGCCAGCTCGCCCTCGCCCAGCTTCTCCGCCGCCTCACGCAGCTGCGCTTTATCGGCAGACAGCGGATCAAGATCCAGATGGCGAATAAACGCCTGCTGATAAGAGAGTGACTCTGCGCTGTCGCACTCCAGCACCTGCTGAAGCAGATCGTCCACCTCATTCATCAGGCGGTACATATCGTAGTGTGGGCGATACCACTCCAGCATGGTGAACTCTGGATTATGGTGACGGCCGGCCTCTTCGTTACGAAAACAGCGACCCATCTGATAGATCGGTCCACTGCCCGCCGCCAGCAGCCGCTTCATGTGGTATTCCGGGCTGGTCATCAGCCAGAGATCGCGCCCCTGCGTCGCACCGGGACCAACAAAACGCGTCTGGAACGGCACCAGATGAATATCGGTAACGGTCGCCTGGCTCATGGCGGGAGTATCCACTTCGAGCACGCCGCGATCGGCAAAGAAACGTCGAATTTCCGCGAGGATAGCCGCACGTTTCAACAAATTGGCAATAGATGCGCTCGGCTGCCAGCTTGCCGTTTCGCTCATAGTGATGACTCCGTATACAAATAAGGGGTGGAAGTCTACCTGCATTGCCGTCGGCAGACAATCTGCCGCCCACATCCAGAGAAAAATCACAGCGGCAACTATACTTACTCTGTTTAACCAAAAAGGAATCGCTTATGTCCCCATGGAAAACCTTTATTGCAGGACTGGGCTCAGTGCTGTCAGTAGCCTGCTCCACCACACCGCCGAAAAACGTTACCGTTGTCGAAGGGTTCGATAGCCAACGTTATCTTGGCACCTGGTACGAAATCGCCCGCCTCGATCATCGCTTCGAACGTGGCCTTGAACAGGTTACCGCCACCTACAGCCCGCGCGATGATGGCGGCCTCAAGGTGATTAATCGTGGTTATAAGCCGCAGAAGCAGAAATGGCAGGAGAGCGTCGGCAAAGCCTATTTCACTGGCGATCCGCAGCGGGCGTCGCTGAAAGTCTCGTTCTTTGGGCCTTTTTATGGCGGGTATAATGTGATCGCGCTGGATAAGGACTACCGCTATGCGCTGGTCTGTGGGCCGAATCGCCACTATCTGTGGATTCTGTCACGCACGCCGCAGCTTGATGAAAGTGTGAAGCAGAAACTGGTTGAGCAGGCGCGGCAGGCAGGCTTTCCGGTAAACGAGCTGATTTGGGTGAAGCAGAAATAACCGGTACGAAAATCGTACCGGCTACAGAGATTACTGCGCAGTACGCTGAATAGCCTGGCCGCCCGCTTCTACATCCTCGCCTACACCACGCGTGGTGTTACAGGCGGACAGCAGAGAAGAGAGCACCAGCACTGAAAAAATGGCAACAATACTTTTCTTTAACATGGCAATGTCCTTTTTGTGGTTGCAGTCAGGTACAGCGTTTTAAGCATAGACTGCTTATGGCTGAACGTACTGAAACACACAGAAAAAAGGTGATAAACCGGGACTATTTTGCCGCGCGTGAGATGGCGCCGCCGAGGTGGGAAACGTCTTCGCCGAAGCCGTGAAACGTATTGCAGGCGCTGAGCGCAGTAAGGGCCAGCAGCGCAAGAGTGAAAAGTTTTAGCTGTTTTTTCATTCTTCTTTACTCACCAGAAAAAAGGCGCATCCTGGGATGCGCCTTCGCACTTATTTCACGCGTGACACGTATTCGCCAGAGCGGGTGTCCACTTTAACCACTTCGCCAATCTGCACGAACAGCGGAACTTTAACCACTGCGCCAGTGGCCAGCGTAGCAGGCTTGCCGCCGGTACCTGCGGTATCACCTTTCAGGCCTGGATCGGTTTCAATCACTTCAGATTCGATAAAGTTCGGTGCCTGAACAGCGATAGCTTTGTTGTTCCACAGGGTGACGATACACTCTGCGTTGTCCTGCAGCCACTTCTGCACATCTTCCAGCACTTTTGATTCGACCTGATACTGCTCGAACGTTTCCGGGTGCATGAAGTAGAAGAAGTCGCCGTCGTTGTAAGAGTATTGCAGCGTCATATCGATAACATCTGCGCCTTCAGCTGAGTCAGTAGACTTGAAGGTTTTTTCAACGCGGGTGCCGGTCAGCAGACGACGCATTTTAACGCGGGCGAAAGCCTGGCCTTTACCCGGCTTAACGAATTCACTGGATTCGATGGCATACGGCTCGCCTTCGAACATGATTTTAAGACCGGAACGAAAATCGTTGCTAAGATAAGTCGCCATAAAGGCCCTCTGTAAATATTGAACTGGTAATAGCCAAAAAAATGGCACACATTGTAACCCTAAAAACCCCTTCCAGAGAAGATTGGTTGCAGCAACTTGCTGATGTTGTCACCGAACCTGATGAATTATTGCGACTTTTAGGCCTCGAGCAGCATGCCGAACTGGCGGCAGGCGGCGATGCGCGCCGTCTTTTCGCGCTGCGCGTGCCGCGCGCCTTTATTGCACGCATGACGCCGGGTGACGCGCAAGACCCCTTGCTGCTACAGGTTCTCACCCAGCGAGAAGAATTTACTCAGGCACCTGGCTACAGCACCGATCCGCTTGATGAGCAGAGCAGCGTTGTGCCGGGTTTATTGCATAAGTACAAAAATCGCGCGCTGCTGCTGGTCAAAGGCGGCTGTGCGGTTAACTGCCGCTACTGCTTCCGCCGTCACTTTCCCTATCAGGATAATCAGGGCAATAAGCGCAACTGGCAGACGGCGCTGGACTACATTGCCGCCCACCCTGAGCTGGATGAGATTATTTTTTCCGGCGGCGATCCGCTGATGGCAAAAGATCATGAACTGGCGTGGTTGATTGACGCGCTGGCACATATCCCGCACCTCAAACGCCTGCGTATTCACAGCCGCCTGCCGGTCGTCATTCCGGCGCGCATTACCGATGGGCTGTGCCAGATACTGGCCGAAACGCGTCTTCAGGTCTTAATGGTGACGCATATCAATCATGCACGGGAGATTGACGCGGCGCTGACGGAGGCGATGCAGCAGCTCCGGCGTGCGGGCGTGACGCTGCTCAATCAGAGCGTACTGCTGCGCGGGGTTAATGATAATGCCACGACCCTGGCCCGCCTGAGTAACGCGCTGTTTGATGCCGGTATACTGCCCTATTACCTGCATGTACTGGATAAAGTACAGGGCGCCGCCCACTTCTTTGTTTCTGATGAAGAAGCGCGGGCGCTGGTCCGTGAGCTGCTGAGCCAGGTATCGGGTTATATGGTGCCAAAGCTGGCAAGAGAGATTGGCGGCGAGCCGAGCAAGACGCCGCTCGACCTGCAGCTGCGTCAGGTATAGCGCATGAAAAAGGCCGGTTTTTACCGGCCTTTTTTATACAGCAGTTAATGCCATCAGGATTTAGCAGGACATTTATAAACCTGACCATTCATTTTGCTGTCCAGCGGCGCAAAGGCCGACCACATGTTTTGCGTTGGGCTGGTGGCACCATAAATTACGTTGCCGCCCATCTCCGCCGCGCGATTGCGCAGATCGTTCGCTGCGCCGCGCAGTGAACTGCCTTCGCCGCCTGAGCCGCTCAGCCAGTTGCTTTGTGAACCGGTGACATTACCCAGAAGCTGACAGTCACTGCCCGGCTGTTGATCGGTGAACGTGACACGCTCGCCACCTGCGCTCAGCTGGTGAGAGCTGCTGCATCCTGCCAGCAACAGAGTTCCAGCCGCCAGTCCGAGCAAGAGGTTAATCCGCATTGTAATCCCCATTTATTATCATCAGTATTGGGCGGCAGCGTAGCAGAAAAAAACGCCTTTTTTCTGCACATTCATTGCCCTGAGCCCACAAAGCCGAAGGTTTGCGCCCTTACTTATACCCTTTTCATCTGCAAAAGAAAAACCCCTGACCGTTTCCGATCAGGGGTTTTTCAGAGCGCAAAAGCGTCAGGGCAATTACATCATGCCGCCCATGCCGCCCATGCCACCCATACCGCCAGCACCAGCACCTAAGTCAGGCGCATCGCCTTTCGGCAGGTCAGTTACCATGCACTCAGTGGTGATCATCAGACCAGCAACAGAGGCAGCATACTGCAGAGCAGAACGGGTAACTTTAGTTGGGTCCAGGATACCGAAGTCGATCATGTTGCCGTACTCTTCGGTCTGGGCATTGTAACCGTAGTTACCGTCGCCGTTTTTCACGTTGTTTGCAACAACAGACGGCTCTTCACCGGCGTTAGAGACGATCTGACGCAGCGGAGCTTCCATTGCGCGCAGCGCAACTTTGATACCCACGTTCTGGTCTTCGTTCTGACCCTTCAGTTCAGTCAGCTGTGCTGCTACGCGCACCAGCGCGACGCCGCCACCAGCAACTACGCCTTCTTCTACCGCAGCACGGGTTGCGTGCAGGGCATCTTCAACGCGTGCTTTCTTCTCTTTCATTTCAACTTCAGTTGCTGCGCCCACTTTCAGAACGGCTACGCCGCCTGCCAGTTTCGCTACGCGCTCCTGCAGTTTTTCTTTGTCGTAGTCAGAAGTGGCTTCTTCGATCTGCTGACGGATCTGGGTCACGCGACCAGAAATAGCAGATTCTTCACCCACGCCATCGATAATGGTGGTGGTGTCTTTGTTGATCACCACGCGCTTAGCCTGGCCCAGATCTTCCAGCGCGGCTTTTTCCAGCTCCATACCGATCTCTTCAGAGATAACGGTACCGCCGGTCAGGATAGCGATATCCTGCAGCATTGCTTTACGACGGTCGCCAAAGCCCGGTGCTTTCACCGCAGCCACTTTCACGATACCGCGCATGGTGTTAACCACCAGGGTCGCCAGCGCTTCGCCTTCTACGTCTTCAGCAACGATCAGCAGCGGCTTGCCTGCTTTAGCAACGGCTTCCAGCACCGGCAGCATTTCGCGGATGTTGGAGATTTTTTTGTCAGCCAGCAGGATAAACGGCGATTCCAGCTCAACAGCACCGGTTTCCGGCTTGTTGATGAAGTACGGGGAGAGGTAGCCACGGTCAAACTGCATACCTTCAACCACGTCCAGCTCGTCCTGCAGACCGGTACCCTCTTCAACGGTGATAACGCCTTCTTTACCCACTTTTTCCATCGCCTGCGCGATCAGGGTACCGACGCTTTCATCGGAGTTGGCAGAAATGGTACCAACCTGGGCAATAGCTTTGGAGTCAGAGCATGGAACAGACAGCGCTTTCAGCTTCTCGACGGCCGCAACAACGGCTTTGTCGATACCACGCTTCAGATCCATCGGGTTCATACCCGCCGCAACGGCTTTCAGACCTTCGTTTACGATAGACTGAGCCAGTACGGTTGCGGTGGTGGTGCCGTCGCCTGCTGCGTCGTTCGCTTTAGAGGCAACTTCTTTCACCATCTGTGCACCCATGTTTTCGAACTTGTCTTCCAGCTCGATTTCACGCGCAACAGAAACACCATCTTTAGTGATGGTCGGTGCACCAAAAGATTTATCCAGAACCACGTTACGGCCTTTCGGGCCCAGGGTAACTTTTACTGCATCTGCCAGTACGTTCACGCCGCGCAGCATTTTTACACGCGCGTCATTACCGAATTTTACGTCTTTAGCTGCCATTTCAATTGTCCCTTAAATTCGTTTCGTTCAGTGAGTTTCGCGTCATTACGCTTCAACAATCGCCAGAATGTCGCTTTCAGAGATGATCAGCACTTCTTCGTTGTCGATCTTTTCGGTTTTAGCGCCATAACCTTCGCTAAAGATCACCAGGTCGCCAACTTTAACGTCCAGCGGTTTCACTTCACCATTTTCCAGGATGCGACCATTGCCCACGGCCAGAACTTCGCCACGGGTAGATTTGCCTGCTGCTGAGCCGGTCAAAACGATGCCGCCAGCTGATTTAGCTTCTACTTCTTTGCGCTTGACGATAACGCGATCGTGCAACGGACGAATTTTCATTAGATAGCTCTCCTTTGAGAAGTCCAATCATTCATTTTTGGGTTGAACGCCGGGCTGCAGGGCTTCCGGCCTCGTGGTGCAAGAGATAGGGTCGGCCAAATTCGCTTTCAAGGCCCCAGGGACAAATTTTTTACCTGGTTATGACAACTGCCCGTTTTTTACGCAAAAAAGACCGCTTTAGCGCCACGCATAAAAAAAGCGTGACACAGCGGTCACGCTTTTTTTTCCAGAAGAGACTTAGCGATCCTGTCGGTCGTCATGGCCGATACGATCGTTATCTTTTCGCTCATACTCGCCGTCAACGGTAAAGCCGCTGTCGGGGCCCGCGCCAGGACCGCGCCAGACGCGCAGGTGCGGCATCAGCTTCAGCGTCAAATGCTTTTGCACCGGTGGTAACAGCAGCAGCAGGCCGAGGAAGTCGGTGAAAAAGCCCGGCAGCAGCAGCAGGAAGCCGGCGATGATCAGCGACACGCTTTTAATCATCTCTTCAGCCGGGCTTTCATGACGTGCCAGCTTCTCCTGCATCAGCATAAAGTTTTTCATGCCCTGATTTTTCACCAGCGACACGCCCAGCGCCGAGGTAAAGATCACCAGTAGCATAGTCATCAGCACGCCCAGCGCATGAGCCACCTGAATAAACAGGGTGATCTCAATCCAGGCAAGCACAAAAATCACGATTAACGGTAACCAGCGCACCGTATTCTCCTTTTAGTCGGGCTGCCCGGCGTCAGGCAGGCAGCGAAAACGCCTTTTCAGACGGTATAGCAACGAGATGGGCCTGCCGCAGCGCTAATTCAACCGATGTTTTCAAATATTTACAGTGGGGTTAATTTTGTGCGTAACATCACATATCGCAGCTAAGCTAACGGTAATTAGAGCGTGAATAGCGATCCTGACTCGCGCTTTAGCCCGACGGCAGCATATGATCGTGCGCGCCAGAGGTCAGGCAGATACACTACGGACTCCGGCTTTCCACGACAAACTAACACATCACCTGTGATGGATAGCGCCAGCGCAAGCGGCCAATAACAAGAAGGTTACCATGGCAAATAACATTCGTATCGAAGAAGACCTGCTAGGCATGCGTGAAGTCCCCGCCGATGCCTATTACGGCGTTCATACTCTGCGTGCGATTGAAAATTTCCGTATCAGCAACAGTAAAATCAGCGACATTCCCGAATTTGTACGCGGCATGGTAATGGTGAAAAAAGCCGCCGCGCTCGCGAATAAAGAGCTGCAAACCATTCCACGCCATATCGCGAACACCATTATTCAAGCCTGTGATGAAGTACTGAATAACGGTAAATGCATGGATCAGTTTCCGGTCGACGTCTATCAGGGCGGCGCGGGCACCTCGGTCAATATGAACACCAATGAAGTGCTGGCCAATATTGGACTGGAGCTGATGGGCCATCAAAAAGGCGACTATCAGTTCCTTAATCCTAACGACCACGTCAACAAATGTCAGTCCACTAACGACGCCTACCCAACCGGCTTTCGCATCGCGGTTTATAGCTCCATTCTGAAACTGCTGGACGGCATCAGAGAGCTGGGCGAAGGGTTTGAGCGTAAAGCGGCTGAGTTTGAAACCATTCTCAAGATGGGCCGAACCCAGCTTCAGGATGCGGTGCCGATGACGCTGGGCCAGGAGTTTCATGCCTTTCACGTGCTGCTGAATGAAGAGACGCGCAGCATCCTGCGTACCGCGGAGCTGCTGCTGGAGGTGAATCTGGGCGCCACGGCAATCGGTACGCGCCTGAATACGCCAGACGGTTATCAACAGCTGGCGGTGCAGCGCCTCGCCGAGGTCAGCAACCTGCCGGTCATTCCGGCAGAAGATCTGATTGAAGCGACATCCGACTGTGGCGCGTACGTGATGGTGCACTCCTCGCTGAAACGTCTGGCGGTAAAGCTGTCGAAAATCTGTAACGACCTGCGCCTGCTCTCTTCCGGCCCGCGTGCCGGTCTGAATGAGATCAACCTGCCAGAGTTGCAGGCTGGCTCCTCCATCATGCCGGCCAAGGTCAACCCGGTGGTGCCTGAAGTCGTGAATCAGGTCTGCTTCAAGGTGATTGGCAATGACACCACCGTTACCATGGCCGCCGAAGCGGGTCAGCTCCAGCTTAACGTCATGGAACCCGTGATTGGCCAGGCGCTGTTTGAGTCGATCAGCATCCTGACAAACGCCTGCTATAACCTGCTGGAAAAATGCGTCAACGGCATCACGGCCAACAAAGCGGTGTGCGAGGCCTATGTCTTTAACTCTATCGGCATCGTGACCTACCTCAATCCTTACATTGGCCATCACAACGGCGATATTGTCGGCAAGATCTGTGCAGAAACCGGCAAAAGCGTGCGCGAGGTGGTGCTGGAGCGCGGGCTGCTAACCGAAAGCGAGCTGGATGATATTTTCTCGGTACAGAACCTGATGTTCCCGGCGTACAAGGCCAAACGTTACACTGACGAAAACGAACAGTAATCAGCCTGAAGAGATAAGAATAAAGGCGCGTCGCGATCAACACGGCGCGCCTTTTTATTTGCTACATAGCCTGCTGTTTTAGCACTCTTATGAGGTGACGAATGATCGTCGTTGAATTAGCGATCGTCCTGCTGGCGATCTGGTTGGGCGCGCGTCTGGGCGGCATTGGCATCGGCTTTGCTGGCGGACTGGGTGTGCTGGCGCTGACGCTGCTTTGCGGACTGAAACCCGGTGCCATCCCCTTTGACGTGATTGAAATTATCATGGCGGTGATTGCCGCCATCGCTGCCATGCAGGTCGCCGGTGGCATGGATTATCTGGTCAGTCTGGCAGAACGCCTGCTGCGCCGCCATCCGCGCTACGTTACGCTGCTTGCGCCGCTGGTGACCTACCTGATGACACTGCTGGCCGGCACCGGCCATACCGCCTTTTCCACGCTGCCCGTTATCGCTGAAGTGGCAAAAGAGCAAGGCGTTCGGCCGTCGCGCCCGCTCTCTGTCGCCGTCGTCGCGTCACAGATTGCGATTACCGCCTCGCCGCTGTCTGCGGCAGTGATCTTCTTTGCCTCGCTGCTGGAGCCGCGCGGCGTGAGCTATATCGCCCTGCTGGCGGTGGCGATTCCCTCGACCATGATCGGACTATTTCTGGCCGCGCTGGTCACAAACTTTCTCGGCAAAGAGCTGCACGAGGATGAGGTTTACCAGGCGCGCCTGGCCAGGGGCGAAGTACGGCTGCGCGGAGCCAGCCGCTATGAAGAGAAGCCCGGTGCAAAACGCTCGGTGCTGCTGTTTCTGGCGGGGATCGCTGCGGTCGTGCTCTACGCGACTGCCATCAGCGACGGTATCGGGCTGATTACCCAACCGCCCCTGCCGCGCAACGAGGCCATCGTGGTCTTTATGCTGACTATTGCCACGCTGATTTCGCTGCTTTGTCGAATCGACACCAGTGCTATCCTCAACGCCAGTACCTTTAAATCGGGCATGAGCGCCTGCGTCTGCGTGATGGGCGTGGCCTGGCTTGGTGACACCTTCGTTAAGGCGCATATCAGTGAGATCCAGCAGCTGGCAGGAGATTTACTGCATCAGGCGCCCTGGCTGCTGGCGGTGGCGCTGTTTTTCGCCTCCATGCTGCTCTATTCACAGGCGGCAACGGCTAAAGCCCTGATGCCCGCCGCGCTGCTGCTGGGGGTGTCGCCGCATACCGCCATCGCCTCTTTCGCCGCCGTTTCTGCGCTGTTCGTGCTGCCGACCTATCCGACGCTGCTCGCCGCCGTCGAAATGGACGACACCGGCTCGACGCGCATTGGCAAATATGTCTTTAACCACGCCTTTATCGTGCCGGGCGTGCTGGCGATTGCGCTGTCGGTGCTGTTCGGCTTTTTAATTGGCGGCCTGGTGCTGTAGCCTCTCACAGCCTGGAAAGCCTGCTGCGCAGTGTACGTGCTATCATCGGCGCTTTACCCAACGGGAGTGATGCAATGAATGCCGTCGTGATCCTCTGTACTGCGCCGGATGAGGCCTGTGCGCACCGGCTCGCTGCGCAGGCGCTGGAAACCAGGCTCGCTGCCTGCGTAACGCTGCTGCCGGGTGCCACCTCGCTCTATGTCTGGCAGGGCAAACTTGAGCAGGCCAGTGAAGTCCAGCTGCTGCTAAAAAGCGATACGACACATCAGCAGGCGCTAATCGATTTACTCAAGCGCGAACATCCTTACGACGTGCCCGAACTGCTGGCACTTCCGGTTCAACATGGAGACAGTGAATACTTGTCATGGCTGCACGCATCTCTTGCCTGATCGCCGTTATGCTGGCGCTGTTTATCACGCTGCCGGCTCAGGCCTCAATTTTCTCTTCAAGCGCCACCGGTGGTTTTGTCCCTGTGGATCAGGCGTTTGCCTTTGATTTTACTCAGCAGGACAATCAGCTTCGGCTCGACTGGAAAGTTAAACAGGGCTACTACCTTTACCGACAGCAGATCCGTATCACTGCACAGCAGGCGCAGCTCGCGCCGGTGGTGCTGCCGCAGGGACAGCCGCATGAGGATGAGTTTTACGGTAAAAGTGAAATCTATCCGCAGGATCTCAGCGTGCCAGTGCAGCTACAGCAGGCGGCCAAAGGCGCCACCCTGAGCGTGACCTATCAGGGCTGTGCCGCAGCAGGTTTCTGTTATCCGCCGGAGACGCGCACCATTCCACTCTCGGCGGTAAACGCCAGCGCGCGCGTGCCAGCCGTCAGCGTACAGCCTGCCCCGGCCGCGCCGCTGCCCTTCTCGCCGCTCTGGGCGCTGCTGATTGGCGTTGGCGTCGCGTTTACCCCCTGCGTGTTACCCATGTATCCCCTTATTGCCGGGATCATTCTTGGCGGTCAGCGCAGCGGCTCGCTGCTGCGGCTGTTTAGCCTTGCCCTCATCTATGTTCTGGGTATGGCGCTGACCTACACGCTGCTGGGCGTGGTGGTGGCAGCGGCTGGCCTGCGCTTTCAGGCGGCGCTACAGCACCCCGTTGTCCTTGTCGGACTGTCGCTGGTTTTCATTCTGCTGGCACTCTCAATGTTTGGCCTGTTTCAGCTCCAGCTTCCCGCCAGCGTTCAGACCCGTCTGACATTGTGGAGCAACCGCCAGCAGGGAGGATCGCTACCCGGTGTCTTTTTGATGGGGACGCTGGCAGGGTTGATCTGCTCGCCCTGCACCACCGCCCCGCTCAGCGCCATCCTGCTCTATATCGCTCAGAGCGGTAATCTCTGGACCGGCGCAGGCACGCTATGGCTCTATGCCATGGGCATGGGCTTACCGCTGATTGTGGTGACGATGTTTGGCAACCGGCTGTTGCCGAAAAGTGGCCCCTGGATGCAGACGGTAAAACAGGGGTTTGGCTTCATTATCCTGGCGCTGCCGGTCTTTTTACTGGAGCGCGTACTGGGCGATACGTGGGGAATGCGGTTATGGAGCGGTCTGGGTATTGCCTTTTTCGCCTGGGCATTTTGCCTCAGCCTGCGTGGCCACGGCGGCAAATGGCGGCTGGTGCAAATTATTATGCTGGCCGCAGCGCTGCTCAGCGCGCGTCCATTGCAGGAGTGGGTCTGGCGCGCACCGGTGGCGTCACAGACGGCGGCAGCGCTCTCCTTCCAGCGTATTGCCTCGGTAGCGCAGCTCGATGCGGCCCTCCGGCAGGCCAATGGTCGCGTCACCATGGTCGATCTCTACGCTGACTGGTGCGTGGCATGTAAAGAGTTCGAAAAATATACCTTTAGCGATGCGGGCGTTCATCAGGCGCTGGGCAATTTGCAGCGGTTGCAGGCCAATGTCACGGCAAACAGTGCAACCGATAATGCCCTGTTACAGCATCTTCAGGTGCTTGGCCTGCCGACCATCCTGTTTTTTGATGCGCAGGGCCATGAGATCCCCGATTCGCGCGTTACCGGCTTCCTCAATGCAGAAGATTTTCGTGCGCATTTGCAGAATCGAGTGCACTAAACGACACTGAGTAACTCCGCGAGAGGCGGAATAGCAAAGAGAGGAGACGTCACTTGCAGCGTGAACAGATACTCGAGCATGCGTTAAACGTGCTCGAAAAAAATGGACTGGCGGCGACGACGTCATTGCAACAGCTGGCGGGCGACAGTGAACTGGCGCTGGCAGAGCTTGAACAATTCTGGCCTGACCGTGACGCCCTGCTTTACGATGCGCTGCGCTATCACGGTCAGCAGGTGGATACCTGGCGGCGCCAGGTTCTGCTCAGCGAGGCGCTGGACGGCGAGCAGAAGCTGCTGGCGCGCTATCAGGTGCTGAGTGAGCAGGTACAGAAAGGACGCTATCCGGGCTGCCTGTTTATTGCCGCCTGCAGCTTTTATCCGCAGCCGGACCAGCCGGTGCACCAGATTGCTGAACAGCAAAAACAGGCCTCCTGGCACTTTACCCATCGCATCCTGGTCGAGCTGGGTCTGGACAACCCCGCCATGGTGGCGGATCAGCTGGAGCTTATTCTTGAGGGCTGCCTCAGCAAGCTGCTGGTGAAGCGGAATGTCCAGGATGTGGCGACCGCAAAACGGCTGGCAGAAGATGTTCTGCGCATTGCGTTATGCCGCGCCAACGGAGCACTGGCATAGCATTTTGCCGCTTCTGACTGAAAATCAGGCAATCAGTCACGTTTTCCAGGTTTTTTACCGTAAAGGCGTTGACGCGAAGCGGCCATTACGGTTTAATGCGCCCCGTTGCCCGAATAGCTCAGTCGGTAGAGCAGGGGATTGAAAATCCCCGTGTCCCTGGTTCGATTCCGGGTTCGGGCACCAAAATTTGAAACCCTCGCTTCGGCGGGGGTTTTTGCTTTTGAGCAATCCCCGTTCATCGAACCGGTTCGATGACTTCGCCGCGTCCTTGTGGCGCGCATGTCCGTTAATGCGCAGCCTGAGAGTTTCCCTACTGTTTATCCATCATATCCCTGATAAGAGCTTCTGTTTTCTCGAATGAGGCGAATACATTCTCCACCGTCTTCTCCTTGTCCACTGCGTCAGGGATAAGGCCGGCATATTTATCCCGCGGATTATCTCCACGCAGCCATTCGGCAGGGAAATCTGACATTTTTTTCCCCCCCTCAATATAACGGAATACCTGGCCTGCTTCGGTTCTGCTGTTATAAGGAATAATGTTACGGCCATCATGATCTTTCAGTCCTTCAAAGAGCTTCTGGCGCAAAGCAATTTTGGCTTCAGTCAGGTTCTTGTCTCTGGACTCAATAAGATTGTGTTTCTCATACGGGTCTTCCTGTATGTCGTACAATTCTTCCTTGTCCCATACACCATAATATTGAATATACTTGTACTGGGGTGTCCTGATGGCAAAAGTCGTTGGCGTGTAGGGGAAGTTATATTCCCAGAAATATTCATAGACAAAATAGTTTTTGCGGCCGGGAAGATCGGTGCGATCGGTCCCTAGCCTAAGAAAACTGTCGCCGTCGTAATTCTGCGGTTTTTTTATCCCTGCTGCATCAAGAAATGTCGGGGCGACATCAATATTCGCCACAACATCCTTCACCACCTTACCTTTGCCAAATCCAGGCCCAGAGGCGATAAGCGGTACGCGCATGGACTCTTCATAAGCGGTGCGTTTATCGATCAGCCCATGCTCGCCAAACATAAACCCATTATCGCCCATAACCATGACGATAGTGTTTTTATCCAGACCATTCTGCTTCAGCCACGCCTGTACCCGCCCTACGCTGTCATCCACCGAGCGAAGCGTTTCGTAATAATCTCGCTGGAACTGCTGCATATCCATTTTTTTATTGTAGGGATAGTCGACGCCGTGCCAGCTGTTACGCTGGTTTTTGACCCACATTGGCTTACCTTTGTAATTTTCCGGCGTATCATCGTAGGTATCAGGTAAAGGAAAGCTCACGCCGCTCAGGGTACCTTTATATTTTATGGCTGGATAAAAATCCGCATGCACGCCTTTATGCGACAGATAAACCATAAACGGCTTATTCTTGTCGATGTGATTGAGCCAGTCGACAGCATAATCCGTTAGCTCATCAGTAATATAGCCTTTCTGTGGCGTCAGCTTACCGTCAACATTAAGCATTGCCGGTTGGCCATACATATTTATCGGATAGTAATCGCCCTGGCCCAGCAGGCCCACCCAGCGATCAAAACCGGCAAATCCCGCAGTAGCGGTTTTATCCGCGCCACCAAAATGCCATTTGCCAAAAAATCCAGTCTGATAACCCGCTTTGCGTAGCTCTTCAGGAAAATAATGTAAGCGAGACAAATCGGAAGGATTGTTGTCCGACACGCCGTGGTTGTGCGCGTACATCCCTGTCAGTATGCTGGCGCGACTCGGCGAACAGAGTGAGGTGGTGACAAAGGCGTTTTGAAAATAAGTGCCGTTATGGGCAATTTCGTCCATATGCGGCGTTTTAATACGAGGATTAAGAAAACCAAAAGCATCGTAGCGCTGGTCGTCAACCAGAATATAGACAATATTGGGACGTGTGGCTACCGCATGACTTCCTGCCTGCTGGGGCGTATCCGCCGCATATGACGCTGGGATAAACATCTGGGCAAAACATAGCGCGACCGCGCTGAGTGTAAGCTTATGCATTTTATTTTCCTTTGCTGAAGTCATCAGAAACAAGAGGCAGATCGATAAAAAGAAAAAACCCGACAGCGAACAAGAAGCTTTCTTCCTCTTCGCTGTCGGGTTTCGCCTTTTACAGTCACGATCCGCTATGAATGCATCATGATAAAACCGCTTTTTTATTCAACTCTGATGACTTATTTTTGTGACACCAGGCATAAAAAATCACCAGTTACGGATCACGTTATTCATACTGACAAGCAAAATATTTCTGTAAATAAAAAATGACTGAAATCAATAAAATGCTCATATTCTATTGCCTGTCCTCATAGACATGCGTAATTTCCGCTATGCTGCTTCCTGAACAAAGTTGACTTCCATGCGGCATATTAGGATTTTTATTGTTGAATATTCATTCCAGACTAGACAATATGTGACTTTCTTTAAGCCAGGGAGAGGATAATGGTCGGTTTTATTGAAAACTTTCAGCTTATGGCAAAGCCTACCGGCTCGGTGTGCAATATAGATTGTACTTACTGCTTTTATCTGGAAAAAGAACATCTTTATCCTGAGCGCAAAAATCGCTGGAAGATGGACAGCCATACCCTGGAGAATTATATCCGAAAAAATATTCGCGCACAGAAGGCGGCGGTGGTTGATTTTATCTGGCAGGGAGGCGAACCTACCCTCGCCGGCCTCGATTTCTTCCGTAAAGCCATCTCATTGCAAAAGAAATATGCCGGCAATAAGCGCATCAATAATTTTTTTCAGACTAACGGTACAAATATCGATGATGAATGGGCCATATTTCTGAAAGAAAACAATTTTCTGGGCGGATTATCGATCGATGGCGATCGTAACTGCAACGATGCATACCGCCTTACCCGCGCCGGTAAAAGTACCTATGATGCTGTCATTAAAGGGTTAGAAATATTAAAACGTTATCAGGTCGAATTTAATACTCTGACCGTCGTCAATGTGGAAAACGTTAAACATCCGCTGGATATTTATAACTTCCTCAAGCGTATTGGCAGTCGTTACATGCAGTTTATTCCTTTAGTAGAACGGCGCGCTTCCGTTACTGATGCGAATGGTCTGCAGCTGATTCAGCCAGATTATCCCGGTCAGTGCAGCGTCACAAAATGGTCTGTCTCAGCCAAAGCCTGGGGTATCTTTCTCAATACCCTTTTCGACTACTGGATCATGAATGATCTCGGCAAAGTATTCATAATGAATTTTGAGCAGACAATGGCGCGAATGGCCGGTCAACCCAGCGCCTGCGTCATCAGCGAAACATGCGGCGCTAATCTTATCGTTGAAGCCAACGGCGATCTCTACTCCTGCGACCATTTTGTTTATCCCGAACATAAGCTGGGTAATATTAATTCCGATGAACTTTCAGAACGGGTCAACTCTGCCCAAAACAGATCATTCGGCCAGAAAAAACTTAAAAACATCAGTAAAGAATGCCTGGACTGTGCTGTACGCCCCTTCTGTAACGGTGGCTGCCCTAAACACCGTTTCAATATTTCCAGGGATGGAAAACCTAATAAAAACTATTTCTGCGAAGGTTTTTCCCTCTACCTGCATCATACGCTACCTGTCATGCAGCATTTATTACGGCTAATGCAACAGGGCGTTTCTCTGGCAAACGCAAAAAAGACAATAAAGAAAGCACACTACCAGAAAAAAGCCTGAACGTTATTTAGTCGCATTTTCTGTTGTTAATTCTCTGCATGAATAACAGCAAATGCGTTCATTTCCACCATACTTCTGCCTGAACGCCAACGGTAAACTGCTCACTCTTTTTATCAGCAAATCTGAAATGACTAATACCGTTATTATCTGTCTTCATGAAAGTACCATAGAAACGAATTTCTGGACGTGATGTAAGAATACTGGTATCAACTTTAATAGCGTGATAAGGCGTTATTTTATATCCTGATTCATGGTATTGCGTATCATCGACTCTGTTTTTCTGGTTAAACCAACCCAGCTCCAAACCTGATTGATTACTGTTGTTCCAGATATAAGCAGGACGAACTACTGCACGTATCGTATTGAAATCAGTATGCGCGCCGGTATCATAACTGTAAATGTCGTTACCCAAGGCCCATACCATAGCGTGAGCCATTATTATTTTTTCAGACAGATAGTTCTCCCCCTGAGAAATGATTCGATATGCCTTACCGTTGCTATGCTCACCATAATATTCACCGGTACCATTATTGCTGTAAGAGGGATTGGCGCCTGAAAGGCGAGCAAAGCCACTTGCTATCGAGTTATTAGCCCCTTGTAAGGTTAATTCGTTAAATTCGCCGCCTTTGAAATTTTGACGCAGGATTAACCCGGCGAGCCAGGAGTCTTTAAGGCTGTAATAGCTGCCGTCATCTTCGTTTCTGTGGTTGCTTTCTGTTTCGTTCGGCAGGGTATAGCGGCCGGAAACTTCCAGCAGGGCGTTATGCCACAAAGGAATATTTTTATAGCGGATCTCCGCGCTGTTGGTATTCACCTGCTGTGATTTTCCTGAAGAGGCATAATCTACCGCATGGGCATTAACGTCTTCACGAACCAGCGACAGGTTCAGCTTGCCAGGGCCAGCTTCCCAGCCCTCAATCCCTAAACCAGAATCAGCATCTGTACGATGACTTTTCCAGTCGAGCATCTGAATTTCATATTTCTGCAAAGCATGTTTGCCCACCCAGAAATCAGCCTCTGGCGCGAAAGGCAGAAAGCCTCTGGTCGTCAAATAAATATCGGAAAACTGCAAAACGTTCTCCGAATCCTTGTCAAACCAGCCGCTGCTATACTGCTGACCAACATTACCGTCGAGCATGATCACAGCTTTCGCTACCTTACCGCTATGGTCATCTTATACCTTTTGCGACAGCTGCAGGTCAAACCAGGCTCCATTCTCCTGACCGAAACGTCCCAGCGAACCGATGGCATATGACTTCGGCGCTCCCCGGTTACCGGTAGACCAGCCGCTGCGGAAATAGCCTGAATATTCGAAACCAATATCATCCTTAATATATTTCCCTAAATCCTTTAACGTTACAAATGACGTAGCTGTGGTTACATTATTTTTTGCGGCGTCACTGACAGAAACCCGTGTCTCGCTGGTTAATTTATTCTGACCTTCACTGCTGGAAGGCTTGTTACTGACTACTGCTGGTGGGATTTTCCCCGGTGTTGTGTCATAAAATGATTTATAATGTCGTAACTCTTCTCTGACGGTCTGTAGCTCTTTATTATTCCGCGCCAGCTCTTTTTCAAGTAACGCCAGCCGTTGTTCAACAGAGACTTTTTCCGCCGTAGCATGAGAGGATACAGAAACCGTAGCCATTAATAATGCCACGAATTTACATATATATTTATTATTCATAAGAGGTATTATTTTAGTAAATCCATTTTTTATAGTTAAAGGCATCGTCTGCGGCTGATGCCTTCAGTTTCCATTAAACACCGGGTAGTTATTGATACCCTTTTGGCAGAATTAACCGTCAAGCGACGCGCCGTTTGTCGCAATCACCTCTTTATACCAGTAGAAACTTTTTTTGCGGCGGCGCGCCAGCGTGCCCTTTCCGCTGTCATCGCGATCGACATAAATAAAGCCATAGCGCTTGGAGAGTTCGGCACGCGATGCACTGACCAGGTCAATGGGGCCCCAGCAGGTATAGCCTATGATGTCGACCCCGTCGTCGATAGCTTCACGCACCTGAACCAGATGGTCGTTCAGATAGCGAATACGGTAATCATCCTGCACAACGCCTTCTGCATCGGGCTTATCGTTTGCCCCTAAACCATTTTCGACGATGAACAGCGGTTTCTGATAGCGATCCCACAACATGTTGAGTAGCGTGCGCAAACCCAGCGGATCGATCTGCCAGCCCCACTCCGAGCTAATCAGGTGAGGATTCGGTACCATACTCAACACATTACCGCGTGCCTGCTTGTTCAGCGCCTCATCGGCGGTGACACACCCGGTCATGTAGTAGCTGAATGACACAAAATCGACCGTTGATTTCAGCGCTTCGCGATCGGCTTCGGTAATGGCTATCTGGATCTGGTTATCGCGGAAGTAGCGCAGCATATAGCCGGGATAGACGCCACGACACTGAACATCGCCAAAGAACTGCCAGCTGCGGTTCTCCTGCAGCGTTTTCAGGACATCTTCCGGTTTACAGGTCAGAGGATACATCAGACCGCCCAGCAGCATATTGCCAATGCGGGCATCCGGAATCATCTCATGGCAGGCTTTCACCACTCTGGCACTCGCCACCAGCTGATGATGGATAGCCTGATAGATTTCACTTTTACTGCTGCCTTCAGGCAACCCCACGCCGGTTAAGGGCGCGTGTAAAGACATGTTAATTTCGTTAAAGGTCAGCCATAGCTTGACCTTCTCTTTGTAACGGGCAAACAGCGTACGCGCATATCGCTCAAAGAAAGTAATGGTTTGACGGTTGCCCCAGCCGCCATAGTGTTTAACCAGCCCCCAGGGCATTTCATAATGGGACAAGGTGACCAACGGTGTGATGCCATGTGCAGCCAGTTCATCAAAGAGTCGATCATAAAAGGCGAGGCCCGCTTCGTTTGGCTGTGACTCATCACCGTCTGGAAAAATACGCGTCCAGGCAACAGAGACGCGTAAACAGCTAAAGCCCATTTCAGCAAACAGTTTGATGTCTTCCGGGTAGCGGTGATAGAAGTCGATAGCAACATCCTTAAGACTGCTGTCGCCCGGCACACGCTCCACCACCGGGCCGAAGATACCCTGTGGCTGCATATCCGAGGTAGACAGCCCTTTGCCCTCCTCCAGGTATGCCCCCTCCACCTGATTCGCCGCAAATGCGCCGCCCCATAAAAAATCCTTCGGGAAAGTCTTCATCACGTTCTCCTGTTATTAATGACTGACGCTAAGTAATGGCGCACCGGCCTTAATGGAGGCTGCCGTAACGGACACGACCTCACGGTACTCGTCGCTGTTACTGACGATAACGGGTGTCGTCAGGCTGTATCCGGCCTCAATAATTTGCTGACGATCGAACTCCAGCAGCACATCACCCGGCTGCACTTTGTCACCCACCTTCACGCGCGCAATAAATGGCCTGCCGTCGAGCTTCACCGTATCGATCCCGACATGAATGAGTATTTCAATACCGCTGTTGCTGAGCAGGCCAATGGCGTGTCGGGTCTGAAACAGGGAGGCGACTTCGCCAGCAAAGGGAGCCGTCACCCGGTTATCTGAGGGAATAATGGCGACGCCTTTACCCAGCAGGCCGCTGGCAAACGTGGAGTCGGGCACCTGGTCGAGAGGCAGAAGCGTGCCGGTCATGGGAGAGAGCACCTCATCATCACCTGTCGTCACTGCCACCGCGCTTTTTTGTACGGGGAGGTTTTTCATACCGGCCAGCAGCGTCAGCACAAAGCTCAGTATCAGCGCGGTCAGGCTGCCGATAGCGCCCCCCCATAGCGTGCTGTCGATACCCTCAGGTGGGATCATCTGGGCAAGGGTAAAGACGTTGGCAAAACCAAATGAGTAAACCTGTGTATGGCTGAAGCCGACAATGGCACCGCCGATAGCCCCTGCCACGCAGCCAAAAATAAATGGACGGCGCAGCGGCAGGTTAACGCCATACACCGCCGGTTCGGTGATGCCAAAAATAGCGGCCATTGTGGAAGAACCTGCCAGCATCTTCTGGCGCGCATCGCGAGTGCGCAGAAAGATCCCGAACGCTGCACCCACCTGACCAAATACCGAGGGCAGCAGCATTGGCAACATAGAGTCATGTCCCAGCATCGCAAGATTGTTAATCATCAGCGGGATAAATCCCCAGTGCAGGCCAAAGATGACGCAAACCTGCCACAGCGCGCCTGTCGCAGCGCCCGCCAGCCAGGGGGCCAGCACGTAAACCCACTGGTAGCCGTTCGCCAGCATCTGGCTCAGCCAGGTGGCGAGCGGGCCAATGACCAGGAAGGTCAGCGGCACGGTGACACCTAAACAGATCAGCGGCGCAAAGAAATTTTTCATCGACGACGGCAGCAGCCTGGTGCTCTGTTTTTCCAGCCAGCAACTCACCCAGGCGGCGAGAATAATGGGAATAACTGACGCGCTGTAATTGAACCAGGTGACTGGAATGCCAAGAAACACGTCCGCAACGCCGTCAGGCTGCTGGCTGGCGTTAAAGGCGGCGATCATCACTGGGTGAGTAAGCGCTCCACCGATCACCAGGGTGATAAAGGGATTACCGCCAAATTTTTTTCCGGCGGTATAGCCCAGCACCAGTGGCAAAAAGAAGAACAGCGCGTCGCTTGCGGCAAACCAGATTTTATAGGTGCCGCTCTCGGTCGTGAGCCAGCCGCACACCACCGCCAGCGCCAGCAGCCCTTTCAAAATACCTGAAGCCGCCAGCACGCCAATAAAGGGGGTAAAAATGGCTGAGACTATGTCGATCAGGCGGCTCAGCAGAGTGCCCCTGTGCCCCTTTTCCTCCACGGCCGGAGCGTCATCCGTCAGCCCTGCCTGATGACGCACCGCCTGCCAGACGGCATGAACGTGGTTGCCAATCACCACCTGAAACTGGCCACCGCTTTCAACCACCATAATCACACCCGGATGCTGCTTCAGTGCTTCAGCATCCGCTTTGTGATTATCTTTCAGTTTAAAGCGGAGCCGGGTCGCGCAGTGTACGAGACTCAGGATGTTCTCTTTTCCACCCACATGGCGAAGAATCTCTTTTGCAACAGCCTGATATTCCATCTCAATTTCCTTTCATCTGATGCCCGCAGGCACCCGTTGACTGAGCCCAAAAACAAAAAAACCCGAGAATGGCCTCCTTTCGGTGGCCACGCTCAGGTTTTGCCTGCGTGATGCAGTAACAATCCCGTTCAGGGCTTAATGCCCTTCTTTTTTTACTCGCTCAATATGGAGAGTGAGGAACATAATCTCTTCAGTGGTCAGCTCTCGCTGATAGCGTTGACTCAGGTGCTGCGCAATTTTTTCGGCACATTTCCAGGCTTTTGCGTAATTATCCTTCACCGCTATGTGCAGCGACACATCATCATCTTTTACCTGGGTTCGGGTCAGTATCCGCTGGGCAAAAAATTTCAGATGGATAACAAAACGCTGGTAGTTGAGCGACTCCTCGTCATACTCGAGACGCAGCTGATATTTTACCAGTTGCAGGATCTCCTGCATCAGCCGGGTCACATCCATTACTTCCGGCATTTCGCTGTTCAGCTGCGCGGTCACCAGGTGCAGTGCGATAAATCCGGCTTCATCCTCTGGCAGTTCGACATGCAGGCGTCTGGCAATAATGGCTCGTGCTTCATGACCTAACTCAAACTCTTTGGGATAGAGACGCTTGATATCCCAGAGCAGGACGTTTTTGATGGCCATCCCTTTTTTCTGGCGCTCAATCGCAAAATAGCAATGGTCGGTCAGGGTAATATAAACACTGTCATGCAGCGTTCCCAGTCGCTGTGCCGCCAGCCTGATAATCATGTCGCAGGTGGTCATCACCTCAAGTGGAATCTGATTCAGCAGTTCCCCTAACCGACCTGACAGCTCATCATTTTGTAGCGCAAACACCTTTTCAATCAGTGAGGTATCAAGCGCGTCGCCAGTCTGTTTCTGATAGCCCAACCCGCGGCCCATTATTACCTGCTCGCGCCCGTGCTCATCCTGAACAACCACCACATTGTTATTAAGAATTTTGGTGATATTCATCTGGACCCCAAAAACAAAAAAACCTGACGTCCGACACGGGTCGGAAAATCAGGTTTTGCCTGCTCAAGCAGTAACAATCCGTTGCGGTCACCTTATCAAATTAATGCGAACTCACAATGAGTTAAGGATGAAAACGTGAGGTATATCGCCATTATGTTCCCTCCCCCGGATGGCGCATGAGGCCCTGAAGAAAGATTTCATGCGTATCTGACGATGATTAGTCCAGACGCATCCAGTCGCAAAGCTGGCTAAGCATTTGCATGCAGCGTTCAAGCTGCTCTACCGCAACAAATTCATCCGCTTTATGCCCCTGCGCCATACTGCCCGGCCCGCAGACCAGAGTGGCGATCCCCGCCTCATCAAACAGCCCTCCTTCGGTGCCAAAGGCCACGGTAGAAAACGCCTCGCTGCCGCACCAGTCGGCCAGCCAGCGCGCAAAGTCGCTTTGCGGATCGGTTAATAACCCGGGATAGGCGCTCAGCGGCTGAAAACTGATCGCGCTCTCCGGGGCTTTTTCCTGCATAGCGGGCAACAACTGATGGCGTGCAAAGGCTTCAATACTTTCCAGCACGCCCTCTGTGTCTGCGCCCGGCAGCGTACGCAGCTCAAAATCAAACTGACAATCCTGCGGCACAATATTAAGTGCCGCCCCGCCCTGAATGGTACCGACCTGTAAGGTGCTGAAGGGCGGATCAAAGCGCGGGTCCTGCGTCTGCTGTAGCGCTTCACTGACGCGGGTGATATGGCTAATCAGTTTTGCCGCCTGCTCAATCGCATTGACGCCAGATGGCGCATAGGCTGAGTGGCAGGCGTGACCACGCAGCTGGCAGCGCATCGCCACTTTACCTTTATGGCCGTAAACCGGGGCCATATTAGTGGGTTCGCCGATGATGCAAAGCGCGGGCTTCTCCGGCGATGCCCTGAGATGCGCCACCAGCGAGCGCACGCCGAGGCAGCCTGCCTCCTCATCATAAGAGAACGCCAGGTGCAGCGGCATCCGTAACGGCTGCGCTAAAAAGCGATCCAGCGACGCCAGCACGCAGGCGATAAATCCTTTCATATCGGCGCTGCCACGCCCATAACAGCGGCCGTCCCGCTCGGTGAGTGAAAAAGGCGGCACCGTCCAGCGCTGCCCGTCAACCGGCACCACGTCGGTGTGCCCGGAGAGCAGCACGCCGCCGTCACCAGCCGGTCCGAGCCTCGCATAGAGGTTCGCTTTGCGCCCGTCGTCGCTGTAAAGCAGCGTAGACGCCACGCCGCGCCCGGCAAGAAGGGTACGAATAAAGTCGATCAGCGCCAGGTTCGATTCGCGGCTGGTGGTGTCAAACGCCAGCAGCGAGGCGAGCTGCGCGCGCAGGTCGCTATTCATCGCCGGGTACGCCGTAGCTCGGTGCTTCACGCGGGTCGAGTGCGCGCGTTACGTAGGCTTCCATCTGAGGCTCATAGGCCTGCCACAGGCGCGACAGCTCGCCAACCGGATCCGCATCAGCCCAGTCGACGCGCAGATCGACCAGAGGCCAGGTATAGTCGTCGACCACCTTCACCGCAGCAGAGTGCACCGGCCCGGCTTCGCCTCCGCGCGCAATTCCCGCCTGAAGCGCCGTAATCAGTCGACTGGTCAGCTCGCCGGATGAGTCAGCAAACGCCGAAATCATCGCGTCGATAACCGCCTTATCCGCCAGCATGTTGCCCGCCGCCACGCAGTTTTCACCCTGCGCCACGTGCCAGACGCCCAGCGTGTGGCTGCCGCTGAAGTGTGCAATCTCACCGGCAGAATCAATGACCGTCAGCTGGCGATAGTCGCTAAAGCGGTCCTCCGCCAGCGCCAGCGTAAGCGCCTGCTGCGCAGACGCACCCGTCTCCAGCTGCGCCAGCACCTGCTGTCCCAGCGCAGGCAGCGTAATGTTCTGGCTGGAGACCGCGCCCGTTCCCGCCTGAAGCCAGGGACAGCGCGCCCCTACCGCAATGCTGGAAGAGCTGATGGCAATGCCCAGCTGGCCGCTCTCCGGGCAGCGTGCGCTAATGGAAAGGGTCATAACGCCTCCTTGCTCTGCCAGTCATCCGGGATCACGGCAATAACATCAATCTCCATCAGCCACTGCGGCTGCGCCAGCGCCGACACCACCAGGCCAGTCGAGATGGGAAAGACACCCTTCAGCCACTTGCCAACCTCCAGATAGACCGGCTCGCGAAAGCGCGGGTCTGTGATATAGGTGGTGGTTTTGACGATATGCGACAGATCGCTGCCCGCTTCTTCCAGCAGCTGTTTTACATTCTTCATCGCCTGCGCCGCCTGCACGCCCGGCTCGCCCAGTCCAACGAGGTTGCCGTCAAAGTCGGTGCCGACCTGACCGCGCACGTAGACGGTATTGCCCGCGCGCACGGCCTGGCAGAGATCGTTATCAAGCGCCTGATTGGGATAGGTCTCTTTTGTGTTGAACATACGAATACGGGTATGAGTTGGCATGCCAAAGCTCCTGCTCGGTTAAGGTGACGGCGCGGCCTGATAGTGCTGATACTGACGCTGAATCGCGATCTGGTCGGCGATATATTTCGCGTCATGCCAGACGCCCCAGATAAAGGTGGAGCCACGGCGGGAGAGCCACGGCAGCCCAAGAAAATAGACGCCCGGCTCGGTGGAGACACCGCGATGGTGCTGCGGTTTCCCTTTTTCATCAAAGGCGTCGACCCTGAGCCAGCTGTAGTCCGCCACGTAGCCGGTTGCCCAGATCAGGGTGGTGATGCCCGCGCGGGCGAGATTAAGCTCGCTGAGCGGCTGGGTAATGCAGCTGGGATCGGGCAGAAAGTGCCTCGCTTCCGGCTCTTCCGGCAGATCGAGGCCGTTGCGGGCGATGTAGCTGTCTGCCGCGTCGAGCAGCGCCAGGTAGCTGGCGTCGCCGCGCGCAATGTTGTGCGCCAGATCGGGCTGGAAGGTCACGCGCTCACCATCAAAGCTCTGGGTCATGCCAACCAGATTAACGCCCTGCGCGGCCAGCGCGCGGAAATCAACGGTGTGGCCGCCGCGCGCGCCGCTGACGGCAATGGTGACGTGCTCTTTCCCCGGCTGGCTCGCTGCCGCGTCCCACATCCCCAGCACACCGAGCCACCAGCAGAAGTCGCGGTTGCGATAGGCGCGCGGCGGGCGATCGTGCGGCCCGACAGAGAGATAGACCGTTTTGCCGGCGCGCTGAAGTTCATCGGCGATCTGCACGCCGGACGAACCTGCGCCGATAACCAGTACGCCGCCCTCAGGCAGCTGCTGCGGGTTGCGGTAGGCAGCGGAGTGGATCTGCGTCAGACGATCGTTGCGTGGCGCGATCGCCGGGATCACCGGTTTCTGAAAGGGGCCGGTGGCCGCCACAATGCGCTGCGCCTCAATCACGCCGTCAGAGGTCTGCACCGTAAAGCCGGGGCGACCATGATTACGCTCAACGCGCAGCACCTCTACGCCGGTGCGGATCGGGGCGTGAAATTTCTCCGCATAGGCCGCGAAGTAATCCGCCACTTTCTCTTTAGCAACAAAGCTGTCGGGCGCGCACTCCGGAAACGCCATACCGGGAAAGCGATCGTGCCAGGCTGGACCATTTGCCACCAGCGAATCCCAGCGCCCACTGCGCCAGGCTTCCGCAATACGGTTTTTCTCCAGCACCAGATGCGGCACGTCGAGACGGCTCAGATGTTCGCTCATCGCCACGCCCGCCTGCCCGGCACCAATCACCAGGGTATCTGTTTCTGTTTTCATCTCTGTCATTTCAGCGTCCTTCAACCAGCCGCCGGCCGATATATTCACCATGGGAAGGTTTCCAAGACTATTTGAGCCAACAGAAGCGGTAAAATATTATAAAGCTAACGACTGGATAGGAATTTATTAGGCTGCGAAAGACGCCTGATAAAAACCTGATTACACTGCTGGCGCTGGAGAAAGTTCCGCGCGACGACAATAGTCCATAAATAATTGCGCCGGTCTGGTGGGCTCATTATTTTGCAGATAGGCCATAATTAACAGGGAATCGGGCATCTCATCTTCGATTTCCAGATGTACCAGCTTTTGTCCGTCATACGTTATATCGCAACAGGGACGTGTAACCAGCACCGAAAAACCTAACCCCTGCCCGACCATGCAGCGCACCATTTCAATGGAGGGCGAGCTGTAGGCGACGTCAGGATGGTAGCCCTTCTCCTTAAAGATGCGGATAAAGTAGTTTTTGCTCGGGATAGCATCGAGCAGGATCATCGGCTCACGGCTCAACTGCTGGAGCGTGACCCTTGCCTGCTGCGCCAGCGGGTGGGCTGCGGGCAGCAGCGCATAGGGCCGGTGCGGCGCGTTAAGCGGCTCTTTGCGGAGGGAGTGGTCGAGGTCGAGATCGTAAAGAAACGCCAGGTCAAAACGACCGCGATGCAGCCCATGCATCAGCTCATGCTGCTCGCCGTCATAGAGCTCGATAGTGATATCGGGATAGATTTTTTTAAACCCGGCAATCAGCTTCGGCAGGTAGAGCGGCGCGGCCGACTCAAAGCAGCCCACCGCGATGGTACCGGAAACCAGCTGGTGCTCAGCCCGCGAATTCTGCTCAAACTCATAGGTCAGGCGGAGCAGGTCACGCGCTTTCTCATAGAAGCGGCGGCCACCGGGCGTCAGCGAAACGCCCTGCGCGTGATGGCGGATAAACAGCTGCTGATCGAAGGTATCCTCGAGATTTTTAATGGCAATAGAGATAGAGGGCTGCGCGATATGGAGCTGGCGTGACGCTTCGGCAATGCTCTCGGTTTCAACGACAGTGACAAAATATTTAAGCTGCTTTAGCGTGAAACGCATGATGAAAACCTTATGAGTATGGTGGCCGTCTCGACAGGACGGCTTTTGCAGGTAGCAGGATGTTGCAAGCCCCATGCCATGCTTTCGCCCCCTGAAGGGGCAGCCAGAACCGATCGCCGCGGCGTCACGCTTTTTGTGGAGTGACTGATATGACAGGCAAGACTCACGTTTATTTTCTGGCAAACTAATCTTTATTTTTTTCGCTGCCTCATTTTGGTTCACGTCTGCGCGATTTAAGGGCAGCGCAGGCAAACACCTCGCGCCAGATTAATTTCCCACGTTAATCTGTTTTGGTTTCTGATGATTTCATCTGCATTCAGGCTGGATAGTTTTTTTAAAGTCTGAAGGCAACAATTTACTAATTGCCCTCAATTAGCCGCTGCCGCCATAGTGTTAATTAACCGAAAGCGGCGAATTCCATTTCTGAAATTCGCTTTTATTTAAGCGAGCGACATGCCTCATGACCTTTAACTGGAACTACATGTTCAGCCTGTTCAGCGACGCCGAGTTCTGGCGGGCGACCTGGACCGTCATCAAACTGAGCCTGCTTACCTGGGGCATCAGTATTGTGGTGGGCTTTGTGCTTGCGCTGGCGAAGCAGTCAAACCGTCCGCTGTTTACCCTGCCGGCGCGCGGCTATATCTGGCTGTTCCGTAGCCTGCCGCTACTGGTGCTGCTGATTTTTGTCTATAACCTGCCGCAGGCTGCCCCCGGCACGGCCGCGCTGCTGAGCGATCCCTTCTGGGCGGGCCTGATCGCGATGGTGCTGAGCGAAAGCGCCTATATCGCGGAGATCCATCGCGGCGGCCTGCTGTCGATCCCGAAAGGCCAGAGTGAAGCCGCCCGTGCCCTGGGTCTGCGCTTTGCCGGCATTCAGTGGCGCATCATTATTCCGCAGGCGGTGCGCGTCGCCCTGCCCGCGCTGGCAAATGAGTATATCGCCATCGTGAAGCTCAGCTCGCTGGTGTCGGTGATCTCGCTAACCGAAATCCTGATGGTCGGCCAGCGTCTCTACTCTCAGAACTTCCTGGTCATGGAGACCATGGCGGCCGTCGCCTGCTACTACGTGCTGATCGTCACGGTTTTCGACTTCCTGCTGAAACAGCTGGAGCGCTATCTCGACGTCACCCAGCGCCGGCCCTCAGGCAAGGTAGACGATCGGCTTTTCGCGCTGGCGCAGCGCGATGTTACGCCGCTGGCGCGCCCGATGGCGCAGAGCAGCGGACCGGCACTTCAGGCCTCGCGCCTGCACAAAGCCTATAACAATGTTGAAGTGCTGGGTGCGGTGAACCTGCAAATCCAGCCTGGCGAAGTGGTCTCCGTTATTGGGCCGTCCGGCTCTGGCAAAACCACGCTGATCCGCCTGCTCAACGGGCTGGAGCAGATCGATAACGGCGAGATCCGCATCAACGGTCAGCCCTTTATTCATCTCAGCCAGCAGGGAGAGCAGAAACCGCGCTTTATTGAGCACGCTGAACATCGCCTCAACATCGGCATGGTTTTCCAGAGCTTCAATCTCTTTCCGCACCTTAATGTCCTGGACAACCTGATGCTGGCACCGCGCTATCACCGACTGGCGTCGCGCGACGAGCTGAAGCAGCACGCCTGCGAGCTGCTGCACAAAGTCGGCATGCTGGAGCATGCGTGGAAATATCCGCATCAGCTCTCAGGCGGCCAGCAGCAGCGCGTGGCGATCGCCCGTGCCCTGATGATGCGCCCGCAGATCATGCTGTTTGATGAGCCGACCTCGGCGCTGGATCCGGAAAAGGTCAATGAGGTGTTGCAGGTGATTGAAACCCTGGCGCACGAGGGCATCACGATGGTGATCGTCACCCATGAGATGAACTTCGCCTTTAAGGTCTCTGACCGCATCGTATTTATGGAAAAAGGACGCGTGGTCTGCGATGACGCGCCTCAGGCCATGCGCAGCGGACAGCATCCGCGTGTTGAAGCCTTTTTGAAGGATGTTTCTCTGGCTTAACCCCTTTATCAGCACGAGGAAAAAATCATGATTGAGCAGTGGCAGGTAGAGCAGTATCACCAGCAGGGTTTCCTGGTAGTCGAAAACGTATTAAGCACCGACGAGATCGCCGCGCTACAGCACGATTTTGACGGCTGGGTAGAAGAGAGCCGCAGCCAGCAGGCGGCGTATGGCGATACGCTGGATGGCCGCGCGCGATTCGACCTGGAGAGCGATCATCGCGCCGATCATCCGTCGCTGCGCCGCGTCAGCTCGCCAACTGAAATCTCTGCCGCCTATCGCCACGCTGCGCTTCAGTCGCGGATGGCGCAGATTGCTGGTCAGCTGACCGGTAGCCAGGGCGCACGCTTTCACCACAGCAAAATCAACTCCAAGCTGCCGCACACGGCGACCAAAGTGGAGTGGCATCAGGACTTCCTTTTTACGCCGCACAGCAACGACGACATCGTCACCGCGCTGCTGATGGTGAGTGAAGTGACGCCGGAAAACGGCCCGCTTAACGTGGTGCCGGGTAGCCACAAAGGCCCGCTCTACTCTCACTGGCAAAACGGTCGTTTTACCGGCGCGGTGGATAAAACCGTGGTTGAGGAGCAGTGCTCGCAGCCTGCCGCCTGTTTCGGTCCGCCCGGCTCAGTCTGCTTTATGCATACGCGTCTGCTGCACGCCTCCAGCCCGAATGAAACCGAGCTGCCGCGCACGCTGTTTATCGCCGTTTATGCGGCGGAAGACGCCCTGCCCTTTGGCGAAAACCCGCTGCCAAGCCTTGATGCCGGTGCGCTGGTTGCAGGTGAAGAAAGCGGCATGGTGCGCAGTAGCGTTAATCAGTTCCGTCTGCCGCAGAAGCCAAGCGGCGCATCCTTTTTTGTTCAGCAGGCCGGAAACGATCTTGCCCGCGCGTAACCGCCACCACGGAGGCTTTATGAAATCTGTTGCCCTGACCTTTTTAGCCGCCAGCGTTGCGCTGGGTTCGTTTAGCGCGTCAGCGTTTCAGCAGCCGGGAAAAATTCTCGCTGGCTCTGACATGACCTTTTTCCCGTATGAATATATTGAGAACAACAAACCGACCGGCTTTGATATCGAATTTCTCGACGGTCTGGCAAAGGTAATGGGCCGCCAGGCGGTTAACCTCGACACCCGCTTTCCCAACCTGATCACCGGTCTTCAGGGCAACCGCTTCGATATCACCAACTCGTCGATGTACATCACGGCGGATCGGTTAAAGGTGATCGATATGATCCCCTATCTGAAAAGCGGCGAGGCGATCCTGTCGCTGAAAGGCAGCGATTACCAGCCTAAAACGCCGGAAGATTTTTGCGGTCACAAAATTGGCTCGATGGGTGCGACCTCCTGGCTCCAGCAACTGCATAAGCTCTCCACCGACTACTGCGTAAAAAATGGCAAGCCGCCGATCGCCATCAGCGAATACACCACCGATCCGCAAACCACCCAGGCGATGCTGTCGCATGCGGTCGAGGCGCAGATTACCGACGCGGCGGTCGCGCGCGGCGTGGTGCAGAAGCTGGGCAACCGCGTGCAGATCTCCTCAGAAACGCTGATCTACCCGGTGCTCAACGGCTTTGGCGTGAAGAAAGGCAACGACGAGGTGAAACAGGCGCTGGTGGCCGGGCTGGAGAAATACAGCAAAACGCCGGAGTACGCTGCACTGCTGAAGAAGTACAACTTTGTGGCACCGAGCGAAGAGGACATCAAAACCCTGATGCCGCAACCCTGATCCTGATGCGGGCGGCCGGTCTTGGCTGCCTGTCTTCCCCTTCCCATCCTTTTCAGGAGAGATATATGGCGCTCTCGTTTGAAGAACAAACCCGTATCGACCTTGCCGCCACCTTTCGCATTATTGCCCATCTGGGCATGCATGAGGCGGTGGCCAACCACTTCAGCGCCGCGATTTCGCCCGACGGCAAACAGTTCCTGATCAACCCGAAGTGGAAACATTTTTCACGCATTCGCGCCAGCGATCTGCTGCTGCTCGACGCTGACGATCCCGCCTGCGCACAGCGTGATGACGTTGACGCCACCGCCTGGTCGATCCACGGCCAGATCCACCAGCGTCTGCCGGAGGTGCGTGTGGTGCTGCATCTTCATCCTGTCTATACCACCAGCGTCGCCTGTCTGGCCGATCCGCATATCCCGCCGATTGACCAGAACAGCGCGCGCTACTTTAACCGCGTCGCGGTCGATACGCTCTACGGCGGCATGGCGGATACGGTCGAAGAAGGGGCGCGCCTGGCAAATCTGCTGGCGGGTAAAAGCCGCCTGTTGATGGGCAATCACGGCGTAATGGTGACGGGCAGCGACATCGGTGAAGCCTTTGACGATATCTGGACGCTGGAGCGCGCCTGTCAGATCCTCGTAACCGCCTGGTCCACGGGCCAGCCGCTGAAGATCCTCAGCGATGAGGTCGCGGAGAAAACGGCACGCGCCTGGGAAGGCATTGCTGACTTCTCGCGTCAGCATTTTGAGGAGATGAAAGCGTTAATGATCGCTGCCGATCCGACGCTGCTGGAGTGATCCTGACCGCTTTTCAGCAGCCGCGCGGGCTAATTCAGCGCGCGAAGGATGCTATCCAGAGGCGAGAAGATAGCGTGCATGTAGCGGTCAAAAAGAGGCGCGAAATCAAACATCATCAGTAACAGCGCCACCATACCGAGCGTGATTGAGAGAGGAAAGCCGATAACAAAGATTGAGAGCTGCGGGGTCAGACGGTTCAGCAAGCCCAGCGTCAGATTCAGCGCCAGTAGCAGCGTAATCACAGGCAGCCCTATCTTCAGCCCACAGCTAAAGATGATGCTCGCCGTCTGCACCAGCAGGCAGAACGCGCCGCTGCCAACCGGTGCGCCATCGACGGGCAGAAGCGTAAAACTGTCTGCCAGCACGTTGAGCAGGTAGAGATGGCCGTTAAGCGTCAGAAACAGCAGCGTGAAGATCATATTCAGGAAACGCGCCAGTAATGGCATCGCCTGATTCCCGGAAGGGTCGAAAAAGGAGGCAAAGGAAAGCCCCATTTGCAGGCTGATGATCTCACCCACAAAGCGCATGGCGGCAAACAATAACTGTATCGTCAGCCCAATGGTCGTACCGATCAGGATCTGTTTTGCCGTTACCCATATGCCCGCAACAGACCACAGCGTGATATCGGTTTCAGGCAAGTTTTGCCCGATCAAAAAGGCAACCAGCACGGCCAGTCCGACTTTAACCTTCTTGCTGGCCGCTTTTTCACTGAAAACGGGCGCAGCGCTGAAAAGCGCCAGCGTTCGGGTCAGAGGCCAGAAATAGTGGCTGACTAACAGATGAAAATCGGTAAAGGAAAAACGCTGCATGCTAGCGAATAACATCAGGGATGTGGCTAAACACCGAGTGCATGTAATTCATTAACGTCCCCATCATCCAGGGCCCCAAAACGATCAGTACGACAATCACCGTTAAGATTTTTGGAATAAAGGAAAGTGTGGACTCATTAATCTGGGTCGATGCCTGCAAAATGCTGATGAGTAGCCCGGTAAACATGGAAGCCAGCAGCAGCGGCCCTGCAATCATCAACGCGACCTTAATGGACTCATAGCCCAGGCCCATTACGCTCTCTGGCGTCATGTGACTCTCTCTTAACTGTAAAAACTTTGCGCCAGTGAACCGATCACTAACTGCCAGCCATCAACCAGCACAAACAGCATCAGCTTAAACGGCAGTGACATGGTCGCCGGTGGCACCATCATCATCCCGAGCGCCATGAGTACGCTGGCCACCACGAGATCGATAATTAAGAAAGGAATAAAAATAGTGAACCCGATCTGAAAACCGCTTTTTAGCTCGCTGGTCACAAACGCAGGCAGCAAGATACGCATCGGGACGTCTTCCCGGCTGTTATAGTTGGGCAGCTTTGCGATGCGGGTAAACAGAGCGAGATCGGTTTCGCGCGTCTGCGCAAACATAAAATTGCGTACCGGAATGGCCCCTTTCGTCAGCGCCTCTTCCAGGCTTATTTTATCCTGAGACAGCGGTAGCCAGGCGTCATCGTAGACCTGTGACAGCACGGGCGACATCACAAAGAACGTCAAAAACAGCGCCAGACCCAGCAGTACCTGATTGGGGGGCGAGGATGTCGTGCCCAGCGCGTTGCGCAGTAGCCCCAGCACAATGATGATGCGGGTAAAGCCTGTCATCATCAGCAGGATGGCAGGCAGGAGCGTCAGCGACGTGAGCAGAACCAGCGTTTGTACCGGCAACGACCAGTTTTCACCGTGCGGCCCATGCCCGATAACAATGTCGCCACTGGCTGCCCACGCGCCATGAAGGGTAAGCAGCCACAGCGGTAGCGCGCGGACGACTAAGCGTAAAAGGGTCTTCATTGCTCACCCTTTTCTTTGTTTTCTTTATTCCGCATGGCGCTGAGCAGGACCTGCTGGAAAAGACCCGCCGATAAAGCAGGCCCCTCCTGCTCGTCGGCACTTTTGTCTATTTCGCTGAGTAAGGTGATGGAAGTGGGGGTAATGCCCAGCAAAAACCAGCGATTGCCTGCCTCAACGATAGCGACCCGCTCGCGCTGACCCAGTGACAGGCTATGCCTGACGTGTAACTGAGGGTTGCCCCTGGCCTGTGTTCCCCATCCTGAACGCCGTGCCATCCAGGCTAGCCCGCAGATGAAAAGGAGCACCAGCGCCAGCGCACCACTTAATCTGATCAACTGGGTGCTTGCTGAAACACCCTCGCCATGCTGAAGCATCGCTACAACATGGGGTTTCACATAGGATTTCATTACCGGCTCAAACGCTGCATTCTTTCAGAAGGGGTAATAATGTCGGTAATACGTACCCCAAATTTATCAGACACGACAACAACCTCACCCTGCGCAATCAGATAACCGTTAATTAAAATATCGAGTGGCTCACCGGCCAGCCCCTCCAGCGGCACAACCGATCCCTGACTTAAGCGCAGCAGCTCTTTAATCGTCATTTTGGTACGACCCAGTTCCACCGTCATTTTTACGGGTATATCGAGCACCAGATTCAGATCGTCGGATAAGTTTAGCGTCTGCGCATTTTTGGCAGAGACAGCGTCGCCAGAAGCTTCTGCTGATATTTGCTCACTCATCGCTTCTCCCCAGAGATCGTCAACAGATTGCGCGTCAGCCTCAGACGGCGAAATAGTGGCACTCATTTATTTATTCTCCTTGTGAAAAGAAGGTAGAGAATTAGCAAAAATCTTTTCAATTCTGATCGCCAGCTGTTTATTTAACAGCCCATATTTTCCGCAAAAAACAGGATGCCCATCTGAATACACCTCAACAATTTCTGGTTTCTCAAGCGGAATAACATCGCCTTTTTTAAGCGTCATAATGCGTGAAACGTGCGTCGGTATTTCAGCCAGCTTCGCGACCAGATCCAGTTCTGCATCACGAACCTGCATCGCCATCATGTTGTGCCACTGGTTATTTTCCTGACGTGAATTCTCCAGAGGGGGATTCGTTAACAGTTCGCGCAACGGTTCGATAATGCTGAAAGGAATACAGATATTCAGCTCCCCGGTATGCGATCCAATTTCGACAGAAAAAGGCGTGGTGACCACGATGTCATTGGGCGAAGAGGTAATATTGGTAAATTTTATTTGCGTTTCTGAACGCACATATTCGGTCTGAAGTTTAAAGATAGAACTCCAGGCCTCATCGTAAGAAGCCTGCGCCATCGACATAATCCGACGAATGATACGCTGCTCCGTAGGCGTAAACTCACGCCCGTCGACCATCGTAGGAAAACGCCCATCCCCCCCAAACAGATTATCAATGGCCATAGAGACCAGCTGCGGCGAGAAGGCAAACAGCGCCGTGCCGCGCAGCGGATTCATGTGTACCAGATTCAGATTGGTCGGCACCGGCAGGTTGCGCGCAAATTCATGATAGGGCTGAATAGTAATGTTACCTGCCGTTACGTCAGGATTGCGCCGCAGCAGGTTAAACATATCCATGCGAAACTGGCGTGCAAAGCGTTCGTTAATAATTTCCAGCGAGTGCATACGCTCGCGAATCACGCGCCGCTGCGTATTAGGATCGTAAATCCTTATCTCTTCATCACCGGATTTATCCTTCACGCTTTCACTTTCTACGCTACTGCCGCCATTCAAAAGACGGTCAATTTCAGCCTGCGATAAAAAACTGTCAGACATATAGTTTACCGTAAAATAAACGCATTAAATAATACATCGGTGATAACCAGGCTCTGATGCGCGGCCAGGAGGCGATTCGTCACCTCTTTTGTATTATTCATCAAATCGATCTTACCCTGTTCAGTCGCCAGGTTTTCTCCGGTTTGCTGAGAAAATAAAAGCAAGAGACGACTACGGACTTCTGGCATAAATTTCTCAAGCTCTGCCTTCGCTTTTTCATCCTTTAGACGCAGCGTTAAGCCAATATACAACACCCGGTTATCGTCATTTCCCGTGGGCTTAAGACTTACCGTAAACGGCTCCAGCGTGACATAAACAGGAGGGGCCGGCGGGGACGCTACCTGCTCAGGTACCTTATCTTCACCGCTACTCTGCATGGTGCTTTTCATTTTATTCAGTTCATAAAAGGTGTAACCCGCCACCCCGCATAATCCAGCAATTAATGACATAATAATAACAATAATAAAGAAGCTTTTACTTTTGCTTCCAGATGCTTTTTGCTGTGTTTTAGACATTATAGTGAACGGTCCTGTTTATAATACTGTCAGGTCTGAAAAGACGCACCTCTGATGAGCGGAGCATTCTATTATATCCGCCCTCAGGGTAATTGATTTAAAAAGGAGAATTACTGCTAATACTTTGGCAATTAAGCGAGCTAATTAGGCAAATGTATTTATTCCGTTATTACAGATAAGGGTTCTGGTAACATTTTCGATCGGTTCTTCAGGCAGGCCTCGCTCATCCTGCGCTATCTGGCTGGCCACGTGCGGCCGGGCATGGGATGAAGGATCGCCTGAATGTTGCCAGCAGGATGAGCTCTCTGCGCCCACGCTGCTCTGGCCCAGTTCAATGCCCGCCTCCGCCAGTGAGGTGCGAAGATGGGGAACGGCGGCTTCAAGGGCGGCGCGCACCTGATGGCTGGCCGAGACAAAATGGAGCTGCGCCTGTTCGTTTTTCAGCTGCAGGCTGATGTGTAGCGAGCCCAGCTCTTCAGGATGTAGCCGCAGCTCCGCGTGCTGAATACCATTACGTGTAAAACAGGCCAGCTGCTGCCCCAGCGACTGCTGCCAGGCAAGGGTGCCCATTGTTTCAGTCAGGACACCGCTGTTCTGTGCCTGCGCGCTGAAGAGGTCATCACGGGTCTGTTGCGCAGCAAAAGCGGGCATATGCAGTGCCTGCATTCTGGCTTCTGGCGGCTCAACGCCAGCGCTTATCTCTTCTTTCAGCGGCGCGCTGGCGACCTCGAAAGCAGATGCCGCCCGCTTCAACGGCATCACGTCCCCGGGCTGGTCAACCTGCACCGCTTTTGCCTCGCTGGAGGTTAACGATGCGGTTTCCGCCACGCTAACGTGCGCCGGTAATGCCCCGTGACAGCCGCCTTTCTCCTCGGGGGAGGCCAGTGTTGTCTCACGGGTGTTAACCGGCGTGGCATCCAGCGCATTCAGCCCGTTATCGGTTTGCGCTGCAGAAGAAGATAAATCATCAACGACGGTCACTGGCGGCAGCGGTAGCGCCTGCGCATCGCCTGCCGTCGTTGAGGCTGATGATCGATCGCTCCCGGCACGCTCTGTCAGCGTCGGGCTTTCCTTGTCATCAGCTGCGGCCATTGCCACTGGTGTCAGGTTGAGCATCGCCAGCAGCACGCTCTCAACATCCGAATCATCGGCCTCGCGCGCCTTTTCTACCTCGGCTTTCGCTGCGGGCAACGTGGATGCGGTACGGGCGTCAGTGGCCGCCGGCGTTCTGGTGCCGGTGGGCTTCGGTCCCGCACCTTTCCTGTCATTTAGCAGGCTGGCGAAAGTGCTGTCAGCCGTAGCGGGGAGCGCTTCAGAGCAAGAGGAACGCCTTGCTGGTGGCGTCAGTGCCAGTATCGTTGCGAGTGTCATACAGAGGATCTCCTTGAAAAGAGCTGACTGGCAAATTCATCCATCATTTTTTGCTCCTGCCGGCTCTCTTTTAATTTGGCCGCATCGTCCGCACGACTTTTAAGGGTATTGAAAGCATTGAGTCGACGATGATCCTTTTTCCAGTCCCCCAGCACCTGCTCGACGGCCTGCTCGCAGGCGACGACGTGATGGTTATAGTGCTGCGTGACTTTCCTCAGGGAGTGGATAAATCCTTGGTAGTTGAGCAGGTGGGTAACCGGAATGCCGCTCTCTGCCGCCCGCGCGACCAGCTGCTGCTGGTAGTCCTGTTGATAATGTCTGAGCTGCTCAAGCTGAGCGCGTGCCTGTTCATAACGCTGGCGTACTTCGCCGAGCTGCTGCGTGGTATCGTTGAGTTTCTCTTCTGCCCTTTCGCGCAGCATCTCCAGAGGAGAGGATATCGCCATGATTACTCGCTCGCAGGATCAGGTTGGTCAGGAAACAGCGCGTCCAGCCGGGCGAACGCACCAGCATAGTCGCTGCACTCGCGGATCCCCTGCTGTAGAAAACGTTCCATCTCGGGATAGCAGGCAATCGCTTTATCCAGCAAAGGATCGCTGCCTGCGGCATAGGCTCCCACGCTGATCAAATCGCGGTTGCGCTGCCACGCGGAGAGCAACTGCTTGAAGCGCTGCACTTTTCTGTAATGCGACGGCGTGATCAACTCCGTCATCGCACGGCTGATAGAGGCTTCTATGTCAATGGCCGGGTAATGGCCGGCTTCCGCCAGCCGCCGTGACAGCACGACATGCCCATCCAGGATGGCGCGCGCCGAGTCTGCCACGGGATCCTGTTGATCGTCGCCCTCGGTCAAGACGGTATAAAACGCGGTGATCGATCCGCCGCCCTTGATCCCGTTACCGGCGCGTTCCACCAGCGCGGGAAGACGGGCAAACACCGAGGGCGGGTAGCCTTTCGTGGCGGGGGGCTCCCCGATCGCCAGTGCTATCTCACGCTGCGCCATCGCATAGCGCGTGAGCGAATCCATAATTAACAAAACATTCATGCCGCGATCGCGGTAATCTTCCGCGATGCGCGTCGCATAGAGCGCCCCCTGCATACGCAGTATCGGCGAGACATCGGCAGGGGCAGCGATAACCACCGAACGGCTCAGCCCCTCCTCACCGAGGATGTTCTCAATAAAGTCTTTTACCTCACGGCCACGTTCGCCAATCAGCCCCACCACGATAAAGTCCGCTTTGGTATAGCGCGCCATCATGCCCAGCAGTACGCTTTTCCCCACGCCCGATCCGGCGAACAGGCCCATACGCTGCCCTCGTCCAACGGTTAGCAGACCGTTGATGGCGCGCACGCCTACATCCAGCACGTTTTTAATCGGATCGCGCAGCAGCGGATTGAAAGGCGCGCTAAACAGCGAGCCAGTCTCCTGTTGCGTGAGGGCGGGTCGCCCGTCAAGCGGTCGCCCGCTGGCGTCCAGCACCCGCCCCAGCAAAGTCAGACCCAACGGCAGCTGTTTGCCGCTGAACTGGGCATCAGGCAAGGCATAAACGCGTGCGCCTGGCAAAATGCCGTCAACATTTTCCAGCGGCATCAGATAGAGGGTACGGTCGTTAAACCCGACCACTTCGCCCTCTACCGTGTCGGTTTTGCCACCGCTGGTTCGCTCAATCAGGCAAAGGGTGCCAATAGGCAGTGACAGCCCCGTCACCTCCATCACCAGGCCCGTGGCGCGCACCAGCTTGCCATAGCGGCGATAAGGCGGCAGCGACTCGATACCTTGTTCACGCACCCTGATGGCATCAACCCAGTTTTTCAGCCGCGTGCTCATGCCAAATCGTCTCTTTTGCTGATCTCAACCAGGGCCTGCCAGCCGGTTGCCAGCGTGGCATCCAGTTCGCCCTCTTCTGACGTAATGCGGCAGCCGCCAGGCAGCATGGTGTCATCAACACTGAGCGTCCAGCGGTGCGACTCCAGGACGTCGCCTAACTGCTCGCTGACCAGAGAAAAATCATCCCGACTGACCCACAGTTCAACAGGCTGAGTAAAACGCAGGTTTTCCTGCATCAGCAGGCGGATCTTCTCCAGCAGTTGGGAGGTATCAATAACGATATGTTTACCCAGCATGGCGCGCACGGCGCTCAGCGCAAACTGAACCAGTCGTGCAGGAATAACGCTGTCGAGACTGTCGAGTGCCGCCTGAAATTCATTAACCAGCCGGGTAAAACGAGCAACTAACGCCTGCTGTTCAGCGCGGCTCTCCGCTGCACCTTGCTCTTTCCCTTCCTGCTTACCCTGCTCAAAACCCGCCTGGTAGCCCTGGACGTGCCCCTCGTCTCTGCCGCGACGTTCGCCTGCGGCATAGCCCTCCTGCTCCGCCTGCTGCCGCAACTGGAGCAGCTCGGCCTGGAACTGCCTGTCTGACAGCGGATCGCGCTCTTCCACAGGCAACGGCGGGCTGACGCTCAACGGCTCGCTCTGTTCCAGCAGCCTTTCAGGCTGCCAGAGCTGCCATTCGTCACGATCATACGTAGACATCATCACCTCCGCCGATGACGATTTCGCCGCTTTCCGCCAGACGGCGGGCAATCATAAGAATATTTTTCTGTTCAGCTTCGACCTGAGACATGCGCACCGGTCCGCGTGAATTAAGGTCTTCCAGCATAATGTCCGCCTGACGCTTCGACATATTGCGGAAGAAGGCGTCGCGCAGCGGCGGCTCGGCCCCTTTCAGAGCAATAATGAGTGACTCCGGCTCGACCTCCTGCAGCAGGCGCTGAATGCTGCGATCCTCAATATCGACCAGATTTTCGAACAGGAACATTTCGTCGATGATCTTCTGTGCCAGCTCCTGATCAAATTCGCGCACGGCGCTGATTGCCGCCTCTTCCTGCTGCGATTTCATCAGGTTCAGTATCTCTGCGGCCGGACGCACCCCGCCCATTTTGCTGCGCTTCATATTTTGCCCGGTCAGCAGGTTATTGAGCACCTCTGTCAGTTCCTGAAGCGCCGCAGGCTGTACGCCGCCGAAGGTGGCGATGCGCAGCATAATGTCGTTACGCTCGCGCTCGTCAAATTTCGCCAGCACATCAGCCGCCTGATTACGCTTCAGATGCACCAGAATGGTGGCGATAATCTGCGGATGCTCTTCACGAATGACATCAAATACCGACTGCGGCTCCATGACATTCAGGGTTTCGAGACCGTTGATGCTCGAGTTGGAATCCAGCAGCTCTTCGAGCAGCGTTGATGCCCGCTCTTCTCCCAGGGCTTTAACCAGCACATTGCGCAGATAATCGTTGGTGTTGAAGTTAAGCGCTGCTAAGTCTTTAACATCGCGCTCAAACTCCTTCATGACGCTGGCCAGACTGTCATGAGTGACGCCGCTCAGATGGAACATGGCGCTACTCAGCTGGGTGACCTCATGTGACGAAAGATGTTTGAAGACTTCCGCTGCACACTCGTCGCCCAGTGTTAACATCACCAGTGCGCATTTTTCAGCTGCGTTCATTTGCTTTCTGCTCCCTCATCATCCATCTGCGGATCACGGCGGCCAGCACGTGCGGTTCCTGCTCAGCCATATTACGTAAATGCTGAGTGGCGATTTCGGTGTCCACGCGCTGCTGCACCTTCGCCGCCTCGGCGTGCTCTTTCTGACGCAACTGCGCATCCCGCTCGGCCTGGCGCGCCTCTTTCTCCATCTCCAGCCGCTGCAGAGCCATTTCGTGATGCCGGATCCAGAAAGGCTGTACCGCTTTCCGCCAGAGCATCCACGCGATGAGAGCGATAAACAGGTAGCGCCCCGCTTCCAGCAGCAGGCTGATAGTCTGTGGCTGCTGCCAGAGCGGTACGCCCGGCTCTTCTTCTGGGGCGCTGAAGGGAGAGTTGACTACGCTCACCGTGTCGCCGCGACGGGAAGAGAAGCCCACAGCTTCTTTAACCAGCGTATTGATCTGTTCCATCTGTGCCTGGCTAAGCGCGGTTGGTTTTCCCTCTTTGTCGGGCAGATAGTTGATCACCACCGCCGCAGAGAGCCGCTGGATCGCGCCGGGACTTTGACGGATATGCGTGAGCGTGCGGTCCAGCTCGTAGTTAACCGTCTCATCGTTGTGCGAGCTAAAGGGGATACGCTGCGCACTCTCCTGCGCGCCTGCTGACGTCGTCTCCTGCGTGATGGGCGCTGAGGCGGGCACAGGGGGCTGGTTGCTCAGGGCACCCGGCACTCCGCCCACTGCCGCTTTACCGCCCTGTTCGCTACCGCTGCTCTGGCGGCTGCGAATCGCTTTTTTATCCGGCGAGCTGTTAGGCTGGTACTGTTCAGCCGTCTGTTCATTAACAGAGAAGTCAATGTTCGCCGTGACCTGCGCGCGTACATTGTTGCTGCCTACAATGGGCGCCAGGATCGTCTGAATACGATTCTGATAGTCACTTTCCACTTTATGGGTGTAATTAAGCTGCGATGTCTGCGTTGCGCCTTCGCCACTTTGCGTCAGCAGATGGCCGTTTTGATCGACGATGGTGACGCGATCGGCGGACATGCCCGGTACAGCACTGGAGATGAGATGGGTGATGGCATTAATCTGGCCTTCATCAAGCGTTCTTCCTCCCGTCAGGGTGAGCGTTACCGAGGCGGAAGGCGCTTTCTGTTCTTTGACGAACAGTGACGCTTTAGGCAGCGCCAGGTGCACACGGGCATTTTTTACCGGTCCCAGCATATCAATAGTGCGCGACAGCTCCCCCTCCAGCGCACGCTGAAAGTTGATCTGTTCGCTGAACTGACTAATGCCAAACTTTTCACTGTCCAGCAGCTCAAATCCCACAGAGCCCCCTTTTGGCAATCCCTGCTGGGCAAGCTTGAGGCGCAAGTCGTAAACCTGTTCTCCCGGCACCATAATCGCGCCGTGACGCTCATCAAAGCGGTAAGGCACATTCATCTGGGTGAGCTGAGCGACAATGGCTCCACCGTCCTGGTCGCTGATATTGCTGTAAAGCACGCGGTACTCTGGCGCTTTAGCCCAGAAAATAAGCGCGATAATAATCGACAGCGCCGCTGCGGCAGAGATAATAAAGATAACTCTAGGACTGGAACGAAGCTGTTCCAGCATGGCTTTCAGGTCAGGTGTAATTTTTTTGTTATTACCGTTAATTTCGGCATTCATGCCATGTTCCTGTAATAAATAAAATGTCACAATGTAAACACAAAATTAATTATTAATAGGGCATACATTGGTAAGCACTCATGCCATGAGAGCATACAAGCGAATCAAATCAGGCCGCGTATTATGTACAAATTAACGGTGACTTTAACCGTTAATAAGCTAAAACTTCTGACAGCTATTCATATTATATTTATTACGGCTATCTGTTATTATACTGAGGTTCAACTGGTATTAACAAAACGTCAGATAACGTGAAGAAGAGCATAACCTATGTCTGTTAATTCAATGCGCGGTATCATTGATCAGATTCAGTTTCAGGCCCGTCAGATTGCGGGAGTGAATAACAGCAGCACGTCTCTCGCTGCGGATAACCGCATCCCCTTTTCTGACTTTTTATCAGAAAGTGTTCACGCGCTAAATCAGATGCAGAATCACGCCATGAATCAGGCAAACGCCTATATGAGCGGTGCATCAGGCATCGAACTCAATGATGTTATGGTTTCACTCCAGAAATCGACGCTGGCCCTCAATCTGGGCGTTCAGGTACGTAACAAAATGGTTAGCGCCTATCAGGATATTATGAACATGCCTTTGTAAAACACAGTGAAATGTTAATGAATAACAGGTTTCTTTGCCTGAAAAGACGCTCACTGCCATTGGATCACCAGCAAAATTGTCATTACCTCTTTTTTAAGGGCATTTAACAGTCTGCCATTTACGCTTGCCTGCCGGATAAACAATAAGGCACTCCACCCGCGCTGGTTCCCTGGATGAGACAAAAAACATAGCAGGTCAGCTTAACTATTTTAATGGTCTGGCATGATGGTTCTAACAAATAAAACAAGATGAAAATTAGCAGCCCACACATGCAGAATAAAATGACCCAGCCAGAGTTAAACAAAATCATTGAAATGATACATCGACGGGCGGGCATTGTTATTGCCAGCCATCGAAAGGATATGGTTTATAATCGACTTGCACCTCGGTTACGCGAACTCACCCTGGATACATTCAGCCAGTATATTCAGATGCTGGAAGGCTCATCCGATAATCGCGAATGGCAAATTTTCATCAACGCGCTGACAACAAACTTAACCTCTTTTTTTCGTGAAACCTACCATTTCCCGATTCTGGCCGAACATGCTCGCCAGAGAGGGGCAGGATACAGCGTCTGGTGTACCGCCGCCTCAACGGGAGAAGAACCCTACTCTATCGCCATGACGCTTGATGAAGTGCTGGGCCAGACGATGATCGGGCCGCGCATACTGGCAACGGATATTGATACTCAGGTGCTGGAGAAAGCGCGTCAGGGAACCTATCGCCTGTCAGATATCAATAACCTGACGCAGGCGCAGAAAAAAAGTTATTTCCTGCGCCGCAATGACAACGATCGGCCTGACCTGGTCAAGGTAAGACCTGTTCTGCAAAACGCCGTGCAGTTTCAGCCGCTTAACCTGATTGCCGCAGAGTGGGACATTCCCGCGCCCTTTGACGCCATCTTTTGCCGCAACGTGATGATTTACTTTGATAAATCCACCCAGTCACGCCTGCTCAATCGCTTTGCGAAATTACTGAAGCCCGGGGGACTGTTGTTTGTTGGTCATTCAGAACAGTTCAACAATATGGACAGCCCCTTCCGTCTGAAAGGTCGGTCTGTCTATCGTCTGGCGAAGGACAGGGTATGAGCAAGATACGCGTACTCTGCGTTGATGACTCGGCGCTGATTCGCCGCATCATGACCGATATTGTTAATCAGCAACCCGATATGGAAATGGTGGCCACCGCGCTCGATCCCCTGATCGCGCGCGACCTGATTAAAAAGTACAACCCCGATGTGCTAACGCTGGATGTCGAGATGCCGCGCATGGATGGCCTCGATTTTCTTGAACGACTGATGCGGCTGCGCCCTATGCCGGTCATTATGATCTCCTCTCTGACCAGCACAAGTTCCGACATTACCCTTAGCGCACTGGAGCTGGGTGCGGTGGACTTTGTCACCAAGCCCCACATGGAACTGCATGAAGGCATGCTGAAATACAGTGAACTTATCGCTGAAAAGATTCGCACGGCCGCCAGAGCGCAGGTGCATCGCTACACGCGTCGGCCACCGCTTCTGAACCTTACCAGTGCGCCGCTGATTGGCAGTGAAAAAATCATTGCCATTGGCGCGTCTACCGGTGGAACAGAGGCGCTGCGCCATCTCCTCACGCCAATGCCTGCATTCTGCCCCGGTATTGTGATTGCACAACATATGCCTGCGGGCTTTACGCGCTCCTTTGCAGAACGACTCGACAAAATCTGTCAGATCACGGTGAAAGAAGGTGAAGATGGCGAACGCGTCTTGCCCGGCCACGCCTATATTGCACCGGGTGGCCGCCATATGGAGCTTTACCGCAGCGGCGCCAACTACCACGTGCGGCTGAATGACTCGCCTCCTGTAAATCGTCATCGCCCCTCCATCGACATGCTGTTTCATTCGGTTGCCAGCGCGGCGGGTCGTAATGCCGTTGGGGCGATCCTCACCGGCATGGGGCATGACGGCGCGCAGGGACTGCTCGCCCTGCATCAGACCGGTGCCAGAACCCTGGCACAAAGTGAGCGCTCCTGCGTGGTGTACGGTATGCCACGCGAGGCTATTGCCCTCAATGCCGTCAGTGACATTGTCGATCTCGATCAGATGGCCACAGCCCTCTTGAACAATATTGTCGGACAGGCACGGAGAATTTAGCGCTGCGGCAGCGCCCGTACGCTGTCAGGGCCTGCTCTCATTCATCAACGCGCATAATCCGCGCACTTTTTAATCAGGATATTTACTTTATGGCTGATAAAAATTTACGTTTTTTAGTCGTTGACGATTTTGCCACCATGCGCCGCATCGTGCGTAACCTACTGAAGGATCTCGGTTTCAATAATGTAGAAGAGGCTGAGGATGGCCAGGATGCGCTGAATAAAATGCAGCAGAGCGCCTTTGATTTTGTCATCAGCGACTGGAATATGCCAAACGTTGACGGGCTGCAACTGCTCACGGCGATTCGCAATAACCCGGCCTGGAGCACGATGCCGGTACTGATGGTGACCGCCGAGGCGAAAAAAGAAAACATTATTGCAGCGGCTCAGGCGGGGGCAAGCGGCTACGTAGTAAAACCGTTCACCGCGGCAACGCTGGAAGAGAAGCTCAATAAAATTTTTGAAAAAATCGGATGGTAATGACGTGGAAACAACGCCCATCAATCCCGCTGCAGATAATTTTAAAAGCATTTTTTCACGCATCGGGCATCTGACGCGCCAGTTGCGTAACGGCATGACCAGTCTGGGACTGGAGCGCGCCATTATCGACGCGGCGGAGGCGATCCCCGACACCCGGGATCGTCTGAGCTATATCGTCAGCAAAACATCTCAGGCGGCCGATCGGGCATTGACCTGCGTCGAGGTGGCGCGCCCCTTGCAGGACCAAATGAACGAGCAGGCCACACATCTTTCCGAACGCTGGAATGCCTGGTTTGAGGCGCCGGTGGAACTGCCTGTTGCGAAGGAATTAGTCAGCGACACCCGTCATTTCTTACAGGAGGTGCCAGCACTCACCAGCCAGACCAATGCGGAACTGACTGAAATTATGATGGCGCAAGATTTTCAGGATCTCACGGGTCAGGTCATCCAGCGCATGATGCACCTGATTGAAACGATTGAGAAAGAACTTGTGCAGGTATTGATTGAAAACATGTCAGGTCTGGCCGATGCCGACAGTCAGGAGCAGGTGATCCTGAAAAACGGCCCGCAGATTTCGCCAAACCAGACGGGGGTGGTTGCCACCCAGGACCAGGTGGACGATCTGTTAGCCGATCTCGGCTTTTGATCGCAACAGATGATGACAGGTGGCGTCAGGACAAGATATGTCTGAAGAGAGCGACGTAGAAAAAACCGAGGAACCCACCCCCCAGCGACGACAAAAAGCACGGGAAGAGGGCAATATTCCACGCTCAAAAGAGCTGACCTCCTGGCTTATGCTGCTGGCGGGCTGGTCCCTGCTCTCGCTGACCGGCAGGCATACCGCTGAACAGTTAGTCCAGCTACTGCATGATGGCCTGATATTTGACCGCTTGCTGGTGACCGAGCCGGTCACCATGTTGCGCCGTGCCGGTACGCTGTTATCGCTGATGTTGAGTGCGCTACTGCCTGTGATGCTTGGGCTGTTTTGCGTTGGCATTGCCGCCAGCACCCTGACTGGCGGCCTTTATTTCAGCACAAAATCGCTGAAGCTGGATATCACGCGCCTGTCGCCCCTGAAAGGCGTTAAGCGCATCTTCTCAATGCAGGTTTTCTCTGAACTGGTGAAAAGCGTCATGAAAGCGCTGCTGGTGGGTAGCGCCTGCGGCGCCTATTTCATCCTGAATAAGCAGCATTTTATTTTGCTGGTGAATGAGTCGCTCTCCGCAGGATTACGGGACGCCAGCACGCTGATTTCCCACTGCCTGATCGTGGTGATCGTCGCACTGACGCCGATGGTCGGCTATGACGTCTTCTATCAGTTGATGAGCCATGTCAAAAAGTTACGCATGAGCCGTCAGGAGATCCGCGACGAGTTTAAGCAGAGCGAAGGCGATCCGCACGTGAAAGGACGGATCAAGCAGATGCGTCGTGCGCTGGCGCAGAGGCGCATGATGGACGATGTGCCAAAAGCGGACGTCATTATCAACAACCCCACCCACTATTCCGTCGCCATCCGCTGGCAAGAGGGAAAAATGACCGCGCCGGTGGTGCTGGCGAAGGGCGCAGGCGATATCGCGCTGCGTATTCGTGAAAAAGGCACGGCCTGTCAGATCCCGATGCTGGAGGCCGCTCCCCTGGCGCGTGCGCTCTACCGCCACTGCGAGATTGGCGAACAGATACCGGCCGAGCTTTACAGCGTCGTCGCTGAAGTGCTGGCCTGGGTCTATAACCTGCGCCGCTGGCATCAGGCGGGCGGCAGCAAGCCGAAAAAACCTGAAAACCTCACCGTGCCAGCGGCACTCGATTTCGCCCATGAGGGGCAAGAGTAATGGCTAATCTGACCTCTAAATTACGTTTACCCGACCTGAAGAAGACGCAGTGGCAAATTCTGGCAGGCCCTGTCCTGATCATGATGATTCTGGCCATGATGGTACTGCCATTACCGGCCTTTGCCCTGGATGCGCTGTTTACCTTTAACATCGTGCTGTCGCTGATGATCTTACTGGTCGCGATGTTTACCCAGAACACGCTCGATTTTTCCTCGTTTCCCATCGTGCTGCTTTTTTCCACCCTGCTTCGCCTGGCGCTGAATATCGCGTCGACGCGCATCATTCTGATGGAGGGCCATACGGGTGCCAGCGCAGCGGGACGCGTCGTAGAAGCCTTTGGGCATTTTCTTGTTGGCGGCAACTTTGCCATCGGCATTGTTGTCTTCGCGATTCTGATCATTATTAACTTTATGGTGATCACCAAGGGGGCAGGACGTATCGCCGAAGTCGGTGCACGCTTTGTTCTTGACGGCATGCCCGGCAAGCAGATGGCTATCGATGCCGATCTCAACGCCGGGTTAATCGGTGAAGAGGAAGCCAAACGCCGCCGCAGCGACGTTACCCAGGAGTCAGACTTCTACGGCTCAATGGACGGTGCCAGTAAGTTTGTGCGCGGTGACGCCATCGCAGGCCTGTTGATCATGGCAATCAACATTGTAGGGGGGCTGATTATCGGTATCGTGCAGCATGACCTGTCGTTTGCCGATGCGGCTCAGACCTACACGCTGCTCACCATTGGCGATGGCCTGGTTGCACAAATACCGGCGCTGATTATCTCCACGGCGGCCGGCGTCATTGTTACGCGCGTCTCTACCGAGAGCGATGTAGGTGAACAGATGGTGAGCCAGCTGTTCAATAACCCACGCGTGATGCTGCTTGCCGCTGGCGTGATCGGCCTGCTGGGCATTATCCCTGGCATGCCTAATCTGATCTTTCTTCTGTTTACCGCCGCCCTGCTTGGCCTTGCCTGGTGGCTACGCGGTCAGCAGATGCATGAATCTCCGGGCAAGAAAGTGTCATCGACGCAGGAAAGCCGCGCGATTCATGACGCCGCGCAGATTGCAGAGGCGTCATGGTCAGACGTAGAACTGGAGGATGTGCTCGGGCTGGAGGTGGGCTATCGCCTGATCCCGATGGTGGACAACGCGCAGGATGGCCAGCTGCTGACGCGTATTCGCGGTATTCGTAAAAAATTCGCACAAAAAATGGGCTTTCTGCCGCCCGCTATTCATATCTGCGACAATCTTGATCTCTCCCCCACCGCCTACCGCATTATGTTGAAAGGGGTGGAGATTGGCAGCGGCGAGGTCAACCCTGAGCGCTGGATGGCTATCGACCCCGGCTGCGCGGAGGGAGAACTGGAGGGCCTTCCCGGTCTGGATCCCGCTTTTCAACTCCCCGCGGTCTGGATTGATGAGGTGCTGCGCGAGCGCGCACAAACCATGGGATACACGGTGGTGGATCCCGCCTCGGTGATTGCGACGCACCTCAACCACCTGCTTGAAATGCATACCGACGAGCTGTTCAGCCGCCAGGAAACGCAGCAGCTGCTGGAGCGCGTCACCAAAGAGATGCCAAAGCTGGTAGAAGATTTCATTCCCGGCACGATCTCGCTTTCGCTGTTTCATAAAGTGCTGCAAAACCTGCTGGCAGAACATATCGCTATTCGCGACATCCGGACCATCATCGATACGCTGGCAGAGCATGCAGGCCACCAGAATGATGCTGATGAACTCACGGCGCAGGTACGCATCAGGCTGGGACGTGCCATTACCCATCAGTGGTTCGGCAACCATGTCGATATTGAGGTTATCGGACTTGATCCACAGCTGGAAAGCCTGCTGATTCAGGCGATGCAGAACAGCAGCGCGCTGGAGCCGGGGATTGCAGAGCGGATTGTGGAACAAACTGGCAAAGCCATCCGTGAGCAGAGTGCACGGGGCATGCCGCCGGTACTGCTGGTGAATCAACCCCTGCGTCTGATGCTGTCGCGCTTTCTGCGACGGGTTTATCCGCAGCTGGTGGTGCTCTCCAACTATGAGATCAGCCCCGATCGTACCGTTCATATGACCTGCACCCTTGGAGGAGCACAGTGAGATTTCTGCCGTTAGTCTTTCTTTTCATGACGCTGACAGCCCAGGCAGTCAGCGGCAGCTGGAGCGCCAGCAGCGTGGGCGGCAGCGTCAGCGTGGGTAACCAGATTTTAGTCAGCCGTCCACTGACTGCCCCTGCCGATCTGCCCGCATCAGCCGTGGTCAATCGCTTTGTCTGGCATATCGATTTGCTCAGTCCGCCCCCGCTGGGGCTGCAGATCAAGCTCTGCACCTCCAGTATTTGCTTTCCTCTGCCGGGCCTTTCCGGCGAGCAGCGTGTACCGATCGCGCTGTCAGCCCGCGAGACGTTTCGTTTTGTTTATGCTGTTGAAAGTCGCGGCCCTCTTTCACCACCGCTACAGGTGGTGAATAACCGGCTTACCCTGAACTATTATTCGATGTAAGCCGTGACGGACCGCGTTCAGAGGGCGTCAGGAAACAGGCGGCGAGGCATCTGTGCCGCGTAGTCCTTACAGCATTTTTTGCTCTGCTGAAGGCGGTCCATCGCCTCGCTAAGTGTGGTAAGGCGCGCCTGTAACCGCTGGGCGATCTCTGCATCGCTGGCGTGGAGTTGCTGTAACAGCTCAAGCTGCGTCTGTCTGGTGGTTGGGCACTCGGCCTGCTGCGCAGCGGCAATCAGCGGCTCCAGCGCGCAGATATAGGCCTGTGACAGCGTGGAAAAGCGCTCCCACTCTTCCTGCCTGGCGGACTCCAGCATCTGATGGTTAAGCTGCAGCAGCGCGGCGGGTGAGGTCATCGCTGCCGTCGTCATAGCGGACCGGCCTGTCTGTGCGGCGCAATCTGATCCCAGACGTCCGCTATATCCGCCAACAGCTTATCCGCCTCCTCCAGCTTGCTGAGATCGCTGTGCAGGTTGGCCTGCATCAGCAGCCGGGAAATGTAGTCGTAGAGACGCTCCAGATCGGCCGCGATATGCTGCCCCTTTTCATGATCCAGCGCGGCACGCAGACCGTTATCGACAATATTGATCGCCTTAGAGATCATTTCACCGCGCTTCGGTACGTTGCCGTCTTCAAGGTAAATTTTGGCACGCTGCAGCGCACTGCGTGCGCCGTCATACAGCATGGCGATCAGCTGATGCGGCGTGGCACCCGCCAGTTTACTTTCCAGAGAGATCCGGGCATAAGCCTGCGGACCCTGTTGGTAATGCATAATCATCTCCTGAAAACAGGCAGGGCCAGATGCCCTGCTCAGGTGAAACAAACAGAAAGCGGACCCTCAGCCCCGTCAGGAGATGGAGGCCATCAGCGCATTCACAGAGCTGCTCATGCTGTTCAGCTTTGACATCACGGAGTCCAGATTCTGGAACTGCACCCGGTAGCGGTTAACCTGCGAATCGATCAGCGCCTGTGTTTTAGTAATCTGCGTACCGATATTTTTCAGCTGGCTGTTCAGGTTATCGGTTGCCGTTTTGATCACGCCGTTGGTTTTAGATTCGGTATCGCCTACGTATTTCGTGATAACGGAGCCGAGCGCGGTCGCCAGCCCTTCTGTATTCCCGCTGCCTTTGAACATTTTGCCGATGGCATCCGCATCAGATGCGATGGCCTTATCCAGTTTCGATTCGTTCAGGGTCATCTGGCCGCTCTGGGCATCAATCGTAATGCCCAAATCCGCCAGCGCGCCAAAGGAAGCGTTATCGCTGTTGGCATCGCCGTACCAGCCATTCACTCTGGAACGGAGTTCACTCACCATACCGCGCAGCGTTGCATCGCCCATCAGGGCGCCGCTGGCGCTACTTTGCGTCGCCACCGTATTTTGTCCCTGACTGCTGGTGTCCGCCTTGACGTACTTACTGTCGGCGCTGGTTTGCGTCAGCAGCGCGTTGTACTGTTTGACAAAATCCTGCAGCGTTGTCTTGATGGCTGAGGTATCCACAGTCAGGGTTAACTGCTCTGGCTCTTTGTCTTTGGTCACGGATTTCAGGCTCAGGGTAACGCCATTAATGATGTCGCTGATGTTGTTACTTGAACGCGTATATTCTGTGCCGTCTACGGTCACCTTCGCGTCCTGCGCTGCCGTGACCTGGCTCATGGCATCCGTCTGGCTGTCAGCGTTATTCGCCGATTTGCCGCCGTGAGCGGTGTTCAGCACCGCAGCCAGATCGCTGTCGCCATCCACGCTCACGCTCATTTTGCCGCCGTTACCGGTTTTTTTTGAGCTCAGCATCAGCTGATATTCGCCATCGCCATTACGCTGTACAGAAGCCGATACGCTGCCAGACTGACTGTTGATCGCTTTAGCGATCTGATTCAGCGAGGTCTGGTCGTCTTTCAGGGTAATGGTCATTGATTTGCCATCCTCCTGCTGGATCGTGAGGGTACGCGTGGCCTCTTTGCTGGTCTGCGTCCCCAGCTGCGCATCGGCGCTTTTGAAGCCCTGCGTCCTCAGCTTGTGCGCCGTGGCGAGCTGCTCAACGGTCACAGAGTGCGCATCGGCACTGGCCTTGTCCGTCGCCGTGGCGGTAAAAGAGGTATTGGTGCTGACCGTCAGAGTATTGAACGCTTCGCCATTCAGCTTTTTCACTGATGTCTGGAGTTTGGTCATCAGACTGGAGATATTCCCCCAGGACGAGATTTTATTTTTGTAGCTGGATTGCAGCTGCTGATAGGGGGTCAGGCGCGTTTGCTCAGCGCTCTGTAACTGCGCCAGCATACTGGCTGTATCGATCCCGCCAGTACCCACACCGATGACTGAAAAAGAACTTGAAACTGCCGCCATTTTCCCTCCTCAGGGATGAAAGGAATGTTTATTTCTGTCTCTGTAAAATATCGGCCTGAAAAAGAAAAAATAAACACCCGACACGAAATATCGTTTTCCTCCACTGAGGCAGATAACAGAAAAATAAAAAAACTCACTGCAATGAAACATTAAAAGCCAACATTCATTACTCTTCTTCAGGTCATAATCACAAAAAAAAGATTAATTAACCTCATTCAAAAAAAATTAACGCTGAAAGAAATCCTGCTACAGCATTACGCTTTTCTTATTATCTTCCACGCACAGCGAACACTTTCCAGGCAAATAAAAATAAAAAGAAAAAAATAATTTCAGAATATTTTGCATGTCCCGATAGTTATGAATATGCGAGACAACGGCGCATGACATTTTCAAACCTTAATGATGAAAAGGAGAATTTAAGATGGCACAGGTCATTAATACCAACGCACTTAGCCTGATGGCTCAGAATAACCTGAACCGCTCTCAGTCTTCACTGGGCACCGCTATTCAGCGTCTCTCTTCAGGCCTGCGCATTAACGGCGCAAAAGATGACGCCGCGGGTCAGGCAATCAGTAACCGTTTTTCTGCCAGCATCAATGGCCTGACTCAGGCTTCTCGTAACGCCAACGACGGTATCTCTCTGGCGCAGACCACCGAAGGCGCGCTGAACGAAGTGAATGACAACCTGCAGAACATTCGCCGTCTGACCGTACAGGCTAAAAACGGTACCAACTCTGAAAGCGATAAAAAATCTATTCAGGACGAAATTAAGCAGCGCCTGTCTGAAATCAACCGCATCTCTGAACAGACCGAATTCAACGGCGTGAAAGTGCTGAGCACCGATCAGACCCTGAGCATTCAGGTGGGTGCAAACGACGGCCAGACCATCGACATCACCCTGAACCAGATGGACGCTGAAAAACTGGGTATGAAAGATTTCGATGTAACCACAGCGACCGACAGCGATAAACTGCTGGATACCGTTGATAAAGCGCTGGCACAGGTTGACTCACTGCGCTCTGGTCTGGGTGCGACCCAGAACCGCTTTGACTCCGTTATCAACAACCTGAACAGCACGGTTAATAACCTGTCTGAATCACGTTCACGTATTCAGGATTCAGACTTTGCCACCGAGGTCTCTAATATGAGCCGTGCAAACATCCTGCAGTCAGCCGGTATTTCTGTGCTGTCACAGGCTAACCAGGTTCCTCAGAACGTGCTGTCACTGCTGCGCTAATCGGTGACCGCCTGATACTGTGCCCGACGCTATGTCGGGCTTTTTTTTGCGCCCAATCTCTTCTCTTTTCTCCCGCCCGCTGTCACCCTCCTCCTGCTGCCTCAGTTCACAACCTCGCGGTGTACCGCCGCAATGATTCAGCCGCGATAACAACGCACAGAGAGATGAACGGCAGAGGAAGAGAAGAATTTGCGCCCAATCTCTTCTCTTTTCTCCCGCCCGCTGTCATCGTCCTCCTGCTGCCTTAGTTCACAACCTCGCGGCGTACCGCCGCAATGATTCAGCCGCGATAACAACGCACAGAGAGATGAACGGCAGAGGAAGAGAAGAAGAGAGAAAGCGAGGAAAAGAGAGGCAATGGCAGGAAAAAATCAGGCCCGCATGCCGCAAGCCTGAGCGGGACCACGTTATTAAGAGCCGTCGGCAAGTGACATGCTTTGTTCAACCAGCTCCATCTCTTCGCTGTTAAGCAGTTTTTCAATATCGACCAGAACGATCATTCTGTCGTCCACCGAGCCCAGCCCCTGCAAATATTCCGTTGAGAGCATCACCGAAAACTCTGGCGCCGGACGAATCTGGCGTTCGGCGAGCGTCATCACGTCGGAGACGCCATCAACAATAATACCAATAACGCGATAGCCAAAATTAAGCACAATCACCACGGCATTATCTTCAAACAATGCGCTGCGCAGAGAAAACTTAACGCGGAGATCGACAATCGGGACAATAACACCGCGCAAGTTTGTCACGCCGCTAATAAAATCGGGCGAATTGGCGATGCGGGTTACCCGCTCGCAGCTGCGTATCTCCTGTACCTTGAGAATATCAATGCCATACTCTTCTTCGCCCAGTCGGAATATGAGGTACTCATGCCCTGCCGTATCGCGCTCGTCGCCATATTGATTAGTTGAATCGGTTTGCTTCATCTTTTCACCTTAAAAAGCGTGCAGTTAATGCGTTTTTTGCAGCTGACGCTTATTTTTTGCCAGCGCCGCCACACCAGCGACATCAAGGATCAGCGCCACGCTGCCATCCCCCAGAATGGTCGCAGCGGAAATACCCGGGACCTTGCGATAGTTAAGCTCCAGATTCTTCACAACAACCTGATGCTGCCCGACAAGCTGATCCACCAGTAAGGCGTAACGGCATCCGGCGCTCTGGACAATCACGGCAATGCCTTCAGTCACGTCTTGTTCTTCCCCGGAGAGATCAAATACCTTGCGCAGCTCAACCAGCGGCAAATACTCTTTGCGCACCTGCAACATCATTTCGTTTCCTGCCATGCGATAGAGCGCTTTCTCGGAGGGGATCAGCGACTCCATCACGGTGCCCAGGGGAAGCACGTAGATCTCCTCGCCCACGCGAACCGACATGCCGTCGAGGATCGCCAGCGTTAACGGCAGAATAATGCGAATGGCCGAACCCTTATCCTGTTCAGAGCGAATCTCAACATAGCCGCCCATCTCATGAATGTTTCGCTTCACCACATCCATACCGACGCCGCGCCCGGAGACATCCGTCACTTTCTCTGCCGTAGAGAAGCCCGGCGCAAAAATAAGCATCCAGACCTCTTCATCGCTCATATTTTCGCTAACCGACAGGCCCTGCGATTTTGCCCTGGCCAGAATTTTTTCCCGGTTCAGCCCTGCGCCATCGTCAATCACTTCAATCACAATGTTGCCGCCGTGGTGTTCAGCGGAGAGGATAAGGTTCCCCTTCTCTGCTTTTCCCTTGGCGCGCCGCACCTCAATCGGCTCAATACCGTGGTCCAGACTGTTACGCACCAGGTGCGTCAGCGGATCGATAATTTTTTCAATCAGACTTTTATCCAGCTCTGCCGAGCCGCCAAGTAGCGTCAGCTCCACGTCTTTGTTCAGCTTTCCGGCCAAATCATGTACCAGCCGTGGAAAACGGCTAAAGACGTACTCCATCGGCATCATACGAATCGACATCACCGACTCTTGCAGATCGCGCGCATTACGCTCCAGCTGGATCACGCTGTTAATCAGTGCATCATGCTGTGCAGGGTCGAGCCTGGAAGTAAGCTGCGTCAGCATCGCCTGCGTAATAATCAGTTCACCGACCAGGTTAATGATCTGATCAACCTTATCGACCACAACGCGAATACTACCGCTTTCGCTGGCCGCCGCTTTAGCCGGCGCCGTTGCTCTGACTGTCGCCGGACAGGCGGTTTCAGAGACCGGTTTGGCTGGGTCTGCCGCGCGGTGGGGCGCGGTGATCGGCTCAGGCGTCGTCTGGCTATCCGCCTGCGGCACGGGGGTCACGACAATTTGCTCCGGCTCGAGTACAAAGCACATCACCGCCACAATATCCTCTTCGCTGGCCGTGGTTCTGAGCGTAATGTTCAGCTGGTCAGCCAGATGCTGTTCGTTGAGGATAGTGCCTAAATTTGCCAGCTCCTCGGTCAGAGGCGCTTTGTCCTGCTCTTTAATTGCCAGAAGCGAAACCAGCAGATCCTTGCCTCTGGCTAAAGTGGTCTCATCGGGCAGCGTTTCCGGCACGGTCTGATCGGCTTGAGGTGACGTCGCCTGTAGGGGAGCGGGCTCCGCGGTCTCACCCTCACGGCTCTCGAGGGCTATCTGGCGCAGCGCCTCACAAATCGCATCAAAACGCTTACTATCTGGTTCCTGCGAAGATTTATAGGCGTGCAGTTGTTCCTGCATAATATCTTTGCTCTCAAGAAACAAATTAATAATGTCAGCAGTGAGCATTAATTTCCCACAGCGAGCGGCATCCAGTAAGTTTTCAAGAATATGCGTGGTTTCCTGAAGAATATGAAAACCAAAGGTTCCGGCACCGCCTTTTATTGAGTGAGCGGCGCGAAATATTGCATTTAACAGATCCTTATCGGGAGAAAGCGGGTCAAGATCCAGCAGATATTTTTCCATATCTGCCAGCAACTCATCGGCCTCGTCGAAAAAGGTTTGATAAAAATCAGTTATGTCCATCTTTCCGCGTTTGCTCCTGGTGTTTTTCTGGCGTGTCAGCAGCCCTACCGGTGCGATTTGCATCAACAGGTTGAATAGTTAACTGCGATTTCAGTTGGGCGCTGTCCGGCGTCGACGTGAGTTGGTTCAGTAACGCATCTTCATTCAGGATTTCGCTCTCTTTCTTTTTGCTGTGCACCAGAATGGTTATGCGGCGATTAAGCGGATTACTGTGGTCAACACTGTAAACACTGACGCTGTCGGCCATGCCGACAATACGCAAAAACTTCCCGGCCGAGAGGCCGCCCTGAATCAGCGCGCGTCGTGAAGCGTTAGCGCGATCGGCCGACAACTCCCAGTTGCTGTAGGCCGCATCGCCGTTGGCATACGGCAGAGAGTCAGTGTGACCAGAAATAGTAATACGATTAGGTAATTCATTCAGGGCTGGCGCAAGCGCCGCTAAAATAGCCCGCATATAAGGCTCCGGCTCGCGGCTGCCTATTTTAAACATGGGGCGATCCTGGCTATCGGTAATCTGAACCAGCAAGCCATTGTCCGTTAAGGAGAGGCGCAGATTGGACTGAAAATTACTGAGACGCGGGTCTTGCTTGATCAGGCTTTGCAGTTTTTGCATCAGGCTGGACAGGTTTTCATCATTGCGCTTTTTTTGATCCAGCTTATCCAGCGTTTTTCTTAGCTCCTCGCCCTCCTGTTTCACCACATCATCACCGCCGCCGGGAATAATGCTGCTGCTCATGCTCGACTTATTGCCGTGCGCCAGCGCCATGCTCAGCGGCATTTTAAAATATTCCGCAATCTGCTCGCGTTCTTCTGCCGAGGAAGTAGAGAGAAGCCACATGACCAGAAAAAAGGCCATCATCGCCGTCATAAAATCGGCATAGGCGATTTTCCACGAGCCACCATGGTGACCGCCATGTTTGTTTCCCTTTTTTTTGCGAACCACAATGGCGGCGTGGTTTTTCTTATTCATTCACTTGCTTCCGTGCTTTGTGCAGAGGTTTTCACCTGTCGAACATGCTCTTCCAGTTCATAAAACGTGGGTCTGACGCTTGAACAAAGCGTTTTCCTGCCAAATTCAATGGCGATCTGCGGTGCAGAACCGTTAACCGTTGCCATCAGCACCGCTTTAATACAGGTCAACACTTTGCTCTGTTCAGCACTTTTCTGCCGCAGAACGGTAGCCAGTGGAGAAACAAACCCGTACGCCAGCAAAATACCCAGGAAGGTTCCCACCATGGCATGGGCAATCAGTTCACCTAATTCCGCCGCAGGTCGATCGGCCGATGCCAGCGCATTAACCACGCCCATCACGGCGGCGACAATACCAAAGGCGGGTAAGCCGTCACCCATTGCGCCCAGGCTCTCGGCAGGCATTTCAGCCTCATGCTCTGCCGTGTCGATTTCTTCATCCATCAGCGCTTCAATTTCAAAGGGATTGGTGCTGCCACTGATCATCAGGCGCAGATAGTCCACAATAAAAAGCATAATGACGGGATCGGCTAATAACCGTGGATAGCGGGTGAATATTTCGCTGCTTTGCGGATCCTCTATTTCCGCCTCAAGCGACATCATGCCGTTCTGACGCCCTTTGGTCAGCAGCAGATAAAGCAACGCCAGCATATCCATATAGGATGCTTTACTGTAGCGCGAACCTTTAAATAACAGCGGGAGCGCTTTTAGCGTTGCCTTGATCGCCTTAAAATTATTGCCCACAATAAAAGCGCCAACGCCTGCCCCACCAATAATAAGTAGTTCGGTTGGCTGATAGAGTGCGCCCAACTCACCACCGGCTAACGAAAAACCGCCCAGAACGGCAACACAAACAACGATATAGCCCAAAACGACAAGCACAATGACCCCTTTACTCTTAACAGGCGTTTAATTTTGCTTAAGCGCGAAGTGTGAGGATATAAAAGTAATATGATGCACTCCCGCGCCTGAGATGACCTGCACGCGTTCAGTTCATAAGAAGCGCAGCGCTGGTATTACGCGTTTAGTTTTGCTTTGCACTACCGCAAAAATAGCCAGGCGTGCTGGCTGCCAGTATTGCACTCTCTTTTTTTTCAACTGAACTGAGCAATCGGGTCGATAAAATAATGCCGGTATGCATGCCCTGTAGCGCCTCAAGTCGTGAGCTTTTCGTCACGGAATTAAGCACAGCCTCATCATCAATACGAAGCTGACAGATAAGCCGATCAATTGAGGCCAGCCGAATAAGCTGGGGCAGTGGTAAATCCTGAATAATATCGATAAGCTCGTCACTCATACCCAGTGAAAAGCTGGCGGCATAGCGATCCTGATGGATCAGTCGCTGAGCAAGTAATAAATATGAGAGATTCAATACATAAATACTTTGCAGTCGATCCTCATAGCTTATTATCCCCGCCTGAATCCTGTTCATACTGGTTTTCAACTCCTGCGTTATGCGTAAACATATCAGCGCAAGCGACCCTAATTGTGTAAATCCAGGCGGGCGCGGATACGTTTAATGGTCTGACTATGCAGCTGGCTAACCCGCGTTTCGGTGACGCCCAGAATATAGCTGACCTCTTTCATATTGAGCTCTTGCTGATAATAGAGATTAAGCAGCAACTGCTCCCGTTCAGGCAGATGTTTAATCTCCTGACTGATTTGCGAAGCCAGTCGTGTAAAAAGCGTGTCGTTCAGTGGATTTAACGCCTCATGCGCGCTGCCTGGCTGTTCGAAACTGTCGCCATACGTTTCCTGAAGCTCATCCAGCGAATAGATCTGGCTGTTGTTGCTCTCTGCCAGCATCGACTGATATTCCGCCAGCGACACCCCCATCGCTTTCGCGACCTCCGCTTCTGATGCTGCTGTGCCTGTTTCCTGCTCGATTCGCTGAATAGCAGCGGAAAGCTGGCGGGAATTACTGCGAACGCGCCTGGGTACCCAGTCACGTTCGCGCAGCTCATCAATCATCGCCCAGCGAATACGCTGGCCAAGATAAGTGCTAAGCGCAATACCTTTTTTGGCATCATATTTATCGATGGCACTGAGTAACCCCAGCACGCCCGCCTGAATAAGATCGTCAAGCTCTACACAGGCAGGTAGCCTGGCCTGCAAATTTAACGCTTCCCTGCGCACCCAGTAACGATATTTTAACCACAAGGCATTTTTATCGATAATACCTTCCGCGGTATAGATTTCGTCCAAAATAATTCATTCCAGCACAGTAAGACAGAATTTTATTATTATCGATTGCGCTTCAATCAAATAGTGTAATAAGCGAAAACAAATTCGCTCAATTCTATTGAGAGCCGGTTACGCTATGTAGAACACAAATAATGCTCACCGCACGTTATTTGAAATATGTTTTACCTTCGTTAAAAACTGACCCACTCATCTTCAGCTTCACGGCGTTTTTTGGCTCCCACGGGCTGGCTTTGCGCAGGCTTTTTTTTGCCTGACCCCGCTACAGAGAGTGATTTCTCACCACGCTCAGCCAGCAATTGACTCTTTGGCAGCGTAAATTGTGATACGGCATGTTCAAGGTTCTGCGCATGTTGTTCCATTCTGCGCGCCACGCTGGCCGCCTGCTCAACCATGCTGGCATTTTGCTGCGTCACGAGATCCATTTCGTTGACCGCCTGGGCGATTTGGTTAATGCCGGTGCTCTGTTCGTCTGAAGCGCAGGTAATTTCAGACATAATATCCGTGACCTGGGTGACCGACTTCACCACGTCATGCATGGCGACGCCGGCCATTTCCACTTCCTGAGAGCCTGTGTTCATGTTGTTCACACACACGTTGATCAGCTGGCGGATCTCTTTGGCGGCATCGGCACTCCGCTTGGCCAGATTGCGAACCTCGCCCGCCACCACGGCGAAGCCACGTCCCTGTTCACCTGCGCGTGCGGCTTCCACCGCGGCATTGAGCGCCAGAATATTGGTCTGATTCGCAATGCTGTCGATAACACCGTTGATGTCGGCAATCTGGCGCGAGTTCTCCGTAATCTCACGCATAATGTTGTCGAGGTTAACCATCACCTCACCGCCTTTACGCGCGCTGAGGCTGGCCCCCTCAACCAGTTGCTTAGCACTGTGTGCATTATCCGCATTCTGGCGAACGGTGATCTTCAGTTCCTCCATGCTGGCCGCCGTCTCCTGAAGCGCGATAGCCTGCTGCTCGGTACGAGAGGAGAGATCGTTATTACTGGTGGCAATCTCCTGGGCGCTGCCATAAATATGCGAGGCGTCATTGCGAATATCGGCGACGGTATGGGTCAGAGATAAACGCATCTTTTCCAGCTCAGTCAGCATCTCGCCAATTTCATTATTTACGCCCGTATCAATCGGCCTGCTCAAATCACCCGCGGCCAGTACGCCTAAGGCTTCACGAGTCTGTTTCAGACGCTCAAACACCGCTTTTTTCATCCACAGACGGGTAACCATAATAATCAGGAAAGAGCAAATCAGAATGCCAGCGGCATAACTCAGCATTAGTCGGTTCTGTTTTTCCGCCTTCACTTTTTCCGATCGCAGGATTTTATCCAGCGCTTCACCATAATTATCCAGCTGATGGTTAGCGGCTTCACGCAGCTTGATCTGATCGAGCGCCCTTTGCGCCAGTTCAGGTTCGGATAAACCAGTATGTGTTAAATCATTGCGTAAACGAACGGCAAAGCTGATGAGCTGCTCAAAATTCTCGTTGAGCTTGCGGGCCTGTTCATCTTCTTCTGGTGTGATCGCCGACTTGTGCTGGAAATCATGGAAGTTGGAATTGGCTTTTTGCATTAACAAATTAACTTTCGCCAGCGTCATGCTGTCGAGCGTCTGCTGTGTGGAATTAACGGCGTGATAATTTTGCATTACCGCAATCTGAAGGCCCAGTGCATCTACCACATTGGTGATCGCGCTGCGAATACTTTTATCTGCGTCAGCCGCCCCCGTCGCGGCGTTAAGAAAAGAATCAAAACGATTTGCGCTGCTGAAATTGAAAAAAGAGTTAATGGACAAAAACAGTATAAAAACAACCATCTTGATATTCAGTCCGGTTGAAACTTTTAAATGTTTTAACATATCTTTCCCAGAATATTAATGGTGATGGACGATAAAAATATCGCTTTCCCAGCGCATATTTATGATGGAATGATGAACAAGGCCACTTCAGGCGTTAACGAATAAAATTAAATACCGACATTTTCTGCATCGTCTGAAATACCGTCATTGACGAACTCAATGCAAACTCAGCCATTTTTGACTGTGAAATCAGGCTGATTTGTGTATTGGGATCGGAGCCAACGGTTTCCTGCAAGCGGGACTGTATTGTGATTTTTTGTGTATCCGAGCTAAAGCCGAGCGATTCAAGCTGTTGCAGGTTGGTGCCCACCTCAGCCTGAATTTTTCCCAGATTATCAATATTGTGCTTAACGCTTTTATTGACGCTATCCAGCGTCTCTTTTAGTGCCTGACGATCGCTATCGTTAGCAACAGGCTTATTCAGGGCCGCGATCGCTTTGTCGACCGATGCCAGTAAATCGTCATCGGTGCCGCTCATAAACAGCCTTGCGCCGGTATGCCCCACCTGCATCTCCACGCTGTCGCTCACTTTTTGCGTCATCGCGGTATCACCGCCCTGATAGCGTCCATCCTGACTGAACGGTTCAGTACCGGTTTTATAACCCGAAAAGAGATAGCGACCGTTGCTGTTACGCGCATTACCCAGATCGCGCAAATTGTCGCGAATGCTACTGAGTTCCGTCGCTAACGCCTGGCGATCCTGATCGGAATAGGCACCGTTGCCGCCCGCGACAATCTTTTGTGAAAGCCTGCCGGTCAGGATGTTACTGATACTGCTGAGGGTATTATCTTCCTGACCCAGCGCATCCTGCGCATAGGTGCGGGCCGTGTCGTACTGACTCATATTTGCCAGCGCCGTTTGCCAGGTCACGGCCTGCGAGGCACCCGCAGGATCGTCAGAGGGTTTCAACAGCGTCTGGCCTGACGCCAGCTGGGTGTAAATCGTATTGCCGCTGACCATCGCTTTTGAAATGCTGTCGATATTACGCTGATACATATAATAAGTGCTCAGACGCATCGCTATATCCTTTTTAAATAAAGAACCAAAACACCCGCTATTTAATGCTGAGCAGGGTATCGAACAGGGTGGTGGCCGTTTGTAATACCTGAGAATTAGCCTGGTAATACTGCGTATACATCTGCAGATTGATATATTCTTCGTTGATATCAACGCCAGAAACGGCCTGCTGTTGTTCCCCCCACTGTGAGGCAACGCTGGCTGCGGTAGTGCGGGCAGCATTAAGCGACGTCATTGAGGAGCCCACCGAACTGACCAGGCTGGCATAGGCTTCACTTAAGGTGGCTTTCCCGACGATTGGCTGATTTTTTATATCAATCATCTTTTTAATATTTTCGTTATTGCTGACGTCGCTGGCATCTGCCGAGCTGGACGCCGCAATCTGATTACCGTCGGTGATGGCGACGCTAATCGAGTCCGCGACGCCCGTCAGCGGATTAAACGCAAAGCTGTCGTTTGCCTGGGGGGTGCCCTGCGGTTTGACCGTGATGCCCTCAAAACTTAGCGATCCGTCATCCCCTGTTGTCGGCGTAATGGTTCGCCCGTCGCGGGTGGTCACGCTCCAGTCACGCGCTGAAGGGCCAGTGAAGGTCATGACGTACTCTTCGGCGTGCAGGGCTGAAATATCACTGCGTGAAATATCCAGCGTCGCGTTTCCCTTGTTCGCGCTGTTCGCCATCGCCTTCGGCTCGGTGAACGAAAAGATCGCCTTGCCTTTATTGCCGTTCAGGTCATAGCCGTCCTGATTAATCTGGTCAAATTTGCTGGCCATTTTCAGGGCGAGCTGATTGAGCTGGTTACGCGCGTCGGTGAGATCCTCATTGCGGAAATGGAACAGACCGCCCAGCTTTCCGCCGCTCATTTTCTCTTCATCCAGCAGCATGTCATTGCCGGACGCATCAATGTATGAGACGACGGTTTTGTTGGGATCCTCTGCTGCTGAGTGCGCTTTTAATTCACAGACGCTGTCACCGTCTACCAGGGATAAACCGTTTGCCAGTGAGACATCCACACGGCCTGTGATGCTGTTTTCATTCACCCGAATACCCGTCAGATTGCTGAGCTGTCCCAAAATCTGATCGCGCTGATCGAGTAAATCTGCCGGCAAATTACCGCTTCCTGACTGCACCTTAGCGATTTCGCTGTTTAGCGAAGCAAGCTGTCTGGCACAGGCGTTAATATCCTCAACCGCCTGGCTAATTTTGGTATTGGTGCTTTTTTCCAGTCCGTTCAGGGTACTGCTGCTGCTGCGGTACTGGTTAGCGATCGCTTTAAACTGCGACAGCACTTCCTGACGTGCGGCCGCGCTGACCGGATCGCTGCTCATCTTCTCCATTGCGCCAAACATATTTCCCATGGTCACGGAGAGGTTATGGGTATTGTCGCCGAGCATGTCGTTGATCTGGCTCAGCTGCTGATAACGTCCATCCAGCGCCTGGAACTGCGCGGTGGCCCCGCGTACCTGATTATTGAGAAAGCCGTCATAGCTGCGCTTAACGTTATTTGTCTGCACGCCATAGCCAAAAAAGCCGTAGCGCGTCGTTCGACCACCCGCTTCACCCAAAACAATGTCCTGACGGCTGTAACCGGTCGTCATCGCATTACTCAGGTTATTACCTACCACGTTTAGCGCCGACTGAGCGGCGCTTAAGCCACCCTGGGCGATATTAAAGAGATTCATTCTTCAACTGACCTTATAAATATGCACCAGGACGCAGACTGGCGTAAAAATTTTATGTCATTCTCATATATCGTGAGTTGGATAAAAAACTAAAATGCCGATCGTTAAAATAGCGAATCCAGCGCCGCTTTATATTTTCCTGCGCCTTTTGCAATATTATTTTCAACATGCTTCACAATGTTTTTTAACTTATTTGCATAATCAGGATCGGTAGCATAACCACTCGCCTGAAGTGCATGCGCCGCTTTTTCTACAGAGTCGCTGTGAATGACCTGCTGATAGCGCGGATTACGACGTATAAAATTCGCATAGTCGGTTAACGCCTCTGCATAATTTTTATAGACCCTGAAAGCGGCTTTCACTTTTGTCGCCACGCCGTTGATATATTCCGTGGTCAGCACAGAGGTGGTTTCGCCCTTCCAGTCCGGTGTCGCTTTAATGCCGAACAGGTTGTGGCTCGGCTTGCCCTGCTGGGTCAGAATCTCACGGTTGCCCCAGCCTGACTCCAGCGCCGCCTGAGCAATAATAAGCTGATGCGGAATACCGCTCTGCCGCGCGGCTTCTTTGGCGGGAAAAAGCAGCCGCGAAATAAAGGCCTGGCTGTCTGGCTGTCTTGCCTCGCGGGTTGTGACCTGCCCGGTCTGGACGTCGCGCTGATTGCGCTGCATCGCCGCTCGCGGCAGCATGCCGTTTGCAATCTCCATGGCGATGGGTAGCGCCGACGGCGGTTGAAGGTCCGAAGGCGTAGTGGCCCCCTGCGCCTGACGCATAATCAGGTCAGCAAAGCCGAGCCTGCCCTGAGCAGCCATCTCCTGGGAGATTTGCTGATCGTAGAGGGAGGTAAACATCTGCGACTGTTGACTATCCAGCAGGCCACCCTGACATGAGGCGTCGCGCATACTCTTCAGCATCATCTGGACAAACACCCCTTCCATCTGCTGCGCTGCTGCTTTCAGCCCCTGCTGCGGCGAGCGCCTGACCGCCAGCCTGAGGCTGTCGATGCTGTGCAGATCGAAGGCTGCTCCCTGCGTGTTAACCGGCGCAGCCATCAGTTTGTCTCCAGACGTGCATGCAGACACCCTGCGCTTTTCATCGACTCCAGGATCGACATCAAATCGTTGGGTGTTGCGCCCAGACGATTCAGCGCGCGCACCACACTGTTAAGATCGGCGCTGGTGTTAATGCGCTGTAATGCCCCTCCTGCTGCGCGCACCGACACCTGAGTATTCGGCGTGACCACCGTCTCTCCCCCCGCCAGCGGCGTGGTGGGCTGGCTGACCTGATGAGTGCGCGATACTTCCACCGTTAAATCGCCCTGGGCCACGGCACAGGCGTCCAGCATGACGTGGCGGTTCATGACCACAGAGCCGGTGCGTGAGTTAATAATGACTCTGGCATCACCCGCCCCCGCGTTGACCTGAAGATTTTGCACCGTCGCCAGAAAGCGTACGCGCGCGGCGCTCTCCTGAGGGGCATTGAGCCGGATCACACGGGCATCTTCTGCGACGGCAGTGGCCGGCCCAAAGCGGCGGTTAATCTCATCGCTAATCTGCTGCGCGACCGTGAAATCCTCGTTATTTAGCTGTAGCCTGAGAAGAGGCTCACCAGCAAAGTTCGTCATCACCTCACGCTCCACCGTTGCCCCCCCACTGATGCGTGCACCATTTAGCTGGTTGACCTGCACACGACTGCCCCCGCCTTGCGCACCCGCGCCGGTAACCAGCAGGTTGCCCTGTGCCAGCGCGTAAATCTGGTTATCGACCCCCTTCAGCGGCGTCATCAGCAGCGTGCCACCGCGCAGGCTTTTGGCATTGCCCATTGAGGAGACCACCACGTCAATCTTGTCGCCCACGCGAGAAAAGGGTGGCAAATCGGCAGTGACCATCACCGCCGCGACATTTTTTAGCTGCATATTGGTGCCGCTCGGCACCGTGATGCCAAGCTGTGAGAGCATGTTGCTGAGGCTTTGTGTGGTAAAAGGCGTCTGCATGGTTTGATCGCCGGTTCCGTCCAGACCAACCACCAGCCCGTAACCAATCAGGGCGTTGCTGCGCACGCCCTGCACCGAGGTTAAGTCTCGAATGCGCTCGGCGTGTGACGTCGAGGAAATCAGCAGTGCCAGGCTCAGGCAAAGCAGACGCAATAAAGCTAATAAGGATACGGTTTTCATGATCGCTGCACTAAAAGGGAGAAAGATTAAGAAACAGGCGTTGCAGCCAGCCCATCTGCTGCGCCTCGTTGATGTAACCGTTGCCCACATATTCAATGCGCGCATCCGCTACCTGCGTTGACGCCACGGTATTACTGCCGCTGATGGTGCGCGGGTTGACCACGCCGGAGAAACGGATAAATTCGGTTCCCTGATTGATTTCAATCTGCTTCTCCCCCACCACCAGCAGGTTGCCGTTCACCAGCACCTTTTTCACCGTGACCGTCAGGGTGCCGCTAAAGGTATTTTTAGCGGCCGCGCCACCTTTGCCGGAAAAGTCATTTTTTCCGGAAATCGCCGTTTTCGCGCGACTGCCACCAAAGAGCCCGGCGAGAAAGTCTGGTGTACTGTCAAAAGCGAGCGAGCCAGAACTGCCGCGTGTGGCATTGGCCGTGGCGCTTTTGCTCGCGCTGACGTTCTCCTGCAAGACGATGGTCAGAATGTCGCCGACGTTGCGCGGACGGCGATCCTCAAACATAGGCTGATAGCCGTAATTCATTGCCTGACCCGCCTGGAATATCGAGCCGTTAATCTCCGGCGTGATTGCGGCGGTCGGTTCTGCCGTCGTTGCACCGCTGATAAGCGGCTGGTGAGGAATACAGGCGCAGCCGCCCAGCATAAGCGTCAGCGTGACCGTGCGCAGTGAGCGCAGAATATGAACAGGCGCGAATGCAGGCCTCGCGCGAACGGGCTTGTTGATCATGTGATAACCGATGTGGGGAAAGCCGCGGCCGGTTTCAGGACGGCCGCAGTAAGACTCAAAGATTCGCTAAGCGCTGTAACATCTGATCGGACGTTGTGACGGCCTTGCTGTTGATCTCATAGGCACGCTGCGTCTGAATCATGCTGACCAGCTCTTCCGCCACGTTAACGTTAGAGGTTTCGACGTAGCCTTGCTTCAGTGTGCCGCCGCCGTTCAGGCCTGGCGTGGTCTCATTCGGTGCGCCAGAAGACTGGGTTTCGCGATAGAGATTCTCGCCAATGCTCTCCAGCCCTGACTCGTTAATAAAGGTGCTGAGCGTGAGCTGGCCTACCTGCTGCGGTGCCGTCTGCCCGGGCAGCGTGACGCTCACAATGCCGTCGTTACCAATCGTCAGGGACTGCGCATCCTGCGGAATGGTAATGGCAGGCTGGACCGGATAACCGCTGGAGGTCACCAGCTGGCCGTTCTGATCAAACTGAAAAGAGCCATCGCGGGTATAGCCCGTGGTGCCATCCGGCAGCTGGATTTGAAAAAAACCACCGCCCTGAATGGCGACATCTTTACTGTTACTGGTCTGGGTCAGGCTGCCCTGACTGAAAATACGCTCAGTCGCAACCGGACGTACGCCGGTCCCCATCTGCAAACCAGAGGGAATCGTGGTCTGCTCAGAGGATTGCGCGCCAGGCTGGCGCAGCGTCTGATAAAGAAGATCTTCAAACACTGCGCGCTGACGCTTGAAGCCATTGGTACTGACGTTTGCCAGGTTGTTGGATATCACATCCATGTTGGTCTGCTGTGCTTCCAGACCGGTTTTTGCAATCCATAAAGAGCGGATCATAGTTAATTCTCCTGCCGTGCCTTAGCTCAGCGTTAGCAGCTGATTAGCGCTTTTCTCGTTGTCATCAACCGAGCTGATGATCTTCATGTGCATCTCGAAACTGCGGGCCGTTGCGATCATCTCAACCATGGTTTTAACCGGACTGACGTTGCTGCTCTCCAGCATACCCGGCATCAGCCGCAGATCGGGATCGAGCGGCAGCGGTGCGCGGCTGCCTGCCTGCCCCTTGTCGCTGACATGAAACAGGCCGTCATCGCCCCTCTGCAGCATCTCTGCCGACGCCTTGACCATTTTTATCCGGCCCACCTGCGCCAGCGCGCTGGGTTCGTCACCTGCGCCCAGCGCGGTCAGAGTGCCATCCGCACCCACCGTTATTTTTGACTGCGTCGGAACGGTCAGCGGACCGCCATCGCCCAGCAGCGGCAGGCCGCGCACGCGCAGCATCCCTTCGCTGTCAACGTCAATGCTGCCATCCCGGGTATAGCCTTCGCTGCCATCAGGTAGCTGAACGGCCAGCCAGCCGTTTTGGGGCAGCGCGACATCAAGATCGCGGTCGGTCTGGTGGACGACACCCGGCGTCGAATCGTTCCAGGGCGTGGACTCTGTGACCAGCGTGCGGGTGGCCACCGATGGGCCGTTAACCGGCACGGCGCGATAGGCCGTTAGCTGCGCCCGAAAGCCTGTCGTGGAGGCGTTAGCCAGATTATTCGCCGTTATCGCCTGGCGGTTGAGCGCCGCATTTGCCGCGCCCAGGGCGGTATAAATTGCGCGATCCATGATGAGCCGCCGTTATCCCAGGTTAACCAGTGTCTGCAACAGCTCAGACTGGATTTTGATCGTTTGCGAATTCGACTGGTAGTTACGCTGGTAAACGATCATGTTGACCATCTCTTTGCTGAGATCGACGTTAGAAGCTTCCAGCTTATTGCCGTAGAGCGTGCCCAAATTGCCTGAACCCGAGGTGCCGATGACCGGCTGGCCGGACTCCGGCGTCTCTGCCCAGCAGTTGTTGCCCTGCGAAGCGAGTCCGCCAGGGTTGGTAAAGTTACTCAGAACGACCTGTCCCAGAATCTGCTTCTGCCCGTTGCTGTAAGAGGCGATAACCTGACCGTTATCACCCACGGTATAACCATTCATCAGCCCTGGTGCGTAACCGGTGGTGGTTGGGCTGTTCATGGCGGTATCGGAAGCCTGCTGCGTCATGCCGGTCAGATCGAAGTCGAAATTCAGCGCTTCGGCTCCGTTATAGGCCGCGCTCTGCACGTTGAGCTTCGCCGGAAGGGTGGTCAAATGACCGGCAGTATCAAATTGCAGTGTCGTCTGCTGATAACCGGTGCCGGGAGCCGTGGCGTCACGGGAGTAAGCCGTCCACTGGTTATCTGCGGTTTTTGCAAAGTAGATATTGATAGTGTGTTTGTTGCCGAGGCTATCGTAGGCATCCGCCTGCGTTACCGAGCTGTAACTGGTGTTGTTTTTGGGGTCGAACGGGGTTGTGGTGACAACGGGTGTGCCGGAGTTCAGGTTGCCGTACAGCGTACCGCTGTCTGACGCACGTGCCGCCATCTGTCCGGTCGGGATCTTAATCGGTCCAACCGCTGCACCGGGCTGAATCGCCGGAGGAGTGCCGGTGGCCTGATAGCCGGTCAGAAACATGCCCTGGTTATTAACGATGTAGCCGTTCGCGTCGCTTTTAAACTGGCCATTACGGCTGTAAAAGACGCGCCCGGCTTCGTTGACCAGGCGGAAAAAACCGTTGCCCTGAATACCCATGTCCAGGCTACCGGTGCCCGCGCCCAGCACGCCATCGGTAAAGCTCTGATTGACGCCGGAGACCTGCACGCCCATACCAATCTGCGATCCGGCAAAGACATCGGCAAACGCGACAGAGCCTGATTTGAAACCTACGGTTTGCGAGTTAGCGATGTTGTTACCGACAACATCCAGCGCCTGAGAGGCTGCATTCAGGCCGCTGAGGCCTTGTGAAAAACTCATTGCTGTTGTTCCTGAAAGCTAAAATTATTCGATTTCGTAAACCTGGCCGAGGGTGGCCGTGCCATCGAGCCCAAGCTGTAGCACCGACCCCGACGGCGAGAAGGAGACGCTGTCAACCTTCGCCCGCTTTAACGCCACGATATTGGGCGCATCGCCGCTGGCGTTTACCGCAGAGAAAGAGACGGTGAAGTTGGTGTCGGCTGGCGGCGGAGTCGGCTGAAAGTTACCGATCTCATTCAGGTTGTAGTGATGAATACCGGCCTTAACATTGTCCAGTTCCGCACGATAAGCGTTGCCCTCTTTATCCGTCAGCGTGACCTGCACCTTGTCTGCGCCCTTATCCAGCGAGAAGGCAAATGCATTATTAGCGCCCTCCGCATCGCGGCTACTGACCACGGGATTGCCGGCAATCATTACGCTACGTCCGATCCAGCTGCTGGCATTCATTTGCTGCATACTGGAGACCAGCGTTCCGACGTTGTTGAGCGTGCTGTTGAGCTGCTCAACGCCCGATGCGGTATTGAACTGCGCCAGCTGCGAGGTCATCTGGTTGTTATCCATCGGGTTAGTCGGATCCTGGTTTTTCATTTGCGCCACCAGCAGGGTCATAAAGTTATTCATCAGCTCGGCCGCGCTGGTGCCGGTTTCTGCCTTGAGGGTGGCACCGCTTTGCGCACTGCCCATTACTGGCGTGACTGCCATGGTGTCGTTCCTTTATTGACCAAGCGTAAGGGTTTTCAGCATCAGGTTTTTCGCGGTGTTCATCACATCCACGTTGGCCTGATAGCTGCGCGATGCTGAGATGGTGTTAACCATTTCGCCAGCGACGTCGACATTCGGCATATGCAGATACCCTTTGCTGTCGGCCAGGGGATTGCCGGGTGAATAAACCAGACGATCCGGGGCGTGGCTCTCTACCACTTCGCTCACGCGAACGCCGCCAGTGGCCTGATCCGGCGAACCATCAACCTGAAAGATCACCTCTTTGGCGCGGTAAGGTTTGCCGTCTGGACCGGCAATGCTGTCGGCATTTGCCATATTACTGGCGCTGACGTTAAGCCTTTTAGACTGCGCTGCCATCGCCGAGCCGGAAATATTAAAAACAGAGAAGAGTGACATGGTGATTATTAGCCCTGATTAATTACGCTCATCATGTTTTTTATTTGCGTGCCAAGAATGGTGATACCTGACTGATAACGCACGCTGTTATCTGCAAAATTGACACGCTCCCGGTCCATATCAACCGTGTTACCATCTGCGGCAGGCTGGTCAGGAATACGATATAACAGCGCAGCGTCATCCAGCGGTGAAGCACTTGCCGCAATATGTCGCCCGGATGTTAGCGTTAACGCCAGTGGACCATTATTATTGCCGCGCTCAACCGCTGATTTAAGCTGCGCAGAAAAATCGATATCTCTGGCGAGATAGCCTGGTGTATCAGCATTCGCAACGTTAGATGCGAGGATATTCTGTCTTTTATTAAGGAGAGTCAGCGCCTCCTGCTGAAAGCGTAGCTCTCTGTCGAGCTTATCGAGCATAGATTAAAGCACTCTCGTCTGTCAGGAAGTGGATTGGCCTGCATATTAGAGGAGGGGAAATAAATTCTATAATCTAAAAAGTAGACAAAAGCTGCTCTACTTGGCTCTTTTACTTTATATCAACAAAAACTCAATAAATAACCCGATTAAAAGCGCGCATTCATCGGCTTATTTCACCTTCTTTAAAAAAAGAAAAATCACGTACTATAAATGGCTATCCGACGAAAAACAGAGAATGCATCCTGTGGGTATTTCCTCCTTATATCCTTTTCACACCTTGCATCCATGCAGATTAAAAACCTGGCTTGTCACACTGTGCATGCTTTTTATGGGGGGTACGCTCTTTTTGCCCGCACACGCCGAGGAGCGCACGCTCCAGACGCGCATCGCGGCGCTCTTTAACCAGAATGAACTGCTGCCGCCAGAGGCCCATCCTGACGTTTCGCTCAGGCTGCTGACCCCTCCGGCACAGCTGGCAACGCTGTGCGCAACGCCTTCACTCTCGCTGAGCGGCCGCCTGAATCGCCTGTCAGGTATGCACAGCGTCATCGCGCAGTGCGGCACACGACGCCACTTTATTCAGGTCAGTCTGGATATCACCGCCACCTGGTGGCAGGCCACGCGGGCCATTCCCCCGGGCCAGAGCGTAACGCGTGAAGATATTCGCCCGCAGCGTGGTTCGCTGGCTCATGCGCCAAACGGCCTGATTTTTGAGCCGGCGCGCATTGTCGGTCGTATCGCCCAGCGCACGGTGAATCCGGGTGAGCCACTGGTAGAGCGTCAGCTGCGCCCGCAGTGGATGATTAAAGCCGGACAAAAAGTCGATATGACCTATATCGGTAACGGCTTTCGCATCAGCGCCACCGGTAAAGCGCTGGATAACGCCGCCCTGAATGCCTCTTTTCGCATCCAGTCAGCTTCCGGACAGATCGTGACCGCTACCGCCATCGCACCGGGAAAAGCGAGCATTGCCGCGGATCAGGAGCGGTAGAGAGAGATAATTTTGCTTCTGACTTTAGTAATAGCCGCACTAACCGATAGTTTTAGTAAAGGGAGAGGATGATGATGAATACCATTGACGAGGATCATGATGAGCATAGACCGCACGCAGAAAATTTCACCTGCCTCACTGCCAGAAGTTCATCGGGAAAGGGGCAGCCGTGAGAACAGGCGCGCCTCACTTACCAGCACGGCCTGCACGGGGACCCGGGTCAGCCTGAACAATCAGGTACGTCAGCTACAGACAGACGATACGCACGATCTTAACTATGCGCGTCTGGACCGTATTAAATCAGCGCTGGCGACGGGAGAACTTCCTGTTGATGCCGATAAAATTTCTCAATCCCTGGTGCGGGATATGTTTGATCTTTTTTAAATAACATCTGACCAGCCAATGAATAACTTACGTAATACGCTTAATAACATGCAGCAGCTGCTTCAGGAGCTGGAAATCGTACTGGCAGAAGAGTTAAATCAGCTCAACCGGGCCCAGGTGAATCCGGTGGCCCTGCAAATGCTGTCAGACAGCAAAAGCCGTTTGCTCTCGGCGATCAACTTTTATGATGAGCAGCGTAAAGCCGAAGAGCGCCAGGCAGGTATCGCTGCGCCCTATGGGCAACATCCTGGCTTAAAACGTTTGTGGGATAACATTATTGCCACGGTACGCGTCACAAAAGAGATGAATAATAACGCCTGCCCCTTAATTGAGTTACAGATGAAAAAGGCCGCCATGCTAAAAAACATGGTCAGTAAAGCCAGTGCGGCTACAGCGATCTACAGCGCAGAGGGGCGAACCCAGGAAACCCCAAAAGGAAAAGCTTACAGCATCAATATTTAATAAATAAAAAAGGGCGCACTGAACACCCGCTGCTTTAATAAAAGTGTTAATGAAGCGATTATAAATTGTTGCGTCGTCAGGAAATGATTTTCTTTTCTCTCTCTGCCAGAGATCGTTATCTGACAAAACCAGGAAAGCAGCAATATACCGGCAATGATTGCCGCTTATTGCCTGAATCATTCTGACTCCTGCCGATGAAAAGTCATTTAAAATAGCCACTCTTTTTTATAACGGAACAGACTACGTGGCTAAACCTCTCCTGCGCAGCGGCAGAACAGATGAATTTTGCGCGCTGGGTGAAAACGGTCAACGCATCATTGAATTAGCGCAGCAAATTCGTGAAACCTTACGTCTGCGTAAACAGCATGAGCTATTCCACTCTCTGGCTGTTCCTCAGATCAATGAGACGAACCAGCGCATTCACTGGTACGCCCCTCACCAGGGTGAGGTTGTGCCATGGGCGGCGGCCAGCCCTGACCAGCAGCGCGCGGCGCTGGCCTGTCTGGAAAGATGCGCGACCGCCCTTACCACGCTGGCGCAGCAGTTTCGCCAGTCACAGGATAGCGTTGCCCAGCTGTTAGCGGCCCTGCTGCCAAATATTCTGCACTTTCCCGGCAGCCAGTTCGTTTATCTGGTCGAGGGCGTGCCGGTCATTACGTTCTGGGGATCGCTGCCTTTTGACCGCTCGCCCGAAGAGGAGCCTCTGGCTCCGCTGCGTGCCGCATTAAAAACCGAGCCCGCGCCGGTTATCACCGGATGTGAGCCTCTGCTGCCTCACCGGGAAGAGAGTGAGCAGGAGGCTGTTGTGGTCGCTTTAGCCCATCACCCTGCTGACGAAAAATTAACACCGCCGGAGAGCCCCGCCGCAGGCCGTGCACGTCTCCCGCTTGTTCGCCGGATCTTAACCGGCTCGTTACTGGTTGCCTGTGGCGCGCTCGTTTTCTGGCCTCGACTCACTGCCCGGCTCCCGACGGCCCTGACGCGTCCCGCGATCGTCGTGCCCTCGCCAGAACCTGCCAGCACCGCGTCAGTGCAGATACTCTCTCAGCTTAACAAGGTGCAGCTGCCGCTGGCAGATGCCGGGCTCGCGCAGCCTGATCGCGCCCCTGCACCTCATACTGAGGAGAGAGAGCCCACGGACGCGCTGGCGCTTCCCGTTCAGGATCTTCGCACCGGCTCGACGCGTTTTTTTAACGGTAGATGGCAGCTGACGCCGCGTCAGCGCGGGACCGATTTTCACACGATCTCGACTTTCTATATAACCATTACGCCCGCCAGTAGCCTGGCGCAGCTCACGACCATTTCTCAGGTTTCCTGCCAGTCTGGCATCCGGTTCGGTCTGATGCAGTCTGGCAACCTTATTGTAAAAAGTCACGGCAAGGCCAAATGCACAGACGGTTCGCGGCTAACCGTTCCGGATGTGATCTGTAACCGCAATGCAGATGGCATCACGCTCTGCAATGCCGATTTTGGCGATGGCCTGCCGGTAGCCATCACCGTGCGCAAGGTAAAGAAATAACATCATGATGGTTGATCTCTCAAACCTCCAGGCAGGCATTACCCTGATTCAGAACAGCGGCATCCAGCTGCTGGATGCTGGCGTCTCGCTGACCGCCTTTAACCCCTGCAGCGGACGCTTCGCTCGCCAGACGGCGAACGGGCCACTTTTACGCCTCGACTATCTCTCCGCCACGGACAAATATCAGCTTACGCACCCGCAAAGTCACGTCTCAGAGATTGTGAAGCCAGAAAGTCACTTCACCGCTGAAGAGTCGCTGACCCTGCTGAATAACTGCTGGCTGCCACTGCCGCTGCTACGGGCTTCGACCCGGCAGGCCGTCTCCGCCGGGCCTTTTAACTGGGCGAGAGTACAGTTCAACCGGCTGGCTACCCCGAATGCCGCTCATCATGATGTCCAGGTGACGCTGGCCTTTGATACTCAAACCGATCCAGACGGAGATGAAACAGCTGCCCTGGCCCCTTGCTGTGCGGATGTTCGCAACGGCACGCGGTTTCGTCTGGCGTGGCAGAATCATGAGCTTGCCGAGTTCCTCGATCAGACCTGGGTTGATGGCTGGCTGCGCGAAACCTTTACGCTCAGCGCGACCGCGCTGGGCTACAGCGAGGAGGCGAAAGCCCGTGCACTAAAATATTTCAGCTATCAGGCGCACTACCTCAATCTTCTGGAGTTGATGGGTGAGCAACTGACAGGGCTGGAGGTACGGCTGATCGGCGACGCAATTTCATCACGCGCGATCGACGTCGATCTGGTGCTTGATGTCGGCAACAGCCACACCGCCGGTATTTTGATGGAAGATCACGGGCTCAAAAACGAGGGGTTACGCCAGTGCACCGGTTTACAGTTGCGCGCATTCAGCGATCCCACCCTGATAAATGAACCGCTCTTCTCCAGCCGAATTACCTTCAGCGAGACGCACTTTGGCAATCCCTGTTACTCGGCAGAAAGCGGACGCGAGGCGGCCTTTGCCTGGCCCTCCCTGGTGCGCACAGGCAAAGAGGCGTGTCTGCTGGCGACGAAAAGCAACGGAAGCCAGGGTGCCAGTGGACTCTCAAGCGCACGACGCTATCTCTGGGATACCGCGCCTGCGGATGCGCCATGGTATTTCAGCGCGCTCAATGAGGCACGGCATGAGGCGAAGCCTGCTGTGGCGATGCCGCTAATGCGCCTGTTGAACAGCGAAGGCGTGCTGCTCTCCAGCCTGCCGGAAGAGGCGCGCCTGCCTGTTTTCTCTCCTCGCTACAGCCGTAGTTCGCTGATGACACTGATGCTGACCGAACTGCTGGCGCAGGCGCTAATGCAGATGAACAGCATCGCCTCGCGTTTGCGGATGGGACAGCGCGATACCGGTCGCCGACTGCGCTCGATTATTTTGACGCTGCCCTCAGCCATGCCGTTGCAGGAGCAGGCCCTGTTTCGTCAGCGCATGGAGGAGGCCGTGGCGCTTATCTGGAAAGCCAGAGGCTGGCATCCCCTGGATGCCGCGTTTCGCTATGCGGAGGCGGGATGCCAGAGCAGCCTGCCGCTGCCCGCTATTCACATAGACTGGGACGAGGCAACCTGCGGCCAGCTGGCGTGGCTCTATCACGAAGCCGTGCATCGCTATGGCGGGCGGGCCGCTCTGCTGCTGCGCACGCTGGCGCGCCCCGATCGCTTACCAGAAGCGCCTGCCGACGGCGAGCAGCGGTTACGTATCGCCTCGCTGGATATTGGCGGCGGTACGACAGATATGGCTATCGTGGAATACACCTGTGGCGATAGCCCAGCCACTCCGCCGGAAATCCGACCGTCATTGCTGTTTCGCGAGGGGTTTAAAATGGCCGGTGATGACATACTGCGTGATGTCATCCAGCAGCTGATTCTGCCCGCTGTCGATGCGCAGCTCCACCGCTACGGTGTTGCGGCAACCTCGCCGCTGATGGCACAGCTGTTTGGTGATGCGCCTGGCGCAGAGCGTGACGGCGCAATGCCGCAGCAGGTTGCGCTACAGATCCTGATCCCTCTGGGCGAGCAAATACTGGCGCAATGGCAACAGCGCGCGATGGTGTGCGGTGACGACGTGCTGGAAACCCGCTTCGCCTCGCTGCTGCCTGCACCACCGAGTGCGGGCGTCATAGCATGGATTAACGACTGCGTCCGCTGCGCTGCGCCAGCGGTCAGTGAAGCGTTTGATCTGCTGGCAACGCCGCTACATATCGACTTTGCCGCGCTCAATAAGGCGTTTATGACGGGACAGGTTGCCATCACCACGCCTCTGCGTGCCCTGTGTGAAGCCATCGCTTTTTACCACTGCGATCTTCTGCTGGTGGCTGGACGACCCGCCTCTCTGCCCGGCGTCCAGTCGCTGCTGCGTTCGCTGCAGCCTGTGCCGGCCAGCCGCATCCTCTCTCTTAACGATTACCGCGTCGAAACAGCGTGTCCGCTCAGCGACCAGGGTGCGCTGACCAATGCGAAGTCCACGGCAGCTATCGGGGCGATGCTCTATCGTCTGGCCACAGATCTTCGCCTGCCCGGCTTTCACTTTAATGCGGCAAAAATCAGACCTTATTCAACGATTCGCTTTATGGGCCCGCTGAGCAGTGGCAATACGCTTAGCGAAGCGCAGGTCTGGTATGGCCCGGAGCAGCTTGATGAGGGGAGCGCACCGCTTGATCCGACGCTCTGCTTCCCACTGCACGGTACCCTTCGCCTTGGTTTTCGCCAGTTAGCGAACGCCAGCTGGCCCGCTTCGCCGCTGTATGAGTTAAGTATTGTCGATAGTGAGCTTGCCCGGCAGGTGGCCTCCGGCAAAACGCTATGGGTGGCGTTACAGCGCGATGCGCAGAGTGGGACCTTCTCTCTGGGCAGCGTGCAGATGGAGGATGGTCGCGAAGTGGCACCGCAAAAACTGCGGCTCAGCTTAAACACATCAGGCGACGGGGGCAGTGCCACTGACCAGTACTGGATCGACAGCGGGAAAATTTATCCATGAATGCGTTATCAACCAAGCTTGCGGCCCTGACCCACTGGCTGCTCCATTCGCGCCACCATGCCCCACGACTGGAGGATGAGGCTGAGGCAATACTGGCGCAGCTTTCACGCCTGATGGGCTGCGCTCAGCGTATTGAAGCACTTGCGCATCAGCCGCTCGCCATCGGGATCTATGGACACGCCCTGGCCAGCAAAAAGGCGCTGTTGAAAACCTTGCTCAATCGCGCTGATGCTACACTCTGGTTGCGCTGTGGCGAGCGCAAGCTCGACTACTTCACCCATGTGCATCCGGCCTGGCATCAGTCCGACATCGCTGTTCGCTTTACTGCTCACACTCTGCCTGTTACGCAACACGCGCCGCTGCTGCTGTCGCTTTATCGTGAAGGTGAATTTGCGCAACGGCTGGCTGAGCAGGCGCACGTTCACCTGTTGCCAGAGGAGATGTGCAGCAGGCTGGAGGCGGTGCGGCCCCAGGCGATGCGCCAGCCGCTGCCGGGTATGAGCACGGTAGAGGCGATGGACATGCTTATTGCCTGCCAGCGTCACGCCCCTGCCCCTCTCTCTGCTGCACTGCTGATGGAGATGGCAGATCTGCTACCGCGCCTGCGCCAGGACGATCGGGCGCAGCTTCTCGCTCCGCTGTGGGGCAATGACGCCAGGCTTACGGCCGCCTGGCGACGGCATGCCGGGCTGCTGGCGCAGCTGGGAAACGTGACGCAGGTGCTGGCCGGTGAGAGCCTGCTGCTGAGCGAGACGATGTGCCGGTTTGCAGCACAGGCAGATGAGACCGCCGATCCCCAGCAGATAGCGATCTTTCCGCTATGCCATGACCAGCCGCTGGCTGCCCAATCGGTCAGGGTGGCGGATCTGGCGCACGCCTGTGCCGAGCTGACGCTGCAACACGACGAGCCGGATGGCTGTCCGGCAGACATTATTCAAATTCCTGCCCGCTGCCTCAGCGACTATGCCCGTCGTTTACTGCCCGATGCGCTGCTGGTGTGTCAGCCTGCCGACACGGCTGATGCCGCCCATGCCGTTGCGCAACAGCTGACGGCCTGGCTCAGCCTCACCGAGACCGTGCCGGCCACGCCGCGCCTGGTCTGGGCGCTTACCGCCGAGGACAGGCGCGGCGCTGCACAGCGTCAGAGTGACGAAAGCGTACAGCGCGTTCTTATGCGCACGGAGATTGCCTGGGGAGTGCTTCAGCTTGCTGACGGCGACGCACTTCAGCAAACCCGCGCCTGGCTAAAAGAGACGGTTAACCAGACAAACCGCCATCAGCGCTACCGTGCGCTACTGGAAACCTGCGAGCAAGATACCGAGGCCCTGTTTGCTCCCTTTCTTCCCCCAACGGCGGCGCAGCGCGCCGCACGCGCGCAGCAGATAAAGCACCTGGTTCAGCATCTGCAGCAGCATATCGATCGCCACGGCGATTTGCTGACGGCTCTGGATCTGCCGCCGGGATTACTGGCGCAGACTTATGCCCTCTTCCGACAGAAATCGCCTCTCTCACAGAAAGTCAGCGTGCCCGTTATCGATCTTTTTGCCGAGCCCCTTGAGGCGGTAAACCCGATCGGGGATAAACAGCCTGACCTGGCATCAGCGATCTACCGCGCCTGGATAGCACACCTGCGACAGCTTACGCCAGCCCATCCGCGTCTGAAGAGACTAAGCCTCTCCTCATCAAGGCTGCAACTGATGGTCGATCTGCTGATTAAGAGAAGCGTGCAGCGGGACTTATGCGCCCGTTTGCGTGAGCGACTGGCGGCTGGCGCCGGGTGCGACGAAGCCCAGATCGCCTGTGCGGCTGTCACAGTCAATGAATTTGTCACCTGGCTGGGGTATGCCGATACGCCAGCAGAGCGGCGCCCGCGAAGCAAAGTTGTGCTTTCAGACGCCATCTTTACCGCTTCAGCTGCCTGTGCGAGGCATGCCGATCGATTAACCCAGCTGGAGCCGCAGCCGCTGAGCCAGGGCCTGCGCTGGGCTTACGACTGGCTGGTTGCGCTTTATAGTCTGACACAGGAAACAGACAGCGACACTGACACCTTACGCGCTGAACGGTATCTCCCTGCACAGGCCACACTGGCAAGCAAGGATGCTGACGCCACTCCGGTAAACAGAGGCTGAAAAGCTGACTCAGCAAAGCAGGGATACCGCAAACAGAGGCCCTGCTCAGCCTCCCTCACAGGTTTTATGCCAGAGACTCGATTGCTCTCGCTTTTATTTTTATCCCACGCCGTTTAATACCCGTGAGCGGCATCTGCACATATTCTGCTCTGATACCTGATAACATTCAGCCACAGAAAAAAAATACCAGGCGTTTTTATTTAACATGCCTTTGCAAAAGCTCTCTATTATAAGCAAGCAGGCTGCATATCTGATATCAGCATGATTAACAACAAGATTATTTCTAAGGCCTCAGGCCATCAGTGGAAATACCGCCTGAAACAGCCGCTGACATCCTTATCCAGAACGGATATTTAATCCACTGATTTATCTATAAAAAAATACTCAATGGCAGGTAAGCGAACGTTATTCGCTGTTTAATGCCTCGCGAAAGCGGCGTAATAACGATAACTCTTGCCGGGTATTCACTATTTCATGCACTTTCCGTTTATCTTCCATTAAGATTTCAGGTGTTACTTTCCCTGCGTTATTAAACAGGCCCTTTTTCCATTTGCATTATTAGCAAACAGCTTCATTTGCATGAAGCATAACGTATGTTTGTAAAAAAAAACTCACTACATTCAGGTAAAAAAAATGCAGTCAATGCACGCTCAACACGATCAGGTTCAAAATATTAACGACCTCAACCTCTCTTATCTTTTGCTGGCGCAATCTCTGATTAAAGAGGATAAAGATGCGGCCCGCTTTCGTTTAGGTCTGACCGATCCTTTAATGAATAAATTAAAAAACCTTTCTGTATCGCAGTTGATTAAGCTGGCCTCAACAAATCAGCTTATTTGCCAGCTGCGTATTAACAGTGAAGCCGTGATCGATTTTTTGACGAAAGATTCACGTATTGATGCGCTACAGCGCGTTCATACCGGCATCATACTGTCAACGGATCTGCTTCATACCCTTACCGATTCCGACGGTTCAGAGTAGTGGCCATGTGATGAGCGACCAAAACATTCTCGATGAAATTAACGATATCCATATCGCCATGGCGCTTATTCGCGCCGGGGCGCGTATGCAGGTTTTAGAAAGCGAAACTGCACTCAGCCGCAGAAAACTGCTACGGCTGTATAAAGAGATAAACGGCTGCTCGCCAGCCAAGGGGATGTTACCTTTCTCACCTGACTGGTTTATGTCATGGGAGCAAAATATCCACTCTTCGCTTTTTTATAATATTTATCTTTATCTGCAAAGAACAGAAAAGAAGCGCCCAATAGAAACACTGCTAAAAGCCTACCGGCTTTATCGTGAACAGTGCCCATGCGAGCCAGATGAAAAACCCGTGCTGGAATTTACGCGTGCCTGGACGCTGCTGCGCTTTGTCGACTGTAATATGCTGGAACAGGTGACGTGCGCCAACTGTGGCGGAAACTTTATTTCTACTTCACGCTATACCAGCGCGCTGTTTACCTGCAGTTTGTGCCATCCCCCTTCCCGGGCCAGCAAGAAAGCGCGCTGAAGCATAAAGCCGCAGCGTGAAGTGCGAGGCATCTTGCGCTTTACTTTAATTTGCTGTTCCCCTCCTGCAGAGCAGGCATCCTGGCGGTATCGCGTGCGTCAAACGCTGGCGGGCAAGAAAGGTCTGCTCTTCTCACGCACAGAGCAGGCACTTGCTTATTGCACTGACCCTTTGTCACACAGACGTTTCAGGACCAACGCTTGCGCAACCTCCTGCCGAGGCTGATCGGCCTGGCAGAGCAAAACGCGTGCTCAGCGTAGGCTGTGAATTTGATCCTCTTCGCAAATCGGAATATTTATTTCTTCAAACCTTTCAGTCGAAATAAACATTTGATACACATGCAGCAGACCCGCGGTTGAAGCAGGATGACATGCCATCCGTAAACCGTTACAGAGGGCGGCTTTATCCCTGCCAGCGTGAAAGCGAGGCGGGGCCGATACGGCCGTTAACTCACTGAAAAAACAAGGGGGTATATTCGTCTCGATCTGACCTGCCCTGCGAGTGTGCAATCAGGCAGGATCGCCGATCGTGTTGCCTGCGCGCTGCGCCAGCCGCTGAGCCATGAAATGCCTCTTTTATCCGTTGTGCTGTCGACAGCCATTTTGCGCTCTCACTGCCTGCTAAAGCGGTCGCGGTTCACACCGCGCACAGGGCACAGGGCACAGGAAGCATCGGCAGCCTGACGGGCTGTTTAACGAAAACGCTAACGTTGAGCCTGGAGTAGAGAGATGAAAATTGCTTTTGATGTGGATGTCATCAGGGACATGGGCATTACGCGCATGGTGCATCAGGTGGCGGAATGGGGATACAAATATATTGAACAGTCGCCCCATCCGCAGATTAACCCCTTCTATAAGCATCCTAAAGCCAGCCGCGAAATTATGCGCGAATACAAGAATGCGCTGAACGCCACGGGTCTGGAGATCTCCTCTTTTATTACGGTCTATCGCTGGTCTGGCCCGGATGAGCTGCGCCGCCAGGCGGCGGTGAAGAACTGGAAGCGCATGATTGAGATTGCGGTTGAGATGGGCGTACAGGTGATTAATACCGAGCTTTCCGGTAACCCGAACGAGCCGGAGATCTGTGAAGAGATGTTTTACCGCTCAATGGAAGAGCTGCTGCCCATTTTTGAACGCGAGCATATCCGCGTCGAAATCCAGTCGCACCCGTGGGACTTCTGCGAAAACAGCAACGAAACCGCGGATATGGTGAAGTCGTTCCGCAGCGACAACGTGAAGTATATATACAGCGTGCCACACACCTTCTTCTACGATAATGGCAAAGGCGACGTCAGGCCAATGCTGGAGTATGCCGGTGACGATCTGTCACACGTGCTGATTGCCGATACCATGAACCACACCAAGCACTGCCGCTACATCGTTAACCCGCCGGGCGTGGATGCGACTATCCACCAGCATGTCGGCGTCGGCGAAGGCGAAGTCGACTTCGACACCCTGTTCCAGACGCTGCGCGAAATGGACTTTGCCAACCGCACGTTTAAAGTAGGCGGCGAGTCGATTATTGCCTCCGCACTGTTTGGCTATCCCGAAAAGATGAAGGTGCAGGCGGTCGAAACGCGCGAACTGATCGAGCGCGAGCTGCTGAGCCGCTAACGCTCCCGGCGGGGCTTCCTGACGACGCACGCCTGGGTGCGCGACAGGCAGGCGGCATCGGTAATCGCCTGCGCCTGGAAGCCAGGCAGAGGGGGGTATGCCAATCGCAGGCGGTGCAACAGGCGGCAGCATACTGCGCCCGTACATCGCCGGGGACGGATACCTTGCACGGCATCAGCCTTGCCCCTGCTGAACCAGACCGAATCTTTCTCACCCGAGTGCTGCCCGCGCAGCAGCGCCCCCTGACGCGCCTTCACGACCAGAACCACCAGCCCCCCGCCCGACGGGTCTGAACCGGCTTTTGCAACGGCTGGAAAAGGGCAGTGATTTTTCCACTTATGAAGATGGGCGCGTTGCTTTTATCCTCAATCGCTATCAGAGCGTCGATTAACGCCAGCAGGGTTAAACCGCAATTTTTCGCCCTGCTACACTCAAAAGCGTCGAGATCCACTCACATCAACAAGGCGAACCTTCACTATGTCGGAAAATAGCTATCAGCCCGCAACAGTCTGGAAATGGGAGCCGAACGCCAAAGGCAACGGTGCCGCAACCAATCGTCCGGTGTCAGGTGCAACGCATGAGAAAACGCTGCCGGTTGGCAAGCATCCGCTCCAGCTCTACTCGCTCGGCACGCCGAACGGTCAGAAAGTCACGATCCTGCTGGAGGAGCTGCTGGCGGTAGGCGTAAAAGAGGCTGAGTATGACGCTTGGCTGATTCGCATTGGCGACGGCGATCAGTTCGGCAGCGGCTTTGTTGATATTAACCCTAACAGCAAAATCCCGGCGCTGAGTGACCATTCGGTTACGCCGCCGCAGCGCGTGTTTGAGTCGGGTAATATTCTGCTTTATCTGGCGGAGAAGTTTGGACACTTCCTGCCGGACGATCGCGCGGGCCGCACTGAAGCGCTGAACTGGCTGTTCTGGCTGCAGGGCGCGGCTCCCTTCGTGGGCGGTGGCTTTGGCCACTTCTATCACTATGCCCCGGAAAAGATTGAGTACGCGATTAACCGCTATACGCTGGAGACCAAGCGCCTGCTCGACGTGCTGGATCGTCGTCTGGCAGAGAGCCGTTTCCTCGGTGGTGACGCTTATACCATTGCCGACATCGCAACCTGGCCGTGGTTTGGCGGTCTGGTGCTGAACAACCAGTACGGCGCGTCAGAATTTCTCGACGCCAAATCTTACAAAAACGTGGTGCGCTGGGCGCAGGAAATTGCAGAGCGTCCGGCGGTGATCCGGGGTCGCAAGGTAAACCGCGTAATGGGCGAACCGGCCGAACAGCTACATGAACGCCACGACGCATCCGATTTTGACACCAACACTGAAGACAAACGCCAGGCATAAAGGAACCGATAATGAGCGCATACGTCATTTTTATTCGCGATAAAATCACCAACCCTGAAGAGTTCGCTATCTACGGCGAAAAGGCGGGAAAGGCGCGCGGCGACCATCCTGTCAACCCTCTGGCGTTTTATGGCCAGCTGGAGACGCTGGAAGGGCCAGAAGCGGACGGCGTTGTCGTACTGGAATTCCCCTCTGTTGAAGCTGCACACGGCTGGTATGACAGCCCGGAATATCAGGAAGCCAAACAGCACCGCCTGAAAGGCGCAGAGTACCGCGTAGTGCTGGTGCAGGGCGTCGATAAGTAAAAGAGACGGGCGATATAAAAGAGAATGCCGTCGCTGTTAAGCGGCGGTTTTCTGCCAAAAGCACGATCGCAGTTTACGTTTACCCCGGGTGCAGCCGTTAATATGGCTATTCAGCCACCCTCTATTTTTCGCCTTCTCTTATTCTTCCTCCCCTCAAAAAATGCGCCTGCCGCTCTCTTAATATAGCGATATAAATAAAACTCCACAGCTATTCTCACTGTGGAGTTTTAAGAAAACCCTTTATTATTCAGGTAACGAAACGTTAAGATGACCCCTTAATTTTCCAGGAGGTAGTTCTGCAAGCGGGTCAGCACTGACTTATCATATCCATCAGGTTAATTTTATCGACAAATATAATAATCGCGCCTGAATGCAGGGGTTATTTTATTTATGCTTTCTGTTATACGAGTGTAACGCTACCGCTTGTGCCGTAATTCTGGCGGAAATCGGCTCCGTAAGCAGCAACAGTGTCTTTGCCCCACAGTGCGCCCATGACAGTTCCAACAATCGGGCCAACAATACTACCGAATACCAGACCGACAACCTGCGCAATCGGACCAAAGACCGCACTACGGCTGGCGCTGCCACCTACTGCTGCACCTGTTGCCAGGCCTTCAATGAAACCCCAGACTGCACCTTCTGCGGCATCACCCAGAGAGCTAACTATTGCTCCACCGCTTACTGTTTCCATTTCGATTTTAGATAACTCACGCATCATTTATTTCCTTAATTTAAATAACTACCGTTATAAAATCTTCATTAAAACAATGATAATGAAGAGTATGTGTACAATAACTCCAGTTAACTGGAATATTGTTTTCTGACATTGGCTGCATATGCTGCAACAGCATCCCTGCCGACCAGTGCACCCATGATAGCGCCGGCGACTGGACCGATAATCCCGCCTACAATGGCTCCTGCGCCTTGAGAGAGAATGCCAAGTACTGCGCTACGGCTCCCGCATCCACCTACGGTTACGCCTGTCAATAAGCCATCCAGTGCGCCCCAGACAATACCTTCAAAAAAAGCATTTACTTGATCGGCGGTTGCAGGCGCGGCTCCACTGACGCAGGCAACTTCACGTTTTTTTAATGCCCTCATTAGTTATTCCCGTCACTCTGGAATAAAAAGTTTTAATTCACCTGTTGGTGACGGAAATATTACCTTCCAGCTTTTATAAAAGAATTATAAAAACATCCATTTTTCATGGGTGGCGCAGGTAATCACCCTGTTTTTTTAATCGCTGATGCAGCATAAAAAAGGACGCCCGATGGCGTCCTGTGATCAACAGAGCTTACTGCTGTTTAATTGAGGTTAATGCGCGCTACGCTGTCTGGCCCCTTGCTGCTGTGATCCTTGTTGAATCCCTGTTTGATGGTGACATAGAGCGTCTGCCCATCTGGCGTGACCAGCAGGCTATTGGGATGCCCGTCAAATGACCAACTGTTTTTTACCGCACAGGTCGTGGCATCAAGCTGCAACACCTTCTGCGATTCGCGCTGGCTGATATAAATCTCATTGCGTTTGGCGTTGAACTTAATGCCCAGTGCATCACCGTCAATGCGCCTGATGACCTTGCCGCTGCGCTCGTCAAACACCAGTGTGGTTTTTGCCTTCGAGTTATCCGTCACAAACAGACGGCCTGTGGCGGGATCTTCTGCCATGTTCAACAGCAGATAGGTTTTGTCATCGCCAGGGGTTAACCGCTTTTCGATCTTATGGCTGCGCGGGTTGATCACCAGGATCTCCCCTCCGCCGTTCGCGGCGTAGAGGCGATCGGTCACCGGTGAATAGATAATACCTGTCACCCATTTGCCGGCATTTTTGATGCGCGTTTTCAGCTTCATGCTCTGCGCGTCCACCACCCAGATCACGCCGGGATCGCCCACACCGCCGATATAGAGCCGATCGTCATGCAGGAAGATCTCGCGTGCGCCATAGGGATACCCCTCTTTATTACGCTCGCTGAACAGCGTACGGGCCAGCACCTTACCTTTCACCGGATCGATCTTCGACACGCCGCCGTCCAGCGAGTTGGTGACGTAGAGCACGCTGCCGTCGCGGTTCATGGTCATGCCGAAGTTTTTCAGATCGGTGTAGCCTTTGCCGGTCGTCTCCAGCGTGTCGGGATCGAGGCGATAGATCACGCCGCCGCTGACATCTTTAAAGGCGTCGGCGCTGGCAACATAGAGCGCTTTGGCTCCCGGCACATAGGCCATCTCATACAGGCCAAAGCCGATTTCACGCTGCTTGAGCTGAGTTGCGGCAGGCTGGGCGGCGGCGGCCGGCGCGGTGGCGTTCTTTGCCGGAGTCTGACAGGCCGTCAGGCCAAAAGCAGCGACCACCGCCAGGGCAAGCGCGGCGTTACGCGAACGGAAAAAAGACTTCATGCATGACTCCCTTTAAGAAAACGATCGCCAACGCCCGGCCTCGCCGCAGCGCTCAGCAATGAAAAAGAATGAGAATAATAAGCATTAACAGTCAGAGTGTAAATGTTCGCCTTGCCGCAGCGCTGTTCAGGCCGCCTGCTGCAGCCACGCCTGTAAAAAATCGACAAAGGCCATAATGCGTGCTGGCAGCTGACGCTGCGCCTGCCATACAGCGTAGATATCGCCGTCAGGTGCCTGCCATTCGGGCAGGACATGCAACAGGTCACCGCGTTCAATGGCATGCTCCGCATCCCACCAGGAGCGCAGCAGCATACCGTGCCCATCCAGTGCCATGCGCATCGCCACTTCACCGTCGTTGGTCAGCAGACTACCGCGCACCTTCTGGCTGGCGCTCTCGCCATTTTTCACAAAGCGCCACAGGGTAAAGTCCCCTTCGTGCTGACGCAGCAAGATGCAGTTATGCTGGGCCAGCGCGGAGATAGTGGCAGGCAAGCCACAGCGCGCCGCATAGCCCGGTGAACAGCAAAGAATGCGTGGATTGGCGCGCAACCGACGCGCCACCAGCCGGGAATCAGGGGGTTCGCCGACGCGCACGTCGATGTCGATACGGGCATCCAGAAAATTGAGCGGCTGGCTGCTGAGCTGGAGCGAAATCGCCAGTTCAGGATGCAATGCGGCAAACGCCGATACGCAGGGCGCAACGTGGCGACGGCCAAAGCCAAAAGAGGCATTGATATTGAGCGTGCCACGCAGCACCTCGGTCTGGCTGCTGACCGCCTCCTCCAGCGCCGCCAGCTGATCGAGCAGCGGACGTGCGCCCTCAAAATAGCGCCGCCCTTCAGCCGTCAACTCCAGCCGCCGCGTGGTGCGCCTGAGCAGCTGTACCCCCAGCCGCCGCTCCAGCTGGCTGAGCCGCTTACTCACTGCCGCCAGCGACAGCCCGAGATCGCGTGCCGCCGCCGTCAGGCTGCCGAGCGTGGCAATACGTACAAAAAAGGCGAGATCGTCGGTGGAGGTGCGTGATTCTCTACTTTGATTCAACATTGGCTTGCGTTTCAGGCTAATTATCTCCCGGAGAGGCAAGGTTATACTGCGCGAACCATTCAGACATCAACCCTGTGAGGCGCCCTGTGGCAGACAACATTCATCGTATTGCGGTTATCCCCGGCGACGGTATTGGTAAAGAGGTGATGCCGGAAGGCATTCGCGTGATGAACGCGGCGGCGGAAAAATTTGGTCTTGCGCTGCACTGGGAATGGTTTGACTTTGCCAGCGCGGAATACTGGCAGCAGCACGGCAAAATGCTGCCCGATGGCTGGTTTGCGCTGCTTAAAACGTTTGATGCAATCTATTTTGGCGCGGTGGGCTGGCCGGAGGTGGTGCCGGATCACGTCTCGCTGTGGGGATCGTTGCTACAGTTCCGCCGCGAGTTTGACCAGTATGTTAACCTGCGCCCGGTGCGCCTGATGCCCGGCGTCAAAGCGCCGCTGGCAAACCGTCAGCCGGGTGATATCGACTTTTACGTCGTGCGGGAAAATACCGAGGGTGAATATTCCAGCGTCGGCGGCACGATGTTCCCCGGCACCGAGCGCGAAGTGGTGATCCAGGAGACGGTGATGACGCGCACCGGCGTCGATCGCATCCTGAAATTTGCCTACGAGCTGGCCAGCCGCCGCCCGAAAAAACATCTTACCTCTGCGACGAAATCAAACGGCATTGCTATCACAATGCCTTACTGGGACCAGCGGGTGGAGGCGATGGGTGAGCACTATCCCGACGTCCGGGTCGACAAGTACCATATCGATATTCTGACCGCTCACTTTGTGCTGCATCCCGACTGGTTTGACGTGGTGGTCGCCAGCAACCTGTTTGGTGACATTCTTTCCGATTTGGGTCCAGCCTGTACTGGTACTATTGGCATCGCGCCCTCCGCGAATATCAACCCGGACCGTACCTTTCCCAGCCTGTTCGAACCGGTGCATGGCTCTGCGCCCGACATCGCCGGAAAAGGGGTGGCTAATCCTGTCGGCCAGATCTGGTGCGGCGCAATGATGCTGGAGCATTTAGGGTATAAAGCGGCGGGTGACGCGGTGCTCGACGCCATTGAACGCACGCTGGCGCAGGGCACGTGCCTGACGCGCGATCTGGGCGGCCAGGCGTCAACGGCCGCGCTGGGCGCGGCGATTGCGGCCGCGCTCAGCGCCTAGATTACCGTATCAGGTGCGGCGAGCCAGCGTCAGCGCACCGCTCAGCGCATCGCCCTGCGGAGGCGTCAGCGCCTGCTGCAAGCGTTCCGGCAGATAAGGCGCGATGGGCTGTGCCAGGCCGCCCATCAGGGCCAGCTTGCCAGGCTGACGCGCCAGCAGCGGCTGTACCATCAGTGCAATCTCTTCGGCGGTCTGTTGCACCAGCGCGAGGCCATGCAGATCGCCCTGCCGGGCTGCGGCAAAGACCTCGGGTACCACGCTGCCCCACTCCGCCGTCGTCGCCCGCTGTGACCAGAGCAGCAGTGTTTCAGCGTCGCAGGCGAACCGGCTCATCAGCCGCTGCGTTAAGGGCGAGGCCGCCAGCACCCCCTCGTGCGCCAGCAGCGCCAGCCGCAGCGCATGTCGCCCCAGAATCGCGCCCGATCCTGAATCGGAGAGGGCAAACCCCCAGCCGCCAAGCAGCGTAAAGGTATCGCCATCCCAGCAGGCCCCCTGGCTGCCGGTGCCCACGATAAAGACCGCGCCCGGCGCGCCGCCGTGTGCGCCGACACAGGCGATCTCAACGTCAGTCACCACGCGCAGTGAGGCGCATTCGGGCTGCCAGCGGGTAAGACGTTGCTGTACCGAAGGCACATTTGCTCCCGCCAGCCCGGCAACAATATGGATCTGCGCTGCCGCGATCTGTGCCTCGCTTGCCACCCGGGCAATAAGCCGGTTAAGTTCGCCGATAGCCGCATCCCAGGCGGCAAAGACATTCGCCGGCCCGCCTTCAATTTGAAGCAGCGTCGTGCCCTGGGCATCAGCCAGTCGTGCACGGCAGCGCGTGCCGCCACCGTCAATGCCGAGATAATAAATCGTCATAGCTGAGGCTCATTTTCCAGTTTCTGACGCTTGCGGAGATGCGGAAACAGCACCATCCACAATCCCACTACTACCAGAGTGCCAACCCCGCCAATCGCCGCAGCGGGCACCGCGCCAAACCAGGCGGCCAGCATGCCAGACTCAAACTCACCGAGCTGATTAGAGGTATTGATAAAGATGGCGTTCACCGCATTGACCCGGCCGCGCATGTCGTCAGGCGTATCAAGCTGTACCAGCGAGCCGCGGATCACCATACTCACCATATCGAATCCGCCGAGCGCGGCCAGCGCCAGCAGCGACAGCCAGAGCTGAGTAGAAAGCGCAAACACCAGCGTGGCGATGCCAAAGCCCGCTACCGAGCCAAACATGATCATACCAACATGTTTTTCCAGCTTGTGACGGCTGAGCCAGAGACCGACCAGCAGGGCACCTACCGATGGCGCGCCGCGCAGCAGGCCGAGCCCCCAGGGGCCGGTATGAAGAATGTCCTGAGCAAAAATAGGCAGCAGCGCCGTCGCCCCGCCGAGCAGCACGGCAAACAGATCGAGCGAGATGACGCCCAGCACGTCTTTTCGCTCGCGGATAAAGCGCACCCCGGCGAACAGGTTAGGCAGATTCATGGGCAGGCGCGTCTGGGGTGGGCGTTCATAGCGTAAACGGGCCACCAGGCAGATCGACAGCAGATAGAAGGCAGCGGAAACGCCATAAACGATGTCGGGCCCTGCCACGTAGAGCAGACCGCCCAGCGTTGGGCCAACAATCACCGCCGCCTGGCTGCCGACTGAAGTTGAAGCCATGGCGCGCGCAAGAATAGTGGGCGGCACCAGCGAGGGCAGCATTGAGGTAATGGCGGGCCACTCCAGCGCTTTCGCCACGGAAATCAGAAACACCAGTCCCCAGATTTCAACTCTTCCCGCCCAGTGGAACAGCGTTAATATCACCAGCGCCACCAGCGCGGCACATTCGATTAGCTGTCCCAGCAGGACAATGCGACGACGGTCAAACTGATCGGCCAGATGTCCGGCGGGCAGTGCCAGCAGCACCGACGGCAGGAACTGCATCAGCCCAATCATGCCCAGCGCCATGGCACTGTTGGTCAGCGCGTAAATCTGCCAGCTGATGGCGACGGAGAACATCTGAAACCCAAAAGATGAACAGGTGCGTGCCAGCCAGAACGCGACAAACGCCCGATGTTTTAACAGCGACTCATCCGCTGCCGGTGCCGTAGAATCCATATTGTATCCCGTTGAGTCTGTGTGCTGATCCACGTCATAGCGTGGACCTTTTTTTGTTCGCAAAGGCGAACAGGCAGCACAGCCTGCTTGATTTCTCATCGTCTGGCAATGTCGGCATGTGCTTTACCCGGGATGCAAAAGCCAGTGAGAATAGCGGGTTTATTCCTCTCATTTTGCTGAGGCTTTATTTCCAGACAGGCAGAATTAGTACCAGTACATTATTAAAAGATTCATTACCAATACACATTAATATGCGCTCGTACGGCACACAAAAAAGGTGACGACTTTATTAATTCCGTTTTATATTGAGTCCAGCCGTAACCTTAGCGTTACCTTAACAAACCCTTTTAATTTTGTTCGACTTGTCTTTTAACCAGAGATGCATGGAAAATAGCTTGTACAATCCATATGTTACTGAAAAAATTTTTTGTCCGGCAGGTTCGCTGCTTGGCTTTTGCTATTCAAAGCCACACCGGCCGGATACAACAGAGGAAATTAATAATAAGGCTGATATAGTTGCATGGACAAATTACTATGCCAATGAAGCAGCACTAATCATTATTCCCCTTCAGCGGCAACAGATTAAACAAATCATTGCCGCACCCGATCAATATCCATTCTGGCAGCGGTCGCAGGTGCGCCTGGCGATTAACTATGAGATTTTCAAGGAATGTCGCCATGCCCTGGCTGAGTTAACAAACCGTTTCAGCTTCTGGCTGGATGATTTTGCCCCGCCTGGCGCAGACTGGCGGCTAATTGACGCCTTTCCCTTCACCGGCATCGTGCTGAACGAAGATTTCTTTAAGGCTAATTATCAAAAATTCACGTTCCCCTTTTTATTATCTTCGTTTGCTGAAAAAGAAATAAAGGTTATTGTCCGCAGCCGCCAGCCTGCCCCGCCCGGTGACGTCATGAAAGCGTTAAATATTGCCGGCTGGCAGCAACCCCACGTCAGCAGCCTCTTTAGCTGAAGCACCGATGAAAAACCCATACGCTGACGTTATGAGCGCAGCCTTTGCGTCGTAGCGCAGCGTAACCCTCATAAAATGTCGAGTTATTTACACGGTTAAGAGCAAAGCGCCAAAAAAAACAAACCTCTTAACGTTTTTGCTATAAAATTTAACTCACATGGATGGCGATGCTTACCGGAAGAGCACTATTGAACACCTGCTTTCTAACGTACTTTATGAAGTGAAAACAACCTAACACGTTGTTTTCTGTGTTTTTATGGCAAAAAACGAGGTCGACATTATGGGGAAAAGTTCCTCATCTTATGGCGTAATTCGTTTCCTGACGGTGCTGTTCGCATTCCTGACGGGCGCGTTTATGCTGATTGGCGGTGGTTGGTTAGCCGCCATTGGAGGTTCCTGGTACTACGTTATCGGTGGTGTGGTTATGCTTATCACCGCCTATCTGCTTTCCCGTCGCAAAAGCACCGCGCTGGTCCTTTACGCTCTGCTGCTGATTGGCACCCTGATCTGGGGCGTATGGGAAGTTGGTACTGACTTCTGGGCGCTTGCGCCACGTACTGATGTGCTGGTGATCTTCGGTGTCTGGCTGATCCTGCCTTTTGTTTACCGTAGCGTAAACGCAGGCAGCAAAGCGGCACTGGGAACCATGGCTGTTGCGCTGATCGCCAGCGCTATCGTACTGGCCTATGCGGTCTTTAACGACCCGCAAACGCTGGACGGCAAGCTGCCGGAAAGTGCGCAGAATGCGCCGCAGGCTCAGCCGCTGAGCAACATTGATGATGCCGACTGGCCCGCCTACGCGCGTGACCAGCAGGGCACCCGCTTCTCACCGCTGAAGCAGATCAATGAAGAGAACGTCAAGAACCTGCAGGTTGCCTGGCAGTTCCAGACTGGCGATCTCAAAACCCCGAACGATCCGGGTGAAATCACTGACGAAGTGACCCCGATTAAGATCCGCGACACGCTCTATCTCTGCTCGCCGCACCAGATCCTGTTTGCGCTGGATGCCACCACCGGTAAGCAAAAATGGAAATTTGATCCAGGTCTGAAGCCGAACCCGACCTTCCAGCATATTACCTGTCGTGGTGTCTCTTACCATGAGGTGCCTGCTGCGGCCGATGCGGCCAACAGCCAGCCTGCTCTCTGCTCACGTCGCATCTACCTGCCGGTAAATGATGGCCGCCTGTTCGCACTGGATGCCGAAACCGGCGAGCGTTGTCCGTCATTTGGCAACAACGGTGAGCTGGATCTGCAGCACAAACAGCCGGTGACCACGCCGGGTCAGTATGAGCCGACTTCACCGCCGGTGATTACCGATACCACTATCGTGATGGCAGGTGCCGTTACCGATAACTACTCAACCCGCGAGCCGTCAGGCGCTATCCGTGGCTTTGATGTTAATACCGGTAAACTGCTGTGGGTCTTCGATCCGGGCGCGAAAGATCCTAACGCGATTCCGGCTGATGAACACACCTTTACCATGAACTCGCCGAACTCCTGGGCTCCGGCAGTTTACGATCCGAAACTGGATATCGTTTACCTGCCAATGGGCGTCTCTACCCCGGACATCTGGGGCGGTAACCGCACGCCAGAACAGGAGCGCTATGCGAGCAGCGTACTGGCTCTGAACGCGACCACCGGTAAGCTGGTATGGTCCTATCAGACCGTTCACCACGACCTGTGGGATATGGACCTGCCGTCCCAGCCGACGCTGGCCGACATCACCGACAAAGACGGCAACACCGTTCCGGTGATCTATGCACCGGCGAAAACCGGTAACATCTTTGTGCTGGACCGTCGTACCGGTAAACCGGTTGTTCCTGCCCCGGAAACGCCGGTTCCACAAGGCGCGGCGAAAGGTGACCATGTTACCGCTACCCAACCTTACTCTGAGCTGACCTTCCGTCCGAAGCAGAACCTGACCGACAAAGACATGTGGGGTGCAACCCTGTATGACCAGCTGGTGTGCCGCGTTATCTTCAAGCGTCTGCGCTATGAAGGTCCGTTCACGCCGCCGTCCGAGCAGGGCACCCTGGTATTCCCGGGTAACCTGGGCATGTTCGAATGGGGCGGTATTGCGGTCGATCCACATCGTCAGATCGCGATTGCTAACCCGATGGCGCTGCCGTTTGTTTCTAAACTGGTTCCGCGCGGTCCGGGCAACCCGATTGAGCCACCAGAAGGCGCAAGCGGTGGTTCAGGCACCGAAACCGGTATCCAGCCGCAGTACGGCGTACCGTTCGGCGTTGAGCTGAACCCGTTCCTGTCACCCTTTGGTCTGCCGTGTAAGCAACCGGCATGGGGCTATGTCTCTGCCGTTGACCTGAAAACCAACGAAGTGGTCTGGAAGAAACGCATCGGCACCACGCGCGACAGCGCGCCGGTTCCGCTGCCGTTTAAAATGGGTATGCCAATGCTGGGCGGCCCGATCGCGACCGCAGGCAAAGTCTTCTTCATCGGTGCAACCGCAGATAACTATCTGCGTGCGTTCAGCACGGAAACCGGTGAGCAGCTGTGGCAGGCGCGTCTGCCTGCTGGCGGCCAGGCAACACCGATGACCTACGAAGCGAATGGCAAGCAGTATGTTGTTATCGCCGCTGGGGGTCACGGTTCGTTTGGCACCAAACTGGGCGACTACGTGGTTGCCTATGCGCTGCCTGACGAGAAATAAGCCTCTCTGGCAATAATAAAAAAGCGGACTCCGGTCCGCTTTTTTTTGCGCTACGCCTTTCGGCTTTTCTGCCTGTTCACTATTCCGCACAGCAGCATCACCCCTGCCGTCAGCAAGAACACCGGCCGCATGCCCACTGCCCCGCCCACAATCCCCCCAAACAGGGGGCCGCTGACCTGGCCGATATACTGTGCCGATGTGGCATAGCCCAGCATCCTGCCTACCTGCCCTTGCGGCACGTTGTGGCGGATAATTGCCGTAATGCAGGGCAGCAATCCCCCCAGCGCCATGCCCATCAGAAAACGCAGCGCCACCAGTTGCCAGGCAGCGGTAATAAACGCCTGCGGGATCAGCAGTACACCGCACGTCAGTAGCCCGTAGCTCAGCACGCGCCAGTGACCAATATGGTCAGCCAGCTTGCCAAGACGTGGCGCAGAGAGAATGCTGCCCAGAGCGGTAGCAGCCATCACCACACCTGCCGTCATGGTTATCGCCGGGTTCCCCTGTACAAACTGCCCAATGTAGAGCGTGATAATCGGCTCGATCGACATGTTGGCAAAAATCAGCAGCATCCCTGACAGCCACATCAGCCTGACCACGCGGTGGTTAATCGCGCCTGTTGTCTCGCCGGACGTGTGCGCCTTCACCGTCGGAGAGCGCGGCAGCTCTTTCAGCAGAAAGGTAGAGGCCAGGAAAGCGATAAAGATGATGCCGCCGGTCAGCCAGAAGGTATGGCGAATACCGATCAGCGGCGGCAGCACGCCGCCCAGTAACGGGCCAACCACGTTACCCGCCATAATCCCGGAGGAGAGTACACCGAGCGCCCAGCCGGTCTGCGCCTTTGGCGTCTGCGCGGCGACCAGAATCGTCGAGCCGGAAGCGTAGCCGCCGAGTAAACCGGCCAGCAGGCGCAGCGCCACCAGCTGCCAGGGCGCCGTGGCCATGCCGATAAGCGCCATCGCAATCGCCATGCCGAGGCTGGCGCGGATCAGCATCAGCTTGCGGCCATAGCGATCGGCCAGCCATCCCCAGAGCGGCGCGGTCAGTGCCGCGCTGAAGAAGGTGGCACCGTAGGCCAGCCCGGACCAGCGCGCGATGGCCGCCGGTTCCGTGACGCCAAGCTGCTGCACATAAAGCGGCAAAAACGGCAGCAGCAGCGTCATTGCGACAAGGGTGCTGAACGATCCCAGCACGCACACCCCTAAATTGCGTTTCCAGACCTGCGCGTCTGCCTCAATACTCTGCTCCATACCGATCCCCGTTGTTTGCCTCTTTACAGGCTAACGGCGTTGACAGAGGAACAACAGTCCCGGCATGACATTTGCCTGCTGCCGCCTTTTGTTGCGTGACAGCAACAATCAGCGCCCCAGCGCGCTCACTAACGCATCACTCAGCAGACTCACCGGCGCAGCAGGCTGCGCCTCCTTCAGCAACAGATAACTTTGCAGGCGATCCATTTGCCAGTCGGCCAGTAGCTGAACAATCTGGCCCCCCGCCAGTGCCGTCTGCGCCATATAGGAAGGAAGGTAGGCAATACCGTTGCCCGCCTGCGCGGCGTTAAGCAGCGCCATGCTGTTATTGGCGCGAAAGCGGCTGCGCACGTCGACCACCAGCCGCTGCTTGTCACGCCGGAACGGCAGCGCGGCGGTGTGCGCCGGGCCGTGAAACATAAGCAAATCGTGGCGCGGTAGCATATCGGGATGGGCGATCGGGGCACGCTGTGCCAGATAGTCTGGCGCGGCGTAGAGCCCCCAGTCGATATCGCCCAGCACCCGGACAGGGCTGCCCTGCGGCGCGCGAGCCCGGATCACAATGGCGAGATCGACCTGCTCATCCAGCGTATCGCTGGCGCGATCGGTCAGGTCAAGATCGACGTTGATATGGATATGGCGGCGTAGAAAAGGATTGAGCGCGGGGGCGACGCACTGGCAGCCGTAGGTCACAGGCGCCTGCAACCGCACGTTGCCCGCCGCGTGATGATGAAGCTGCTGAACAAAGGCGTCAGCGCGGTGCATCTCAGCCAGCATACGCGTGCAAAAAGGATAATAGGCCTGGCCCAGCTCGGTCAGCGCCATCTTGCGTGTAGTGCGCTGCAACAGCCTGAAGCCCAGTCGCACCTCAAGTCGGGCAATTTCCCGACTGACGTGAGACTTCGACAGACCCAGTGCCCGAGCGGCTTCGCTGAAGCTCTGGCACTCCACTACCCGGGCGAATATCATCATCGCCGTTAAGTTTTCGCTGTTATCCATGATTGTTGTTGTCCACCGCAAAAAAGCAGACTAAACAATTCAGCCAGCCGTGACACCTGTTTGTTGTCTTAGCGCGCCATCGCCAGCGGAAACAGCAGTCGGTCGGGCTCGACGCGCCGCTGACGGCGCAACTGACCCGGCGTCACGCGAAAATAATTTTTGAAGGTGCGGGTATAGGCCTGCTGGGTGTCAAAACCATAGTTCATGGCCACCTGCAAAATCGCTTCGTTGCTGTTCAACAGCAGCAAGGCCGACTCGGTGAGACGGCGCTGCCGGATATATTCCGCCAGCGAAAAACCGGTATGCTGGCGAAACAGGCGTTGCAGGTGCCAGCGGGAATAGCCCGAACGACGCGATACCTCATCCAGATGCAGATCCTGGCCTAAGTTGCTCTCAATCCACTCCAGCAAACTACGTATAAATTCGCGCTGATTCATGAGTTCCTCCTGATACGGCATGATGTTCAGTGAACCCACTTTAGCGCGGAAAATTTATCCCTTAATTAGCGGAAAATTAGCGCAGAATTAGCATCGCACCCCGCCGGGAGCAAGGTGCGGCGCTGTTAATTCTGTGCTAATAATCCTGGCGTAAGCTACCGCTATTCGTTTACGGGGATCGGTCAATGCGTGTACTCCTGGTTGAAGATGATGAAATGATCGGTGCCAACCTGCAGCAGGCACTGGAAGCGGCAGGCTGGTCAGTTGACTGGGTGCGCGATGGCATCTTCGCCCATAATGCCTGGTGCGAAGGTGACTACACCTGCGTACTGCTCGATCTCGGCCTGCCGCGCGATGACGGATTGCAGGTGCTGAAGCGTGCGCGCGGACGCGGCGATACCACGCCAGTGCTGATATTAACCGCTCGCGATACGGTGGCGCAGCGGGTGCAGGGGCTCGACTGCGGTGCCGACGACTACCTGCTTAAACCCTTCGATCTGCAAGAGGTACTGGCGCGCATGCGGGCCATCACCCGACGTCGCCACGGGGCAGCGGACTCCCTGCTCGGCAGCGGTGATGTACAGCTGGATATGATGACGCGCGAAGTGCTCTACAAGGGGCAGCGCGAACAGCTGACGGCGCGCGAGTATGCGCTGCTCTATGCCCTGCTGGAGCGCCCCGGCGCAATACTGTCGCGTGAGCAGCTGGAGAATCGTATCTACGGCTGGGGCGAAGAGGTGACCAGCAACGCGGTTGACGTGCTGATCCACGGCATGCGCCGCAAGCTCGATAATGACGCCATCCGCAACGTGCGCGGGCTTGGCTGGCGTGTTCCTGCCCTGTGAAACCTTTTACCTTTATGCGCTCCCTGCGCAATAAGCTACTGAGCACGCTGCTGATTATTCACCTGTTGATGATCGGCGGCGTCACCTGGTATTTCTTCAGCTGCTACGGCGACATGATCGGCACCATGAAGGATGACCAGCTGTCGAAAATCGCCGACGCCTGGGCGACCAACAAAGAGATCCCGGCGCTGATGCCGCTGATGCTGCACGCCGACAAAATGAAGAGCGCCTATGTCGTGCAGCTGTGGGACCGCAACGGCAAACTGCGTGCCAGCTCCTGGCCGGCGCTGCATGCACCACTCCAGGCCGAGAAAGGCTGGCACGACATTGAGGTCGGCGACTGCGACGAGTGCGCGTGGCGTATCTATACCCGCCCGGGCCAGCCGGGCAGCGAGATCAAAACCATTCAGGTGATGCATAACCTCAGCCATATGCGTGCCGAAATGGTCAGGCGCGCGCTGTCGGCCATTATCCCCTTGATCCTGATGATGCCGCTCTCTCTGCTGGTGATCTGGCTGGTGGTGCGCAAAATCACGCGCGACCTGCGCGTCGCGTCACGCGAGATTGCTGCGCAGGAGACGCTGCATCCCCATCTCGTTTCGCCAGAGGGGTTACCGGACGAGATCCTGCCGCTGGTGGAAGCTTACAACTCCGTGCTGAATAAGCTGCGCGCCGCCTGGTCATCGCAGCGTCAGTTTCTGGAAGATGCCGCGCACGAGCTGCGCACGCCGGTCACCGCCGTGACCCTTCAGCTGGAGAATCTGCGCCAGCATATTCAGCCGGGTGAAGCGAGCCGCCAGTTTGATCAGCTGGAGGCGGGCGTGACGCGAACGCGCCATCTGGTAACGCAGTTGCTCAATATTTCGCACCAGGAAGATAAAACTGTGGTGGCGTCGGTAGAGCCGATTGAGCTGGAGGATTTGCTGAAAGAGAGCATTGAACAGCTCATGGTGGTGGCTGATAAACGCGGCATCGACATCGGCTTTAACGGCTCGACGCACTATTGCCTGAAGGCCAGCCGCTCTGAGCTGCGCAGCCTGTTTGATAACCTGATTGGCAATGCCATGCTGCATACGCCGGAAGGCAGCCTGGTGGATGTACTGCTGCATCGGGTTGGGGATCGCACGGTAGTGGATATCGTCGATAACGGGCCAGGCATGCCCGCATCGTTTATCGACCGCGCCTTCGACCGCTTTACCCGCTCTCCGACGGTGAAGGCACAGGGCAGCGGTTTAGGATTATCAATCGTGCGCAGCGTGGCGCAAAAGCATCACATCCAGGTTTCCCTTTCCAACTGCCTGAATCCACAGGGCGCAGTTTGCGGACTACAGGTTCGCGTCACGCTGCCCTGATTTCACGTTCGCGACCGTTAACGACAACGTAAACGGTTGCGGCGTTCCGTTCGCTTCCGCTTAATTTCGTGACGCACTTCACATTTTCACGTAAATGCAATGCAACACATTTTGACAAACGTGAGCAAAATCTATTTTCTATCGACCTGTAACGGTCAGGCTACGCAGGCTTTATTCCGATAGTAAAAAACAGTTACACCTTCGCCGCCCACTCTGGGATTGATTTCACCTTGACTGCGTTGTTGCGCGGTCGAAAGCATGTGGTTAACGATAATGACATTTAAGACCTTGGTAGCAGGTGCCTTGCTGGCGACATCTCTGGCGGGTAGCGCGCAGGCTGCGGAAAGCGATCCGCAGTATCTTTCCGACTGGTGGCATCAGAGTGTGAACGTTGTCGGTAGTTATCACACCCGTTTTGGACCGCAGTTCAATAATGACGTCTACCTGGAGTATGAAGCCTTTGCGAAGAAAGACTGGTTCGATTTTTACGGCTATCTCGATCTGACCAACTTTTTCGGCATGGGTAACAGCAACGCCAACGGTATTTTTGACCACGGTTCGCCGATGTTTATGGAGATTGAACCACGTTTCTCTATCGATAAGCTGACCGGCACCAGCCTCGCCTTTGGTCCGTTTAAGGAGTGGTACTTCGCCAACAACTATATCTACGATATGGGCCGCAACAGCGATAATCGCCAGAACACCTGGTATATGGGTCTGGGTACAGACATTGACACGCACAGCGATGTCGGTCTGTCGCTTAACGTTTACGCCAAATATCAGTGGGAAAACTACGGCGCGGCGAACGAGAACAGCTGGGATGGCTACCGCTTCAAGGTGAAATACATGGTGCCGATCACCACGCTGTGGGGCGGCAATCTGAGCTATATCGGCTTTACCAACTTCGACTGGGGTTCAGATTTACGCGACAAGTCTGACAACTCGCGTACCAGCAACTCTGTCGCCTCCAGCCATATTCTGTCGCTGGGTTACGATCACTGGCATATCGCTGCCGTGGCGCGTTATTTCCATAACGGCGGCCAGTGGGCAGACGGGCAAGAGCTAAACTTCGGTCGCGGCCCCTTTGAAGTGAAATCTACCGGCTGGGGTTACTACCTGGTGGCGGGTTATAACTTCTGATCACCGCGTTGCTTCGTGTGACCGACCAGCGCTGTTGCTCTGCGCTGGTCCAATAGCAGAAGCGACAGCCCGAACAGACAGGTACCTCAGGAGGGATCCACAACGCGTCGCGCGTAAGGGTCCCGGCGCCGGCCAGTTTGCCTGCCGGACCCGCTCGCCAGACGGCTCAGCCGTTGAAAAAAGGCTGAGCCGCGACGGGCTTAATGCTGCGGTTTCGTCACGTTGATACGCCATGGAATACCGAACTTATCAATAAACATGGCGAAGCCGTTTGACCAGAAGGTCTCCTGCCACGGCGTCGTCACCTTCCCGCCAGCCGACAGTTTCTCAAACCAGGCTTTACCCTGATCCACATCGGTGGTCGACAGGCTGACCGCATAGCCCGCATGTTCCGAAGCCGGTGGCTTGTCGGTGTTACCGTCGCTCAGCATCAGCTCGCCCTGTCCGATGCGCAGGTGAGCATGCATGATCTTCTCTGGCGGCAACGGTGGCGCAGACTGGTCGCCCACCTGTTCGCCCTGGTCTGGCATATCGCCAAACGTCATCTTATAGAGCAGCTCGCCCTCGGTAGCCTCAAGGTAAAAGTTGATAGCCTCTTCACAGCGGCCATAGAGAAACAGATAAGGACTGACTTGCATCTTCACCTCCATTTGTCGGTTGGATTTCTTACAGCACCTCTACAGTGTAGACGATGAAATTATCCAGTTGTTTTTACTGACATTGTCGGCGAAAAAGCTGCGCCATGTAGGCGCTCATCGGCGTCAGTGCCGTCTCCCTGCGCTGGATCAGGTAGAAGGTGGCTTTCGGCAGCGGATCGTCAAGATCCAGCGCCACCAGATGCTGTCCCAGTATCGCATCGTTGATCACATCCACCGACAGAACGCTGACGAAGTCACTCTGGGCGATCAGGCTGGTACAGGCCATAAAGGTCTCGCAGGAGACCACGATTTTGGGCGCCATGCCGCGCTCGGCAAACAGATCGTGCAGCAGGCGGTAGTAGCTGCCCTTTGGCGTCGGCATGGTCCAGTCGCACTGTTGCAGTTCCGCCAGCGAACGCGCCTTCTCCATCGGATGCCCTTTGCGCACCACCACTTTGTAATCGCGCTGCATCATTTTTTCATAGCTCAGCTCCTGATCGAGATGGCTTTGATCGTAGGTATTGATGGTGAAATCGAGCTCGCCCTGACGCAGTTCGGGGATCATAGAAACCAACTGCCCCTCCACGATGCGCACCCTCACCAGCGGATATTCGCGATGAAACTGAGTGATCACCTGCGGCATGATGGTTCGCGCCACGCTGCCGCCGACGCCAATATTGACCTGTCCCCCCGCCAGCCCAAGCCGCTGCTGGATATCCTCCTGCGCCACACGTAATTCTTCCAAAACAAGACTGGCATGGCGAAAAAAGTTATCACCAACGTCGGTCAGCACCACACCCTGCTGGCGGCGGATAAAGAGTTTTGCGCCCAAAACCTGCTCAAGTTCCTGAATAGCTTTAGTGAGCGCAGGCTGGGAAAGCCCGGAAAGACGGCTTGCAGCGCGAATACTTCCCTGGCGGGCAACCTCAACGAACGCGCGTAGCTGATGCAGTTTTAGCTGTGACGGCATGATAACCATTGTTTATCAGGAGAAAGATATTTGCATCTTATGCGCGCTGGGCGGCTTGTGTAAATTCGGGGAAGTGCATAAAAAACCAACAATAAGGAATCGCTATGACAACCCTTTCTGAGCAGGTTCAGGCGCTGGAGCCGGAGATGCAAAACTGGCGGCGCGACCTCCACCAGTTTGCTGAATCTGGCTGGCTGGAGTTTCGTACCGCAACGCGCGTCGCCGACGTGCTGCACAAGCTGGGTTACCACCTGCAGCTCGGTCGCGAGGTGATCAACGCCGAAGCGCGTATGGGATTGCCTGCTGACGACATCCTCAGAGAGCAGGAAGCGCGCGCGCGACAGCAGGGCGCGCTGCCGCAGTGGCTGCCCTACTTTTCCGGCGGATTTTGCGGCATCGTGGCCACGCTGGAAACGGGCCGTCCTGGCCCGGTGATGGGTTTTCGCGTTGATATGGACGCGCTGGACCTTAACGAAAGCCAGCTCGCCGAGCATTTACCCCAGCGCGAAGGCTTCGCCTCCTGTAATCCCGGCATGATGCACGCCTGCGGTCACGACGGCCACACCACCATTGGCCTTGGCCTTGCCAGCGTGCTGATGGCAATGAAGTCGCAGCTGAGCGGCACCATCAAGCTGATTTTTCAGCCTGCCGAAGAGGGCGTGCGCGGGGCGAAAGCGATGGTGGAGGCGGGCGTGGTCGACGATGTTGATCTCTTTACGGCTATCCATATCGGCACCGGCGTGCCCGCTGGCGAACTGGTCTGCGGCAGCGACAGCTTTCTCGCCACGACCAAGCTGGATGTACACTTCACCGGTGTCGGCGCGCACGCTGGCGGCAAGCCTGAAGAGGGGCGCAACGCCTTACTGGCAGCGGCACAGGCCACTCTGGGGCTGCACGGCCTGCCGCAGCACAGCGGTGGCGTCGCGCGCGTTAACGTTGGCGTACTGCAGGCGGGCACCGGCCGCAACGTGGTGGCTGACACCGCATTGATGAAGATTGAGACGCGCGGCGTCAGTAATGCGGTCAACGACGATATCTGCCAGCAGGCGCAGCGTATTATCGCGGGTGCCGCAGCGATGTATGGCGTGGAGTATGAGGTCAGACTGATGGGAGCGGCGCGCAGCTGCACGCCGACGCAGCCGTGGGTCGATTTCCTCCACCAGCAGGCGGAGGCGTTGGGCATCTTTGACTCGGTGGTGGATCGCAAGGCGCAGGCCGCCGGTTCCGAAGATGCGACCTACATGATGGAGCGCGTCAAACAGCGCGGCGGTCAGGCGACCTACGCCATTTTTGGCTGCGATCTGGCGGCGGGCCACCACAACGCAAAATTCGACTTCGACGAAGGGGTAATGGGCAAGGCGGTGCAGATGCTGGCAACGCTGGCGCTGAACCAGGCGCAGTTCGGCGGTGCGCAATGAACGTCGATTTTCTCGCCGACTACATTGAGGCACACCAGGCGCGCTTTACCGCCCTCAGCGACGCCATCTGGGACACGCCGGAAACCCGCTTTGCCGAAACCCGCTCCAGCGCCCTGCTGGCCACGGCGCTGGAGCAGGAAGGTTTCAGCGTGACGCGCGGTGTCGGTAATATTGAGACGGCCTTTGTCGCCAGCTTTGGCGCAGGCCAGCCGGTTATCGCCATTCTTGGCGAGTTCGACGCGCTGGCCGGGCTAAGCCAGCGCGCCGGCTGCGCGCAGCCTGACCCGCTGGAGGAGAACGGCAACGGTCACGGCTGCGGCCATAACCTGCTTGGCACCGCCGGCGTGGCGGCGGCCTGCGCGCTGAAGGCCTGGATGACGCAGCATGACGGACGCGGCACGGTGCGCTTCTACGGCTGCCCCGGCGAAGAGGGCGGCTCTGGCAAAACCTTTATGGTGCGTGAAGGTCTGTTCGACGACGTGGATGCTGCGGTCACCTGGCATCCGGAAGGCTTCAGCGGCCTGTTCAATCTCAGTACTCTCGCCAATATCCAGGCTGCTTTTCACTTTAAGGGCGTCGCGGCACATGCGGCTAACTCACCACACCTTGGACGCAGCGCGCTGGATGCAGTGACGCTGATGAACACCGGCGCGAATTTCCTGCGCGAACATATTGTGCAGGAGGCGCGGCTGCACTATGCGGTGACCAACAGCGGTGGCGTCTCGCCCAACGTGGTCCAGGCCGACGCGGAAGTCCTCTACCTGATCCGCGCCCCGACGCTTCCGCAGGCGCAGGAGATTTACCAGCGGGTGATCAATATCGCCAGAGGCGCAGCGCTGATGACCGATACGCAGGTCAGGGTACGCTTCGACAAAGCCTGTTCTAATTACGTGCCGAACCGCGCGCTGGAAGCCGTAATGGAGCGATATTTGCATCATTTTGGTCTGCCGGACTACAGCGATGGCGAGCGCGCATTTGCCGCTGAAATCCGCGCCACGCTGAGCGAGGATGACCTGCGTAACGCCCGGCTGAATGTGGCACGTACCGGCGGTGAGGCGGGCGCGGCGTGGATCGAGACGCACGGCGACAAGCTGCTGATGGATGAGGTTGCCCCCTGTACGGCCACGCGTGAGCTGCTCTATGGCTCAACCGACGTCGGTGATGTCAGCTGGGTAACGCCCGTTGCCCAGTGCTTTGCGCCCTGCTTTACCTTCGGCACGCCGCTACACACCTGGCAGCTGGTGGCGCAGGGTCGCACCAGCATCGCGCATAAAGGCATGCTGCTGGCAGGCAAAGTCATGGCCGCCACCGTGCTCGATCTGCTCAATGATGCGCAGACGCTGGCGCGCTGCCGCGCCGAGTTTGAACGGGTACGCCACGCGCAGCCCTATCAGTGCCCGATACCCGAAGGCGTCACGCCTTCAAAACTGGCCAATTGAGCCGCGGCCGCGCCACCGGCGTGGACCGATAACACAATAAAAAATGCAAACACGACGATACAAGACGAGGAATATCATGACCGTAATGTCAGAGAATCGCAGCCCAGGGAGAGTATTTGGCTGGATCGAACGGGTCGGCAACAAAGTCCCTAACCCTTTCCTGCTGTTTGTCTATTTAATTGTGGCCCTGATGGTGGCGACCGCCGTGATCAGCAGCCTGGATATGGCGGTAAAAAATCCCGCCAGCGGCGAAATGGTACGCGTCAATAACCTGCTGAGCGTCGCCGGCCTGCAGTGGATCCTGCCCAACATCATCAAAAACTTCAGCAGCTTTACCCCGCTCGGCTCTATTCTGGCGCTGGTGATCGGCGCAGGGCTGGCGGAAAAAGTGGGCCTGTTGCAGTCGCTGATGGTCAAGATGGCTTCGCGCGTCAGCCGCCGCTATGCCAGCTACATGGTGCTGTTTATCGCCTTTTTCAGCCACATCTCGTCCGATGCGGCGCTGGTGGTGATGCCGCCGCTTGGCGCACTGATCTTCCTCGCCGTAGGCCGCCATCCAGTGGCGGGCCTGCTGGCGGCGATTGCGGGGGTCGCGTCCGGCTTTACCGCAAATCTGCTGATCGTTACCACCGATGTGCTGCTTTCCGGCATCAGCACCGAGGCGGCAAAGGCGGTCAGCGATACGGTGCACGTCAGCGTCATTGATAACTGGTTCTTTATGGCCTCATCGGTGATTGTCCTGACCGTGGCGGGTGCCATCCTGACCGACCGGTTTGTGGAGCCGCGCCTGCCGCAGTGGAATGAAGGTAGCAGCGAGCGGCTGGCCGCGTTAACCCCGCTGGAAAATCGCGGCCTGCGCGCAGCGGGTATTGCGGCGCTGCTGTTTATTGGCGTGATAGCGCTGCTGGTGGTGCCCGAACAGGCGCCGCTGCGCGATCCGGCCACCGGTAGCATTGTGCCGTCGCCCTTTATCAAAGGCATCGTGCCGCTCATCATCCTTTTCTTCTTTGTCGTCGCCATTGTCTACGGTGTGGTGACGAAACAGATCCGCCGTCCCGATGATATTCCGCAGCTGCTGGTGGATCCGATGAAGAGCATGGCGGGCTTCATTGTGATGGTGTTTCCGCTGTCGCAGTTCGTGGCGTTCTTTAACTGGAGCAATATGGGGAAATTCATGGCCATCGGGCTGACGGATGTGCTGGAGAGCGCCGGTATTAGCGGCGCGCCCGCCTTTCTCGGCCTGATGTTCCTGTCGGCGTTTCTCTGTATGTTTATCGCCAGCGGCTCAGCCATCTGGTCAATCCTCGCTCCGGTCTTTGTGCCGATGTTTATGCTGCTCGGCTTTCATCCTGCTTTTGCCCAGATGATTTTCCGTATTGCCGACTCGGCGGTGCTGCCGCTGGCCCCCATGTCGCCCTTTCTGCCGCTGTTTCTCGCCTTTTTGCAGCGCTATCAGAAGGACGCACAGCTCGGCACCTATTACGTGCTGATCTTCCCCTACCCGGTGGTGTTCTTTATTACCTGGATCGCGCTGCTGCTCGCCTGGTATGCGCTGGGGCTGCCGATCGGGCCGGGTGTATATCCGCAGATGCCGTAGCGGTTGCGCCAGGGAGGGCGAAACCTGCAACGTGCGTTGCTAAAAACTCACCACCGACCCTCTCGGCAAGGATCGCCGAATTGATTATTCTGCTATCTCTTCGCTTGCTAACGGTCACTATTTTTACAACATCACTACACCGTTAGCGAGACAGGCAAACATCGTCACACTGAGGTTCATAACATCATGACCACCACCTGCACTTCAGGGATGGCGCCAGGGCTCGCTGCGCCGTCGCCGGGAAACAGCCTGGCGGGGCGCATTGACGCCCTGCCTTCATCCCGCGGTTTATGGCGCTTTATTACTCTGCTCGCCCTCGGCGGCTTTTTTGAACTCTACGATCTGTTTGAAACCGGCTATATCAGCGCCGGGCTGATCGCCGCAGGCGTTTTCCATACCGGCAGCGCAGGCGTGTTCGGCATCGCGGACCAGGCCGCTTTTGCCTCCGCGACCTTCCTTGGCCTGTTTGTCGGAGCCAGCCTGCTTGCGCCCTACGCCGATCGCTTTGGCCGTCGCCTGACCTTTATGTGCGCACTGGCGTGGTACGGCATCTTCTCGCTGCTGATGGCGTTTCAGCAGAGTGCAGAAACAATCATTCTGTTTCGTTTTCTGGTCGGCATGGGGCTCGGCATCGAGCTGGTGACGATCGACACCTATCTCTCCGAGTGGGTACCGGCCCGTCTGCGCAGCCGCGCCTTTGCCTTCTCCTTTTTCGTGCAGTTCCTCTCGGTACCGGCGGTGGCGCTGATGTCATGGTGGCTGGTGCCGCAAACGCTGCTCGGCCTTGAAGGCTGGCGCTGGGTGGTGATCGCCGGCGCGCTCTGCTCGCTGGCGATCTGGTTTATCCGTAAAGATTTGCCAGAGTCGGCGCGCTGGCTGGCGCAGCAGGGCCAGCATCAGGCGGCGCATCAGGTACTGAGCGCAATGGAAACGCGCTGCGGCATCGCGCCAGGCGCAGCATTTCCGCCGGATGACGCCGCGGCGCAGTTGCCAACGCGCGGCCGTTTCAAAGAGATCTGGGCGCCCGCCTATCGCAAGCGCACTCTGATGCTTATCGTGATGAACGTCTTTCAGGCGATCGGCTTTTTCGGCTTTGGTAACTGGCTGCCGGCGCTGCTGTCAGGCAAAGGCGCGACCGTGACGCATAGCCTGCTCTACGCATTTTTTATCACGCTCGCCTATCCGCTCGGCTCGCTGATTTGCAGTCGCTACGCCGACAGCATGGAGAACAAGTGGCAGATCGTTCTCTCCTGCCTGATGACGGTGATCTTTGGCACGCTGTTTGCCTTTCAGACTCACCCGGCGCTGCTGATTATCTGCGGCTTCCTGATCACCTGGTCTAACGCCTGGCTGACCTTCAGCTACCACGCCTATCAGACGGAGATCTTCCCGACCCATATTCGCGCTCGCGCGGTCGGCTTTTGCTACTCCTTCAGCCGCCTGTCGACGGTATTCAGCAGTATCCTGATCGGCCTGATTTTGCAGTATGCGGGCAGCCAGGGCGTGATCGCCTTTATCGTAATGAGTATGCTGATGGTGATGCTGTCGGTGGGGGTGTATGGTCCGAAAACGCGCGGTATCGATCTGGAGAATATCTGACGGAAAAAAGGCGCGCCAGCCTGAACCGGAGCGCCCTGATACCCTGTTACTGATTTTCGAGCTGATGAATATCCGCGCTGCCCTGATAAGGCTGAATCGTCTTGTCTTCGCGCAGTTTCGCCACCTCTTTTGCCGTGACGTCAGACTTGCCGCCATGCCCCCAACTGGTGCGGATAAAGTTAACCACATCCGCCACCTGCTGGTCGTTCAGCCGCCAGCCGAACGCAGGCATCGTGATGGAGGACGGCGCACCTTTCACGCCCGGCAACGTGCCGCCTGCCAGCACGATATGGATCAGCGAGGTTGGATCGTCCGCCATCACCACCGGATTGCCGCGCAGCGCCGGGAAGAAGCGCGCGTAGCCGCTGCCGTCCGTTTTATGACAGGCCGCACAGCTGTCGACATAGACCGATGCCCCGGTCGCGCTGTCGTCGCCTTTCCACAGCGCTTTCGCCGTGGCGTCATCCACGCTAAACGCCGCCTGGTTCGGGTCCTTCGCGCCGAGTGATTTCAGGTAGTGGGCGATTGCCGCAATATCCTCGTCGCTCAGGTGCTGCAGGCTGTGCTCCACCACGTCGGTCATGCCGCCAAATACGGCGGTGTGATCGTTGCGGCCGTAGCGCAGAAACTGACGCAAATCCTCTTCGCTCCAGCGTCCCAGTCCGTCGCGGTTATCGCCGCGCAGGTTGCTGGCGGTCCAGCCGTCAATCGGCGCGCTGCTGCCCGCCAGATAGTCACTGCCTTCCCCGTTGTTAAGCGCTTTTTCCTGCATGGTGATGCTGCGTGGCGTGTGGCAAGCCCCACAGTGACCCAGCCCTTCGACCAGATAGCGACCGCGCGCCAGCGCAGGATCTTCCTGCGCCGCAGGCTGAAACGCCTTCACGTCCGGCGCAAACATCGTGCGCCAGATAGCCAGCGGCCAGCGCATGGACAGCGGCCACGGAATGTCGCTCTTTTGGTTAGCCTGCTCGACCGGCGCAACGCCGTGCATAAAGTAGGCATAGAGCGCCTGCATATCCTCATCGCTGACTACCGCGTAAGAGGGGTAAGGCATCGCCGGATAGAGCGTATCGCCATTTTTGGCCACGCCGTGACGGACAGCCTTCTGGAAGTCGTCGTAGCTGTAGTCGCCAATGCCGGTCTGCTTGTCGGGCGTAATATTGGTCGAGTAGATGGTGCCAATAGGCGTTGCCATCGGCAAACCGCCCGCAAAAGGCTTGCCCTCTTTACTGGTGTGGCAGGCAACACAGTCGCCCGCGCGCGCCAGGTACTCTCCGCGTTTAACCCGATCGCCGCTGCTGTCGTCCGCCAGCGCAGCAAAGGTCATCGTGCCCAGCATCAGGGCCAGTAAGCCATTTTTCATCGCCATTTCCTTATGCCTGCACCAGTGGACCAGGGTTTTTCAGATACTGCTCGCGGATCGCTTTTGCCGACCAGTAGGTCAGTGCGGCCACCATGCCCGTCGGGTTATAGCCCAGCCCCTGCGGGAAAGCAGACGCGCCCGGGACAAAGACGTTCGGCACGTCCCAGCTTTGCAGATAACGGTTAACCGCGCTGGTGCGGGGATCTTCACCCATAATCGCGCCCCCGCTGATGTGCGTGGTCTGATAAACCGTGGTGTCGAAATGGGTGCCCGGTTTCTTCGCGCCGCCCATAATCATTTTCGGGCTCATCGCTTCGGCAATCTTATGCATCTTGCCGACCATAAACTGCGCCATCCTGATGTCGTTATCCTGCCAGTCAAAGGTCATACGCAGCAGCGGCTGACCGTAGGCGTCTTTGTAGTTAGGATCGAGATCCAGATAGTTCACGCGATAGGACTGGTGCGCGCCGTGGGCGTCCATGGAAACGTGGTGCGTATAGGTATCCGCAACCGCCGCTTTCCACTTGCTGCCCCAGTTTGGCGTGCCGGTGGGTGTCGGCAGACCGGAGATCGGCTTGGTGCCCGCCTGGTTGACCCAGAACGGCGAGCCACCGACAAAGCCGTGCGGCCCATGGTCGAAGTTATCAGCGTTGAAGTCATCCACGCCAACCCCCGCCCCGCCCGCGCCGATAAAGGGGTTAGTAGTGGTGTTCTTGTCGAACAACGCCTTCAGCGTCGACAGGTTCTGGTAGGCAAAGTTGCGGCCAACGGTGCCCTCATTGGTAATGGGGTTGTAGGGCTTGCCGATGCCAGAGAGCAGCATCAGATGCACGTTGTGGAACTGGAACGCCGACAGGATCACCAGATCCGCTGGCTGCACCACTTCACGCCCCTGAGCGTCAACGTAGGTCACGCCGGTCGCGCGCTTTTTATCCTCGGTCAGGTTAACGCGCAGCACATAGGCATTGTTGCGCAGCTCGAACTTCGGCTCCTGGCGCAGCGCAGGCAGGATATTCACGTTAGGCGACGCTTTGGAATACATATAGCAGGCGTAACCGCTGCAGTAGCCGCAAAAGTTGCAGGGGCCCATCTGCGCGCCGTAGGTGTTGGTATAGGGGCCAGAGGTATTGGCCGACGGCAGATCGTAAGGGTGATAGCCTACCGATTTTGCAGCTTCGGCAAACAGCTGTGCCGAGTAGGTGCGCTTCTGCGCAGGCAGCGGGAATTTATCAGAGCGATCCGGCGCGAACGGGTTACCACCGCTATCTTTGCCAACCACCTGCCCTTTGATACTCCACGGCGTGCCGGAGGTGCCGAACACTTTTTCCGCCTTGTCGAAGAACGGTTCCAGCTCGTCATAGGTCACGCCGAAGTCCTGAATCGTCATTCCTTCCGGGATAAAGTTCTTACCGTAGCGCTCTTCGTAGTGGCTGCGCTGGCGCAGCTCGGTCGGATCGACGCGGAAGTGTACGCCGGACCAGTGCAGGCCCGCGCCGCCCGTGCCGGTTCCCGGCAGGAAGGCAGCCAGCTGACGATAAGGAACCGCCGTCTGTGAGGCGTCGTGGCGAATCGTCACGGTGCTTTTCGACAGATCCTGGAACAGCTTCTTGCGGATGTTATAGGTCAGCTCATCAATCGACTGCGGATAGGAACCATCTGGATAGGTGTCACGATGCGGTCCGCGCTCCAGCGCGACTACGTTCAGACCAGCTTCGGTCAATTCTTTCGCCATGATCGCGCCGGCCCAGCCGAAGCCCACGATCACCGCATCTGCTTTTTTCATTTCGTTTGCCATGGTTACGCACGCTCTCCGCGGATAGATACTGACGGCAACGGATAGCGTTCACCGCGCTCTACCCAGTCCATAAAGTCGGCGCGTGCGCCAGGGAAACCGATCAGCGTCCAGCCCACCATATTCTGGTTGCCACCGTGGATCGGGTCGCTAAAGAAGCCTTCGCGGGTGTTCTGGATCAGAAAGGCAAAAAAGGTTTTTGCCGGAAGCTGGCGAAAATCGGCCTGGCCACTCTCCATCGCCGTCAGCAGCGCATCCTGCTGCTCACCGCCAAGGTCGGCAAACACCTTGCCATACTCACGTTTACTGTAGTCATCCGCCTCGGCGAGGCCGAGGCGGTAGATTTGCTGCGGCACCAGCGGCAGCTGGTAGCCCAGCTCTTTCGGCAGGTCGGGGTTAAATGGCCCCTGCATATACCAGTTCGCCCCGGTTGCATAAGGCGTGTTCATCTGGCGATCGATAAACTCCGGCACGCCCGCTTCCAGTGCGCCAGGTCCGCGTTCGTCGTTGGGGATCAGACGCGCAACGGCAGCCTTGATAAAAGCGAACTCTTCGGCGGTAAACCAGCTCGGCTGGTAATCGCGAGCCGTCTGCGCGGCGGCGGGATCCGCCGCCTGCACCGCTGGTGCGACGCTAAAACCGCCAATAACGGCGCTTCCTGCCGCCATAGCAGGTGCCAGCGCGATGGTTTTTAACAGAAAATCCCTGCGTGTCTGCCCACGTTTTTGTTCTGACATGACATTGCCTCAGTACCGCTTATAATGCGGCATGAAAGTTAAACAGTTGCGTTGTAATGATTTTTTTATGCGGATTAAGGGATACAGCAGTACTGTTACCGGTAACAGTGGGGTCAAGTGTAACACCATTGCGGTGAAACATTTAGATCGCAGAAACAAATACGCACAAATTCATTAACATCTCATCACGAAGCGTTACCTGGGGCAGTGGATGACTGCGACCTGATACAAACCCAGAACAGACAGATAACGACAAAAAGCGTTATAAAAGGTGCTCATTACCGCGGAGAGTTTATGTTTAAGTCCTTTTTTCCCCGACCGGGGCTGTTTTTCAGCTCGGCAGCGATCTGGAGCCTGATCGCTATTTTCGCCTGGTTTGGCTTTGCCGATGATTTACCGTCACGCTGGACCGCCCTACAGGCGGCCATGCACCAGCCGTTGCCAACCTCGGCCGCGCGCTTTATTGCTCCGAGCCAGCTCTGGTTCTACAGCTACTACTGGATAATGGTGGCGATTTTCGCGCTGGCCTGGCGGGTAATAGATGACCATCCCTGGCAGCGCTGGTCGGTGTGGGGCTCTGCGCTGATTATTTTTGTGACCTGGTTTGGCGTGCAGGTGGGTGTTGCCATCAACGCCTGGTATGGTCCGTTTTACGATCTGATCCAGCAGGCGCTGACAAAAGCGGGCTCGGTGCAGATAGCGCAGTTCTATGCTGAGGTACTGGCCTTTCTCGGCATCGCCCTGATTGCGGTAGTTATCGGCGTGATGAACTCGTTTTTTATCAGCCACTGGGTATTTCGCTGGCGAACCGCGATGAACAACTACTACATGCACAACTGGCAGCGCCTGCGTCATGTCGAAGGGGCGGCTCAGCGTGTGCAGGAAGATACCATGCGTTTCGCCAGCACGCTGGAGAGCTGGGGCGTCAGCTTTATTCAGGCTATCATGACGCTGGTGGCGTTTCTGCCGGTGCTGATCAGCCTGTCGCACCACGTAAAAGATGTGCCGATTCTTGGCAATATCCCTTATGCGCTGGTCATTGCCGCGCTGCTCTGGTCGCTGTTTGGTACCGCGCTGCTGGCGCTGGTGGGGATTAAACTGCCAGGGCTGGAGTTCCGCAATCAGCGGGTTGAGGCGGCCTACCGTAAAGAGCTGGTCTATGGCGAGGATAATCCCGAGCGCGCCACGCCGCCGACGGTGCATGCGCTGTTCAGCGGCGTGCGTCGAAACTATTTCCGCCTCTACTTTCACTATCTCTATTTCAATATCACCCGCATTCTCTATCTGCAGGTCGATAACGTCTTTGGTCTGTTCGTCCTTTTTCCGTCAATTGTGGCGGGGACCATTACGCTCGGCCTGCTGAACCAGATCACCAACGTGTTTGACCAGGTGCGCTCCTCGTTCCAGTACCTGATCACCTCATGGTCAACGCTGGTGGAGCTGATGTCGATCTATAAACGTCTGCGCAGCTTTGAGCAGATTTTGCAGGATATCCCGCATCAGGAGATGATGCGCGAAGCGGCAGAAAACGAGTAATTCGCGACGCTGTCCCCGTCGTGGGGACAGCGTTAACGCACTTAGCGCAGCGCGGCAAACACCTTCTCAACGGCGTACGCGCCTGGATCTTTGACCCCTTGCAGCGTCTGCTGATTCAGATAAGAGGCGCGCCCCGCTCTGGCGCTCTGCATCTGCGCCGTTGCCTCTGCCCCCTGCGCGGCGGCCTGTGCAGCCTCTGCCAGCGTTTTGCCCGCCACCAGGGCATCAAGCGCCGGTTCCAGCGCGTCAATTAGCGTGCGGTGCCCCACCTGCGCACCGCCGTAGTGCTTCATCTGTTCCAGTCCCTGCTTCAGCGCCTCTGGCAGCGAGCTGCCCTGCGCCAGCCGCTGGCCCGCAGCGGTAAAGAGAATTGACATCAGCACCCCGCTCGATCCGCCCATCACCGTCGCCAACTGCTCGCCCACCAGCGCAAACAGTGAGGGCTGATCGGCCAGTGGCAGCTGCTGCGCCTCCAGCGCGCTCTTCACCTTACGCGCCCCCGCCGCGAAGGTGGAGCCGGTATCCCCGTCGCCAACTCTGGCATCCAGCGCATTCAGCTCCGCTTCCAGATCGATCAGCGTCTGCGTAACGCGCCTCACCACCTGTGCCGTCTGCTCATCCTGCGACGGCGTAACGGTGAGCTGGCTGACCACCCGCTCGCTGGTCAGGGTGGGGACCGCTTCAACCGCGTGGATCGGTGCCCAGCCCAGCACTTCAACAGGCGCTTTTAACGCCTCCAGAAACGCCGCCTCGACCTGCAACACCGTCAGGGAAAAGCCTTTCATATCCAGCGCGCTTACCAGCGTGGCCGGGCCAATCAGATGGCTGATCTGCGCCGCCAGCGGGCTTTTCAGCACGTCGCGTGTTACCAGCGCCAGCTCCAGCATGGAAAAGCCGCCGAGGTTGTTGATCAGCAGCACCGCTTTGGTGCCGGAAGAGAGACGGTTAGCCAGCTTCTCCGTCATGAGCGTGATGAGCTGCGCACTGTTTTGCGTATCAAGCGTGATAACGCCCGGCTCGCCGTGGATGCCCATCCCCAGCTCGCTCTCTCCCTCTTTCACGCGATTCTCACGCCTTTCGCCCGGAATATGGCAGGTAGAAAAGGCGATGCCGATACTGGCCGTTCCCTTAATCGCACGCTGCGCCAGCGCCTTTACCTGCGCCAGCGGTTGCCCTTGCTCCGCGGCAAAACCAGCGATTTTGTGGATCAGCGCGGTGCCTGCAATGCCACGCGGCTGCGAATTTTCCGGCAGCGCAATATCGTCCTGCACCATGACCATATCGACCTGATAGCCGAGCCCCCGCGCCTTCTCTGCCGCCAGCCCAAAGTTGAGACGATCGCCGGTGTAGTTTTTTACAATCAGCAGGCAGCCCGCTTCGCCGGTGACGTTAATAATGGCGCTCAGCACTGCATCGACGCTCGGTGAGGCAAAAATATCGCCACACACGGCCGCCGTCAGCATCCCTTTGCCAACAAATCCGGCATGAGCTGGCTCATGCCCAGAACCGCCGCCTGAAATCAGCGCCACCTTGCTTTTGTCCCAGTCATTGCGCACCACAACGCGGATATCGTCGCCTAAATCCAGGCGACTGAGGTTATGCCATGGCGTACTCAGCAGCACGCCTTCAATCGCTTCGTTGACCAGATTATTTTTCTCATTCATCAGGAACTGGCTCATTGCATCCTCTCCGTTGGTGTTAAGGCCGCCAGGCAGCGGCACGCTATAAAGGTAGCCGAAGAAAGACAAAGGGCGGCGCAGCGGCCGCCCCTGAAGCGTGGGGGGAAATTAAAGCGCGATGCGCATCACGCTGTCTGGATTTTTAGGCGGCGCTTTACGCGAGCCAGGCTGCTTGACGCTGACAAACAGCGTCTTGCCGTCGGCAGAGAGCGCCAGGCTGTTAGGCAGGCCGGGAGTTTTAACGCGGCGTTTTACTTTATAGCTGTCGGCGTCAATGATGCTGACCTCACCCGCATTGCGGTGCGTGACATACAACTCGTTGCTGCCGGGATTGAACAGCACCGCCAGCGATTCAGGCACGTCGATCGCCTTGATCACCTGACCATCGCGCAGATCAACCACCAGCACCTGCGGCTGTTTTGCATCGCTGAGAAAAGCACGCTGACCGACTGTATCCAGCGCAATATTCAAAAAAAAGTGCGCTTTATCGCCGTCAATTTTCTGACGCTGTTCCACGGCGTTGGTACGGGTACTGATGGTGACCAGCTCGCCGTCGCCGTTGGTCACATAGAGTTTCTGCCTGTCGCTGTCCACTGCCAGCCCGGTACCCATGTTGCCGGTGTTGGGCACCACGCTGACTGGCTGAAGCGTTTTGCCGTCAACCACCCAGACAACGCTCTGCGGGCCGAGGCCCGTCACATAGACGCGGTTGGTTTTTACATCCACCGCAATTTCGCGCGGCTGTAGCGGACGCAACGTCTCGCTGCGCTTGCGGCCATCAAGCACCAGCGTTTTCAGAGGCGTACCGCGGGTGGCGTCAATAGCGGTCAGCGCACCGCTGACCGTATTGCCGATATAGAGCACATTGGTTTGCGGATTAATCGCTGCCCCAAAGCTTTTCAGCGCGGTGGGAATCGTCTGCTTAACGGCGAGCGTTTGTGGATCGAGGCGGAATACCGTTCCCCCTTCCCCCTCATTTCCCTGCGTCGTGGCGAGGAACAGCGCATTAGCGCTGGGGCTGAAGGCGAGTTCATACGCGCCTTTGGCGATCGGCTGGTTTTGTTCGTCTGCATGCGCCAGCATGCCGGAAGTGGAAAAGAGTGCGGTCGCAAGCAGCGTGGTGCGCAGCGCAAAGGATAAGGCTTTCATGATCTCTCCATAGCAAAGTTCACCGCCGTCAGGCAGTGCTGGAAAGCTCACATTGCAAACCGTACAAAAGAAAGAAACGACCTGAAGGTCAGAGGAGCGCTATTTTTGGGAAAATCATAAGGATTTATTGCCGAAAGGAAAGTGTTTTTGCCGCTGAAACGCCGCCAGGACGCCCGCAGGCGTCCTGTCAGCAACGGTCACGCTTATTTCAGCAGTTCAGCCGTCATATGTACGCCGTTGTTGTTGTAGGCTTCGGTCACTTTATAAGAGGCACCCGCTTCTTTTGCCTGCGCAGCGATTTTGGCTTCTGCACCGTCCAGCGTCGAGTCAATAGCGGTGACGCTTTGAGCGAAGCTGGTCAGCGGCAGAACGGTAAGTGCGATAGCAGCAGCAAAAGTTTTGATAGTGTTCATGGTCATTTCCTTTTCAGATATTAAGTAAGATAAGGCGTGTTGCCTTGTTGAAATGAATGATAGACCGAGGAGGCTTAAGCGGATAGCGGAGATAATTGCCGAAGTTTATCAAAATAACTGATGATGAAAGCGCACAGAGGGTGTAGCGATAGCACTACAGGTTAACCTGCCAGACCCAGAAAAAAGGGCAGCATAATGCGCTACCCTTTCGCTGTTTAGCCGTGATGACGTACGCGAGTAAAAAGCGTTATCGCAGCCAGCAGCATCAGCACGCTGCTGACAAGAAAGACACCGCCAGCTCCGCGCAGGTCAAACATCCAGCCGCCCGCCGCCGCGCCAGTGGTAATCGCCAGCTGAATAGTTGCCACCAGCAGGCCACCGCCCGATTCAGCATCATCCGGCACCGCGCGCGAAATCCAGGTGGACCAGCCAGTCGGCATTGAGCCAAAGGCCAGGCCCCACAGCGCCACGCCCGCCGCCACCAGCCAGGGGAGATGCGCAAAGATCACCAGCAGCAGCGCGGTGGCGCTCATCACCAGCGCCATGCCGCTCAGCGTCAGCGACACGCTGCGCGTGACCAGATAGCCCGCCAGCGAGGTCCCAAAAAAGTTCGCTACGCCAAACGCCAGCAGCACCAGCGACAGCTGATTAAGGTTAAGCTGCGCGCTGCTCTCCAGGAACGGCCGCAGGTAGGTAAAGAAGGCGAAGTGGCCGGTGAACATCATCATCACCGCCAGCATCCCCCAGCGCATCAGGCCGTTGCGCAGCAGATCGAGCACGCCACCGCTGCGCGCCTTGTTCTCTGGCGGCATCGCTGGCAGCGTCACGCTCTGCCAGATCAGCGCCAGCACGCCTAAACCGGCAGTCAGCAGAAAAATGTTACGCCAGCCGATTATTCCCCCCAGATAGCTGCCGAGCGGTGCGGCGATAATGGTCGCCAGTGAAATGCCGCTGAAGACAATCGACAGCGCACGTGGAACCTGATCGCCGGGAACCAGCCGCATGGTTATGGCGGTGGAGAGCGTCCAGAATCCACCAATCGCCATCCCGAGCAGCACGCGTGCCAGCAGGATCAGCGTCAGGTTACTCGCCAGCGCCACCAGCAGCGCAGAGGCGACCAGTAGCAGGGTAAAGGCCAGCATTACCACACGGCGATCGAGCCGCCGCGTAACGTTGCCGACCATCAGGCTGGTAAGCAGGGCCACCAGCGCCGTCACCGTGACCGTTTGTCCTGCCTGCCCTTCCGACACCTGTAGCGAGGCCGCAATAGGCGTCAGCAGGCTGACGGGCAGAAACTCAGCGGTGATCAGGCCAAACACGCCAAACGCCATCGAAAACACCGCGCCCCAGGCGGGACGCGCGGGAACGGAAACCTCATCAGCCACTTCGGTACTCAGACTCATGCAGCTTCTCCATAGATAAATTTAATAAGGCGGGAGCATAGAGCGCAGAGGCAAGACGATCTATGATGGTAACACCTTCATTATTGATAATTCGTCTGGACTGGTATGAGCCATTATGAAGATCTGACCAGCGAGCTGCTGATGGGCATGCGGCTGCACGGCGTAAAATACCAGCGTATTCAGCTCGCTGCGCCCTTTGGCCTGCGCTATGACCACGCGCCTGGCCGCGCGCAGTTTCATTTTGTCGGGCGCGGCCCGCTGCTGGTGCGCGGTGCGTCGGGCACGCTGCATACGCTGAACAGTGGCGATGCGCTGCTGATCCCGCACGGTAAGCCGCACAGCCTGCTCTCCTCGGCTGAGGCAGTCAGTGAGGACATCGCGACTTTTGTCAGCAAGCCAATCTGCGACAGCGTCTGCGCCATTGGCGCGCCTGCCGACGCCTGCGACGACGAAAAGAGTGTGATCCTGTTCAGCGCCTGCATGAAGTTTGAGCTGGGCGGCATGCAGCCGCTGATTAATACCATGCCGGACATTATGCTGGTCAGTACGCTGCTGTCGCAGTACCCGGAGATTCAGCCCATTCTCGATGCGATGGAGCGTGAGTCGCGCACCCGGCACGCCGGGTTTGCCGGTATTTTGTCGCGGCTGGCCGATGTGGTGGCAGCACTGATCGTGCGTGGCTGGGTGGAGAACGGTTGTGGTCAGGGCAGCGGGCTGGTGCAGGCGATGCGCGACCCGCGTCTGAGCAAGGCAATTGCCGCCATGCATCGTGAACCCGGAGAGAACTGGACGGTGCAACAGCTGGCGGGCGTGGCGGGCTGCTCGCGCTCGGTGTTTGCCGAACGGTTTCAGAATGCCACCACCATGACGCCGCTGCGCTACCTGACTGAGCTACGGATGCGGCTGGCGGTGGAGCGCATTGTTAATAACGGCGAAGCGGTAGAGGCGGTAGCCTTTCAGCTCGGTTATGGCTCGCTGGCAGCCTTTAGCCGCGCCTTTAAGCGCATTGTCGGTCAGCCGCCCGGCGCGCTGCGCGCCGGACGGGAAGAGGCGCGTATCGCCTCTTAGCGGAACACGCTGATTGCTTCTACCAGCCGGTTAGCCTGGTGGGTCATGCGACCAGAGGCTTCGGCGCTCTCCTGCACGCGCGCTGCATTGCGGTGGGTAATATCGTCAAGATCCTCTACCGCCGTCGAGACCTCGCCAAGCGCAACCGACTGTTCAGCGGTGGCCGCGCTGATCTGCGCAATCAGCGACGAGACGTTTTTTACCTGCGCCACAATATCCTGCATGGTGCGGCCCGCTGCGTCGGCGTGGTTGCTGCCAAGCTGGACGCGGCTGGCGCTGGCTTCCACCAGAATTTTGATTTCGCTGGCGGCTTTTGCGCTGCGCTGTGCCAGGCTGCGCACCTCTCCGGCCACCACGGCAAAGCCCTTGCCCTGCTCGCCCGCGCGCGCAGCCTCCACCGCCGCGTTGAGCGCCAGGATGTTGGTCTGGAAAGCGATACCGTCAATCACGCTGGTGATGTTAGCGATGCGCTGCGAGCTTTCGGCAATCTCTGCCATCATGCTCACCATCTCCTCGATCACTTCGCCGCCTTTACTTGCCGCCTGGCTGGTATGGGCGGAGAGCGCGTTCACTTCACCTGCCGTTTCGGTATTGCTTTTGACCGTGGCGGTCATTTCATTCATGGTGGCCGCGGTCTGCTGCACGTTCGCAGCGGCCTGCTCGGTGCGGCGGCTTAGCTCATTATTACTGCTGGCAATGGCGTCGCTGGCGCTGAGAACGTTGATGGCCTGGCCGCTGACGTCATCCACCAGCCAGCGGAACATCAGGCCAAGCTGACCGATCGCGCGCAACGTCATGCCCACCTCATCTACGCGATCCATCTGCTCAACTTTATGGCTGGCTCCGGTGGCGACGCTCAGCGCCTGCCTGCACATACGCTCAATCGGTCGGGAGACCTGCTGCTCCAGCCAGAAGCTGGTCAGCAGCAGCAGCAGCGCCAGGCCGCCGCTAAAGCCGCTCAGTGCCGCTGGGGTCATGCCGAGCAGTGCGGCGCTGAGCGCCACCAGCGGCAGCAGCGCGATCAGCGGCAGACGAAGGCGCCAGCGTAGCGGCAGCGTTTTTAACACCGAGCCGATGCGTCGCCAGCCGGTGCGTACAATCAGCCCCTTGTGGAAGCGTCGCCCCTTTGCCCGGCCTTCGCGAAAGTCGCGATAAAGGGTTTCGGTGGCGCGCACCTCTGCCTCACCCGGTTTCGTCCGGACCGACATAAAGCCCTGCACCTTGCCGTCACGTACCACCGGCACCGCATTGGCGCGTACCCAGTAGTGATCGCCGTTTTTGCGGCGATTTTTCACCAGCGCCGACCAGGGCTCCCCCTGCCTGAGCGTGGCCCACATATCCGCAAAGGCTTCCGGCGGCATATCGGGGTGACGCACCATATTATGCGGCTGACCGTTGACCTCTTCCGGGGAGAAACCGCTGACCTCAATAAAGGCATCATTGGCGTAGGTAATATAACTGTTGATGTCGGTGGTCGACATCAGGGTGGCGCGATCGTCAAAGACGTATTCGCGCTGCGAGACAGCCTGATTGTTGCGCATGGGGGAGTCCTTGAAGCAGCTGCGGGATGCAGGGAAAATATCAATTATGTTTTTTTATATTTTCGGCAGCGAAAGACTCTGGCTTTAGAGCGGCATCTAAATTTTTACCGCTAAAAAAGCGGGCTGGTGATGCGCCGACCAACCCGCCCCGCGAGGGGAATAAATTAGCTATTTTTAATAATTATGCTTTCAGCGCACGGCGGATAAAGCCCTGGTGATCGCTGAGCCGGGCGCGGGCATCCGCAGCGTCCATGCCGGTCAGAACCATCAGAATCGCCGTTTTGCAGTGGCCTCCGCATGCGGCAAGCGCTGCACTGGCACAGGATTCATCACACTCGGTGGCCTGCATAACGATATTGATCTGGCGCTGCACCAGCTTCTGGTTTGTCGCCTCCACATCCACCATCAGGTTGCCGTACACTTTGCCGCTGCGGATCATCGCGCCAGTGGTAAGCATATTCAGTACCAGCTTTTGCGCCGTGCCCGCTTTCATGCGTGAAGAGCCCGTGACCACCTCCGGTCCAACAACCGGCGTCAGCGCAATATCGGCCGCCTGCGCCATGGCGCTGCCAGGATTGCAGGTGAGCGCGGCGGTGGTTGCGCCGAGCGCGCGGGCATACTCCAGCGCGCCCAGCACGTAGGGCGTGCGGCCGCTGGCGGCGATGCCCACCAGAATATCTCTTGCACTGAACTGGATATCTCGCAGATCCTGCGCGCCCTGCTCGCGGTTATCTTCCGCATTTTCTACCGCCTGCAATATCGCCTGATGGCCACCGGCAATCAGTCCCACCACCTGACCGCGGGGCGTGCCGAAGGTTGGTGGGCATTCGCTGGCGTCAAGGATGCCAAGCCGTCCGGAGGTGCCCGCGCCGCTGTAGATAAGGCGGCCACCCTGCGCAAAGGCGGCAACAATGGCGTCCACCACCTGCGCAATCTGCGGCACAATCGCCTCTACTGCCAGCGCCACCTTCTTGTCTTCGTTGTTAATGACGCGCAGCATGGCGTCGGTAGGCAGTTCGTCAATATTCTGGCTGGCCGGGTTGCGGCCTTCGGTGATCAGCGTGCTCAGGTCGATAGTCATCAGCGGTGTTCCAGGAAGAGTGAATGCAGGCCCGGTTTTATCATATTTGCGGGATAAAAAAAGGGTTCAGACCATGTCTGAACCCTGTTATCAGGCGTAGCGCGACCTGCGTGAGGCCAGCAGAGCGGTTAGCTCGCGGTTTGCGTGCGCAGCTTCAGCTCGTAGGCTTTCGCCTGCTCGGCGTCGAACTGGTTTTCCCAGCGGGCGATGACCAGCACCGCCAGCGCGTTACCAATCACGTTCAGCGCGGTGCGCGCCATATCCATGATACGGTCCACACCCGCGATAAAGGCCAGGCCTTCCAGGGGAATGCCGACGCTGCCCAGCGTGGCCAGCAGTACCACAAACGACACGCCCGGCACGCCCGCGATCCCTTTTGACGTCACCATCAGCGTCAGCACCAGGATGATCTCGTCGGTCAGCGACAGATCAATACCGTAAAGCTGCGCGATAAAGATAGCCGCAATGCTCTGATAGAGCGTCGAGCCATCCAGATTAAACGAGTAGCCAGTCGGCACCACGAAGCTGGTGATCGCTTTTGGCGCACCGTAGGCTTCCATTTTTTGCATAATGCGCGGCAGCACGGTTTCCGAGCTGGAGGTCGAGTAGGCCAGGATCAGCTCATCTTTCAGGATGCGCATCAGGGTTGTGATGCGTAGCTGACAGAAGCGCGCCACGCCGCCGAGGATGACAAAGGCAAAGAACAGGATAGCGGCATACACCAGCAGCACCAGCTTCGCCAGCGGCCAGAGTGAGGCAAAGCCGAAGTTGGCAATGGTAACGGCGATCAGCGCGAACACGCCCACTGGCGCGTAACGCATGATCATGTGCGTTACCTTAAACATGGTTTCCGATACGCTGCGGAAAATATTCACCAGCGGATCGCGCTGCTCCGACGGCAGCGCCGACAGGCCCATACCGAACAGCACCGAGAAGAAGATAATCGGCAGCATGTCACCCTTCACCAGCGAGGCGAAGATATTCTGCGGGATTAGCGACAGAATAGTCGCGACCAGGCTGTGCGGACCGTTCTGCACGGCCTCGGTTGTGGCTTCATACTTAGAGATGTCCACCGTTGCCAGCGTTGACATATCAATGCCGGTGCCGGGTTGAAACACGTTAGCCAGCGTAATGCCGACCACAATGGCAAGGGTGGTGATCACTTCAAAATAGACAATGGTTTTTACGCCAATACGTCCCAGTTTCTTTGCATCGCCCACGCCAGCGATGCCGACAATTAACGATGAAATCACGATAGGCACGACAATCATCTTGATCAGATGAATAAAGATGTCGCCCGCCGGGCTGAGAATATTGGTGATTAGCCATTCACGATTGTCTGGCTGATTATGCAACACTGAACCAACAATGATGCCGAGCACCAGTGCAATCAGAATCTGCCAGGCCAGGCTTATTTTAAAACCTTTCATAACGCGTTAATTCCTCAGTCAAAACCCCTATTGCTACGCTGCGAAGGTGCAGAGAAGGATACACACAGGGAAGTGAGCAAAAGCCCGGTAAATTAGAGGGTTATTGAGGACAGCGCCCCGCACGAAAATGCGATGATTCTCGTACCCTTTTCAGACGCTGTCTGGTTGAGTCCTGCTGAGCAGGGGCGAGATAAGTACCATTTTCACTGTGGTAAATGCAACCCCCGGCGCGTTCGATTAAAGATTAGCCACTCCGGCAGGATAAAATGCTGTTTAGTTATCAAAACTCTAACCTGCTGTTCTAAAAAGTAATAGTTTTCCCCTGATACGCATAGCTATGCAAAAAAGCGCCAAAAGGCACAGGGTCCGTTTGCACACTTTTTCGCCACCCCTGTTGCCGACTAACGCCATTCTGTAAGGGGGTAACCAGCCCGCGCAGACTCCCGTGATCTGAGGCGCAAAAAAGAAACAAAGCGATGGCGGAGGCTTCACTTAACCTTTGATTGACATATCATTAACATCTTCAAGGAGATCCGCCATGAGCCAAATACATAAACATCCGATTCCTGCCAGTCTTGCCGCAAACGCCCTGATCACTGCCGAGCAGTATCAGACGATGTATCAGCAGTCCGTCAGCGACCCGGATGCGTTCTGGGGCGAGCAGGGCAAAATCCTCGACTGGATCAAGCCTTACAATAAGGTGAAAAATACCTCTTTCGCGCCGGGCAATATTTCCATTCGCTGGTATGAAGATGGCACGCTCAACCTTGCGGCTAACTGCCTCGATCGCCATCTGGCGACGCGCGGCGAGCATCCGGCGATTATCTGGGAAGGCGATGACGCCAGCGAAAGCAAGACCCTGACCTACAGCCAGCTACACAATCAGGTGTGCCGCTTCGCCAATGTGCTGCTGTCGCTGGGCGTGAAAAAAGGCGACGTGGTGGCCATCTATATGCCAATGGTGCCGGAGGCGGCGGTCGCGATGCTCGCCTGCGCACGTATTGGCGCGGTGCATTCGGTGATTTTCGGCGGTTTCTCGCCGGACGCAGTGGCGGGCCGCGTGGTGGACTCCAGCGCGAAGCTGGTGATCACCGCCGATGAAGGAGTGCGCGCCGGACGCGCTATTCCGCTGAAGAAAAATGTCGATGATGCGCTGAAAAACCCCAGCGTCAACAGCGTGAAAAATGTGGTCGTGCTGAAGCGCACCGGCCAGTCGGTAGACTGGCAGGACGGCCGCGACCTCTGGTGGTCCGAGCTTATGGATAAAGCCAGCGAGCAGCACGCTCCCGCCGAAATGCAGGCGGAAGATCCACTGTTTATCCTTTATACCTCTGGCTCTACCGGCAAGCCGAAAGGCGTGCTGCACACCACCGGTGGCTATCTGGTCTACGCCGCCACGACCTTTAAGTATGTCTTTGACTACCATCCCGAGGATGTCTACTGGTGCACCGCCGACGTTGGCTGGGTCACCGGTCACAGCTATCTGCTCTACGGTCCGCTGGCGTGCGGTGCGACTACGCTGATGTTTGAAGGCGTGCCAAACTGGCCGAAACCGAGCCGCATGGCGGAAGTGGTGGATAAGCACAAGGTGACGCTGCTCTATACCGCGCCGACGGCGATTCGCGCGCTGATGGCGGAAGGCGACAAGGCGATTGCGGGTACCAGCCGCCAGAGCCTGCGCATCATGGGGTCGGTTGGTGAGCCGATCAACCCGGAAGCCTGGGAGTGGTACTACCACAAGATTGGTGACGGCCGCTGTCCGATTGTCGATACCTGGTGGCAGACCGAAACCGGCGGCTTTATGATTACGCCGCTGCCGGGCGCGACTGAGCTAAAAGCCGGGTCGGCCACCAAACCCTTCTTTGGCGTGCAGCCTGCGCTGGTGGATAACGAAGGTCATCCTCAGGAGGGCGCAGCCGAGGGTAATCTGGTGATCACCGACTCCTGGCCGGGCCAGGCGCGCACCCTGTTTGGCGACCACGATCGCTTTGAACAGACCTACTTTTCTACCTTCAGAAACTGCTATTTCAGCGGCGACGGCGCACGACGTGACGAAGATGGCTACTACTGGATCACCGGCCGCGTTGATGACGTGCTGAACGTCTCTGGCCACCGTCTCGGCACCGCCGAGATCGAATCGGCGCTGGTTTCCCACCCCAAAATCGCTGAAGCCGCGGTGGTCGGCATCCCGCACAGCATCAAGGGCCAGGCCATCTATGCCTATATCACGCTGAACCACGGCGAAGAGCCGTCACCTGAGCTCTACAGCGAGGTGCGTAGCTGGGTGCGGAAAGAGATCGGCCCTATCGCCACGCCCGATATCCTGCACTGGACCGACTCGCTGCCGAAAACCCGCTCCGGCAAGATCATGCGCCGCATCCTGCGCAAGATCGCCGCTGGCGATACCAGCAACCTGGGTGATACCTCGACGCTGGCCGATCCGGGCGTGGTGGATAAGCTGCTGGAGGAGAAGCAGGCTATCCGCATGCCCTGAGTACCTTACCGGCGGGAGCACTCTTCCTCCCGCCCCTTTTTCCTTACGCAGTGTATTTCTGAAGTCACATAACACGATCTAATCAGGCGTATCTCGCGCAGCGGCGTGAGGCTACCGCCTGCATAACCTCTGGAGAAACTGTGATGACCGACGCCCTTTCCACTCAGGAGGCAGTAAATCAACGGATTGAACGCCATCCTCGCTTTCAGGAGCTGGTACATAAACGTCAGCGGTTCGCCACGGTGCTGTCGCTGATTATGCTGGTGCTTTACGTCGGCTTTATTCTGCTGATCGCGTTTGCACCCGGCTGGCTCGGTACCCCGCTCCATGCCGGTACCAGCGTCACGCGAGGGATCCCTGTTGGCGTGGGATTGATCGTAATTTCATTCCTGCTGACCGGCGTGTACGTCTGGCGCGCTAACGGCGAATTCGATCGCCTGACCCGGCAGATCATTACCGAGGTGAAACCATGAAGCGTCTTTCTCTCTGGCTGCTGGCGCTGCTGCCTGGCAGCGCGCTGGCGGATGCCCTGACCGGTGCGGTACAGAAGCAGGCCACCAACTACCAGGCAATCATCATGTTTGTGGTGTTTGTCGCTGCCACGCTGGGCATCACCTACTGGGCGTCGAAGCGCACGCGATCGCGCAATGACTACTACACCGCGGGCGGTAACATTACCGGCTTCCAGAACGGGCTGGCGATGGCGGGCGATTTTATGTCTGCCGCCTCGTTCCTCGGGATTTCTGCCCTGGTATACACCTCCGGCTACGACGGGCTGATCTACTCGCTGGGCTTTCTCGTCGGCTGGCCGATGATCCTGTTCCTGATCGCCGAGCGCCTGCGTAACCTGGGTCGCTATACCTTTGCTGACGTCGCCTCTTATCGTCTGCAGCAGAAGCCGATCCGCACCCTTTCCGCCTGCGGATCGCTGGTCGTGGTGGCGCTCTACCTGATTGCGCAGATGGTTGGCGCAGGCAAGCTGATCCAGCTGCTGTTCGGCCTCGATTACCATATCGCCGTGGTGCTGGTGGGGATTCTGATGGTGCTCTACGTGCTGTTCGGCGGCATGCTGGCAACCACCTGGGTGCAGATCATTAAAGCGGTGCTGCTGCTGTTTGGTGCCAGCTTTATGGCGATTATGGTGATGAAGGCCACCGGCTTTAGCTTCAATAACCTCTTTACCCAGGCGATGGCAGTGCATCCCAAAGGCGCCGCTATTATGCAGCCCGGCGGGCTGGTGAAAGATCCAATCTCGGCGCTGTCGCTCGGGCTGGGGCTGATGTTCGGCACCGCCGGACTGCCACATATCCTGATGCGTTTCTTCACCGTTGCAGACGCGCGCGAAGCACGTAAAAGCGTCTTCTGGGCCACCGGGTTTATGGGCTATTTTTACTTCCTGACCTTTATCATCGGCTTCGGCGCCATTTTGCTGGTAGGGGCTAATCCTGCCTTTAAAGATGCCAGCGGTGCGCTGATTGGCGGCACCAATATGGCGGCGGTGCATCTGGCAAACGCCGTCGGCGGCAGCACCTTCCTCGGCTTTATCTCCGCGGTTGCCTTTGCCACAATTCTGGCGGTGGTGGCCGGCCTGACGCTGGCGGGTGCGTCAGCGGTGTCGCATGACCTCTACGCCAGCGTGATCCGTAAAGGCCAGGCGACCGAGCGCGAAGAGCTACGCGTCTCGAAGATTACCGTGCTGGTGCTGGGTGTGGTGGCCATTGCGCTGGGCATTCTGTTTGAGAAGCAGAATATTGCATTCATGGTGGGCCTTGCCTTCTCTATCGCTGCCAGCTGTAACTTCCCGATTATCCTGCTGTCGATGTACTGGTCGAAGCTGACCACGCGCGGCGCGATGACTGGCGGCTGGCTTGGCCTGATCACTGCGGTGGTGCTGATGATCCTCGGCCCGACGATCTGGGTGCAGGTGCTCGGCCACGCCACGCCGGTCTATCCCTATGAGTATCCGGCGCTGTTCTCCATGATTGTGGCGTTTGTTGGCACCTGGTTCTTCTCCATCACCGACCACTCGCCGCAGGGCGCGCAGGAGCGGGGTCGCTTCCGGGCGCAGTTTATTCGCTCACAGACCGGTATCGGGATCTCACAGGGCAAGTCGCACTGATTGCGTTCGGCCAGAAAACACCGCAGCCCTGGCGCTGCGGTGTTTTTTTTTACGGTTTAACTAAGCGGGACAACACGCCCGGCGTAATACCGAACATGTTTTTAAAATTGCGTGTAAAGTGCGCCTGGTCGCTAAAGCCGAGGTCGGCCGCCAGCGAGGAGATCGGCTGGCCGTTGAGAATGCGCTGTTTGGCGATTTTGAGTTTTTCACCGCGCAGCCAGGTATAGGGCGGCATCCCGTAGGCGCTGGAGAAAACGCGCACCAGTTGAACAGGCGTCAGACCATAGCGCTGCGCCAGCGTTTCCAGCGCAGGCGGCGATGCCATTTCGTCCATCAGCTGCGAAGCAACGCTGGCCGCCAGCACGACATCTTTATGGCCAAAAAGGCAACGGGTATAGGTGCCGGCATGGCGGGCCACCTCAGCCAGCAGACCGGCGATGCGTTCCATGACGTCATTGTCGCTGTGCGCGAGGTGCAGGGAGAAGGCGGCGGTCTCCCGGATATGCCCGGCCATATCGGGCGCGCTGAATACGCTGCGCCGGAACTGCTCGTCGGCGGGCAAGCCCGTCAACTCGCAGACCAGCGTGGGTTGCAGATAAAAACTGTAGTAGAGCCAGTTGTAGGGCGTTGGCGTCGCGGCCTGAACCTGCCCGGGGTTATAGACGGTGATGTCATCAATACTCGCTTCCGTGCTGTGGCCATCCAGCCAGATCTTTTCACGCCCCGAGAGATTGGCACCGATATAAAACTCGTCGTGAGAATGCCGCGGAAAAACGTGTGCCGTGCTGTCAGAGAAGGTTATTTCAACTCCGCCGATTTTCCGGTATGCCGTGATAGCCATCGTCAATATCGCCTTTTATAGTACTGACGCGCCAGATTTCCGTCGCTACAGAGAAAAAGCATAGTAACAAAATAGCTACAAATGAGAATGGCGAGGGCGATAACCGGGGATCAAACAGTTGGAAGACGAAGGTGAAGGCCGGACTGACAGCCATAAATACCATCACTTTGACTGGAGTCAGCACTTTAATAGCATACTGTAAACACCACAGCGGCACGATAACGCCCAGCAGCGCCAGTAGCACCACGCCGGTAAAGGCACTCTCCATGCTGCGCGACAGCTCGCTGACGCCGGAGCTGTAAGCAAAGGTAATGGCAACCGTCAAATAGAAACGGTGCGCCATAATGGTTTCCGGCGGACAGCCGTGATTGCTCAGCTTTTTGCTGAAGATGCTGGAGAACAGGCTAAAGAGCGCGCAGGCAATGGCAAAACCAATACCTGTTGCCACCTGCTGAAAGCTATAGCCATTTTTCGCCCCTCCCTCCTGGATGCTGAGCCAGCCGAGCCAGATTGAACAGAGCGCAATACCCATCAGAAAAACCAGGCGGTATTCCCTCTTTTCCGCGCGGGCAAACAGCGGGTAAATCAGCACAATCAGCAGCGGCGCCAGGCCGGTAATAATGGCCGACGCCACGGCAGGCTCAAGAAAGCGCAGGGAATAGAAAAAGGTAATCCATGCCCCTGCCGTGCTCATATTGAGCGTCAGCAGCGTGACGCCCTGCCTGAGCGGCATGCTGTACTGCTCGCGCATACGCGTCATGCACAGAAGCTGAAAGAAAAGGAGCACGATGGTAAAAACTATGAAGGTGACCGACATCGGATGTGCCGTCTGTATCAAATAGCCTGAGTAGACCTCCTTTCCGGCATCAAGGAAGTTATACAGCAGCACCATTGTCAGTCCGAAAAATGCACCATTTCTTCCAGTCATTGTCATCTCATGCTAACTCAAACAGTAAGCCGTCATTTTCCAGCTGACGAATAATTTTATAATCCTGAATAATCTGCTCTTCACTGTTGTGACAGAGATAGATGATGCCGGGATTGGTGAAGAGATCGCGGGTGCGGTAAATTTTTTCCCCTTTCTCCGGCGTGTGCATCATGCCGAAGTAGGAAGGAAGATGGTTGATTAACGCTTCACATCGGTTTTCCACCACGACACCATCAGATTTAGACGCCAGGGTGACACAGAAGAGGTGCTCTTTGCGCTCATACTCCTGATGCAGCCGTTGCGCGAACTTTTCCGGTTCAAGATAGCGTTCAACGGTCAGGGTGACGTGGCTGTAGCCCAGTGCGCTAATCACCGCATCATGCATAATAGTGCCCTGCATTCTGGCCGCGGTTTCAATCAGAACCGGCCCCGCCTTCGTCCACATAATCTCACTGTGTGAAGGCCCTTCATGAATGCCCAGCAGGGTCAGCGCCTGTTTGATATAGGCGATTAGCTGCTGCTGCACCTCGCCGCGGTAGGGCAGCAGGATCTCTTTTTCACAGATTAAAGAGGCTTCCGATACCTGAATTTTATCGTCAGACCAGATCTCCGTGATGAGGTGCTCGCCGTTCATGCTCACCGCGTTGACGATAAATTGCTGGCCGTGCAGTCGCTCCTGGAGCAGCACATGCGTGTTGGTCAGGCCAAGCTTGTTTTTTTTGCCGATGATGTGGTTAAACGCCTGAGTCAGCTCCTCGCTATTGCTGCAAAACCTGACGCTGTCCGCGCCCGCGCTGTCAACCGGTTTTACCACCACCGGCCACTCCTGTCCGGCGTCAGCCCACGCCAGCGCCTCCTCCAGATGGGAAGTAATGCATTGTGGAATAGCGGCCAGCCCACCCTGTCGCAGCGCCTCCTGCATGGCGAATTTATCCCTGCGCAGGCGGCTGCTCTTCCAGCTGTTACCCGGCGTCGCCAGCAGCGATGACAGATAGTCAGCAATCTCCACGCCCGTTTCCGTGCCGGGAATAATGTAGCGCGGCTGCAAATTTTTCAGCTGCTCCAGGATCGCCGCAAAGCCGCTTAGCTGACTGGACGCGGGTGCCAGCAGCAGATCAAAGTTTTCCGGCGCAAACGTTGGCAGGTACTCCTCCGTGATGTCAGGCGAGGACTGCACGTGAATACAGAACCAGCCAGCCTGCTTAAAAAAGGGAGCCAGCGCCGCCCCGGTAGAATAGGCATCAACAATACAGATAACGTTTTTCATGACGCATTTCCTTTACGTGCAACCAGCACCACATTGTCATCGCTGCCTTTTGGCCGCAGGTCAAAATCGCCATAGATCGCCACCTCAGCAAACCCCGCGTCGCGCAGCGCGGCCTGAAGGGTTTCCTTCTCATACAGGCGGGTGAGGCAAGACCAGGATTGCCCCGATTTGCTGTATTCCACTTTCAGTAGCCGCTTCTCCCAGTCCATGGAAAGCAATTCGGTGACGCCGTTGTTGATACGCGTAAGCTCACCCTGTGCATCAATGCGGTTGCGCGCCCTCTCCATATCCGCCAGCTCCATGATCAGTACGCCTCCTGGACGCAGCGCCTCAAACCAGATCGGCAGCAGAGAGAGATCCTCCTGCTCGCTGTTGCAGTAGCCAAAGCTGGTGTAGACGTTAACCAGAATATCGAACAGGCCAGAAGGCGGATTAGCCATATCGCGTTCGGTATAGTGCGGCCCGGGTGAGATCGCCTGGGCGATATTCAGCTGTTCGGCAGAGAGATCCAGTCCGGTTACCCGATAGCCCTGTTTAAACAGCGCCGTACTCATTTTTCCCACGCCACAGCCAATATCCAGCAGCGTGGGGTACTCTTCCGGCGGAAAATGGCTGGCAATCGCCTGGGCAGCACGCTGATAATTTTCATAGCGTCCCAGCGCATCAGAAATTTCAGTAAAAAACACCGGAAATCCCTGCTCGTCATTCATGCCACCTGCACTTTTTTTATTCAGCATTCTTTTTCTCCTTTTCTGTTCACTGGGCTTCAGGCTGAGGTGTCTTGCGGATAGATCGCTTCCATTGAGTCATGGGTGAGGTTTTCATCGTTCAGATCGAGATCGTTGGCATAGGTGAACACAATCACCGTGCGTCTGGACTCGGAGGTCAGCGGGGAAATCCGGTGCAACGCATCCCGTGCGCGCAGCAAATAGCACTGCCCTTGCGAAACATGGCGGCTAAAAACCGTGTGTTCTTTCAACACGTTTTTGATCCAGTCACGCGTGTCGGTTTTGCGCCACGGAATACGCGGAACAAACTCAACGCGACCGCCGGATAACACATCAGGCTCATCTATCACCCAGACCAGCGCATAGGAGTAGTCATCCCAGTGCCAGCCGTGGGTATCCCCGCTCCTGTTTTGCGAGTTAATAATGAATTCTTCCGGCTCGTATGGCACCGGATAGAGCCTTTCACCGGTGATCTGCATAAAGAAATTGAGAATGGCGGGGCTGTCAAAAAAGGCTGGAATATACTTCCCTTTTTCACGGATCACGTTTCTGCCAACGCTGTCATAGGCGCGCGGCGTATGGCCGCTTTCGGCAATCACCACCTCTCTGCGCAGCGACTGCTCTGTCAGTAACATCCGTGCTTCATTTTCCATTTCTACTTTAATATTTTGCGGCAGCAGATCATCAATGACGACCATCAGATCGCTTTGATAATCGCTTTTCAAATAGTTGATCAGTGATACGGGGAAGCTATCAATGTGCTTTTCGATTTGCTGTTCAATGCCGTTCATATTTTCCTGTCCATAGTAAAAATGTGTTTGCGGTCTCCATTCTCCTTTTTTGCGTTGCGGGGTCTTGTATGTGATTTCAGGCTTTGCTCACTTTTTAGCCAACCAAAAGCAGGCGTAAATAAGTTACTGAAAATAAAAAGCCTGTCCTCTGGAGAGAGGACAGGCTTTAGGATAAAACGCAGGCTGCTCTGGCGAGCAGCAGGGATTAGAAGCGCAGCGAAGCGCCGACGTACGGGCCGTCAACCAGCACGTTGTCTTTGCGACCGCCTTTGTTGTTCAGCTCGATGTACTGATAACCCACGCGCAGGTTCAGCAGAGAAATCGGCGTGAAGCTCAGGCCACCAGCCGCTTCCTGATAGCTGTCCAGGTGATCCGTCAGGCCCTCTGGCGCATAGTAGTATTCGCCATACAGGCCCCACATGCTGTTAAAGCTGTACTGTGCACTGCCACCCAGCGCCACGGCAAAGCCATCTTTACCATCTTCCGGATGGGTGAAAATGGTCTTGGCAGTCGGAGCCAGACGCAGATCGCCAATATCGACGTTGTAGCCCAGACCCAGGCCGTAGGTGCTACCGTCATGGTCGCTGCGCAGCCAGTTACCTTTGAGGAACAGGCCCGGTGAGGTGGTGCCGAGGCCAAGGTTAAGGTTGGTGTTGTGCTCGCCGACATCCACGCTGCCTTCAATCGCCTGGGCTGCGCCGCTCAGCAGCACCAGACCCAATGCGCTTGCGGTAGCAAGTTGCTTAAACATGATTCCACTCCATGAAAGGACAATAATTTCGGCGCAAAGGTTAGCAGCCTGAAATCGTCTGACAACTTTATTTGGCAACCTTTACGTAAACAGACATCTTTTTTTTTCAGGTGGTCCACATCAGATGACCAATAAGCGGCGCCAGCACCACCGTCACCACGCCAGAAAGCATCATTACCAGGCTTGAAACCACGCCCTCCTGCTCGCCCAGCTGATAGGCGCGCGCCGTGCCCGCCCCGTGCGACGCTGCGCCAAAGCCCGCCCCTTTTGCGACTCCCTGGCGGATGGCTATGCGCAGAAACAGCAGGTCGCCAACGGCCATGCCAAACACGCCGGTGATCACCACAAACAGCGCCACCAGATCGGGCTGTCCGCCGACAGGTTTCGCGGCCGCCAGCGCAAAGGGGGTGGTGACCGAGCGCACTGCCAGGCTGCGCTGTATCGTGTCAGGCAGCGACAGCAGCCGCGCCAGCCACACGGAACTGCATACTGCGACCAGCGTCGCAGTCAGCACGCCCGCACTGAGCGACAGCCAGTGGCGACGAATAATCGCCATGTTTTCATACACCGGTACGGCAAAGGCCAGCGTCGCCGGGCCGAGTAGCCACAGCAGCCAGTGGCTTTCAGCAATATAGTCCTGCCAGGAGACATGGGTGATAAGCAGCAAGCCAACCAGCAGCACAGGCGTCGCCACCAGCGGCATCAGTAGCAGCGTGCGCCAGCGGCGATAGAGGCGTTTATTAAGGAAATAGACCAGCAAGGTCACCACCAGACAGAGCAGGCTGAGGATAGCATCACGCATCGCGCTGCTGCCTGCGCGCCGCGCGCGCCACTTCATATTTGTAGAGGCGATCGACCACCAGCGCGGTAGACGCCAGTACCAGCAGGGTGCTCAGCGCAATCACCACGCAGATCCGCCAGCCGTCGACGCGCAGCAGATCGCCATAGTTAACCACCGCCACCACCGCCGGAATAAAAAACAGCAGCATTTCGGCCAGCAGCCAGCGCGACCCCGCTTTTACCCAGCGCAGCGGCAGCACGCGCGTCACAATTAGCGCCAGCAGCAGCAGCATCCCGACAATATTGGCGGGCAGCGGCAGATGTAGCCAGCTCACCAGTTGATCGCTGGCGATAAACATTCCGATATAGAGCAATAACTGTAACGGCAGCCAGAGCCGTTGCAGCCTGGCCGATCGTTGCGGGCTGAGCGCTAATGCCATTTTCTTTTCCTCATCACCATGTCTGGTGCCCAGTATAAATCCGCAACAGAAGGTGAAAAAAATGAATTAAAATTATTCTAATCATGCCAGAAAGGAATAGTTATGGACGTTCGTGCGCTGCGCTACTTTACCGAAGTGGTGCGCCAGCAAAGTTTTACCCGTGCGGCGCAAAAGCTCTATGTGACCCAGCCCACCATCAGCAAAATGCTGCGTCAGCTTGAAGAGGAACTGGGCTGCACGCTGCTGCTGCGCGACGGCCGTAAGCTGCATCTCACCGACAGCGGCCAGGCGGTCTATCAGCGCGGGCTGGCCATTTTGCAGGAATTTCATCAGCTGGAGGCTGAGATTGGTGATATTAACCAGTTGAAAACCGGTGAGCTACGCCTCGGCATTCCACCGATGGTCGGTATGCAGATTGCCGGATCGATTTCAGCGTTTCGCCGCCGCTACCCCGGGGTGGAGCTGAAAATTTCTGAGTTTGGCGGCCTGACGGTGCAGCAGGCGGTGCTGGCGGGCAGCCTCGATATCGCCCTGACTGCGCTGCCGGTCGATCCCGATCTGCCACTCAATACGCTGCCGCTGATGCACCATCCGCTCTGCGTGCTGGTGCCGCGCCAGCCGGCGTGGCTTAACCGCAGCCACATGTCGCTGGCCGAGCTGGCCGCGCATCCCCTGCTGATTTTTAACGAAGAGTTCTCGCTTAATCGTCAGCTGATGAAGGCATTTCAGCGCCTTAGCGTCACGCCTGCTGTCGCGGTGCGCAGCGGGCAATGGGATTTTCTGGCGGCGATGGTGCAGGCGGGAATGGGACTGGCGATTCTGCCGGAGCCAATTTGCCAGCGGCTGGATAAGCAGTCGCTGCTGTGGCTGCCGCTGGAATCAGAGCTGAAATGGAGTCTGGGATTGATCTGGCGCGAGGGCAATTATCTGTCGCGCAGCGCACAGGCATGGATCGCCTGCTGCCGCGAACACTGGCCGGATGAAGCGCCGCGCCTGTCGGTTTAGGCGCGGCGCACGGCTTACTCTTCTTTCTCGATCAGCAAGGCTTCCAGCAGGTCGAGATCGCGCAGCAGGCGCTGCATGGTTTCATCAGAGATCTGCTGCGTGGCACGCAGGTGATAGACCTCGGCACGCTCGGCACGCAGTGCGGTCAGGCGGAAGCGACGCTCAAGGTTCTCGGCAAACAGCGCCTGTTCCAGATCGCTCTTGCCGTCGGCCCGGCGACGCAGGTTACCGATGACGCGCAGGCTGACCTCTTTCAGCAGCTCAGGGTCAATATTCTCTTCGGTGTCGTTCTCCAGCCGCTCTTCCATTTTATGCAGGCTTTCGATGGCCACACTGGCCATGACCGCACGAGCATGTTGCAGTTCGCGACGGTGACCCACTTTGTCGATGCCGTCGACGCCGCGCAGCAGCAGAGGCAGGATCACTACGCCTACCAGCAGCGAAAACAGGATAACGCCGGTGGCGATAAACACCAGTTCATAGCGCGCCGGGAAAGGCTCGCCGCTGGTCAGGAACAGCGGAATGGAGAGCACACCCGCCAGGGTGATGGCTCCGCGCACGCCCGCAAACGTCGCAACCAGCAGCTCGCGCAGCGAGTAGTTGGCGAACTCCATCGGCTTTTTCTTCAGCACGCGCTTGCTGAGGCGCTGCATGATCCACAGCCAGCCGAAGCGCACCACCATCAGGGCGACATAGACCAGAATAATGTCGGTAAACAGCATCCAGAGCTCAACATTGGGATCGGCGTTGGCGGCATCAATAGAGTTGTTAATGATATCCGGCAGCTGCAGGCCCAGCATCAGGAATACCATGCCGTTAAAGACAAATTCCAGCATCTGCCAGACGCTGTTGGCACGCAGACGCATCGCCAGCGGTGCACGACGGATAATGCCAGAGCGGGTAATCGTCATCCCCGCAGCAACTGCCGCCAGGATGCCGGAGACGCCCAGATGTTCGGCGATCAGGTAAGAAGCGAACGGCAGCAGCAGCAGCAGCACGGTCTGCGTCGCCGGGTCATCACCGCTCCAGCGGCTCAGCAGACGCAGCGATTTACCATAGAGCCAGCAAACTGCCACACCCGCGACCAGGCCGCCAATGGCGACTTTAAGAAACTCGATGCTCGCCCCGCCCCAGGTGAACACCATGGTGCCCATCGCTACCGCGACGGCAAACTTCAGCGAGACCAGGCCAGAGGCATCGTTCATCAGGGCTTCGCCCTGCACGATCGACATAATTTTCTTGGGAATGCGTCCTTCACCAACAATGCCGGAGAGCGCGACGGCATCGGTCGGTGACAGCACCGCAGCGAGCGCAAAGGCGGGAATCAACGGAATGCCCGGTACCATCCAGTAAATCAGGTAGCCAATGCCGACCACGGTTATCAGTACCAGCACCAGCGCAAGGCCAATAATCTCGCGGCCGTGGTGCAGAAACTCGCTAATGGGGGTTTTCCAGCCGTCGGCAAACAGCAGCGGCGGGATAAACAGGACGAGGAACAGGTCAGGGTCAAAATCAACGTGCAGACCAAATGTCGGCCAGGCGAGCAGTGCGCCAGCCACAATCTGCACCAGCGGCAGTGGGATCTGGAACGGGAGAATGCGTGCGGCAACCCCGGACAGCGACACCACCAGCGTCATAATGAGAATGGTAAAAAAGATTTCCATGCTTTCCTTAGACGAATCGTAAAGTCAGTGAAGGTCGTAAGCGCTAAAGTGTAAAGCAAAGTGCGCAGATAAGGGCAAGTTACGCGTGCGGCGGGGCAAAAATTAGGAGAATGTAACGGACGAGACTGGCCCGTCCGCGTTTACCACTAGATTGCCCAGCCGCCGGCGTAAAACACCACCAGCGCGGCGGCAATAACGACGGTGCCGACGTTAAGCTTACGCCACTCACCGGCAAAGAGTCTGCCGACCACCAGCGTGGCGAAACCGAGCATAATACCGGTGACAATATTGCAGGTCAGCACGATAAATACTGCCGTCACCAGACCTGACATCGCATCAACGAAATCGCCAAAGTCGATTTTTGCTACGTTGCTGAGCATCAGCAGGCCGACATACATCAGCGCAGGTGCGGTCGCATAGGCTGGCACCAGATAAGCCAGCGGCGACATAAACAGGATCAGCAAAAACAGTAAGCCAACAACGATCGCTGTCAGGCCAGTTTTACCGCCCGCCGCGGTGCCCGCCGCCGATTCGATATAGACCGCCGCCGGAGACGCGCCTACCAGTCCGGCAAACAGACTGCTGACAGAGTCGGTGGTCAGCGCGCGCCCACCATTAATAATCTGGCCCTCTTTATCCAGCAGGCTCGCCTGCCCCGCCACTGCACGGATGGTGCCGGTGGCGTCAAACACCGCCGTCATGACCAGCGCCAGCACGCTTGGCAGTACCACCGGCTGTAGCGCGCCCATGATATCCAGGCTAAACAGCAGCGACGCCCCCTGACTGTCACGCAGGCTTGGCCAGGCGAAGAGGCCCTGATATTTCACCGCCGGATCGAATATCAGTCCGAGCACTGAGATAGCGATAATGGTCAGCAAAATGCCGCCCGGTACACGGCGCTTCTCCAGGCCAAAAATCGCGGCCAGCCCCAGCAGTGACATGATCACCGGAAAGGAGGCGAACTGGCCCAGCGCCACCGGCATACCGGGTGCAGGATTTTTCACCACCAGCCCGATACCGTTGGCGGCAATCAGCAGCAGAAACAGACCAATTCCAACGCCTGTACCATGTGCCACGCCCATCGGCAGATTGCGCAAAATCCAGGCACGAATGCCGGTAACAGAGATGAGCGTAAACAGCAGTCCCATCAGGAACACCGCGCCAAGTGCGACCGGAACGCTGATCTGCTGGCCCAGTACCAGGCTGAACGCGGTAAAGGCGGTCAGCGAAATGGCACAGCCAACCGCCATCGGCAAATTGGCCCACAGGCCCATGAGAATGGAGCCGAAACTGGCGACTAAGCAGGTGGCGACAAAAACGGCGGCAGGCGAAAAACCGGCTTTGCCCAGCATGCCGGGCACCACGATGACCGAGTAGACCATCGCCAGGAAGGTGGTCAGTCCCGCCAGAATTTCCTGCCGGACAGAACTGCCGCGTGCAGAAACAGAGAACCAGGCGTCCAGCTTGCCAGCGGACGAGCGTGATTCGTATGACATAGTTGAGCCTCAAGAATTTTGTTGTGTGAAATGCCCTGCGTCGCTGCCTGCTAATTTCCCTGGATAACGGCCTGATGCAGGCGTGCATCAGGCGGCAGGCAAACGTTTACTTCGCAGCGGATAACGGCCTGTTAAGCGGGCCGTTAAAAGGCAGGGGATTATCCGGCGTTTAGCCGCCTGTTTTCAACTGCTTCCTTGACTAAATTCAGGAGACAGGGGACGGTTCGGGACGATTTTTGCAGCGTTGTGCGGCGGTCATGTGCGCAGCGCCGCGATGTTATCATTTGATTCTTTGGGCCTTTTCCCGGTCAGCTTCCCGGCAGTACTTCACCCCCCTGCTCAACGGCGCGCTGCCAGGCGGCACGCTGCTGGATCGTTTTAAGCCACTGCGCCGTGGCGGGCATCTCAGCCAGACCACCGCGCGACTGCATCGCCAGCAGCGGAAAACTCATCTGGATATCGGCAATACTGAAGCGCTTTCCGCTGAACCAGGGATGGGCAGAGAGGTGCTGCTCAATCATCTGGCGGTGCGGCACCAGCTGCTTATCCAGCCAGGCTTTCTGGATCCCTTTGCCCAGCGCAGCCCCGGCCGGACGCAATAGCCAGGGAACCGGTGCCTGGCCCAAGCGACCAAATACCAGCTTCATCAGCAACAGCGGCATCAGCGATCCCTCCGCGTAATGCAGCCAGTAAGTGGTTTGCAGGCGCGCAGCATCATCTGCCGGTTTCAGACGATGCTCGGTGTCGTACTTGTTTTCCAGATAAGAGAGGATGGCACCCGACTCCGCGACAACCTGATTCTCATCCGTAATCACCGGTGACTTACCGAGTGGATGCACCTTTTTTAGCGCTTCAGGTGCCAGCATTGAAGCCTCACGCTGGTAGCGCTTGATTTGATAAGGCACCTCCAGCTCTTCCAGCAGCCATAACACACGGTGCGAGCGCGACTGCTCAAGGTGGTGGACAGTAATCATGTTGAATCCCTGTTATGAGCCTCAGGCAAGTATAGCCCCCCTCCTCGTTAGCGCGGCGGCTTCCCCTTGTCACCCTGTTCAGGATCGAGCAGCACCGCTCCCGATCCCTGCTGCCCCAGCCGATCTCCCGGGTTGCGCAAGGGACAGTCGCGCATGGATAAACAGCCGCAGCCGATGCAGCCATCGAGATCGTTGCGCAGGCGCGTCAGGGTTTCGATACGCTTGTCCAGCTCTTCGCGCCAGTGCTGCGTTAGCGCATCCCACTCCTGTGCCGACATACGCTTATTGGCAGGAATATGCATCAGGCTGTCGCTTACGGTGGCGAGCGGAATACCGATGCGCTGGGCAATCTTAATGATGGCGACGCGGCGCAGCACGTCACGGCTGTAGCGACGCTGATTGCCCCCGTTGCGCGTGCTGGAGATCAACCCTTTGCTCTCGTAGAAATGCAGCGCGGAGACCGCGACACCACTACGCTGCGCCACTTCTCCCGGCGTTAACACCGGCTTCGGGTAGTTGCGATCTTTTTTCATTTGGCTCTTTACCTCAAGTTAACTTGAGGAATTATACTCGCCTGCGTCAAATAACGAATCCCTCAGGACTAAAGGACGAGAATATGATGCAAGAAGAGATCATTCACTCCCTGACGCACTGGATCGATCAGAACCTGGATAAGACGCTGTCGATTGATGAAGTGGCGGCGAAATCGGGCTATTCAAAATGGCATCTGCAGCGTATGTTCCGTACCGTGACGAAACAGACGCTGGGTGGCTATATTCGCGAACGTCGCCTGACGCTGGCGGCGGAAGCACTGCGCCAGACGCAGCGTCCGGTTTTTGATATTGCGATGCAGTATGGCTATGACTCGCAGCAGACTTTTTCACGCGTATTTCGCCGCCAGTTTTCTCAAACGCCTACCGCCTATCGTCACGCTATGCGCCGCCAGGCGATGCAGCGTCCACGCCTGGTCAGCTTCGACTGTAGCGAATCCATGGCCAGTTTTACCCAGCGTACCACTGGCGAATGCTGCCCGATTCGCTAAGACTCTGCGCCCATAACGGGCGCCTCTTTTCTGCTCTCTGCCTCACACCGCCCGTTTCCCCCTCGGCCTGACACGCGTGAGAACTTTTGCTTCTTACCCGGTACAAATTTTGTTCATAATTTCAAATCCAGTGATATAATGTGACACAGGTCACACATTACACCCCTTTTTGACGACGAAAAGCCCTTCCCTGACGCGTCTTTTCGTCGCCGGTGATGTCCAGTAACCGTCAGGGATAATCACTCAGATTCAGAGGCTTAAGTCGATGGCGACGATTACTACCAGCTTGATTGTTATGCGTTGGGAACTGCTCAGCGCAATTATGATGTTTTTTGCCAGCACCCTTAAAATTCGTTTTCGTCAGAACAGCCATCATGTAATGGCGTTTATGTGCGGCAGCATCGGTCTGGGCATGACCTGCTGGTTTGTGATGGGTCTGATGGGCATTACGCTGAGCATGGAAAACGTGCATCACTTTATGACAGTCACCAAAGATGCCTTCATACAGGTCATGAGTCAGACGCCACCCGACCTGCCAATGCCCTGATCGCGGGTCACCTGAGAACTTCTGTTCCAGCCCCCAGCGCTGATACGTGACGCGCTGCTTCGTGCAGCCAATAAAAAACCCCGCAGAGCGGGGTTTTTTATTTTGCTGTGTGACTTAAACTTTTTTCAACAGCGCAGGGATGTTGACATCCTGCACTGAAACGCCCGGTCTCTGCGTGCCGCGACGGTCCTGAATCCACATATCTCCCATCATCTGGTTAAGTCCGCGATCCAGTCCAGTGACAAGTCCCGCCCCCGGCGTAAAGGTCAGCTCACCAAAGTAGATGCGTCCCTCATGGATATACCAGTCGACACGCACATAGTCGAACTCGCTCGCCAGCTTCTTGCTGAGATCCAGCGCGTGCTGCAGCGACTCGGCAATGCGGGTGACATCCAGCCCGGTATCGCGAATTTTATGGAACGCTTCAGTCAGGTTATTGACGTAGAAGTTCATCGACAGCTGCGGCTGGCAGCGGTTGTAGATGACCTGCAACACATACTCAAAGCGGCCATCGCGCTTATTGAACATGTGGAACTTATAATCAATCGGCGCTGTTTTACCGTCGCCAATGTACTGCTCAACCAGAATACGCGGCTTGATGTAGCGATAGTGGATCTCGCGCGCCTCATTAGCAAAGTCGGTTTTCAACCACTGGTAGCAGCTGTTGATAATCTGCTGTTTACGCAGCGTATCGGGCTCTTCCAGCAGAATTTCTACCATGTTGGAAGCGTGGTTCGGCTTGATCACCGTTCCCTTCCAGCTGGGCAGAGTGTTGAGCGAGGCCGGATCGGTGGACTCGTGCACCAGAGGGATCAGGTACTCGCTGCCGATCTTCTCGGCAATGTAGTCGCGCACCGAATACTTGTCTGACAGGCGACCGTAAATCTGGTAGTCACCATAGACAAATTTGCGGTACAGCACCTTTTCATTGAATACCTTGGGCTGACGCAGGTTAGGTAGCTTTCTGAACTTGTGGAAGTAGTAAATGCGGTCCTGGTATGCCCAGGGCATCTTCTTGATGAAGTACTGCACACTTCTTCTGAGTTCATCTTTCAACTTAAACATATCGGACCTCATTTGTAGGTTTTGTAGTTGAGCGAGGAAACTTGAATTCTTTGAATGACGCCGTTTTTGAAGAAGTAATTCATTACGGTGAGGGACAAGAGTTCCGACACGAAGACGCTCCATGCAGCGCCCATAATGCCGTAGCCCTGGATCAGCCACCACGAAAGCGGCAGGCTGATGACCATCAGGCAGATGATTTTCTTCAACAGATAGTTGAAACCACCCTCTTTGACCATGTAGCGATAGGCTACGGTGCCCATGGCGGAAAAGCAGGTCGCCATGGACAACAGCGTAATGAGACTTCCTGACTGTGTGTATTCTGACCCGTACAAAGCGATGATGATTTTCTCGCCAAACAGCGCGATGACCAGCAACATCATCAGTGAAACTCCCATGACATAACCATTCAGCCGTGCTGCCAGCTTGATGGCCACTTCACCGCGTTCTCTGAAAATTTCAGTGAAGCAAGAAGTTATGAGTGCCACGGGGATAAAAATCCACGAAGCCGCAATGGTGTTGGCCGCCGCAAACAGCCCCAGATCGCTTGCCGATGCAATACCGGCCAAAAACATTTGTGCAGCTTTGACCTGTACGGAGATAAAGATGCTGGAGATCGCCAGCGGCAAACCGGCATACATCAGGTAGCGCAAATAGGCGCTGCGTTTCTCTTGCGGCGGAGCAATATCCTGGGTTTCACGGTAGAAGTTGTAGCGTTTGATAACGTAGGGCACGAGCGTCACGGCCACGATGGAAAGCGTGAGCCATGCAGGATTCAGACGCAGCCAGGCAATCGCGAAGCTGATGGCAAAGCTGAGCAGCATCCCGAGCGAGTTAGCAACGGTATTGAGCCGGGAAGCGAGTCGCGCATTGTTGTACACGCTGAACGTATCCTGGGTAACAAACACCGAGGCGACAAAGGAGGCCAGCGTAAACGCGAGAAAGTTTTGCGGCATGGTAAACCACACCCAGGCCAGTACCGGCGCGGCGGTCAGCAGCAGTAAAATCATACGCAGCGTGCGCGCCACGTTCATCAGACGGAGCCCTTTTGGGGCGCTTTTGCTGATCCGCTTAAACAAAATGGTTTCGGTGCCAAAGATGGCAACGGTCTGGACCATTGAAAACAGAGAGGTCGAAAATGCCATTTGACCAAATACCGTTGGCCCAAATGACTTTGCCACGTAGGAGGTCACAAATATGACGCCAAAAACCGAGACAATCTTTTCAGACATCATCCAGGCGGCATTAGACATTACGCTTAATTTCATTGACTCATCCTTTGCATTACTTACTTCAACCGCTTCGGTACAACGTCCCTGTAACGAATTAACAAGCGCGCAGTGGGCCTGGCGTTATTTAAAGATTTCAAACCAGGCTGGTCCGAAAAATGAGAATCAGAACACGATTCGGTGAATATTTTCAGGATAATTCTGATTAAATTTGGCTCAGAATGGCGGATTTGGAATCGATTTCACGGTGAAAACATGACTCATCCGCAGGCCATTTCCCTGCAAATTTAGCAAGCACGTAATGCTAAATATCAAATGTATGTAGAAATTTTTCGTATTTGGGATGGAGAGAATCTATAACAAAAATCCCTGACCAGGAAGGTGCGGTTATGGGATAAGAATAAAATAAGATTTATCCCATGATGATATTTATTCCAAATAACTTAATTTAACCCACGCAATTCTAATCGCGCACTTTAATACTGCATTAATAGTTTATTTACAGTGCCAGATATTAATACAGTACATCTCATCCATTAATCGATAAGAAAGGTAAGAGCATTTATGAGAAAGTCACGATATAGCGAAGAGCAAATCACAAATGCCATTAAAGCTTCTGAATCAGGGGTTAAAGTCAGGGAGATTTGTGACGAGCTAGGGATCTCTGAGGCAACGTTCTACAGCTGGAAGAAGAAATTCTCTGGGCTGTCATCAGAGGAAGGTAGAAAAATCAAAGAGTTAGAAGATAAGCTACAAACACTTACCCGGGAACTGCAAACCCTCAACTCAGACAAGGAGATGCTACAGAGCGTATTGAAAAACTTCTTCACCACCAACGAAAAGCGCCAGGCGGTTAACTTTCTACAGAGCACTTTCGACATCGGCACGCGCCGCAGCTGCCGTTTGCTGGATATTAGCCGTAGCGTTTATCACTATCCGTCAGGCTCAGAAAACCGATAAAACCAATAATAGTGCCCTAATGATGACTTAGCGCTGAGATTGTTCTTACCAGAAGAGATGATGACACTTTAACTTACCATTCGCGGCTTTAATTTTCGTTCCACGCATTCCTGATGAGTTTGCCTGCAAGGTCGACTTTCATTTTTTGCGGTAATATTGATAAGCACCAGCAAAAGTCTCGCAATTCTCGCTACTTCTCTACTTGCCCAATCTCATTTCGATGAGATTGGTGCTTCTCCTTTAACTTTAACACTGTTAATGCCCGGCGTTAAAACGTCCGTCTTTCATTAAGCAGCAGTGAACAACACCTCAAATTAACGCTTCGTTTACCACAGATTAACCTGGCACTAACTTTGCACCTGGCGAAGATTATTTGCTCTGCCACTGGTAAACGAGACGGCAAAAAGAAACCAGGATTTTTCTCACCACAATGGTTTACGATTGCTAATTGCTTTCATTAATGAACATTGATGGCATATAGGATTAATCAGCCAAAAGATAGCAATGGCTAACGTTTCATAATTGTTCGCGTCCGGGCTTTTTCTTACCCGACTGGCTGGTTTTGGAAAAAAAGATGGTTTATTCACCCGCTTTCTCAGTGCCAGACAGCAATAAAAACGCACCGGCAGCCAATAAATATGCATTAAACCGGCGAATTCCTCGCCATCAAAATGGGTATGCCGGGCTAACCAGCCTGGTGAGAGGGGGTCTGGCGAACGCAATATCGCTATCCAGGAGCGTCTGATGCCGCATTGAGGCAGGAAAAAAATGAGATCCAGATCGCCTTTTAAACGCTAAACCGCTTTTCTTTGGATAATAAACAGCAAAAGAACGGCAAAATGCGCCGTTCTCCGCTGCGTATAATTCTTAAAACTCAGTGAAATCAGCGACTCAGTACAGATTAAAAAGTCGCTAACAACGCCGTTAACGATCGACAGAAGTAATAACCGGCTCAGGTTTGATTCGCATTGCCCACAGTACGCCAGCTATCAGGCAGACAATCCCCCCCAGCGTTAGCAGAGGCGGCCAGTGTTGCCGCCACAGGAAGGTCCAGAACAAGCCTGACAGCGTTTCAAATACAATAAGCGGCCCCATGAAAACCGTTGGCAGCCGCTGACTGGCCACATTCCAGCACAGCGTACCCAGCCAGGAACAGAGCAGACCAATCATCAGCATCAGCGGCAAAAAACACTGCGGCTGTGGTCCGAAAGGCAGGGCAAACGTCGGGTGTTGCCAGGCCAGCTGCACACAGACCAGTGCATACATAATTAGCGCCAGCGGCAGCGTCACGATGCCCTGCGCCGTCGCCCAGGTGCCGGGCTTATGCTGCGGGTGAGTGCGTAACCAACGCGCATTACGCAGCGGATACCAGGTCCAGCACGCAACAGCCAGCACCGCCAGCGCAATACCACTCAGGTAACGCATCAGATCCCACTCTCTCTCCTGCCCATGCAGTTCAGCAATATTGACGCAGAGCAGTCCTGCGCCAATCGCCAGCAGCGCAGGAAGCAGTTTTCGCCATGCCAGACGCCCTTCAAGATGGCCATAGCAGAGGTTGGCGGCGATCGCCATCACGACCGGCAGCGTGCCGATAATCATGGTTGAAACCGGTGCGCCGGTGCGCTGAATCGCACTGGCAAGAAAGGTGTAATAAAGGAGGTTGCCTACCAGTGACAGTTTTAACGCTTCCCACCAGTCGGCAGGCAGCAGCTTACGCAGGCGATGGCGATCGTGCCAGGCCAGCGGCAGAGCAATCAAACCAAAGGCAAGGTAGCGGCCAGCGGACTGTAGCGCGCCGGGATAGTCCGGCACCAGCAGCGGCCCCACAAAAATCAGTCCCCACATCAGCCCTGCGGCAAGGGCAAACAGCACGCCAGCTAACATCGTCTCTTCCTTTATAAAGGTGAAGAGCGCAGTGTGGCGAAATAAGCGGGCAAAAATCTTGTAGCAGATTGCGGTTTATCTTACGCGCCGTTCACCTGCTTCTGGTAGCGCACCGGCGTAATGCCATAGCGCTGCGCGAAAGCACGCGTCAGGTGCGCCTGATCGCTCAGGCCCACGCTTGCCGCCACGTCCGCCGCTGCCATGCCACGCGCCAGCAGCAGCTTGGCTTCATAGAGTCGATAGGCCATCAGCATCTGATGGGGGGTGACATGAAAGTGCGCGCGGAAGGCACGCAGAAAATGCCACGGGGAGAGTGCGGCCAGCGTCGCCAGCTCTTCCAGCCTGACTGGCTCGGCCAGATGCTCCCGCAGGTAGTCACGCACCTGATCAAAACGGTGGCGAGCCTCTCCTCTCTGTTTTCGCGCCACGCGCGCCAGCGGCCGCAGTTGCGATAGCAGCTCAACCAGCACGCTTTGCCGCGCCAGCGCATTTTCTGCCTGCCACAGCATAGAGAGCATCTGCGACAGCGGCTGCGCCAGCCGCGCATCGGTGCGTAACGCATCGTTAAACCACCAGCCGCTATCGCCCGTAAGCTGCGCCATCTCATCCGGATGAATATAGATCATCTGATAGCGCCAGCCCTCTTCGCAGGCCGATTCACCGGTATGCAGTTCATCAGGGTTCATCATGATCAGCGAGTGGGCTGGCGCAGTATACTGTGCGCCGCGATAGCGGAAACGCTGCACGCCCGACTCTATCGTGCCGATGCCGAAGGCTTCATGCGTATGGGGTTCAAAGGCATAGCGAGAGATATGCGCCTGGTAAAGCTCAACGCCGGGCAGTTCGTCATACTGCCGAAACTGCGCACGATCTTTTTCGCAGGGAAAAATAGCCGGAACGACGCCCACCTTTATCTCCTCGTTAGCCTGAAGAGCTTAAGCATGCCAGCGATGCCTGGCGGATTGCAAAACAGTTTTGCCATTTCGCCGTGGCAGAGTGAGACTAAGCGTCACCAGAGCAAAGGAGAAAGAGCAATGTCCCTGAAAACAGTGATTGTTGTCGATATGCAAAACGGTGTATTTGCCACACCCCGCTTTGATCGCGCCGGGCGAACCGCGCGGATTAACCAGCTGATCAACGCCGCCGATCGCACCATCTTTGTTACGCACTGCGAAGGCGACATGCAGGAAGGGAGTCATGCTTTTGCGCTGCTGGCGGAGCTGCATCAGCCCGCTGACAGCCTGTTTGTCACTAAAACCGCCTGCGACAGTTTCTGGCACACCGGGCTGGCTGCGACGCTGGCGCAGCTGGAGGTCAATGCGTTTGTGATTTGCGGCTGTGCGACAGATTATTGCGTCGACACCACGATCAAAGTGGGTGCAGGGTTGGGTTATTGCGTTACCGTTGCGGCTGATGCGCATACCACGGCGAATCGCACCTGGGCCAGCGCAGAGCAGTTGATTGGGCAACATAATGAGGTCTGGGCAGGCCTGTCCCTGCCGGGAAACGTTCCGCAGGTCAAGCGTACGGCAGAAATCATCGCAGACTGGTCACGCAGCTTGTGCCGTGATCGATAACGTCAGGCCGGATATATCGCCTGCCTCATTTATCTTCTCCGCCAGGAAAGCATCGTGCGCACATTTCATATCTCCTTTACGCCATCGGTTTATTATTTCTATTTATTTGCCTATTACCTGTGCCTGACGGTTATGCTGTTAAGCAGCCACGATCGTTTTAAATGGATAGCATTTCTGCTGGTTTCAATCATTAGCATAGCGATATTTTTTGTCCTGCTGTGTCAAAACTTTTCTTTCAAAAAAAAGAAGAAATTTAAATATCGCCACCTGCGCACCCAGTACGAGCACTGCGTGGGATTAGCCTGCTGCTCGACTATTCTTTTCGCATTGAGCATCATTGCCTTTCATCTTTCCCAGCAGATTGAATGGTCGGCTACCTTATACATTTCGTCCCTTATCGCGCTTTTTTTCTCAGTCACGATTTTTCTGGCTGAGAACGAGTATTTTGAAAAATATTACAAAAATGGTATCTCCTGGCTCATCAGGCTTGCCTGGCTGGGCGTGACGTTTTACTGCTATGCATTTGCCCGCCATACCTTTATGACGCTGGCTGACCTGACCTACGAGCAGACTTCATCGCGGCTTACGGTGATTGGCTATGCAGGGCTGATGACAGCCCTGTTCATTTCGGCTTCGTTAGTCGCCATTTTCTGGATAGTCCTGTTTTTTGAAAACACGCCGGTTTACCACGGCAATAAGCGGCTAACGATGAAAAGAGATGCGACACCTATTATTATTCCCGTTATCGCCACCACGGTAATGACGTGGAGTATTTTCTCAACTCATACGTCCCCCGTCCTCAATTTTGCGTTTAATGTTATCGTTCCGCTTGAAACGCGCGATACCTTTACCTGCCATAACCAGCAGCGCTATATACCCGACGCCGTGACGCGCTATTATCTTGATGCAGGAAAAGGTAATTACCGTGTATTTGAGCAGCACGATGGGAAATGGGAAGTACGTCGACTTGAGTGTCAGGAAAAAAAGCCCGGCTACCGGCTGAGCGAAATAAACAACCGGGAAGAGCTGGTAACGGAAAAGCTTAAGAGAATGGGCAGAGAAGCGCAGGCGATGCAGAACACGCTGTTACCGCGGCTATAACAACCGGGTGCCCTCATAAAAAAAGCCGCGACAAGGCGCGGCTTTTTTGGGGGATATCGCGTTATCAAAACGGGATATCGTCGTCGAAATCCATCGGCGGTTCATTATTGTTGCTCGCCGGTGCGCTCTGCGGCTGAGGACGTGACTGCGCGCCACCGCTGAACTGGTTTCCGCCCTGCGGCTGCTGCGGCTGGCCCCAGCCGTTATTGTTGCCGCTGCTCTGACCACCGCCCATCGGTGCGCCGCCTGCGCTCGCGCCCTGCTGACGGCCGCCCAGCATCTGCATGGTGCCGCCGACGTTTACCACGACTTCAGTAGTGTAGCGATCCTGACCGCCCTGATCCTGCCATTTACGGGTGCGCAGCTGACCTTCGATGTAAACCTGTGAACCTTTACGCAGATACTCGCCAGCAACTTCCGCCAGCTTGCCGAACAGCACCACGCGATGCCACTCAGTAATCTCTTTGTTTTCACCGGTCTGCTTGTCACGCCAGCTCTCCGACGTGGCCAGCGTAATGTTGGCAACCGCGCCACCATTTGGCATGTAGCGCACTTCCGGATCCTGACCCAGATTCCCGACAAGAATCACTTTATTTACGCCACGACTGGCCATGTTGCTGTCTCCCGATGGGTTAATGCTGATAAGTCTAAACGATCAATTCTATCACGTCCTGCCCACCGATCCCACTTTCGAGCCGGCTCGCAGATGCGTACATTTTACACCCAAAAAGCAAAAAAGTACTGGATATTTAATCAGTCTATTTTTTGTGCCATAATACCGTGTTTACGCTAATTCGTGTCAGCAAGACACAAGCGTGCTGCTTAATCCGGGAAAGGTGAATGGATAAGATCGAAGTTCGTGGTGCCCGCACCCATAATTTGAAAAACATCAACCTGATCATCCCTCGCGACAAACTCATAGTGGTCACCGGCCTGTCTGGCTCCGGCAAGTCCTCTCTGGCGTTTGATACGCTCTATGCGGAAGGTCAGCGTCGCTATGTAGAGTCGCTCTCTGCCTATGCGCGCCAGTTTCTCTCTTTAATGGAGAAGCCGGACGTAGACCACATTGAAGGTTTGTCGCCCGCTATCTCTATTGAGCAGAAGTCCACTTCACACAACCCCCGCTCGACCGTTGGTACCATCACGGAGATCCATGACTATCTGCGTCTGCTGTTTGCTCGCGTCGGCGAGCCACGCTGCCCGGATCACGACGTGCCGCTGGCGGCGCAGACCGTTAGCCAGATGGTAGACAATGTGCTGGCGCAGGAGGAAGGCCGCCGCCTGATGTTACTGGCTCCGATCGTGAAAGATCGTAAAGGCGAGCATACCAAAACGCTGGAGAACCTGGCGGCGCAGGGCTATATCCGTGCCCGTATTGACGGCGAAGTGTGCGATCTTTCCGATCCGCCGAAGCTGGAGCTGCATAAAAAGCACACCATTGAGGTCGTTATCGATCGCTTTAAGGTGCGCGAGGATCTGTCGACGCGTCTCGCCGAATCATTTGAAACTGCGCTGGATCTCTCCGGTGGCACGGCGATCGTCGCCGATATGGATGACGCCAGCGCAGAAGAGCTGCTCTTCTCTGCAAACTTCGCCTGCCCTGTCTGCGGCTATAGCATGCGCGAGCTTGAACCACGTCTTTTCTCCTTCAACAACCCGGCCGGTGCCTGTCCGACCTGTGACGGGCTCGGTGTACAACAATATTTTGATCCCGAGCGCGTTGTGCAGAACGGTGAACTGTCGCTGGCTGGCGGTGCGATACGCGGCTGGGATCGCCGCAACTTCTACTATTTTCAGATGCTGCGCTCGCTGGCAGAACATCTTAACTTCGACGTCGAAGCACCGTTCAACACCCTGAGCGACAAAGCGCAACAGGTCATTCTGTACGGCTCAGGTAAAGAGAGCATTGAGTTTAAGTACATCAACGATCGTGGCGATACTTCGGTGCGTCGCCATCCGTTTGAAGGTGTGCTGCATAATATGGAGCGTCGCTACAAAGAGACGGAATCCACAGCCGTTCGCGAAGATCTGGCGAAATTTATCAGCAACCGCGCCTGCGCCAGCTGTGACGGCACGCGCCTGCGTCGCGAAGCGCGCCATGTGTTTGTAGAGAATACCAATCTGCCTACCATCTCAGATATGAGCATTGGCCACGCGATGGATTTCTTCCGCAATCTCAAACTGAGCGGCCAGCGCGCGAAAATCGCCGAGAAGGTACTGAAAGAGATCGGCGATCGCCTGAGCTTCCTCGTCAATGTTGGCCTGAACTATCTGTCGATGTCGCGCTCCGCAGAGACACTTTCCGGTGGTGAAGCGCAGCGTATTCGCCTGGCAAGCCAGATCGGTGCGGGTCTGGTGGGCGTGATGTACGTACTGGACGAACCCTCCATCGGCCTGCACCAGCGCGACAACGAACGTCTGCTGAGCACCCTTATCCACCTGCGCGATCTCGGTAACACGGTGATCGTGGTTGAACATGATGAGGACGCTATCCGGGCGGCGGACCATGTAATCGACATCGGTCCCGGCGCCGGCGTGCACGGTGGCCAGGTTGTGGCCGAAGGCACAGTTCATGAAATCATGGCGGTGGAAGAGTCGCTGACCGGCCAGTTCCTCAGCGGCAAGCGTGAAATTGCGGTGCCGCAAGAGCGCGTCAAAGGCGATCCGACAAAGACGCTGAAGCTGAGCGGCGCGCGCGGCAATAACCTGAAGGATGTTACGCTGACGCTGCCGGTTGGCCTGTTCACCTGTATCACCGGCGTCTCCGGATCAGGTAAATCGACGCTGATTAACGATACGCTGTTCCCTATCGCCCAGCGCCACCTGAACGGAGCAACCACGGGCGAAGCGGCACCCTATCGTGAAATCAACGGGCTTGAGCACTTTGACAAGGTCATCGACATCGACCAGAGCCCGATTGGCCGTACACCGCGCTCTAACCCGGCAACCTATACCGGTATCTTTACGCCGGTACGTGAGCTATTTGCCGGTGTGCCGGAGGCGCGTTCACGCGGCTATAACCCCGGCCGCTTCAGCTTTAACGTGCGCGGTGGCCGCTGCGAGGCGTGCCAGGGCGACGGTGTACTGAAGGTGGAGATGCACTTCCTGCCGGACATCTATGTGCCCTGCGATCAGTGCAAAGGCAAGCGCTACAACCGTGAAACGCTGGAGATCAAATACAAAGGAAAAAGCATTCACGAAGTGCTGGAGATGACCATTGAAGAGGCGCGCGAGTTCTTCGACGCGGTGCCTGCGCTGGCGCGTAAGCTGCAAACGCTGATCGATGTCGGCCTCTCCTATATTCGCCTTGGCCAGTCAGCAACCACGCTCTCCGGAGGAGAAGCACAGCGCGTGAAGCTGGCGCGTGAGCTGTCGAAGCGCGGTACCGGTCAGACGCTCTATATCCTTGATGAGCCGACCACCGGCCTGCACTTTGCCGATATTGCCCAGCTGCTGCAAGTGCTGCATCAGCTGCGCGATCAGGGCAACACCATTGTGGTGATTGAGCACAACCTTGACGTGGTCAAGACCGCCGACTGGATTGTTGATCTCGGCCCGGAAGGCGGCAGCGGCGGCGGTGAAATCCTGATTGCCGGTACGCCGGAGACGGTTGCCGAGTGTGAGAGATCCCATACCGCGCGCTTCCTGAAGCCGTTACTGCAAAAGTAAACCTGCCTGACGCCGGCGATCGCCCTGCGCATCGGTTCGTTGCTCTCTCTGAAAGACCCGCTTCGTGCGGGTCTTTTTTCTGCCCAATCCACGTAATAAAAACAGAATCAGGCAAGATTCATGCATATACAGGCATAGTCAGGCCTGCATTCTGTGACTATTCTTTTAAACGTTCCGCACTGGCGCGCCCGTTGAGCACGCCCTCTTCATTGCTGCGCCTGTTGCGCCGCACCTGTCCTTATCATCACGACATACCGAACCAGGAGAAACCATGAACATTACGCACGCCTATGCCGCTCAGGACGCGAAATCCCGCCTGGCGCCGTTTGATTACACACCGCGTGAACTGCGCGCGCATGATGTAAAGATTGACGTGTTGTTCTGTGGCGTTTGCCACTCTGACCTGCATCAGGCCCGCAACGAGTGGAAAAATACCCTTTTTCCGGTCGTGCCGGGACATGAGATCGTGGGCCGCGTGACGGCCGTTGGCGATCATGCCAGCAAGTATCAGGTGGGCGATCTGGTAGGCGTCGGCTGTATGGTCGACTCCTGTCGTAGTTGTCCGAGCTGTCAGGAAGGGCTGGAGCAGTACTGTGAAGTGGGTTTTGTGGGCACCTATAACGGCCAGGATCGCGAAACCGGCGCCATTACCTACGGCGGTTACTCTACGGCCGTTGTCGTGGATGAGAACTTCGTGCTGCGCGTGCCGGAAAATCTCGATCTGGCAGGCGTTGCTCCCCTGCTTTGTGCGGGCATCACCACCTACTCGCCGCTGCGCCACTGGAACGTTGGCCCCGGCAAAAAAGTGGGGATCGTAGGTCTTGGCGGACTGGGACATATGGGCGTGAAAATCGCTCACGCGATGGGCGCACACGTTGTGTTGTTCACCACCTCCCCGTCAAAAATTGAAGATGGTAAGCGCCTGGGTGCCGATGAAGTGGTGATCTCTAAAGAGGCCGATCAGATGGCGCAGCATGCCAACAGCTTCGATTTCATTCTTAATACCGTGGCGGCGCAGCACGATCTCAATCCCTTTATCAGCCTGCTGAAGCGCGACGGTAATATGACGCTGGTCGGCGCGCCAGAACACGATCATCCGGCACCGCAGGTGTTTAACCTGATCCTCAAACGCCGCAGCATCGCTGGCTCGCTGATTGGCGGCATCGCCGAGACGCAGGAGATGCTCGATTTCTGTGGCAAGCACGGCATCACCTCTGATATCGAACTGATTGCGATGAATCAGATCAACGACGCTTACGAGCGTATGCTGAAAAGCGACGTAAAATATCGCTTCGTTATTGATATCAACACGCTGCGCGACGAAGCCGCCGCGTAACCCAGGCACGCGCGCGGCACGGTGTCGCGCGCCAGTATCACTGTCCTGCTGCGCGGGTGGCGTCTGCCTGCTGGCAGGAGGCGTCCACCAGATAGTAGATCTGTGAATCCTTCAGCGAGCCGTCGAGCAGAAGCGTGCTCCAGTGCGTTTTATTCAGGTGTTCGCTGGGAAACACATCGCTGTGTTCTTCACGCAGCAGCTCGGCCAGCGCAGGCGTACTCTTGAGCGAGACGGCCGGACGCCCCCTGACCTCATGCACCATTGCAAAAAGCACACCGTTACTTTTTATCTGTGTTGCCTTCCAGTCGCTGTGGACGCTCTGCTCCGCGCCCGGCTTGCTCATGCAGTAGGTCAGCAGATCTGACGTGTTCATTTCGACTCCCCTTGTAAAGTAGCCACGATGCGCCGTGCACCGCCGTGAATGCGATGTTCCCCTAACCAGATACCCTGCCAGGTGCCCAGCAGTACCTTGCCGCGCTGTACAGGCAGTAACAGCGAGACGCCCAGCGTAGAGGATTTGATATGGGCAGGCATATCATCACGTCCCTCATAATCATGCTGGTAAGGCGCATTTTCCGGGACATGGCGCATAAAATGATTTTCCATGTCGCTGCGCACCGTAGGATCGCAGTTTTCATTCAGCGTCAGCGAGGCTGAGGTGTGCTGCAACAGCAGGTGCAATAAACCGGTTTCCACCTGTGCCAGCGCTGGAATTTGACGGATAATCTCGTCCGTCACCAGATGAAACCCGCGCGATTTCTCGGCGAGCCTGATCGTTTGTTGATGCCACATGCCCTTTTCCTGAGTGAGTTACACCGTTTAAGTGTGCAATAAGTCGTAGAAAGGTAAACCTGAAGGCGAAAAAAAACCGTCAGCCTGAACTGACGGTTTACAGAGGGAAAGCGTGGGTGGCGGCGTGTGCGGCGATCCGACCCTTCAGCGGCCTGATGCTTACATCACAGCTGCAATTGCCTGCGCCACCTGATGCACGTTGCCGTCGTTAAGACCAGCAACGCAGATACGGCCGCTGCCAACCAGATAAATACCAAACTCTTCACGCAGGCGATCTACCTGCTGCGCGCTGAGGCCGGTGTAGCTAAACATTCCCCGCTGGTTGAGCAGATAGTTAAAGTTACGGCCAGGCAGTTCAGTGCTCAGCACGTCGACCAGCGTTTTACGCATCGCGATGATACGCAGGCGCATCGCTTCAACTTCTGCCAGCCAGTTCGCTTTCAGCGCGTCGTCGTTCAGTACGCGCGCCACCACCTGCGCGCCAAAGTTCGGCGGGCTGGAGTAGTTGCGGCGCACCGTGGCTTTCAGCTGGCCCAGCACGCGGCTTGCTTCCTCGGCGCTGTCGCAGACAATAGAGAGACCGCCAACGCGCTCACCATACAGCGAGAAGATTTTTGAGAAAGAGTTGCTGACCAGGGCTGGCAGGCCTGCCGCCGCAATGGCGCGGATCGCATAGGCATCCGCTTCCATGCCAGCACCAAAGCCCTGATAGGCGATGTCCAGGAACGGAATCAGCTCCTGCGCCTTCAGCACGTCAACGGTCTGATCCCACTGCGCGTCTGTCAGGTCTGCACCGGTCGGGTTGTGGCAGCAGGGGTGCAGCAGCACAATGCTCTGCTTCGGCAGGGTTTTCAGCGTAGCAAGGAAGGCGTCAAACTTCACGCCATTGCTCTCTGCGTCGTACCACGGATAGGTGTTTACCTCAAAGCCGGCACCGTTAAAGATCGCTATATGGTTATCCCAGGTCGGATCGCTGACCCAGACACCCGAGTTCGGAAAGTAGCGCTTCAGGAAATCTGCTCCCACTTTCAGCGCGCCGGAGCCGCCCAGCGTCTGAATGGACGCAATACGGCCCGCCGTCAGCATCGGATGTTCGGCACCAAACAGCAGCGGCGCAATGGCGCTGCGGTATGCGTTGAGGCCTTCCATCGGCAGGTAGAGCGATGCCTGCTGCGGCTCGGCTTTCAGCTGCTCTTCTGCGGCGGCGACCGCCTGGAGCTGAGGGATGATGCCCTCCTGATCGTAATAGAGGCCGATGCTGAGATTCACTTTATTTGTGCGCGGGTCCTGTTTAAAAGTTTCCATCAGCGACAGGATTGGATCGCCAGCATAGGCATCAACGTTTTGAAACACGGTGCAGATCTCCATGAGTGGTCGTAAAAATCAGAGGTATATGCAGCATTAAACCATGTACCGTCCGGGACGATGGTTCATGGCAATAATCAGGTTAAGGATCACAGCGCCCGCAATCGATGCCAGCAGCATCGTTCCGTTCACGACAAACAGCGATGCCAGCACGACACAGGTATCCACGGCCATTTGCAGTTTCCCGGCGCGCAGTCCCGTGCGATCCTGTAGCCACAGCGCCAGAATGTTGATCCCACCCAGGCTGGCTTTATGGCGAAACAACACTATAAACCCAATGCCCATGATCACGTTACCGAACAGTGTCGCATAAAAGGGATTCAGCGTGGAAAAGTGTACAAACAGGGGATGGAGATGGGTAAATAGCGAGACCAGCCCTACTGCGCAGAAGGTTTTCAGGGTAAATTCCCAGCCCATACGGCGCACCGCCAGCCAGTAAAACGGCAGGTTGATGAAGAAAAAGGCGCTACCAAAAGAGAGCGGAGAGAGATAGCTAATGAGAAAGGCGATACCCGCTGTACTGCCGGTCAGTGCGCCTGCCTGCTTGAGCATAATCACCCCAAAGGAGACCATCAGCGTGCCAAGCACGATGGCCAGTGCGTCTTCAACGCGGGAATGGGGTATGCGGGAGGGTGTTACGACGTTATCCATGGGAGCATCTCATTGCAGTCAAAGCCGGTGGGCAGATGCCGGTAAGATGCAAAAAACGCACCATGCCGTTGGCTTTCAGGAGCGTTCGGCAGGTGCCAGTGATTATCCAGTTGATAACTAAAGCGCTTTTATTGCCTGTTTTTGTACACGCCTTAACGTTAAATCGTCAAGCCATGCACAAATTCAGTTTCTGGTGCATATTTCTTGCATCAAACCCCGCTGGATTGCACCAAACAAGCACATCATGCACTTTTTTGGCGCATTCTGTGCTCGGGCACCATCATCAGGCCATTTTCTTTTAACCGCCCCAGCACTACAGAGGTTTTAACATGCGACACGCTCTGATGGCCGGCGACCAACTGGCTGATCAGCGCGCTCAGCGAGGCGAGATCGGCCACCGCGACTTTTAGCAGGTAGTCGGCGTCGCCTGTGGTTTTATAGGCATCGACAATCGCCTCTTCCTGCTCAACCATGCGGTGAAAGCTCTCGACATATTCGGCGGTATGATTAATCAGCCGCACTTCAATCAGTCCCACCATGCCCAGACCGATAGCATCCGGCGACAGGCGAGCGTGATAGCCAAGAATGAGATTGGCCTGTTCAAGATTGATACGTCGGCGCGAACACTGAGATGCGGAGAGACCCACCAGATCGCTCAGCTCCTGATTGGTCAGGCGGCCATTCGATTGTAATAACGTCAGAATTTTCAGGTCGTAATCATCTACGTGAGTCATGCTGCTTCCAGTGCTTAACGTTCGCTGTGGTACAGATAACCTGATTAACGACGGGGTTGTCCAACACTATTTTCTGATGATGCGAGGCGGCATGCACAGATTGTGCATGCCGGGAAGCGGGCTTATTCGTCGTCGTATGCCGGACCGGCATAGTTGTCAAAGCGTGACCACTGACCGTTAAACGTCAGGCGCACCGTCCCGATAGGACCGTTACGTTGTTTACCAAGAATAATTTCGGCGATCCCTTTCAGGTCGCTGTTCTCGTGATACACCTCGTCGCGGTAGATAAACATGATCAGGTCAGCATCCTGCTCGATAGAGCCTGACTCACGCAGGTCAGAGTTAACCGGACGTTTATCAGCGCGCTGCTCCAGCGAGCGGTTGAGCTGCGATAGCGCCACAACCGGCACGTTGAGTTCCTTCGCCAGCGCCTTGAGCGAGCGGGAGATCTCGGCAATCTCCAGCGTACGGTTGTCAGAAAGGGCCGGTACGCGCATCAGCTGCAGGTAGTCAATCATGATCATGCTCAGCCCGCCATTTTCGCGAAATACGCGGCGCGCACGCGAGCGGACCTCGGTCGGCGTCAGACCTGAAGAATCATCAATGTACATATTCTTCTTCTCCAGCAGGATACCCATGGTGCCGGAGATACGCGCCCAGTCTTCATCATCAAGCTGACCGGTACGAATGCGTGTCTGATCAACGCGCGACAGCGACGCCAGCATACGCATCATCAGCTGCTCGCTGGGCATCTCCAGGCTGAAAATCAGCACGGGCTTATCGTTCAGCATGGCGGCATTTTCACACAGGTTCATGGCGAAAGTGGTTTTACCCATTGACGGACGCGCTGCGACAATAATCAGATCTGACGGCTGCAGGCCGGCGGTCTTTTTATTCAGATCCTGATAGCCGGTGTCCACGCCGGTTACGCCGTCGTGCGGCGTCGATACCAGCGATTCAATGCGCGAAACCGTGGCTTCCAGCACTTCCTGAATGTTCTTCGGCCCTTCATCTTTGTTGGCGCGCGTTTCAGCGATTTTAAAGACGTTCGATTCTGCAAAATCGAGCAGCTCATCGCTGTTGCGGCCCTGAGGATCGTAACCGGCGTCGGCGATCTGATTGGCAACGGAGATCATCTCACGCACCACCGCGCGCTCGCGCACGATATCGGCATAGGCCCCGATGTTGGCTGCACTCGGCGTGTTCTTTGCCAGCTCGGCCAGGTAGGCGAATCCACCCGCCATCTCCAGCTCGCCGCGCGTCTCCAGCGACTCCGACAGCGTAATCAGGTCAATGGGCTGCCCCATCTCCAGCAGGCGCTGCATCTCCGAAAAAATCAGGCGGTGTGAACGGTTAAAGAAATCATCAGCCACGACGCGCTCGGAAACGTTGTCCCAGCGCTCGTTATCCAGCATCAACCCACCCAGCACCGACTGCTCCGCTTCAATCGAATGCGGCGGCATTTTAATACCTTCCAGCTGCCGGTCGGGCGTGTCGTTCGATTTGTTGGTGGGTTTATTTCCTGCCATAGTGAATGCAATACCGATCTTCTGAGGGGACGTGCCAGTATACCTTATGGCAGCGCGCCTCTCACGCCTCATATTGAACAATCACAGGAGTAAAAATGGCGAAGCGTATTCAGTTCACCGCGCAGGGCGGGCCTGAGGTATTGCAATGGGTTGACATCGATCTTGCCGATCCTGCTGAACGCGAAGTGCAGGTCGAAAACCGGGCTATTGGTATTAACTACATCGACACCTACGTGCGCAGTGGACTCTATCCCGTTGCCAGCCTGCCATCCGGTCTGGGTACCGAAGCAGCAGGCGTGGTAACACGGGTCGGCAGCGGCGTAACGCGCTTTAAGCCAGGCGACCGCGTGGTCTACTGTCAGGCCGCGCTGGGTGCCTACAGCGAACAGCATAATGTAGCTGAAGATCGCCTGATGTTGTTGCCCGATGCGATCAGCTTTGAACAGGCCGCAGCCAGCTTTCTGAAAGGCTTAACCGTTCACTATCTGCTACGCCAGACCTATAAGGTGAAGCCAGATGAAATCTTTCTGTTTCATGCAGCAGCGGGCGGCGTGGGTTTAATCGCCTGCCAGTGGGCAAAAGCACTCGGCGCGCACCTGATCGGCACGGTAGGGTCAGCAGAAAAAGCCACGCTGGCCAAATCAGCCGGAGCCTGGGCCACCATCAACTATCGGGAAGAGAACATTGCCGAGCGCGTTAGCGAGCTGACCCAGGGCAAAAAGGTTGCGGTGGTTTACGATTCGGTGGGTAAAGATACCTGGGAAGCGTCACTGGACTCCTTACGCCGTCAGGGGCTTATGGTGAGCTTCGGTAATGCTTCCGGGCCGGTTACCGGCATCGATCTGAGCGTGCTCAACCAGAAAGGTTCGCTGTTTGTTACCCGTCCCTCGCTCTACGGCTATATCACCAACCGCGAAGAGCTGGAACACGCCAGTAACGATCTCTTCTCGCTGCTGGCCAGCGGCGCGATCAAAGTCGAGGTGCCGGAACAGCAGAAATTCCCGCTGAAAGAGGCGGCTCGGGCACACCAGACGCTGGAAAGTCGCACGACACAAGGCTCAAGCCTGCTGATTCCTTGATCCCTGAATGCAAATGGGGCTTCCCGAAGGAAGCCCCTTTGCTTTTTTATCATTCGCGCTGGTGTAGGGACAGCGGCGATGAATACATGTCGACTCAACGCGATCATCCTGGCAGAAAACATAAGTAAAAAATATGTTTAATTGCAGAACAGGCATAAGCAATCTGTGACTCTGTGATCGCACCCGCAATTAATAGCCGCGGTGACGCTCTAACCGGCTGATTTTCCGACGCAGCTTACGCCGTGCACGTTCGCGACTGTCGCCGCAAAAGGCGCGATAAACCCAGGCCACTACCAGCGCCAGCACCAGCCACGGCAACAATTTAATTACCAGCGCAAATAGTCCGCCGATAAACATCACGACGGTGGCCACCACCAGCGCCGCCAGTACGCCCAGCAGCGAGACGCCGGTCACCAGCAGCATCAGAAAAAAGCCCAGCACAAATAAAATTTCCACGGTGTCACTCCTCTTAATCATTCTACAGCGCTGTTACAAGAAGCGTGCCATTTTTAATACCCTGAAATCCCTGAAAAAAATCACCGGCGTCATTTCATTTGTAGTGAAATTCACTGTTTTTTGGCGTAAAAAAAACCAGCCCGGAGGCTGGTTTTACTGTGCAAGTGCAATCCCTCAGGCTTCCTGGGGGATCTTGTCCGCCACCATAGCCAGCGCGGCTTCTACCACGCGCACGTCTGCGCCCGGCTTGTGGGCGTTCTCACTCAGGTGACGACGCCACTGTCGCGCTCCCGGAATTCCCTGGAACAGGCCGAGCATATGGCGCGTGATATGTCCGAGGTAGGTTCCCTTTGCCAGCTCCGCTTCGATATAAGGATACATGCTGCGCACAATGGCCACTGGATCGGCAACCGGCGTATCACGGCCAAACAGTTCGCGGTCAACCTGCGCCAGCAGACCCGGATTCTGATAGGCTTCGCGCCCCATCATCACGCCATCCAGATGTTGCAGATGCGTTTTAGCCTCTTCCAGCGTTTTTACGCCGCCGTTGATGGCCATCGTCAGCTGGGGAAAATCACGTTTCAGCTGATAAACGCGCGGATAGTCGAGTGGCGGGATCTCGCGGTTTTCTTTCGGACTCAGCCCGGAGAGCCAGGCTTTGCGCGCGTGAATGATAAAGGTGTCGCAGCCGCCGCGCTCTGCCACGGTGCCAACAAAATCAGTGAGAAAGGCATAGCTGTCCTGCTCATCAATGCCGATGCGGGTTTTCACCGTGACCGGGATCGAGACCACCTGACGCATTGCAGCAATACACTCCGCCACCAGCGCAGCCTCCGCCATCAGGCAGGCCCCGAAACGGCCATTCTGTACGCGGTCGGACGGACAGCCAACGTTAAGATTGACCTCGTCATAGCCGCGCGCTTCCGCCAGCTTTGCGCATTGCGCCAGCGCCGCCGGATCGCTGCCGCCCAGCTGTAGCGCAACCGGATGCTCCGCTTCGCTATAGGCCAGATAGTCGCCTTTACCGTGAATGATTGCGCCCGTTGTCACCATTTCGGTGTAGAGCAAAGTATCGCCCGTTAGCTGGCGATGAAAATAGCGACAGTGACGATCCGTCCAGTCGAGCATCGGCGCGATGGAAAAACGTTGCGAGGAGAAAGAGTTGCTCATGAAGCGCAGAAAATCCGTAAAAGGGTGATGATAATCTGCGCAAGGATAGCACACTAACAGCGTGCCGGGCGACTACAGGCCGCCCGGTTTATGTCAGAGGGCTAGCGATCAGAAATTAAACCCGAGCTGCATCATTGCACCCCAGGTATGGTTATCGCCCGCCGAGCCCGCCAGATCCAGATGTACCGCATTGTTAAACGGTGACAGACCGAAACCTGCAGTGAAGACATTTTCATCGTTGGATTTCATATCCGCGCGATAGCCAGCGCGCAGCGCCAGCCAGTCCAGCACGCGATACTCACCGCCGACGCCAGCATACTGGCTGCTCTCTTCCGATTTAAATCGCTTCGTCTCGGTCAAATCTACATCCAGTGCGGCCGTAAAAGGCCCCTCTTTCCATGCCAGTCCTGAGGTCACCAGCGGACGGATCTGATAGGTATCGCGATAGCCATTGATCTCTTTGGTCTGCAAATCGCGCGATACCAGGTTCTGTCCGGTAATACCCAGCGTCCAGTTTTCACCCAGGGGTGTGGCTAAACCAGCGTCGATGTTAAAACCGGTGTTGTCGTTGCGGTAGCGGCTACCGTTCAGATCGTTTTTATCGTAGTTGTAGATGCTGGCTGAATAGTTATAGAGCCAGGTTTTCTGAATCTTCGGTGTGACCCCCAGCGATACCGGATGTCCTGCCACGCTGAACTCATGCGCCACGGCGATACCATAGTCGGTCACCAGCGCCGCCAGCCCGTTTGCGCTGGAGCGCAAATTATTCTGGTCGCCCGGCAGAGGAATAATGGTGCCGTTCGCCACGCCGTCGAGATAGGTAATATCGCTCTGGGCAACATTAGCACGCAGGTGCACCGTTCCATATGCCTTGGTGATAAAGGCGAACGGCAGGGTGTCATTCGGGACGGTTACCGCCAGCGCGACCCCTGCTGTACCATTGGCTTTATTGCCGCGCAGATCGCGCAACTGGTTGGCGACATCCCGTGACGCCGATTTAAGCTGCGGATAGCCGTTAAGGAAATCGCGAAAGGTCAGGTTATCGATTACGCCACGATAGCGATCGACGGTATCACTGATATCGTCAACCTTATCCACCATTTTGTCTTTATCCGTGACCTGCAAACCCGCTGACGGAAAGATAATTCCGACGTTATCCTCTGAATGAGCGCGGGTCATCAGCGCCGGGTTCGCCAGCACGGCTGAGCTCCATGTAGAGGAGGCAACGCCGGTGCCACCCATGGCGTCATTGCGTGCATCATACCAGGTGCCCGCGGCTATCGCGGAGGAAGAAAGAAAAATTGCACTTAACGCAGCAGGATATAAAAGCGCAGAGCGCAGAGTGGGGTTGTTCGCCATTTGTCTGCCATCACCTTGATCAGGAAACATTCATCTTCGAAATTTGTGGTTAGCGCTATTGTGAATGGCATCTAACCGTTCATTGCTGTGAAGTAAGTTGGAACAGCGTTGTTATTCGCCTGATTGGATGATTTCTCTGCAAATCAGCGCTTTTATTATGTAGCGGGGTAGTCAAAAAAGGATATTAAGGCCAGTCCTTCCTTAAGAACCCATGAACATTAGTGCTTAACCTGGTGAGTTGTAAAGCAAAACGTCCATTTTGTTTCATTATGTCTCGATAATGTTGGCCCTGAGTAAACGTCCTGAAATAGCGCAACAGAAGTCATTTTCCTGTAACAACATGGTTTTGCTAAATAAACAGTCAAAAAAATGTCCGTCGCGGTAACCCCAGCGGAAGCACATTTAATGTGATAAAATAACATCTCGTTTTAAGCGGAGAATCACCATGTCGACAATGACGCCAGAGCAAATCATGACCCAGGCGGAAAAACTGTGTCTGCAGCGCGGCGTGCGCCTGACCACGCAGCGCGCAGAGGTATTACGTCTGATGGCTGCGCAACATGGATCGATTAGCGCTTATGACCTGCTGGACCGCCTCCGCGCAACGGAGCCACAGGCAAAGCCGCCAACGGTCTATCGTGCGCTGGATTTTTTGCTTGAGCAGGGCTTTATTCACCGGGTGGAATCCAACAACAGCTATGTGGTTTGTCATCACTTCGAGGCACCCGCCCATACCTCAGTTATGCTGGTATGCGATCGCTGTGCGGCAGTGACCGAAAAACAGGCGCAAGGTGTAGAAAAAATTATCGGCGATCTGGCAGGCGAAGCGCGCTTTGCGTTAAGGCATAGCGTGATTGAAGCGCATGGGCTCTGTGTAAGCTGTGCTGAAGTTGAGGCGTGTGTTCATCCAGATAGCTGCAACCACGACCATGAAAAAGAGGGGAAAAAGCGCGGAAAGCGGGGATAAAGAGCACATCCCTGTGCTGCTCTTTCACTCATCCTGAGTGAAGGGGATTACCAGCGGTAATCTTTGTTCTGGGTTTCCCAGTCGGAGACTTCTTTCTCAGCCTCGTCCTTCGCGTAACCGTAGCGTTCCTGGATTTTGCCGACAAGCTGGTCGCGTTTACCTTCGATTACCTGCATATCATCGTCGGTCAGCTTGCCCCATTTTTCTTTAAATTTACCTTTGAACTGCTTCCAGTTACCGCTCGCTTCGTCTTTATTCATTTTCAGACCTCCACGTCATCCTTAGTTTTACATACCACCGCGTAACGGCGGTACGACAATACAAAGCGCTGCTCTGTTGCGCTGTTGTAAGGTAATTGTAGTAGACGAATCGGCAACTGCCGGACAATTACAGATCATTACAGAATAATCTGTTAAAAATCAGCACCTGCTGGCGCTGCCGTCTGGCTAATCAGCTGGAAAACCAGCGGCTTAAGCGCCACTCCCGCCGCCAGATAAACCACAGTGAGATGCCGCGTAGCGCAAGGAAAACGGTTATTGCCAGCCATAAGCCGTGATTACCCAGCCAGGGCAGCGTCAGCAGCGTCAGGAAGTAACCCAGCGCGGCAACAGCCATACTGTTGCGCATTTCGCGCCCGCGCGTAGCGCCAATAAAGAGACCATCCAGCAGATAGCACCAGACGCCCGCCAGCGGCAGAATGATTTGCCAGACAAGATAGCGATCGACCTGCTGCCGTAGTGGCTCCAGCGAGGTAAGCAGCGCCACAACGGATTCACCACTCACCGCATAAATTAGCGCAAACGCCAGCGCCACACATCCCGCCTGACGACACGCCGCGTGCCACACCGCCAGCAGCTTTTCGCCATCACGCGCACCGTAGGCTTCGCCTGACACGGCTTCGACCGCATAGGCAAAGCCGTCAAGCGCATAGGCGGTAAACGTAATAAACATCAGCAATACGGCGTTAGTCGCGACGATCTCCGGCCCCAGACGCGCTCCCACCAGCGTTAGCGAGGCGAAGCAGAGCTGTAACAGCAGCGACCGCAGCATGATGTCGCGATTCAGGCGCAGCAGGCGGCTGATGTCGCCACGCCAGCTCTTCTGCAACATCGCCGGGGTGATACCGCGTATTTTCAGCACTCGCCATACCATCGCCAGTCCAACGGCCAGCGTGACATATTCTGCCACCGCCGTGGCGGTTGCTGCACCTGCCACGCCCCACTTCAGACCAGGCACCAGCCAGAGGTCGAGCAGAATGTTCACGCTGTTGCCCACCACCAGCAGAACAACCGGCGCACGCACATACTGCACGCCCAGCAGCCAGCCGAGAATAACCATGTTTGCCAGAGTTGCAGGCGCGCTGAGCCAGCGGATATGGATAAAGCGTGCGGCCTGCTCCAGCACCTGCGGATCGCCGCCCGCCAGCCGTCCTGCCAGGATACTGAGCGGATCGCGCAGCAGGATAAACAGCACACCAGCCAGCAGTGCCATTATCAGCGGCTGCGTCAGAGCGCGAGCGAGCGCCAGCGGATCGCGTGCGCCAAAGGCCTGAGCGGTAAGCCCTGTCGTGCTCATGCGCAGAAAAAGCAGCAGCATAAAGACGAAACTGGTTATTGTGGTGCCAATCGCCACGCCGCCGAGATAAATCGGACTATCGAGATGACCGATAACGGCGGTGTCTACCAGACCGAGCAGCGGCACGGTGATATTAGAAAGGATCATCGGCAGCGCCAGCCGCCAGAGGTGTCGATCGTGTGCAGTAAAGAGACGCATCAGCCGGTCCATGCCTGAAAACGCAGGAAAGATGAATGGGCTACCGGGGTGTTAGTAGCCCAGACCGCATACGCAGGGATTCGCGTTCAGACGCCCGACAGAGATCGGCCGGCATCTGAAACGCGCTGGTCAGAGCCACTCGCCGTTGCGTACCACGCCTACCGCCAGACCTTCAACGGTCAGCGACTGCGTGCGGGTGTCGACCACGATAGGTTCGAAGTCATTATTTTCTGGCAGCAGATGAACCACCGTGCCCTGCTTTTTCCAGCGTTTTACCGTGACTTCATCGTCGATGCGCGCCACCACGACCTGGCCATTGCGGACATCCTGAGTTTTGTGCACCGCCAGCAGGTCACCATCCATAATGCCAATATCTTTCATCGACATACCAGCAACGCGCAGCAGAAAATCAGCAGAAGGTTTGAACAGGTCAGGGTCAACTTTATAGTGCGTTTCGATATGTTCCTGCGCCAGCAATGGCTCACCGGCTGCGACGCGGCCAATCAACGGCAGGCCATTCGACTCTTCTTCTTCCATCAGCAGACGAATGCCGCGCGATGCGCCAGAGACAATCTCAATCACGCCTTTGCGCGCCAGCGCTTTCAGATGCTCTTCAGCGGCGTTCGGGGAACGGAACCCCAGCTGCGAGGCAATTTCCGCACGCGTTGGCGGCATGCCCGTCTGGTTAATATGGTCGCGAATCAGGTCATAAACCTGTTGCTGCCTGGTGGTTAATGCTTTCATCCCGCCCCCTGGTTGTTTATACAGTCGCTGTGAGTATATACAGGTATTGGCGAAATGAAAACCGAAACCCAGGGAAATAACAGGCATTTGGGCAATTATGGAAAGCCTACCGCAAATGCGACCAGAGCAGCGCGATCCAGACAAACATCGCCAGTATAATCGCCAGCAAAACGGCCGCGGAGCCCATGTCCTTCGCCCGTCCCGCCAGGGGATGGCGCTCCTGACCGATACGGTCAACCACGGCCTCAATGGCACTGTTAAGGATCTCAACAATGATGACCAGCACTACCGATCCAATCATCAGGATACGTGCAACGGTATCGACATCCAGCCAGCAGGCTACCAGAATAGCGACAATAGCAGCGGTCGCCTCCTGACGAAATGCGGCCTCATGCTGCCAGGCGGCGCGTAATCCTTGCCACGAGTAGCCAGCCGCTTTCACAATCCTGAGTAAGCCGGTGGTATTACTTGCCATTGCGAGGGAACCCTTTTAGTTGTTTAACGTCAATGTGTGGGCCGGGTGCGTTTGGCACCGCCACAGATCTTCGCAGCACTTTCTGTTATGCTTGCGGCGCTTTGCTAACAAGAGGCTTCATGTTGTCTATGTCAGGTTGGCGTAAACTTTATTATAAATTGTTGAATTTACCACTCTCTGTTCTGGTAAAAAGTAAGGCCATTCCGGCCGATCCCGTTTCCGAACATGGACTTGATCCCACGCGGCCGATTATGTACGTGCTGCCATACGATTCCAAGGCGGATTTAATGACGCTGCGCCAGCAGTGTCTCAAACATAATTTGCCCGATCCGCTTGTTCCGCTGGAAATTGACGGCGCGCTGCTGCCACGCCATGTGTTTATTCACGATGGGCCACGCGTGTTTCCCTATTTCGTGCCAAACACGGAATCGGTAAAAATTTTCCATGAGTATCTGGATCTGCATCGCAACAATCCAAATCTGGATATCCAGATGCTGCCGGTATCGGTGATGTTTGGGCGTGCTCCGGGCCGTGAGGTTCAGGGCAACGATGCCCCGCACCTGCGCGAACTGAACGGCGTAGAGAAGTTTTTCGCCACGCTCTGGAACGGTCGCGACAGCTTTGTACGTTTTTCCCCCACGGTCTCACTGCGCTGGATGGCCACGCAGCACGGCACCGATAAATCTATTGCGCAGAAGCTGGCACGTGTGGCACGCATACACTTTGCTCGCCAGCGTCTGGCCGCCATCGGCCCGCGTCTGCCGGCGCGGCAGGATCTTTTCAACAAGCTGTTGCAGTCCAAAGCGATTGAGAAGGCCGTAGAAGAGGAAGCGCGCAGCAAGAAGGTTTCTCACGAGAAAGCGCAGCAGAACGCCGTCGAGATGATGGAAGAGATTGCGGCTGACTTCTCCTATGAGGCGATCCGCATTACTGACCGCGTCATGGGCTGGCTGTGGAGCCGCCTCTATCAGGGCATCAACGTCAACGGCGGCGAACGCGTGCGCCAGCTGGCGGAAGATGGCCATGAAATTGTTTATGTGCCCTGCCATCGCAGCCACATGGACTACCTGCTGCTCTCCTATGTGCTTTATCACCAGGGGCTGGTGCCGCCGCATATCGCTGCGGGCATCAACCTGAACTTCTGGCCAGCCGGCCCGATTTTCCGTCGCCTGGGCGCATTCTTTATCCGACGCACCTTTAAGGGCAATAAGCTCTACGCGACTGTTTTCCGCGAATACCTTGGCGAGCTGTTCAGCCGGGGCTACTCCGTTGAATATTTCGTAGAGGGTGGGCGCTCACGTACTGGTCGCCTGCTTGACCCCAAAACCGGCACGCTGGCAATGACGCTTCAGGCGATGCTGCGCGGCGGTAACCGCCCCATTACGCTGGTGCCGATTTACATCGGCTATGAGCATGTGATGGAAGTGGGTACTTACGCCAAAGAGCTGCGCGGCGCAGCAAAAGAGAAAGAAGGCTTTATGCAGATGGTGCGCGGCCTGCGCAAGCTGCGTAACCTTGGTCAGGGCTACGTAAACTTCGGTGAACCGCTGCCGCTGGTGAACTACCTGAATAAGCAGGTACCCGAATGGCGTGATGCCATCGATCCCATTGAGCCGCAGCGCCCCAGCTGGCTAACGCCCACGGTCAACGATATTGCGGCGCGTGTGATGGTGCGCATCAACGAAGCGGGCGCGGCTAACGCGATGAACCTGTGCGTAACGGCACTGCTCGCCTCCCGTCAGCGCTCACTAACCCGCGAACAGCTGATTGAGCAGCTGGAGTGCTATACCGAGCTGCTGCGTAACGTGCCCTACTCGCCCGAATCGACGGTTCCGCCGCTTTCAGCGGAAGAGCTGCTGAATCATGCGATGAGCATGAACAAGTTCGAGACCGAGCAGGACAATATTGGCGACATCATCATTCTGCCGCGCGAGCAGGCGGTGCTGATGACCTATTATCGCAACAACATTCACCACATGCTGGTGATGCCGTCGCTGATTGCCGCCATTATTCAGCAGCATCCGAACCTGAGTGAAGCCGAACTGCTGCGTCAGGTCCGGCTGATCTACCCCATGCTGAAAAGCGAGCTCTTCCTGCGCTGGGAGAGCGACGCGCTGCCGGCCTTGCTGAATGCGCTGTGTCAGGAGCTGGCGCGCCAGGGCCTGATCACTCTTCAGGATGGACAGCTGCGTCATACTGCCGCCCGCTACCGTACCTTACAGCTGCTGGCTGCGGGCATTCGCGAGACGCTGCAACGCTTCGCCATTACCTTCTCTATTCTAAGCGCCAGGCCGACCATCAACCGCGGCACGCTGGAGAAAGAGAGTCGGATGCTGGCTCAGCGTCTGTCGGTGCTGCACGGCATTAACGCGCCGGAGTTCTTTGATAAGGCGGTGTTTACGACGCTGGTGCTGACGCTACGTACTGAAGGCTATATTAGCGATACCGGTGATGCCGACGTTGAGCGCACTCACGCCACCTGGCTTATTCTGGCAGATCTGATTACCAGCGATGTGCGGCTGACGATTGAGAGCGCGGTGGCGCACGAATAATTCCTGCAGGTGAAAAAGTAAAGGGCGACAGAAATGTCGCCCTTTTTAATGTTTAAAACAGCTGGTTAAACGGCGGTGTGTTTAACAGTACGCCGACAAAAATCACCAGCCCCACATAATTGTTGTTCAGGAAACCCTGAAAACAGGCCGCGCGCTCACGCTGAACAATCAGCTTTTGCTGGTAGACAAACAGCGCAGCGGCAGCCAGAAGCGCCCAGTAAAACAGCGCGTTAAGCTGCATTAACGCTCCCGCCAGCGCCAGCAGACCCAGCGTCGCCAGCTGCAGCAGGCCAATTATCAACTTGTCGTAGCGGCCAAAGAGAATAGCGGTAGATTTGATGCCTATTTTCAGGTCGTCATCACGATCGACCATGGCGTACTGCGTATCATAAGCCACGGTCCAGCAAACGTTCGCCAGGAATACCAGCCAGCATTCAACTGGTAAGGACTCACTAACTGCTGCCCAGGCCATCGGAATCGCCCAGCCGAACGCCGCGCCTAATACCACCTGTGGCAGGTGGGTATAGCGCTTCATAAAGGGATAGGACCAGGCGAGTGCCAGTCCGCCCAGCGAAAGGAGAATGGTCATCAGGTTCATGGTCAACACCAGCGCAAACGCCAGCAGCCCTAACCCCGCAAACAGGAGCTTCGCCTCTTTCTCGCTGACTGCGCCGCTGGGCAACGGGCGGCCTGCGGTGCGCTTAACGAAGCCGTCAACCTTGCGATCGGCAAAGTCGTTAATCACACAGCCCGCCGCACGCATGACAAACACACCAGCCACAAACACGACCAGCACCGATAGCGGCGGCACCCCCATCCCGGATAGCCACAGCGCCCACAGCGTTGGCCAGAGCAGCAACAGCGTGCCGATAGGTTTATCAATACGCATCAGGCGGCTATAGGCCTGAAACTTGCTCATCTGTACGCTTTTTTCCACGTTTCATCGTCCTCAGGCCAGGTCGCGATAAAGCGGCGAGGCGGGTAAAAATAGTTCAGTCAACAGCAGCGGTTTCCCGGATAAGCGCAGGCGCGAGCGGCGGCCCCACAGCGCACCAACGCTGCCAGGCTCGATAAAATCGCGGCTCAGGGTAGAAGAGGAAAAGAGGTAGCGGCCAAGCGGGCGAGTGCCCAGCTGTTGCAGCATCTGCTCCGGGCCATTAAGCGTACTCTCTGGCACCAGCGTGCGACCAATCAGCCAGGGTTCATCGTCACCGCACAGTACGATTTCTCGCAGCCAGAAGCGCGCATCGTCCGGTAGCAGCGCCCTTTCGTCGGTGAGCTCATCGGCCTCAATAAATTCTTCGCGCATCGGCCGCACCGTTACCTGCCGACAGTGCTGCTCGAAGCGGCGCGTCATGGAGTCCTCCTCCATCAGCCAGTCCAGCAGCGGCGCGGTCAGCGTTGCATGCGTGGATGGCAGCCAGTTGAGCGCGCGTAATAAGCTGAGCGCCTCTTGCGACATTTCACCACTCCCGTCAATTTTGAGGGCAACAGTGTAGCGCAGAGGCGCGGCGGGCACACCTGGCGGCGACTATTCGCGTTTCAGACGGTTACTGTTCGCCAGCCACAGCGTCACCACCAGAATCAGGATAGCGCCAGAATAGCAGAGCGTATCGAAAGGGTTTTTATGGTCGACGATGATCAGCCGGATAATCGCCGTAATGCCGATATAGACAAAATAGCGCAGAGGAAAATGATAGCCGGACTGGAAATATTTCACGATTAGCGCGATAAATTCGAAGTAGAGGAAATAGATAACAATCCCCTCGATCAGCAGATAGGAGGAGGCCTGTTCGCCCGTGTTCAGCAACACGTTAGCAAGATGCAGCGTCTCTTTGCCGAGGAAGACGGCCAGAATGACGGCCAGTGCCAGCAGTCCCAGGTTAAGCACCCACTGTAGTACCACTGCAATGTACTGACCGCCGGTGGATTTTGCGTTCATGATTAGCCTTTTTGTCACTCACAGAAATGACTTTGCATCATGCTTCAATGTGACGTAAATCACAATATAGCACTAAGGATGGCCACCAACAGTAGTACGCAAAAGCCCAAACCGGGCGCGTTTTATTTCTACCGCCGTGAGCGGACTGAACTACAGTTAACAGGTCAGCAGTGCGCCATGTCGCTTAAAACTCAGGAAAAAACGTGCCCTGACCGACTATTCCTTTTACAGCGTGCGCGCTCCGTCAGGCTGGCATGCTGCGGCTTTTTGGCCTGACGGTGATGGAGCTACATGCCGTGTTAACCCTGCTTAATCTTCTTTCTGCCGTTGCCCTGCTGGTGTGGGGAACACATATTGTGCGCTCCGGCATTATGCGCGTCTTCGGGGCCGATCTGCGCCGCGTTCTCAGCCGCAGTATTGAACGAAAACCGATGGCGTTTCTGGCCGGTATTGGCGTAACAACGCTGGTGCAGAGCAGCAATGCTACCACCCTGCTGGCCACCTCCTTTGTGGCGCAAAATTTGATGGGTCTGACTCCCGCGCTGGTGGTGGTACTGGGTGCCGATGTCGGTACCGCGATCATGGCGCGCATCCTGACCTTTGACCTCTCCTGGCTGTCACCGCTGTTTATCTTTTTCGGCGTGATCTTTTTTCTGTCGCGCAAGCAGACGCGCGTCGGGCAAATGGGCCGCGCCAGCATCGGGCTTGGTCTGATCCTGCTGGCGTTGCAGCTGATCGTCAGCGCTGCCCGGCCGATTACCCAGGCCTCGGGCGTGCAGGTCCTCTTCTCCAGCCTGACCGGTGATATTCTGCTGGATGCGCTTATCGGCGCGGTATTTGCCATTATCAGCTACTCCAGCCTGGCGGCCGTGCTGATTACCGCTACGCTGACCGCGGCAGGCGTCATCTCTTTTAAAGTGGCACTTTGCCTGGTGATCGGCGCTAATCTTGGCAGTGGCCTGCTGGCTATGCTGAACGCCAGCGGTTCCAATGCCGCAGGCAAGCGCGTGGCGCTCGGTAGCCTGCTGTTCAAGCTGCTGGGATCGCTGGCGGTGCTGCCCTTTATAAATCTGCTGGCCCCCTGGCTTGATAAGCTGCCAGTTAACGATGAAGAGCTGGTGATCTTCTTTCACGTCTTCTACAACCTCATCCGCTGTTTGATTATGGTGCCGTTCGCCGACCCGATGGCGCGCCTTTGCACTCGCCTGATCCGCGATGATGCCGAAGCGGAAATGACGCTGAAACCCCGCCATCTGGATCGCAGCGCGCTGGATACGCCAGCGCTGGCGCTGGTGAACGCCGCGCGTGAGGCACTGCGTATTGGCGACGTGCTGGAGCTGATGCTGGAAGCGTTCAGTAAAGTGGTGCATGGCGAGGTGCGCGAAGAGCGCACGGTGAGGCGGCTGGACGATGACGTGGACGTGCTCTACACCGCTATCAAACTCTATCTGGCGCGTATGCCCAAAGACGATTTATCGGAGGAAGATTCGCGCCGCTGGGGCGAAATTATTGAGATGTCGCTTAACCTGGAGCAGGCCGGCGATATTATTGAACGCATGAGTGGTGACGTAGCGGATAAGTCGTTAACGCCGCGTCGGGCCTTCTCGCCTGAAGGGTTAAAAGAGCTGGAGACGCTGCATGAACAGCTGCTGGCGAATTTACGCCTGAGCCTCTCGGTATTTTTATCGCGCGATATCACCAGCGCCAAACGGCTGCGCCGTGCTAAACATCGCTTCCGCATCCTGATCCGCCGCTTCTCCCATTCGCATGTTGAGCGCCTGCATCAGCAGAATGTGCAGAGTATTGAAACCAGTTCGCTGCATCTGGGACTGCTGGGTGATATGAAACGCCTTAATTCCCTTTTATGCAGCGTGGCGTATACGGTGCTGGAGCAGCCAGACGACGAACGGGATTATGAATAAAACAGGGGCCGAAGCCCCTGAGTGGTTACTTCTTCTTGATCGGTTTGCCGGACCAGTACCCCGCCAGCAGCGAACCGGAAAGGTTGTGCCATACCGAGAAGAGCGCGCCCGGCAGCGCGGCCAGCGGCGAAAAGTAGAGTTTACCCAGCGTAGCCGCCAGGCCGGAGTTTTGCATCCCGACTTCCAGTGCCAGCGTGCGGCAGGTCGATTCATCAAAGCCAAACAACTTGCCACCCCAGTAACCGCCCAGCAGGCCGATAGCGTTGTGCAGGATGACCGCACCAATGACTACCAGTCCTACCGAGCCGATAAAGCCCTGGCTGCCCGCCACCACCGCGCTGATGATCAGCAGAATACAGATCATGGAAAACGCGGGCAGCCAGGGCTCCACGCGGCGCACCAGACCGTTAAGGCTGTGATGGACGATCAGTCCGAGGCCAATGGGGATCGCTACGATCTTCACAATACTGAGCAGCATCCCGACCACGTCGACCTGAATATGCGTATCAACATAAAAGCGCGTCAGCAGCGGCGTGGCAAAGACACCCACCAGCGCCGAAACGGAGGAGATGGTGACGGACAGCGCCACATCACCTTTGGCCAGATAGATCATTACGTTTGAGGCGGTGCCGCTGGCCACGCTGCCGACCAGGATCATCCCTGCCGAGAGATCGGGCGGCATATGGAACAGCTTCGCCAGGGCCCAGGCGGCCAGCGGCATCACCAGATAATGCAGAAAAGTTCCGGCGATGACCGGCGCAGGCCGCACCAGTACACGTTTGAAATCGTCAATGTTCAGCGTTACCCCCATGCCAAACATAATCAGCATCAGCAGCCAGGTGACCCACGGGCCAATGCCGAGAAAGGTGCCGGGAGAGTACCAGGCGGCAACAGAGAGCAGCACGGCCCAGAGCGGGAACAGCCGGGTTAATTTGGCGAGCATAGCCAGACTTCCTTCTTTGTATGTTGTGTTTTTTCGCGGTTTTGCCACAGAGAGACGCGACGCAGGAACGAGTGCGTCAGCGGCGCGAGATCATAACATTTCGTTATCGCAAGGTGAGGTCAGTGGGAAAAATGGGGATCGACTGCTGCCGATCCGCCAGAACAGACTGGAAATACGCTGCTTTAGACGCTAAAAAGCGGTCGATCGCACCAGCCGGATCCGATCCGGCCGGGCAAATCTTTACTCGAACAGATTTTTATGTAGCGCGCGCACTACGCCTTCCGCGTCTTCACCGGGCACCAGGAAGCAGAGGTTATAGCTGCTGGCACCGTAGCAGATCAGGCGCAGGTTGAAAGGCTCAAGCGTGCCGAAGACCTCTTTGCCCACACCGCGCGCCCGGGAAAGGTTGTTGCCTATCAGCGCCACCAGCGCGAGGTTCTCTTCCACCTCTACGCGACACAGCGACGACAGCTCCGTCAGCAGCGCCTGGGTCAGCAGACTGTCGCCGGTCGAGGTTGAGCCGGTAGTGTCGAGGGTCAGCGCTACGCTCACTTCCGAGGTGGTAATCAGATCGACCGAGATATTGTGGCGCGCAAGGATAGTGAACACCTCAACGAGAAAACCGCGCGAGTGCAGCATATTCAGGCTGTGCAGCGTCAGCAGCGTCTGTCGACGACGCAACGCCAGTGCGCGGAACAACGGCGGGTTAGCCGTTTCACGGTGGACACGAGTGCCGCCCGCCGCCGGATCTTTGCTGGAGCCGACAAACACCGGGATGTCGCTGCGCACCGCAGGCAGCAGCGTCGCCGGATGCAGCACCTTGGCACCGAAAATCGCCATCTCGGTCGCTTCTTCAAAGGTGATGTCATCAATGCGTTTTGCAGAGGGCACGACGCGTGGATCGGTAGTATAGATACCTGCCACGTCAGTCCAGATATCCACGCGCGCTGCCTTCAGCGCCTCGCCCAGCAGCGCAGCAGTATAGTCGCTGCCACCGCGGCCCAGCGTGGTGGTGCGTCCCTTGTGCTCGCTGCCGATAAAGCCCTGGGTAATCACCAGCGACTGTGCGAGACGCGGCTGCAACAGAGCAGCAGCCTGCTCAGCGAGCGTGGCAATTTCAGGCTCGGCGCGGCCAAAACGATCGTTGGTGCGCATAACTTTACGCACGTCAAACCACTCCGCATCGACCTGGCGCTCACGCAGGATTTCGACAAACAGCAGCGTCGACATCAGCTCACCGTGGCTGACCAGCTCGTCAGTCAGGGCGTTAGAGGTTGCCAGCGAAGCGGCATCAGACAGCATGGTGATGTTTTCGAGCATGCGGTCGATTTCGTCACGGATCACGGCTGGATTTTGCAGCCGCTCGACGATGGCATACTGGATGCGGCGGATCTCGTCCAGCAGATAAGCGCGCTGCGCCTGCTCCTGGCCTTCAGCCAGCGAAACCAGCAGGTTGGTGACGCCCGCTGAAGCAGAGAGCACAACCAGGCGAGTATGGGGGTTGGTGAGCACCACGTCGGCGCTGCGGTTCATAGCATCGAAATCGGCAACGCTGGTACCGCCAAATTTCGCCACAATCAGAGTTTGAGACATTTACGACCTCGTGTCAGGTTATCTTCTCCCGCGTGTATGGGACGGAAGACATTGTATCAGCCTTGGCACAAGGGAAGAGCAGAATTGGGCAGACAAGCTCAGGAGACGAGTCACCCAGAAGCACTTCACCTTGCGAAGCGCCCGACTGTGGACGCCTCTGGTGACAACCCAGGGGATTCAGCCCCTGCAGCCGACAGGCAACACTCCGTGTGTTGACCACCTCGGCGTCGCTCCCCCTGATGTGTTATCCCCGGATACGGTTCCTCCAACACACTGCCTGGGCGACGCGCCTCTTCTGGCTTGCGCACGGATGCGCAAGTAGCCGCATAAAAATAGCGGGTCATAAGGTTGCTGTCTACGTCTGTCTGCGGGTCAGTGCATGCGCCCTTAAGGTTAAGTGGCCGCGTACACCCCTCTTTATTCTGATGCGGCACAAAGCAGAAAGGCGAAACTGGCGGCACAATAGAGATCGCCTAATCTGAAAATCACCGCCGCTGTCGCCCCGCCACCACGCGGATTCTGCTGCCTGGGCGTCTGACGGCGACAAAATTTTTCCTTTCATTGGGCACAGTTGTCATACTGAAACGCTATGCGGGTGTGATTGCCCACGATGGAATGAACGTTTTTAAATCAACAAGAGTGTTGCCATGAAAAATATCAATCCGACACAAACCGCAGCCTGGAAAGCGCTGCAACAGCATTTTGAACAGATGAAATCGGTAGAGATTGCCGAGCTGTTCGCTCAGGATGCCGATCGTTTTGCTAAATTCTCTGCCACCTTTGATGACCAGATGCTGGTGGATTTTTCTAAAAACCGCATCACCCAGGAAACGCTGGACAAGCTGCAGGCGCTGGCGAAAGAGACCGATCTGAGTGGCGCAATCAAGTCGATGTTCTCTGGTGAGAAGATCAACCGCACTGAAGATCGCGCGGTACTGCACGTCGCATTGCGTAACCGCAGCAATACGCCGATTCTGGTTGATGGCAAAGATGTGATGCCAGAAGTGAACGCGGTGCTGGAGAAGATGAAGCATTTCTCTGAGCGCATTATCGGCGGCGAGTGGAAAGGCTATACCGGCAAAGCGATCACTGACGTGGTGAATATCGGCATCGGCGGTTCAGATCTGGGTCCGTTTATGGTGACGGAAGCGCTGCGCCCCTATAAGAACCACCTGAATATGCACTTCGTCTCCAACGTGGACGGCACGCATATTGCGGAAACCCTGAAAGATCTCAGCCCGGAAACCACGCTGTTCCTGGTGGCGTCAAAAACCTTCACCACGCAGGAAACCATGACTAACGCCCACAGCGCGCGCGACTGGTTCCTGAAAGCCGCTGGCGACCAGCAGCACGTAGCGAAACACTTCGCTGCGCTGTCGACCAATGCGAAAGCGGTGGGCGAATTCGGCATCGATACCGCCAATATGTTTGAGTTCTGGGACTGGGTCGGCGGCCGCTACTCGCTCTGGTCCGCTATCGGCCTGTCGATTATCCTCTCTATCGGCTTCAACAACTTCGAGCAGCTGCTGAGCGGCGCGCACGCGATGGATAAGCACTTCTCCACCACGCCGGCCGAGCAGAACCTGCCGGTGCTGCTGGCGCTGATCGGCATCTGGTACAACAACTTCTTCGGTGCCGAAACCGAAGCGATTCTGCCTTACGACCAGTACATGCATCGCTTTGCGGCCTACTTCCAGCAGGGCAACATGGAATCCAACGGTAAATATGTCGATCGCGACGGCAATCCGGTGGATTACCAGACCGGCCCGATTATCTGGGGTGAGCCGGGTACTAACGGCCAGCACGCGTTTTATCAGCTGATCCACCAGGGAACCAAACTGGTGCCGTGCGACTTTATCGCGCCAGCAATTACCCATAACGCCCTGGCGGATCATCATCAGAAGCTGCTCTCCAATTTCTTTGCCCAGACCGAAGCGCTGGCGTTCGGCAAATCACGTGAGGTGGTCGAGAAAGAGTTTACCGATGCCGGTAAGTCTGCCGACGACGTGGCGCATATTGTCCCGTTCAAGGTGTTTGAAGGTAACCGACCAACCAACTCAATCCTGCTGCGTGAAATCACCCCTTACAGCCTCGGTGCGCTGATTGCGCTTTACGAGCATAAGATTTTCACTCAGGGTGCCATTCTGAATATTTTCACCTTCGACCAGTGGGGCGTGGAATTAGGTAAGCAGCTGGCTAACCGCATTTTACCCGAGCTGGAAAACAGTGCGGAAATTACCAGCCACGACAGCTCCACCAATGGCTTAATTAACCGCTACAAATCCTGGCGTTAATTTTCCTCTTTTTCTCTGAGACGGCCCTCCTCGGGCCGTCTTTTTTATTGCTGCCAGGCTGGATATAACGGTTTTGATGGCGTGAATATGCTCAACCCTGAAGGGATAATTCTTAAATTAAGCTGCGATTGCTCTGAATAAGCGGCTAATAAACGCGCAGCACTCTAATTAAAACCGGCCCTTATTCTCCTCGGCATCTTTCCTTTTCTATTGATTTGTAAGCACAATCCACTTTTCGTCTGATGCGGAAAATCTGATAATCTCTGTTTCGTGCCATAAATTAATAAAAAAGCTAATTACACTTTGCATTTAATTTTAAACCAGACAGATGCACTGACCTTCATTACATATTCCCGAATAAAAAGGGGTTAACGCTGTTTACCTCCCTTCTTGCTCGAAATCACCTGCTATTTTTAGGCGCTTTTTCCTGCGCTGAACTCTGGTAATTTGTTGCCCTATACTGAACGCGCCCGTAACGGGTACATCCTTCATTCATTCAATGCAGGACAAGCTGTATGAAAAAAATCCTGGTTGCCGGAGCAGCCGTACTATACGTCGCAGCACAATCCGTAGCCTTTGCCGCTCCGGAAGAAGCCGGAGCAGCAGCGGGCGCGCAGGCGGGAGCAATCTCCGCAGGCACCTCGACCGCGGCAGGCATCGGTGCGCTGGGCGCGTTAGTCGGTGTCGGCATCGCTGCCTCTGGCGGTGGTGACGGTGCAAATACCGGTACAACAACCACGACCACAACGAGTACCACTCGTTGATGTAGCACCTTTAAACATAACCACACTTCCGTGTGGTTATTTTTTGCTTCGGCATTTTTTACAGGGACACACAGTGCGCCAACTTCCTTTATTGCTGGCTTGTCTGCTAGTGCAGGCCTGCACGCAGACGCAAAAAGGGCTGGAACAGACCGTCATGATGGCGGTCTCCGGCCCCGACGACGTGACAAAAACAAACCAGCAGATCGCCGATCTGCCTTACGCCAGCCTCTACGCCCGCATTAACGACGGGCCACAGATTTTTGTGGTGCTCGGCTACAACGAAAATGGCCAGCAGAAGTGGATTACCCGGGATAACGCCATGCTGGTGACACAGCACGGCCGCCTGGTGAAAACCCTTGGCCTGCCAGACAATCTGCAGCAGGTCAGCAATCTGCCACAGGATCCGCTGGCTGACGCGCTGCATCTGCGCGACGGTGCTGACTGGACGCGCATCGTACAGTGGACCGAACAGGGCAAAACGCGCGCCGCCACGGTAAGCTCACGCTTTGTTCGCGGTACGGATGAGGTAGTGACGCTGGCAGGTCGCCGCGTCGCCTGTCGCGTCTGGCATGAGCAGGCACGCATTGAGGCCACCGGCCGCACCTGGGAAAACACCTTCTGGATCGATAACAGCAGCGGTGATGTGGTGCAGGCGCACCAGATGCTGGCTGCCGATGCCTTCCCTGTTGCCACCACCCTTCTGAAGCCGGCGAAATCATGAAAAATACTCTCTCAATGCTGGCCGCATTTATGCTGGCTGGCAGCAGCGCCGCGTGGGCGGCGGGTCAGGTTACCGTTCATACCGCTCGGGGCAGCGTAACGATCGACGAAGTGCAGGATCTGGCGCAGCTGGTCACCCAGCCGGCGCTTATCGACACCGTCTGGTGGCGCGGCGCAGCGATCGCTGAACGGGGTGCCAGTGCGGTAGCAGCGCAGCAACAGCAAAAAACCCTGGCCGATCTGCATGTCTGGCAGTCGCAGAGCCGTGGCGAACGTGCCGCCGCCGTTGCGGAAGTCGCGCGCCAGCTCAGCGCCGTCAAGGTCACAGGCCGCCAGTTTGTTTCACTCGATCCTGACTGGATTCGACTGCATCCCGACGCCAGTCGCCGCCTGCAGGGCAGCTATGACCTCTGGCTGCCGCCGCAGTCTGACAGCGTCTGGCTGATGGGCGCGCTGCACGGTGCAGGTAAGGTGAGCTGGCAGCCTGGAGAGACGGTTCGCGGCTATCTGGCGGGCCATGCGGCTCTCTCCGGTGCGGAAAACAGCTACGTCACGCTTATCTCGCCAGAGGGCAAGACGCAGCGCGTGCCGGTGGCCTACTGGAACTATCGCCACGTTGAGGTCGTTCCCGGCAGCATTATCTGGCTGGGCTTTTCCTCCTGGAGCCTGCCTGACGGGCAGGACGATCTCAACCAGCGCATGATTTCCATACTGACTCACCGGGTGCCAGAGTAATGAATAAACAACTGCTTTTCAGCCTGCTGGCTGTTTCCGTGGCGACTGCCTGTCAGGCACAGGCCGAGACCTTTCCCGATCCGGTGGGCCCATCGCAGTCTGACTTCGGTGGGGTTGGCCTGTTGCAGGTGCCGACCGCACGTATGGCGCGTGAGGGCGAATTCAGCCTTAACTTCCGCGATAACGACCAGTATCGTTACTACTCTGCCTCCATGCAGCTGCTGCCCTGGCTGGAAACCACGGTGCGCTACACCGACGTGCGCACCCGCCGCTATAGCGCCGTGGACAGCTTCAGCGGCAATCAGAGCTATAAAGACAAGGCATTCGACCTGAAAATTGGTCTGCTCAAAGAGAGCTACTGGCTGCCAGAAGTGGCGCTTGGCTCGCGCGATCTCGGCGGCACTGGCCTCTTCGACAGCGAATATCTGGTAGCCAGTAAAGCCTGGGGGCCTTTTGACTTTACGCTGGGCCTCGGCTGGGGCTATCTCGGCAACAGCGGCACGGTTAAAAACCCCTTCTGCTCCTACAGCGACAGCTACTGTCAGCGTCCCGGCGTCGGTGAGGCTGGCTCCATTAACGGCTCGCAAATGTTCCACGGCCCGTCCGCGCTGTTTGGCGGCGTTGAGTATCAGACACCGTGGCAACCGCTGCGCCTCAAGCTGGAGTATGAAGGTAACGATTATCAGGATGATTTCGCCGGCAGGCTGGAGCAGCGTAGCAAAGTGAACGTTGGCGCAATTTATCGCGTGACCGACTGGGCCGATATCAATGCCAGCTACGAGCGCGGCAATACCTTTATGTTTGGCGTGACGGTACGCACCAACTTTAACGATCTGCGCCAGACGCATATCGACAGCGCCAGACCTGACTATCGTCCGCATCCACAGGAGCGGATGCTGGAGCCAACGGTCGTCGCCAGCCAGCTGACCGATCTGAAATATAACGCCGGGCTGAGCGGGCCACGCATCCAGACGCGCGGCCATACGCTCTACGTTTCGGGTGAGCAGACCAAATATCGCGACACGCGTGAAGGGGTCGATCGCGCGAATCGCATAATGATGAACAATCTGCCGGCCGGTATTGAGACGATTAACGTCACTGAATCGCGCTTCAATATGCCGCAGGTGACCACAAGCACTGACGTCAGCAGCCTGCGCAATGCGCTGACAGGCTATCCGCTTGGTCATGAGCAACCGCTGCGCCAGACGCGAGAAAATCCGGTTGATGTGGGTGAGACAGAGCAAGGATTCTTTATTCGTAAAGAGCGGCTTAGCTACAGCCTGTCGCCGGTGCTGAACCAGTCGGTTGGCGGCCCGGAAAGCTTTTACATGTATCAGGTCGGGGTAATGGGTAACCTGGACTACTGGCTAACGGATCATCTGCTGGTGGGGGGCAGTTTGTTCGGCAACCTCGCCAATAACTACGACAAGTTTAACTACAACGGCGCGCCTTCTGATTCAACGCTGCCGCGCGTGCGCACCCATATTCGCGACTACGTTGAGAACAATGTTTACGTTAACGATTTGCAGGCCAACTACATGGGCTACCTCGGCAACGGCTTTTACGGCCAGATGTACGGCGGGTATCTGGAAACCATGTATGGCGGCGTCGGTGGCGAGCTGCTCTATCGCCCGATCGACAGCAACTGGGCGCTGGGGGTGGATGCCAACTATGTGCGCCAGCGTGACTGGGACAACATGATGCAGTTCACGCGCTATAAAGCGCCGACCGGTCATGTTACCGCCTACTGGCGTCCGTGGTTTATGCAGGATCTGCTGGTGAAAACCAGCGTTGGACAATATCTGGCGAAGGATAAAGGCGTGACGGTGGACGTGTCTAAGCGCTTCGATAGCGGCGTGATGGTCGGTGTCTATGCCACAAAGACGGACGTATCGTCAGAAGAGTATGGTGAAGGCGAGTTTACCAAGGGTTTCTACATTTCGATTCCAATGGATCTCTTTACCGTGACGCCAACGCGCGGCCGTGCGCAGGTGAACTGGGTGCCACTGACGCGTGACGGCGGGCAGATGCTGGGACGCAAATACCAGCTTTACGACCTGACGTCCGATCGCGACGCGCGCTTTAATTAAGCAGACAGACGGCACCGCAGCGTCACTGCGGCGCATGACAGCACCGAAGAGAGCAGCGGCCCGCGCCAGGATCGGCGCGGGCCAGCCGGACACAGCGTCCTTGAACGACTTGCCCTCAGCGCTGGTTACTCGCTTCGGGCACGCGTTTTAGTCTGCGTCATAGCCCAGACTGGGTGCCAGCCAGCGCTCTACTTCACTGACCGTCATGCCTTTACGCGCCGCGTAATCCTCCACCTGGTCACGCTGGATCTGCGCCACGGCAAAGTAGCGACTATCGGGATGGCTAAAATACCAGCCTGATACCGACGCGCCCGGCCACATGGCGAAAGACTCGGTGAGTTTCATGCCTGTGTGGGTTTCCACATCCAGCAGCTGCCAGATGACCGCTTTCTCCGTATGTTCCGGACAGGCCGGATAGCCCGGCGCGGGACGAATGCCCTGGTAATTTTCGCGGATCAGCTCGTCATTGCTCAGATTCTCATGGGCGGCAAAGCCCCAGATCACCTTACGCACCCGCTCGTGCAGATACTCAGCGAAAGCTTCAGCCAGACGATCTGCTACCGCCTTCACCATGATTTTGCTGTAGTCATCATGCTGCGCATCATACGCCTCGGCCAGCGCGTCCTCCTCCAGCCCGCCGGTAACGGCAAACGCTCCCAGATAGTCCGCTTTACCGCTCGCTTTCGGCGCAACATAGTCTGCCAGGCAGTAGTTGGGATAATCTGTTTTTTCGGTCTGCTGGCGTAGATGATGGCTGACGGCTATCACTTCACGGCGACTCTCATCGCGGTAAACCTCAATATCGTCACCGACGCGGTTGGCCGGGAAGATGCCAACCACACCGCGCGGCGTCAGCCTGTGTTGCGCGCTGAGCCTGTCCAGCATGGCGCTGGCATCGGCAAACAGGCGCTTCGCCTCTTCACCCACCACCTCATCCTGGAGTATGCGCGGGTACTTGCCCGCCAGCGACCAGGTCATAAAGAAGGGCGTCCAGTCGATATAGTTGCGCAGCGTCTCGATGCTGGCGGAGACCTCACTGACGCCGAGACGATGCGCCACCGGCGGCGTATAGCTTTCCCAGTCGATGCTGACGGCGTTGTCGCGCGCGGCCTGTAGCGTGACCGGCGGCGTGCGCGGTTTCTTGCGTGCATGCTGGATACGCACGGTGTCATACTCTTTGCGCGTGCGCGCGACAAATGCCTCTTTTAGCGCTGGCGACAGCAGAGAGGAAACTACGCCCACGGTGCGCGAGGCATTCTGCACATAAACCGTCGGGCCGCTGTAGTTCTGCTCAATCTTGACGGCGGTGTGTGCCTTAGAGGTAGTGGCACCGCCAATCAGCAGCGGCAGCGTAAAGCCCTGGCGTTCCATCTCCCTGGCAACGTTGACCATCTCATCCAGTGACGGGGTAATCAGGCCCGACAGCCCGATAATGTCCGCCTGCTGTTCAATGGCCGTTTTCAGGATCTTGTCGCTCGGTACCATCACGCCGAGATCGATAATTTCGTAGTTGTTGCACTGCAATACCACGCCGACAATGTTCTTGCCGATATCATGAACGTCACCTTTCACCGTCGCCAGCACGATCTTGCCATTACTGCGGCCTGCCTCTTTGCTGGCCTGAATGTAAGGTTCAAGGTAGGCCACCGCCTGCTTCATCACGCGTGCCGATTTGACCACCTGCGGCAGAAACATTTTTCCTTCGCCAAACAGATCCCCCACCACGTTCATACCCGCCATCAGCGGCCCTTCGATCACCTCAATCGGGCGTGCCGACGCCTGGCGCGCCTCTTCGGTATCCTGCTCAATAAATTCGGTGATGCCTTTAACCAGCGAATATTCCAGACGCTTCACCACGTCCCAGCTGCGCCACTCCGCCTGCTGCCTGTCTTCCGTGCCGTCGCCCTTGCTGGCGCGATATTTTTCCGCCAGTGCCAGCAGGCGCTCAGTGCCGTCAGCGCGGCGATTAAGGATGACATCTTCAACCGCATCGCGCAGTTCGGCTGGCAAATCGTCATAAATCGCCAGCTGACCGGCGTTGACGATGCCCATATCCATGCCGTTACGAATGGCATAGTAGAGGAACACGGCATGAATCGCTTCGCGTACCGGATCGTTGCCGCGGAAAGAGAAGGAAACGTTGGAGACGCCGCCGGAGATCATCGCGTACGGCAGCTCGCGCTTGATGTCCTCGCACGCGCCGATAAAGTCCATGGCGTAATTGTTGTGCTCGTCGATGCCGGTGGCAACCGCAAAGATATTCGGGTCAAAGATAATATCTTCCGGCGGAAAACCGACCTGCTCTGTAAGAATTTTATAGGCACGGCGGCAGATTTCGATTTTGCGCGCGCGCGTATCGGCCTGGCCAGCTTCATCAAATGCCATCACCACCATCGCTGCGCCGTAACGCCGCACCAGCCGTGCGTGGTGGATAAAGGTCGCCTCGCCCTCTTTCATTGAAATCGAGTTAACAATGCCTTTGCCCTGAATGCACTGTAGCCCCTTCTCGATGACCTCCCACTTTGAGGAATCGATCATGATCGGCACGCGGGCGATATCTGGCTCACCGGCAATCAGGTTAAGGAACCGCACCATCGCCGCTTCGGCGTCAAGCATTCCCTCATCCATATTGATGTCGATAACCTGCGCACCGTTCTGCACCTGCTGTAGCGCCACTTCCAGCGCGTCGCTGTACTTCTCTTCTTTAATCAGCCGCTTAAACTTTGCCGATCCGGTGACGTTGGTGCGCTCACCGACGTTAACAAACAGTGTGTCGCCGCTGATGTTGAGTGGCTCCAGGCCAGAAAGACGGCAGGCAACCGGCAGGTCTGGCCGCTTGCGCGGCGCAACGCCTGCAACGCTGTCCGCCATCGCTCTGATGTGCTGCGGCGTGGTACCACAGCAGCCGCCGATGATATTCAGGAAACCGGCGCGCGCCCATTCACCAATCTGCTCTGCCATCACGTCGGCATCCAGATCGTATTCACCGAAGGCGTTAGGCAAACCGGCGTTAGGGTGGGCAGTCACGTAGCATTCGGCAATACGCGACATTTCCGCCACGTACTGGCGCAGTTCATCCGGGCCAAGCGCGCAGTTGAGGCCAAACGAGAGCGGTTCGGCGTGGCGCAGTGAGTTATAGAAGGCTTCCGTTGTCTGGCCGGAGAGCGTGCGCCCAGAGGCATCAGTAATGGTGCCGGAGATCATCAGCGGCAGACTGACGCCCATCGCCTCCATCTCGCTCTGCACGGCGAAGATCGCGGCTTTAGCGTTCAGCGTATCAAACACCGTTTCAATCATGATCAGGTCTGCGCCCCCCTCCACCAGCGCCCGCGTCGATTCGCGATACGCGTCCACCAGCTGGTTAAAGGTGACGTTGCGGTAGGCAGGATCGTTGACGTCTGGCGAAATCGAACAGGTGCGGTTGGTCGGACCAAGCACGCCTGCAACATAGCGCGGACGATCGGGCGTTTTCGCCGTCCATTCATCGCAGCAGGCGCGCGCCAGCCGGGCGGCCTCAAGGTTAATCTCCGCCGACAGCGCTTCCATCTGGTAGTCCGCCATCGCGATGGTGGTGGCGTTAAAGGTGTTGGTTTCAATAATATCTGCGCCCGCCTCCAGATAGGCGAGATGGATCGCGCGGATCACCTCCGGCTTGCTCAACACCAGCAGATCGTTGTTGCCTTTGAGATCGCAGGGCCAGTTGCTGAAACGGCTGCCGCGAAAATCCTGCTCGTCCAGTTTATAGCTCTGGATCATGGTGCCCATGCCACCGTCCAGCACCATGATGCGTTGCGCGAGCTGCTGATGCAGCGCTTCGATTCTGTTGCTCACTGTTGCCTCGTTGACGTCAGTCTGCTGGCTAAGATGCCTGCTCGTCATACTGGCACAACTTTTCCAGGGGAAAAAGCCGCAGCAGGTGAGACATTTTCAGACCGCGCGTCTGACAGCTCCGACCAGAACATGCAGGTTTGCAAATTGCGCAATTACCCTGAAAATGATTTCCACTTTGTGTAAGGAGATCCTCTATGGTGACGCCCGTTCCCGCTAAACGCGGCAAGAAACCGCGGGGTACCCCCGCCTCTGCCCCGGCCAGCGGCCAGGTACAGTCTCTGCAACGCGGCCTGCATCTGCTGGAGCTGATTGCCGACTCCCACGGCAGCGTGGCGCTGACCGAACTGGCGCAGCAGGCAGGACTGCCTAACTCCACTACGCACCGTTTGCTGACGACCATGCAGCAGCAGGGCTTTGTGCACCAGACCGGCGATCTGGGCCTGTGGACCATCGGCGCACACGCTTTTGTCGTCGGCAGCAGCTTTTTGCAGAGCCGAAATCTGCTGGCACTGGTGCATCCTGTGCTGCGCAAGCTAATGGAGGCCTCGGGTGAAACGGTGAACCTGGCCGTGCTGGATCTCAGCGACTACCAGGCGGTAATTATTGACCAGGTGCAGTGCACCCAGCTGATGCGCATGTCGGCACCGATTGGCGGCAAGCTGCCGATGCACGCCTCAGGCGCGGGCAAAGCTTTCCTGGCGCACCTGAGCGACGAGCAGGTCACCGCGCTGCTGCATCAGAAAGGTCTGCACCACTACACGCCTAATACGCTGATGTCGCCACAGAGTCTGAAGGCTAACCTGGCCCAGGTGCGTAAAGGCGGTTTTGCCTTTGATGATGAAGAGCATGCGCTTGGACTGCGCTGCGTTGCCGCGCCAGTCTATGATGAACACGGCGAGCCCTTTGCTGCACTGTCGATTTCTGGCCCGATCGCCCGTATGACGGACGACCGCATTACCGAACTGGGGGCGCTGGTGATCCGTGAGGCGCGTCAGGTCACGCTGGCCTTCAGTGGTCGCTAAGCCAGTTCGCGGGCGTAGCGCACGCTAAAGCACTGCGACTGACGCCAGGCGATCACCTCTTCCACGTGCCCCTGCCGGATGCGCTGCTGCTGTGCACGCCACCAGCCCGGCTCGAACAGCTCAGGGTGTAGCTGTTGTAGCAGCGCGCCGGTCGCCGCTTCGCAGCACAGCGCATAGCGAAACGTTTCAGGAAAAACATCGTCGGGGCCGACGCTGTACCAGGGCTCGGCGCCCAGTTCATCCTCCTCGTAGCGCGCCCGCGGTACGTCACGAAAGTGCAGCTCGTCCATTGCCCGGATTTCATCATAGTCATAAAACACTACGCGCCCGTGCCGCGTCATGCCGAAGTTTTTAAACAGCATATCGCCCGGAAAAATATTGGCCGCCGCCAGCTGCTTAATCGCATTGCCATACTCCTCAATGGCGTGCCGACGCTCCTGTTCGTTTGCCTGAGCCAGATAGAGATTGAGCGGCTGCATGCGCCGCTCCAGCCACAGATGGCGCACAATCAGGCGGTCTCCCCTGATCTCTATCTTTGAAGCGATGCTGGCATGAAACTCTGCCATCAGCGCAGGAGAAATACGCGCCAGCGGCAGCGTAAACTGCTCAAACTCCAGCGTGTCCGCCATACGTCCGACGCGGTCATGCTCTTTAACCTGCTGATAACAGGCACGTACCTGCGCCTCCGTCACCTCTTTCTGCGGCGCAAAGCGATCGCGGATCACCTTAAAGACGCAATCGAAGCCCGGCAGCGTAAACACCAGCATCACCATGCCACGCACGCCAGGCGCGATGTCGAATGGCGCGTCGCTGTGCGCCAGCGCATGCAGATAGTCACGATAGCTTTCGGTTTTGCCGTGCTTCTGGCAGCCGATTGCCATATAGCGTTCGGCAAGCGTTTTACCTGGCAGAATCGGCTGTAGCCATGCCACCAGCGCGGCCGGTACGGGGGCGTAAACCATGAAGTAGGCGCGGGCGAAGCCAAATACGATGCTGGCATCGTTCACCTCGGTGAGACAGGTATCGATCCACAGCTCCCCCTGCGCGGTTCGCTGAATGGGTAACAGGCAGGGAAGAATGGCGTGCGGCAGATGCAGGCGGGCCACGATCCACGCGGTTTTATTACGGAAAAAAAGTTCGCAGGCCACTTCCAGCCAGCCGTCATCCAGCCTGAACTGCTGTTGCAGATGGCGCAGGATATAGCTGGCGTCGCGTGCGCGATCCTGCCAGGGCAGCGTCAGCGTGGTATCACGTAGCACCTGTTCCAGCATCGCCTGCCAGCCATGCTGTGGCTGATAGCCACGCGCCAGCGGGCGTGCAGGCAGCGGGCTGCCCTGTCGGGTTAAGAAGATAAACAGCCGCTGCGGTTGCAGGTGGGCATGGCCATGCAGACGACAGTAGACAGAATTAAAAAAACTCTCAGCGATGTCTGCGCGAGGATAGTCCGGCAGCAGCGCTTCATAATCCTGTTTGACCTGCTGCCAGAACGCATCATCCCAGTGCGCCGCGTCGTTGAGTATCTGCAGCTGATCCACCACCAGCGTAACGTGGCTGTCGTAAAGGTGGATACGGGTTTTCATCGCCTGTTGTACTGCCTGCCAGTCAGCCTGTTCAAAGCGCTGCTGCGCGCCTGCGGTAATATCAAGGAAGCGACCATACTGGGCGTCAAAGCCTTGCAGAATGGTATGGGCAATTAAGGATTCGCGTGGTGGCACAGGTCTCTCCTCAACAAGCCCGCCCGATCGCGTCGGGCGGCAAATCTGACACCGCTTAAAACTGATGCTGTTCGGTCGAACCGGTCAGGGCCGTTACTGACGAGTGGCCGCCCTGAATCAGCGTGGTGACACGATCGAAATAGCCCGTGCCGACTTCCTGCTGATGCGCGGAGAAGCTATAGCCCTTCTCGCGCGCGGCAAATTCCGGCTGCTGCACTTTCTCAACGTAGTGGCGCATCCCTTCACCCTGGGCATAGGCGTGCGCCAGGTCGAACATGTTGAACCACATGCTGTGAATGCCCGCCAGCGTAATGAACTGGAAGCGATAGCCCATCTCGCTCAGCGCCTGCTGGAATCCTGCAATGGCATGGTCGTCGAGATTTTTTTTCCAGTTGAATGAGGGCGAGCAGTTATAGGCTAACAGCTTGCCGGGATAGCGCGCGTGAATAGCCGTGGCAAAACGTTGTGCCAGTGCCAGATCCGGCGTCGACGTTTCGCACCAGAGCACATCAGCGTAAGGCGCATAGGCCAGACCACGGCTGATGGCCTGTTCAATACCGGCGTGCGTGCGGAAAAAGCCCTCCGCCGTGCGATCGCCCTGGATAAAGGGCCGGTCATATTCGTCACAGTCGGCGGTAATCAGATCGGCGGCATCGGCATCGGTGCGCGCCAGAAGAATGGTCGGTACCCCCATGACGTCTGCCGCCAGCCGCGCAGCAACCAGTTTCTGTATCGCTTCCTGTGTCGGCACCAGCACCTTGCCGCCCATGTGACCGCACTTCTTCACTGCCGCCAGCTGATCTTCAAAATGCACGGCGGCGGCCCCTGCACTGATCATCGACTTCATTAACTCAAAGGCGTTAAGCACGCCGCCAAATCCCGCTTCGGCATCAGCGACAACTGGCAGGAAATAGTCAATGTAGTCTTCCTCGCCTGGCTCCGCGCCATTGGCCCACTGGATCTGATCGGCACGCTGGAAGGTCTGATTGATGCGCTGTACGACGTCAGGCACCGAGTTCACCGGATAGAGCGACTGATCGGGATACATCTGCCCGGCAAGATTGGCATCTGCCGCCACCTGCCAGCCGGAAAGATAGATCGCCTCAATGCCCGCTTTCGCCTGCTGCAGCGCCTGACCGCCGGTCAGTGCGCCAAGGCTGTTAACATAGCCTTTGCGCGCCGCGCCGTTAAGCAGCGACCAGAGTTTTTCTGCGCCGCGCTGTGCCAGCGTGCAGGCCGGATTCACCGAGCCTCGCAGGTTTATTACCTCTTCAGCGCTGTAGGGACGCGTGATGCCTTCCCAGCGCGCTGTGCGCCAGGTTTGTTCAAGCTGCTGGATCTGTTGGGTACGAGTCATGGCAACGGCTCCTGTTTCAGGGGATCAGGCGATAGCCCGGCAGGGTAAGGAATGACACCAGTTCATCTTCAGTGGTGATATGCGCCATCAGCTGCGCCGCGTCGTCGTAACGCGCATCGTTGAGCTGACGTCGCTCTTCATCCAGCATGTGCAGGACGCTTTCAGCGGTGACGGGGCGACCATCGCTCAGGGTTTGCTGATGGTGGATCCACTGCCAGATAGAGGTACGGGCAATTTCTGCGGTGGCGGCGTCCTCCATCAGGCCATCAATCGGCACACAGCCGTTGCCCGTGAGCCAGGCCTCCAGATAACGCAGCGCGACGCGAATATTGGCACGCATCCCGGCTTCGGTACGCTCGCCCGGGCAGGGTGTCAGCAGCTGCTCAGCCTCAATGGGAGGATCGTCTTCACGCCGCACATCGAGCTGGTTCTGGCGCTCGCCCAGCGCGGCGTTGAAGACCGCCATGGCCGTCTCAGCCAGGCCCGGATGGGCAATCCAGGTGCCGTCATGACCGTTATCAGCCTCCCGTTGTTTATCTTCACGCACGCGCTGCAACACCCATTCGTTGCGCGCCGCGTCTTTAGCCGGAATCAGCGCCGACATACCGCCCATAGCGAACGCGCCACGACGATGGCAGGTTTTCACCAGCAGCCGTGAGTAGGCGTCAAGGAACGGCTGGGCCATGGTGATAGCATGCCGATCGGGCAGGATGCGATCGCCATGCTGGCGCAGCGTTTTGATGTAGCTGAAGATATAATCCCAGCGGCCACAGTTGAGGCCGACTATGTGGTCGCGCAGATTCCACAGGATCTCATCCATCTGGAAGACCGCGGGCAGGGTTTCAATCAGCACTGTGGCTTTAATGGTGCCGCGCGGCAAATCGAAGCGATCTTCGGTAAAACTGAAAATTTCACGCCACCATGCCACTTCCTGCCCGCTTTCACTTTTCGGCAGGTAGAAATAAGGTCCGCTTCCTTTGCTGAGCAGGGGGGTGGCGTTGTGGAAAAAGTAGAGCGCGAAATCAAATAACCCGCCAGGAATCGCACTGCCCTGCCACAACACATGTTTTTCGTCGAGATGCAGACCGCGCACGCGACACATCAGCACCGCAGGGTCGGCGCGAAGCTGATAGATTTTGCCGGTTTCGCTGGTAAAACTCAGCGTGCCGCGCACCGCTTCCCGCAGGGTTTGCTGCCCTTCAATCAGCTTATCCCACTGTGGCGTCAGTGAATCTTCAAAGTCCGCCATAAATACTTTTACGCTGGCATTTAAGGCGTTAATCACCATCTTGCGATCCGGCGGCCCGGTAATTTCTACCCGTCGATCCAGCAGGTCATCAGGTATTCGACCAATACGCCACTCGCTCTCACGAATGGAAACTGTTTCCACATCGAAATGTGGAAGCTGGCCTGCATCATAGTGCTGCTGCCGCTGTTGCCGGAGAGCGAGCAGCCTTTGACGCTCAGCGGAAAAATGCCTGACCAGATCGCAGAGAAAAGCCTGTGCTTCTGGCGTGAGCAGCTGCCTGTCCATGCCAGACAGGGGTTGCGTAAAGGTAAGATCGCTATGAATAAGGGTATCAGTCATGCGGGATCGCTCCTGTCGCCGATCGGATCGTCTGGATGCGATCCGGTTTTAGGATGTTTTTTGAGCTACAGGATCAGAGCATAATCCCTCCATTTATAAAATCAAAAACTATTTCCATTTTTGATTCATAATTCGCTTAATTAGATGATTAACCTGAGATTAAATTTACTCATTCACCAGGAAAGCATTTCGGGAAAATAACAGGCATAAAAAAACCGTGACAGCTTTGCCGCTGACACGGTAAGGACAAACGAGGAAAGGACCTTATTCGAGCGTTGGATTCATGTGACGCAGATCGAATGGCGTGATCTGATAGACGTAGTAGTTTAACCAGTTTGAGAACAACAGGTTGCCATGACTGCGCCAGGTAGCGCGTGGTGGCAGTTCAGGGTTGTCCTGCGGAAAATAGTTAAAGGGAACCTCGGGAGCCAGACCCGCATCGTAGTCACGGTGGTACTCGCCCGACAGCGTCAGCGCATCATATTCAGGATGGCCAGTAACAAATACCAGACGCTTGTCCTTGCTCGCCATCAGATAGGCACCGGTTTGTTCAGACTCAGCGAAAAGCTCCAGATCGGTATAGTCCCTGATCAGCTGTGCAGGAAAATCGGCATAGCGTGAGTGCGGCGCAAGAAAGTTATCATCGAAGCCGCGCGTCAGCAGCGCATGCGGGTGCAGGATTTGATGCGCATAAACGCCCGACAGCTTGCTCTGCCGCGTCTGTTTAGGAATACCATAGAGAATGTTAAGTGCTGCCTGCACTGCCCAACAGACAAACAGCGTTGAGGTAACATGCTCTTTTGCCCAGTGCAGCACACGCTGGATCTGTGGCCAGTAAGCTACATCGTTAAAATCGACCAGGCCAAGCGGTGCACCGGTGACAATAAGGCCGTCAAAGTTATCGTGCTGAATATCGTCAAAGTTGCAGTAAAAGTTGTTCAGGTGCTCTACAGGTGTATTGCGTGACTCGCGACTGTCAATGCGCAACAGCTGAATATCGATCTGCAAAGGTGAGTTGGAAAGCAAACGCAGAAACTGGTTTTCTGTCTCAATCTTTTTTGGCATCAAATTGAGAATCAATACTTTTAACGGACGGATTTCCTGAACACTGGCACGCGATGAGGTCATGACAAAAACATTTTCATTGCGTAAGAAATTTACTGCCGGTAATTCGTCGGGAACCCTGATTGGCATGTGCGACTTTCCTCTCAACAACCGTATATACGTTTAGACATCCAGACAGCCAACATTACCCTGTCAGCATCATGTTGTCGAGTCTTCATGCGATTTATGAAAATCTTTCAGCTTAAACTGGCAAACAGCAGTGAGCGGGCGATAAATATCGACAAGATAATAAGGGCGGAAAGACGATTCCTGGAAAGGTTACCGGAGGCAAAACGCAAAAAGCCCTGACCGTGAGGTCAGGGCTGTCGCGTGTGGATGCCTGGCAGTTCCCTACTCTCGCATGG
>NZ_JABMIK010000003.1:0-422483 GCF_041386365.1 Pantoea sp. KPR_PJ | reverse complement strand
GGGTCGTGCAGGATTCGAACCTGCGACCAATTGATTAAAAGTCAACTGCTCTACCAACTGAGCTAACGACCCATCTTCAGGCTTGCCAGACACATTTACATTCTGTCCCGGCAACGGCGGCATATATTACTGATTTACCGAGGTAGCGCAACCCTTATTTTCCGCCAGTGGGTTCAACTGCTTACCTTTCATGCTGCCAGACCAGAAATCAGGCAAAATCTGGTGCTGGCTGCTCAAATTACAGCCCGGAAAGGCGTTTTTGCGCCTGTTTTGCTGAATCGGTATTGGGATAAAGTTTTATCACCTGCTGGTAAACCGCTTTGGCTTTTGCCGTATCGTTTTTCTCCTGCATGATGACGCCAACCTTAAATAACGCTTCAGCAGCCTTTGGCGACTTCGGGTAATTTTTAACCACGGTGGCGTAATAGTAGGCCGCGTCGTCTTTTTTACCCTTGTTGTAATTCAACTGACCCAGCCAGTAGTTAGCGTTCGGCTGGTAGGTTGAATCCGGATAGCGCTTGACCCACGCCTGCAGCGCAGTAATCGCCTGGTCATACTGTTTCTTTTCCAGAATCAGCGCCACCGCAGCGTTGTAGTCACTGTTGGCGTCACCGCTCTGTGTGGGCGCCGCGGATGACGCGGCAGCGCCTGCGGCACCCGCCGCTGCACCGGCATCAGCACTGGCCGCTGGCGCATCCCCGCTGCTTTGCGCGGAAGCGCTGGCACCACTGCTGCTCAGGCTGTCGATCTGCTGATAGAGCTGCTTTTGCCGCTCGATCACCTGATTAAGCTGATAGCTGTTTTGCTGGATTTGCCCACGCAGCGAATCGATATCGCTCTGGTTATCGCTCATCTGCTGCTGCAGCTGTTGCAGAAGCTGTGCCTGGGCATTGGAAATTCGTTCAAGAGTGGTGACACGGTCTTCGACCGAGCCAGAGCCGACGCTACTGATTGACGCCTGGGCATTAGCGGCCCAGGGGGCCGCTACGCCAACCAGTAACGACAGACTTAAAAGATGAAGTCTGAAGTTACTAATCATGTGATTCTCTTAGTAGACCAGTACGGCACGACGGTTTTTAGCGTAAGCCGCTTCGTCATGACCCAGAACAGCCGGTTTCTCTTTACCGTAAGAAACGATAGACATCTGGTCAGCCGACACGCCTTTGCCTTGCAGGTACATCTTAACGGCGTTAGCACGACGTTCGCCCAGTGCGATGTTGTATTCTGGCGTACCGCGCTCATCCGCATGACCTTCAATGGTCACTTTGTATGACGGGTTGCTGCGCAGGAACGCGGCGTGCTGGTCCAGCATCTGAGCGTAATCAGACTGGACGTCATATTTGTCCAGGCCGAAGTAGACGATGTTGTTCTGCTGCAGCTGCTGCATCTGCAGACGCGCCTGCTCGTCAGAAGACATGTTGCCGCTGCCGTTCATGCCAGAACCGTTGCCGTAAGCGCCATCAGCACCCATGCCAGACTGGTCATTGTTGTTGTTTTTGTGTGAGCTACAAGCGGCTACAGCCAGAACCGGCAGAGCCAGCATCAACCCTTTCAGCACTTTATTCAGTTGCATTTTCTTATCCTGTTATAGTGTTTGTCATACATGTAGTCCCCCGCTGTGCGGAAGACTGATGCATTACAGATACGGCGACCAGGCAGGTGATTTCACCTGTCCATCAGTTGCCGGAAGACGCGCTTTGAAACGCCCGTCGGTTGACACCAGCTGCAGCACGGAACCCATCCCCTGAGTAGAGCTATAGATGACCATTGTGCCGTTTGGTGCCAGACTTGGCGATTCATCCAGGAACGTGCTCGTTAACGTTTGAACGGCTCCCGTTACCAGATCCTGTTTGGCGACGTGCTGAGCGCCACCGGCGCTGCTGATCATCACCATGGTTTTACCGTCGGCAGACACATCCGCATCCTGGTTCTGTGACCCTTCCCAGGTAATACGCTGTGGCGCACCGCCGTTGATACCAATTTTATAAATCTGAGGCGCTCCCGCCTGGTCCGAGGTATAAGCCAGCGTCTGGCTGTCCGGGAACCAGCTTGGCTCAGTGCTGTTGTAGCGACCGTCGGTAACCTGGCGGATCTGGCCAGAGGCCAGATCCATGACATACAGGTTCAGGCTGCCGGTTTTAGAGAGCGCGAACGCAAGTTTTGTCCCGTCTGGTGAGAAAGACGGCGCACCATTGTGGCGCGGGAAAGAGGCAACCTGACGAATGGCACCGTTAGCCAGCGTCTGTACCACCAGCGCCGACTTACCGCTTTCAAAGGTCACGTAGGCAACTTTACTGCCGTCTGGAGACCAGGCCGGTGACATCAGCGGCTGCGGTGAGCGATGCACCACAAACTGATTAAAGCCATCGTAGTCGGAGACGCGCAGCTCATACGGGAACTGACCGCCGTTGGTCTGAACCACATAGGCGATACGGGTACGGAATGCCCCTTTAATACCGGTCAGCTTCTCAAACACTTCGTCACTGGCGGTGTGCGCAGCGTAGCGCAGCCACTGTTTGGTAACTTTGTATGAGTTTTGCGCCAGTACGGTTCCCGGTGCGCCGCCGGTGTCCACCAGCTGATAGGCAATCTGATAGCTACCATCTGGGTTAGGCGTAACCTGGCCGACGACGACCGCGTCAATGCCCAGGGCACTCCAGGCGGCAGGCTGCACTTCCTGCGCGCTGGTAGGCTGCTGTGGCAGACGTGAACGATCGATAGGGTTGAATTTGCCGCTGTTGCGTAAATCAGCCGAGACAATGCCGCCAACGTCTTCAGGCGCTGCACCTGAACCCGCCCATTTAAACGGCACCACACCAATCGGGCGCGCGGTGTTCACGCCCTGCGTAATTTCAATGCGTACTTCTGCGTGGAGCATTGCTGCCCACAGCAGAACAAAAAAACCTAAGGTTACACGAAGTGCCTGCTTCATCTTTTCTCCCTTACCTGAACCTGAGTTCACGATAATTCGCACAGTTCCTGAAAAACACGAGTATTCACTACATACGGCAAGCTAACCTTAGTTCAACCTGCCGTGGGTTACTGCATTATTCCGGTTTGAAACGCATTGGAGCGTTTTTAAACACTTCATATACGGCCTGCGAAGGCGGCTTAGGAATGCGAGCCTGCTTCGCCGCCGCGATTGCAGCCTGGCATAAGGCCGGGTCACCGCCTTCCGCTTTGACGTCAATCAGCAAACCATCCGGTGCCAGCTTGATACGCAGGTTACACTCTTTACCGCGATAAGTGTCAGCATCATAGAAGCGGCTCTGGATCGCCCCCACAACCTGTCCCAGGTAAGAGTTGATCTCTGCGCCTGATGCACCGGCCTTCTTCTGACTACCCTGCCCTGCCGCGCCGCCACCAGCCGTTCCACTTTTCGGTGCATTCTTACCAGAAGAGAGTCCCCCAAGCAGATCGTCTACGTCACTTTCATTTTTCGCCGCTTCCGCAGCGGCTTTTTTCTTCGCGTCCGCAGCGGCTTTGGCTTTGGCTGCCGCATCGGCTTTCGCTTTTGCTGCGGCATCGGCTTTGGCTTTTGCTTCAGCGGCTGCTTTCTCTTTTGCGGCCTCGGCTTTTTCTTTCGCCTCCTGAGCAGCCTTTTCTTTCGCGGCCTCGGCTTTCTCTTTCGCTTCCTGAGCAGCCTTTTCTTTCGCGGCCTCGGCCTTCTCTTTCGCTTCCTGCGCGGCTTTCGCCTTCGCATCAGCGGCGGCTTTCGCTTTCGCATCGGCATCAGCTTTGGCCTTTGCCTCCGCCGCGGCCTTCGCGTCCGCTACCGCTTTTTCTTTGGCGGCGGCCGCCGCGGCGGCTTTCGCCTGCTCTTCCGCTTTTTTCTTCGCGTCAGCCGCAGCCTGTTTCGCCTGCTCTTCTGCTTTCTGCTTTGCTTCAGCCGCGGCTTTCGCCTGCGCCTGCGCTTCGGCTTTCGCATCGGCCTTCGCCTGCGCAGCGGCCGCTTCGGCGGCTTTCTGCTGTTCCTGCGCGGCTTTCGCCGCCGCCTCAGCCTGTTTCTGCTGTTCAGCCTGCGCTTTCGCCGCTTCCTGAGCCTGCAGACGCTCTTTTTCCAGCGCTTTCAGACGCTGCTGTTCAGCGGCCTGTTTTTGCTGTAACTCTTCAGCCTGCTGCTGCGCCTGTTTCTGACGCTGCTGCTCAGCGCGCTGACTGTCGCTTTTTTGATTCTGCTGACGATTGTACTGCTCGACCACCGCACCGGGATCGACCATTACGGCGTCGATATCGCTGCCACCGCCACCGCCGCTCGCCTCAATCTTCTCGTTAAACGAACTCCAGACCAGCAGCGCGATCAGCACAACGTGCAGAGCCACCGATATTATTATCGCGCGCTTTAACTTTTCGTTTTGCTCGGTTGCCTTCGACACACTCGGTTCCCAAAAACGGTTCGACTTTAAATCGGCTGCGTCATCAAACCGACAGATTTAACGCCCGCCTGATGCAGCAGGTTTAGCGCTTTTATAATTTCATCGTAAGGCACATCCTTCGCACCGCCGATCAAGAAAACGGTCTTGGGATTGGCTTCAATGCGACGCTGCGCTTCGCTTACCACCTGTTCAGGCGGCAGCTGTTCCATACGATCGTGATCCACCACCAGGCTGTACTGACCAACTCCGGCGACCTCAACAATCACCGGCGGGTTATCATCGCTGGAGACCGTTTTTGAATCGGTGGCGTCCGGCAGATCCACTTCAACGCTCTGCGTGATAATCGGCGCGGTTGCCATAAAAATCAGCAGCAGCACCAGCAGAACGTCGAGCAGCGGAACAATATTGATTTCCGATTTCAGATCGCGGCGACCGCGACCACGTACTCTGGCCATGGTTTACCTCCGCTTACTTCGCGTTTTCGCTGGAGAAAGCCTGACGGTGCAGGATGGCCGTAAACTCTTCCATAAAGTTGTCATAGCCCTGCTCCAGCTTGTTCACGCGCTGATTCAGTCGGTTATAAGCCATGACCGCTGGAATAGCAGCAAACAGACCGATGGCAGTTGCGATGAGCGCTTCCGCGATACCCGGAGCAACCATTTGCAGCGTGGCCTGTTTGACCGCGCCCAGCGCAATAAAGGCGTGCATAATCCCCCAGACGGTGCCAAACAGGCCGATATAGGGACTGATGGAGCCGACGGTGCCGAGGAAAGGAATATGGTTTTCCAGCGTTTCCAGCTCGCGGTTCATCGAGATGCGCATCGCGCGACTCGCTCCTTCCACTACTGCTTCCGGCGCGTGGCTGTTAACGCGGTGCAGGCGGGCAAACTCTTTAAAGCCCGCATAGAAAATTTGCTCTGAGCCGCTCAGCTCTTCGCGGCGTCCCTGGCTCTCCTGGTAGAGGCGTGACAGCTCAATGCCAGACCAGAATTTATCTTCAAACGCTTCCGCCTCGCGTCCTGCCGCATTCAGAATGCGGGTACGCTGAATAATGATGGCCCATGAGGCAATGGAAAAGCCGATCAAAATCAACATGATAAGTTTGACCAGAAGGCTCGCCTTCAGGAACAAATCAAGAATGTTCATGTCAGTCACTGCTTGAACTCCGCGACAATAGACTTGGGAAGCGCAATCGGCTTCATAAGATGTGGGTTGATGCAGGCAATCAGGACTTCTGCTTCATTCAGGACCTTGCCTTCTGCATTCACGATACGCTGGGAAAATGTCATGGTTGCGCGCGTCATTGCTGTCACTTCGCTCTGAATCTCCAGAAGATCGTCGAGACGTGCCGCTGAAACATAGTCCACCGTCATGCGCCGCACCACAAAAGCGACCTGCTCTTCCAGCAGGGTGTGCTGATTGAAATGGCGCTGTCGCAGCATTTCGGTACGTGCTCGTTCATAAAAAGCAATATAGCTGGCATGGTAAACCACACCACCGGCGTCGGTGTCTTCGTAATAGACCCGAACCGGCCAGCGAAACAGCGTTGTACTCACTCTACATCCCGGTCTCGTTTTTAAACGTTGCTACTATACGCAAGAGATTTGGGGTTGGGAATGGGATGCCAGAGCCAGAAGAAAATAATTATCAGACGGAAACAAATGGAAGGATTTTCAGCAGATTTCTTGACCTGCCGCTGACGCTTCTGCACGGCTGTTAGCGCATCAACGCCAGAACCAGTAAAGGCCAGCGAGCAGGCCAGCCAGGGCCAGCAGCGGAGAGAACAGTGCCTGCCAGCGCGTGCGGCGTGGATGGAAGCCTACGCCATGGATGACGCCAGCACATACCGCCCAAATCACCAGCATCCCCTGCCATACCGACAGGGTGCTGGTATGCGCGGCGTAGCGTGAGGGATCCCAGAACAGACAGCCTGCGACAATCAGCGCCAGCAGGAGTGAAAGGGCCCGCAAAGGCCCTTTATTCATCAGACGGTATGAGGTCCGAATCAGCTTGCGCATCAGGCTTGCTTATCCTCTGCTGCGCGTTCTTCAACGTGTTCAATCGCCAGCGCGGTGATGACGCCAAAGGCGCAGGCCAGCAGCGTGCCGAGAATCCAGGCAAAATACCACATGCGTCGTCTCCTTAATCAGTAGAGTGAGTGCGTGTTGCGCTCAATATGTTCTTTGGTAATGCGACCGTACATCTTGTAGTAACACCAGCTGGTGTAGATCAGAATAATCGGCACAAATACCATGGCGGCAAAGGTCATGACGGTAAGCGTACGCTGGCTTGAGGTGGAATCCCACATTGTCAGGCTCATGCCGGGTTCAATGCTCGACGGCATGATAAAAGGAAACAGCGCAATGCCGACGGTCATAATCACGCACGCCAGCGTCAGCGACGAGCTGACGAACGCCCAGCCCCCCTTCTCGCCGCGCGAGAAGATCACCGTCAGCAGCGGCAGCACCACGCCGAGCAGCGGGAAGAGCCACAGCGCCGGCATATGGTTAAAGTTCGCCAGCCAGGCACCCGCCTCGCGCACCACGGTTTTACCCAGCGGGTTCGACGCTGCGTGGTGATCGATGGCGCTGGTAATGACGTAACCGTCGATGCCATATTTCACCCAGACGCCCGCCAGCGCGAAGCAAACCAGCATCACCAGCGCCGCCACCTGCGCCACCGTGCGTGAGCGCAGATGCAGTTCACCGCTGGTGCGCATCTGCAGATAGGTCGCGCCCTGCGTCAGGATCATTGCCACGCTCACGACCCCTGCCAGCAGGCCAAACGGATTGAGCAGCTGGAAGAAGTTGCCGGTGTACTCCAGACGCAGAAACTCATCGGCATGGAACGGCACACCCTGTAGCAGGTTGCCAAAGGCGACGCCAATGACCAGCGGCGGAACAAAGCTGCCAATAAAGATGCCCCAGTCCCACATGCCGCGCCAGCGCATATCTTCAATTTTAGAACGATAATCAAAACCTACCGGACGAAAAAACAGCGAGGCCAGCACCAGAATCATCGCCACATAGAAGCCCGAGAATGCCGCAGCGTAAACCATCGGCCAGGCTGCAAACAGCGCACCGCCTGCGGTGATAAGCCACACCTGGTTGCCATCCCAGTGCGGCGCGATGCTGTTGATCATAATGCGGCGTTCAATGTCGTTGCGCCCCATCAGACGCGTCAGCATGCCCACGCCCATATCAAAGCCGTCCGCAATGGCGAATCCCACCAGCAAGATACCGATCAGCAGCCACCAGATAAAACGCAGAACTTCATAATCAAACATGGTTGCTCTCCTTATTCGCGCACTGGCTCAGCCGACGCTGCGACCTGCTCATAGTGATAACGTCCGGTTTTCAGACTACTCGGTCCCAGACGCGCAAATTTGAACATCAGATACATCTCTGCCACGAGGAACAGCGTGTAGAGGCCGCAGATCAGCAGCATCGAGAACAGCAGATCGGCTACCGTCAGTGAAGAACTGGCGACCGATGTCGGCAGCACTTCGCCAATGGCCCACGGCTGACGCCCATACTCTGCGACAAACCAGCCAGCTTCGACGGCGATCCACGGCAGCGGGATACCGTAAAGCGCGGCTTTCAGCAGCCAGCGAGGATGTCCAATGCGATTACGGATAACACTCCAGAAAGAGAAGGTAATAATGCCGAGCAGCAGCACGCCTGCCAGTACCATAATGCGGAAAGCAAAATAGAGCGGTGCCACGCGCGGAATAGAGTCTTTGACCGCCTGCTGGATCTGCGCCTCACTGGCATCTGTTACGTTGGGCGTATAGCGTTTCAGCAGCAGACCATAGCCGAGATCCTGTTTGTGCTGATTGAAGGCGTCACGCACCGCCGGATCGCTGCTGCCGCTGCGCAGTTCATTAAGCAGCGCATAGGCTTTCATACCGTTGCGGATACGCACTTCATGCTGCGCCATCAGATCCTTCAGCCCGGTCACGGGCGTGTCGATTGAGCGGGTAGCAATCAAGCCAAGCAAACCGGGGATTTGCACCGCATCGTCATTCTCCTGCTTATCCTGATCGGGCAGGCCGAACAGCGTGAAAGCCGCAGGCGCAGGCTGGGTTTCCCACTCCGCTTCGATGGCCGCCAGTTTCGTTTTCTGCACATCGCCCATCTCGTAACCTGACTCGTCGCCAAGTACGATTACCGACAGCACCGCAGCCATGCCAAAGCTGGCGGCGATAGCGAAAGAGCGTTTCGCAAAGGCGATATCGCGGCCTTTAAGCAGATACCAGGCGCTGATGCCGAGGATAAACATCGCGCCGGTGGTATAGCCCGCCGCCACGGTATGGACAAATTTCACCTGCGCCACCGGGTTAAGCACCAGTTCGGAAAAGCTCAGCATCTCCATACGCATGGTTTCGTAGTTGAACGCAGAGGCAATGGGGTTTTGCATCCAGCCGTTGGCCACCAGAATCCACAGCGCAGAGAGATTGGAGCCCAGCGCCACCAGCCAGGTCACGGCCAGGTGCTGCTTCTTGCTCAGGCGATCCCAGCCAAAAAAGAACAGACCGACAAAGGTCGATTCCAGAAAGAACGCCATCAGCCCTTCAATGGCCAGCGGTGCACCAAAAATGTCACCCACATAGTGGGAGTAATAGGACCAGTTGGTGCCGAACTGGAACTCCATGGTCAGCCCGGTGGCCACGCCCAGCGCAAAGTTAATACCAAATAACTTGCCCCAGAATTTGGTCATATCTTTATAAATCGGTTTGCCGCTCAGGACGTAAACCGTTTCCATAATGGCCAGCAAAAACGCCATACCGAGCGTCAGCGGAACAAACAGGAAATGGTACATCGCCGTCAAGGCAAACTGTAAACGCGACAGCTCGACGATATCTAACATAGTGACTCCTTGCTCCTCGCATGAACGTCTTCTGCGAATAACAACGTCAAACGGCTGGCATTGATGCGCAGAATAAGGTTCAGGAACGTCTGATTATTGTTTCCAGTTTTTTGTTACCAGCGGATCAACGCTATCCATAGCCCGACATAAGCGAGTAACCCTGGTGCAAATCCCCTGAGCTCATTTCAGTCCATTTCAGGCAGGAATAAAGGAGCAGGCGGCAGCGTTGGCGGAGAAACGCCTGGCACAATCTCCGGGTTTTTATTGGAAAGGACTGAATTGATGCAGCGCAATTTAAACCGGTTGGCTTCGGCTTTGCCAGCGGTAAAGTTTGTTAAATATCGCGTGTCATTGATCTGGATTAACGCTTTATTTTTTCAGATATGTATTGTCAGTAATGTTGTTAATTAATTGTCATAAATAAATAAAACAAATAAAAAACAGATTACCTTTAACTTTATTTTTTAACGTCGCCTTTCAGCAGCAACGACCTATTTCGCCTTGCTTTTTTGCTCCCTGCCCTTGTGCTCTCTGTTATACAGACAAAAAAAAGGCCACCGGTTAAGGTGGCCTGAACGTCAGCGAGGCTGGCTTATTTTGCTGGCAGTACGGCTTTCACCGCGTCGCCGATATCCGCCAGGCTGCGTACGGTTTTCACGCCTGCGGCTTCCAGCGCGGCAAATTTCTCGTCCGCCGTGCCTTTACCACCGGCAATGATGGCACCTGCATGGCCCATACGCTTGCCTTTCGGCGCGGTCACGCCAGCGATGTAGCCAACAACCGGCTTGGTAACGTGATCTTTGATAAACGCTGCGGCTTCTTCTTCTGCGCTGCCGCCAATCTCACCGATCATGACGATCGCTTCAGTCTGCGGGTCATCCTGGAACATTTTCAGGATGTCGATGAAGTTAGAGCCCGGAATCGGGTCACCACCGATTCCGACGCAGGTGGACTGGCCGTAGCCGATGTCAGTGGTCTGCTTGACGGCTTCATAGGTCAGGGTGCCTGAGCGCGACACAATACCTACGCGGCCCGGCTGGTGAATGTGACCCGGCATGATGCCGATTTTACATTCGCCTGGGGTGATCACGCCCGGGCAGTTTGGCCCGATCATGCGCACGCCTGCTTCGTCCAGCTTCACTTTGATCGTCAGCATATCCAGCGTCGGGATGCCTTCGGTGATGGTGATAATCAGCTTAATGCCTGCATCGATCGCTTCCAGGATACCGTCTTTACAGAACGGCGCAGGAACGTAGATCACGGTCGCCGTTGCGCCGGTCGCTTCTACCGCTTCGCGCACGGTGTTAAACACCGGCAGGCCCAGATGCGTGGTGCCGCCTTTACCTGGCGTCACGCCGCCAACCAGCTGGGTGCCGTATGCCAGCGCCTGCTCAGAGTGGAACGTACCCTGACCGCCAGTGAAACCCTGGCAAATCACTTTAGTGTTTTTGTCGATCAGAATAGACATTATTTCCCCTCCGCAGCCGCAACAACGCGCTGTGCCGCGTCTGTCAGGCTGGTTGCTGCAATGATATTCAGTCCGCTGTCCGCCAGTTTCTGTGCGCCCAGCTCAGCGTTGTTCCCTTCCAGACGTACCACAACCGGTACGTTGACGCCCACTTCAGCCACGGCGCCGATGATGCCGTCGGCAATCAGGTCGCAGCGCACGATGCCGCCGAAGATGTTAACGAATACGGCTTTTACCGCGTCATCGGAGAGAATGATTTTAAAGGCTTCGGTTACGCGCTCTTTGGTCGCGCCGCCGCCCACGTCGAGGAAGTTAGCCGGCTGGCCGCCATGGTGCTTAACGATGTCCATGGTGCCCATCGCCAGACCTGCACCGTTGACCATACAGCCAATGTTGCCTTCCAGTGCAACGTAGTTCAGTTCCCACTGCGTGGCATGTGCTTCGCGCGGATCTTCCTGGCTCGGATCGCGCATTTCGCGCAGCTCCGGCTGACGGAACAGTGCATTGCCGTCCACACCCAGTTTGCCGTCGAGGCAGACCAGATCGCCCTGTTTGGTAATGACCAGCGGGTTGATCTCAACCAGCGCCAGGTCGCGCTCCAGGAACAGCGTTGCCAGGCCCATGAAGATTTTGGTGAACTGGCTGACCTGCTTGCCGGTCAGACCCAGTTTAAACGCCAGCTCGCGGCCCTGGTAAGGCTGCGGCCCCGCCAGCGGATCGAGCGCCATTTTATGGATCAGGTGCGGCGTCTCTTCCGCCACTTTTTCAATCTCAACGCCGCCTTCGGTGGAGGCCATAAACACGACGCGACGGGTCGCGCGGTCAACCACTGCACCCAGATAGAGTTCCTGATCGATGTCAGTTGCCGCTTCCACCAGGATCTGGTTGACCGGCTGACCTTCTGCGTCAGTCTGGTAGGTTACCAGACGTTTGCCCAGCCAGTGTTCCGCGAAAGCCCGGATATCTTCTTTGCTGTTAACCACTTTCACGCCGCCCGCTTTACCGCGTCCACCGGCATGAACCTGACATTTCACTACCCACGGGCCTGAACCAATTTTAGAGGCCGCTTCTTCCGCTTCGCGTGGCGTAGTGCAGGCGTAGCCGGTAGGTGCCGGCATACCATACCGTGCAAACAGCTGTTTCGCCTGGTATTCGTGTAAGTTCATGATGTTCTATCCATTCAGGTCTGAAAAGATTAATAAGGTTGGGCGCGCGGCAGGCCGCGCGCCCGGCAAAAATCAGACGTCCAGCAGCAGACGTGCCGGGTCTTCCAGCAGCTCTTTCACCGCCACCAGATAGCCGACCGATTCACGGCCGTCGATCAGACGGTGATCGTAGGAGAGCGCCAGATACATCATTGGCAGCACCACAACCTGACCATTGACCGCCATCGGACGATCTTTGATAGCGTGCATGCCGAGGATGGCGCTCTGCGGCGGGTTGATAATCGGCGTAGACATCAGCGAGCCGAATACGCCGCCGTTGGTGATGGTGAAGTTGCCACCGGTCAGCTCTTCAACCGTCAGCTTGCCGTCACGCCCTTTGATCGCCAGCTCTTTAATTTTCTTCTCGATGTCCGCCATGCTCAGCGCATCAACATCTTTCAGCACCGGTGTCACCAGGCCGCGCGGCGTAGAGACGGCAATGCTGACGTCGAAGTAGTTGTGATACACCACATCTTCGCCGTCGATAGAGGCGTTCACTTCCGGGAAACGCTTCAGCGCTTCCACGACCGCTTTCAGGTAGAAGGACATAAAGCCCAGGCGCACACCATGACGCTTCTCGAAGGATTCGCCGTACTGCTTGCGCAGATCCATGATCGGCTTCATGTTCACTTCGTTAAAGGTGGTCAGCATGGCGGTGCTGTTCTTCGCTTCCAGCAGACGCTCCGCAACGCGCTTACGCAGACGGGTCATCGGCACGCGTTTTTCGCTGCGGTTAGCCACGGCTGGCTGCGGTGCAGCTTCAGCGGCAGCCGGTGCTGCTTTTGCCGCAGCCGGTTTGTTCGCCAGATGTTTTTCCACATCTTCACGCGTGATACGTCCACCGACGCCGCTGCCTTTAATCTGTGACGCATCGAGATCGTGCTCAGCGATCAGGCGACGGATCGCCGGACTCAGCGCATCGTTGCTCTCTTCTTCCAGCGAGGCGGTCTGACGCTGAGCTGGAGTAGACTCTTTGGTGTCCGCTTTTGCGCTGGTCTCTTTACCGGCGCTGTTGCCCTCTTTCAGTCGTCCCAGAATCTGACGAGAGGTAACGGTCGCGCCCTCATCTTCCAGCACGGCTTCCAGTACACCATCAGCCTGAGCCGGCACTTCCAGCACCACTTTGTCAGTTTCGATCTCTACCAGCACTTCATCGCGGCTTACCGCTTCGCCTGGTTTTTTGTGCCAGGTTGCCACGGTGGCATCGGCAACGGATTCAGGCAGGTCGGGAACGAGAATATCTACGCTACTCATTATCTTTCCTTTTAAATTAACCAAGGTTCAGCGCGTCATTAACCAGGTCTTGCTGCTGTTGTTGATGTACGGACATATAGCCCACTGCCGGTGAAGCGGAAGCCGGACGGCCCGCATAGCGCAGCGAGGCACCAAAGGGAACCACTTCGCGGAAGTGATGTTGGCTGCAATACCATGCGCCCTGATTCAGCGGCTCTTCCTGACACCAGACGAAATCCTGCACATGGGCATAATCTTTTAACGCCTCCTGCACGGCTTTGTGCGGGAACGGATAAAGCTGCTCGATACGCACGATAGCGACATCGGTCTGCTCATTTTTACGGCGCTGTTCAAGCAGGTCGTAATACACCTTGCCAGAGCAGAGCACCACGCGTTTCACCTGCTGCGGATCGAGCGCGTCGATTTCGCCGATAGCAGGCTGGAAGCTGCCGTTTGCCAGTTCATCCAGCGAGGAGACGGCCAGCGGATGACGCAGCAATGACTTCGGTGACATGACCACCAGCGGACGGCGCATACCGCGCAGCGCCTGACGGCGCAGCATGTGGTATACCTGTGCAGGAGTTGAAGGAACGCACACCTGCATATTCTGCTCGGCGCAGAGTTGCAGATAGCGCTCAAGACGCGCCGAGGAGTGCTCGGGGCCCTGGCCTTCGTAGCCATGCGGCAGCAGCATCACCAGGCCACACATACGGCCCCACTTCTGTTCGCCGGAGCTGATGAACTGGTCAATCACCACCTGCGCACCGTTGGCGAAGTCACCAAACTGCGCTTCCCAGATAGTCAGGGTGCGCGGCTCTGCGGTGGCGTAGCCATATTCGAACGCCAGTACGGCTTCTTCTGACAGCACCGAGTCCCACACCTTGAACTGACCCTGACCATTATGAATATGGTGCAGCGGCGTGTAGGTGGAGCCGTTAGCCTGATTATGAATGACCGCATGACGATGGAAGAAGGTACCGCGACCGGAGTCTTCACCAGAAAGACGAACCGGGATGCCCTCATCAACCAGCGTGGCGTAGGCCAGGTTTTCCGCGCCGCCCCAGTCAAAAGGCTTGTTGCCTTCAGCCATCTCTTTGCGGTCGTTGTAGATTTTCGCCACGCGCGCCTGCACTTCAACTGCTTCCGGCGTCTGGCTGATGCGACGCGCCAGCTCCTGCAGACGTTTCGGATCGACGGTTGACGGGTAGCTTTCATCCCACTCATGGTTGAGATAAGGCGACCAGGTAAAAGAGTGAAGGCTCATCGGACGCCATTCCGGTACCACGCACTCACCTGCGTCCAGCGCATCGCGATAGAGGTTGACCATCTCAGTCGCGTCTTCAGGCTTCGCCGTGCCTTCCGCTTCCAGACGATCGGCGTAAAGCTTACGCGGCGTCGGATGCTTTTTAATTTTCTGGTACATCAGCGGCTGGGTTGCACTTGGCTCGTCGGCTTCGTTATGGCCGTGACGGCGGTAGCACACCAGGTCGATAAAGACGTCGCGCTTAAAGGTGTTGCGATAGTCAAGCGCCAGGCGAGTCACAAAGGCCACCGCTTCCGGATCGTCCGCGTTGACGTGGAAAATCGGTGCCAGCACCATTTTACCGATATCGGTACAGTACGGCGTGGAACGTGCATCGCGTGGGTTAGACGTGGTGAAGCCCACCTGGTTGTTGATAACGATACGTACGGTACCGCCCACTTCATAGCCGCGCGCCTGCGACATGTTCAGGGTTTCCTGCACCACGCCCTGGCCAATCACTGCGGCATCACCGTGAATAGTGATCGGCAGAACCTGGTTGCTGCCCGGTGAATCAAGGCGATCCAGTCGCGCCCGCACCGATCCCATCACCACCGGGCTGACGATCTCAAGATGTGACGGGTTAAACGCCAGCGCCAGGTGCACCAGGCCACCCTCGGTTTCCACGTCAGACGAGAAGCCCATGTGGTACTTCACGTCGCCGGTGCCGAGATGATCTTTATGCTTGCCGGAAAATTCGTCGAACAGGTCCTGCGGCTTTTTGCCCAGTACGTTGATGAGCACGTTGAGACGGCCGCGGTGCGCCATCCCCAGCACCACCTCACGCGTGCCGCTTTTGCCCGCGTGACGGATCATTTCGCGCAGCATCGGCACCAGAGCGTCGCCCCCCTCCAGCGAGAAGCGTTTCGCGCCGGGGAACTTCGCACCGAGATATTTCTCCAGACCTTCTGCCGCCGTCAGCTCTTTCAGGAAACCTTTTTTCTCTTCGCTGCTGAAGGTTGCGCGGCCCGCCACCGATTCCAGACGCTGCTGGATCCAGCGTTTCTCTTCGGTGTTGTTGATGTGCATGTACTCTGCACCAATGGAGCCGCAATAGGTCTGCTGCAGCGCTTCATAGAGGTCGGCCAGCTTCATGGTCTCTTTGCCAATGGCAAAAGAGCCGACGTTAAAGCTTTCCTGAAAATCGGCGTCGGTCAGATCGTGAAACGCGGGATCGAGGTCAGCGACGCGATCCTGCTTCCACAGACCAAGCGGATCGAGGTTCGCATGCTGATGACCACGAAAACGGAAGGCGTTAATCAGCTGCAGGACTTTAACCTGCTTTGAATTAGCGGCCGGATCGGAAACGGTGGAGGTGTAACGAGATGCATCTTTCGCCAGGCGACGGAAGTATTCGCGCGTGGTGGAGTGAAACTGTTCAGGCTTCACGCCGGTGCCCGGCAGCTGTTGGAACATCGTGCGCCACACTGCATCGACAGAGTCCGGATCGGTCAGGAAATCCTCATAGAGTTGCTCTATGTAAGACTGGTTCGCGCCGGCCAGCCAGGAGGAGTCCAGCCAGGGCTTCATCGCGCTGTTCTGCATTGTGATCCCTTAAGCATTACTATGCTTTTTTGAGGTTTCATTTGTTGCCGCTTTCGCGGTTTGCCGTAGTGAGTTCAGCGATACGAGCCTGTGCGCTCACACGCGCCCTGCCCGTAAGGGAACCTTGCTAAGCGTGGCGCCGCCGCGCTTAGCAAGGCTTCCGTAAAACGCCGGGAACCTGAGGTTCCCGGACGATAAGCGGTGTTATGCACCCCGTTGCAGCAGCATCGACTTGATATGGCCAATCGCGCGCGTGGGGTTAAGCCCTTTCGGGCACACGCTCACACAGTTCATGATGCTGTGACAGCGGAAAACGCTGAAAGCGTCGTTCAGATTGTCCAGTCGCGCTTCCGTTTCGGTGTCGCGGCTGTCGATCAGGAAGCGATACGCGGCCAGCAGACCAGCCGGCCCGACAAACTTATCCGGATTCCACCAGAACGACGGGCAAGAGGTTGAACAGCAGGCACAGAGAATGCACTCATACAGGCCATCAAGATGCTCACGGTCAGCAGGCGACTGCAGATGCTCGCGTGCTGGCGGATTCTCTCCATTATTCAACAGGTAAGGCTTAATCTTCTCATACTGCGCATAGAATTGTCCCATGTCCACCACAAGGTCACGCACCACGGGTAGACCGGGCAGCGGACGGATCACGATTTTCTTCGTGCCGTTGCCCAGCGCAGAGACGGGTGTGATGCACGCAAGGCCATTTTTCCCGTTCATGTTGAGGCCATCGGAGCCGCAGACGCCTTCACGGCAGGAGCGACGAAACGCCAGCGTTGGATCCTTTTCTTTCAGACGGATAAGCGCATCCAGCAGCATCATATCGCGACCGTCTTCAGATTCCAGCGTGTAATCCTGCATGCGCGGCGCAGCGTCAACATCAGGATTGTAACGATAAATGGAAAACTCGAGTCTCATGATCGTCTCCGCAATTAGTAGGTACGCACTTTCGGCGGGAAGGCCGCGCGCAGTTTCGGCTGCATGTTCACCTCACGGCGCGTCATGCTCTCGGTTTCGGGGACGTAGAGACTGTGGCACAACCAGTTTTCATCATCGCGATCCGGGAAGTCGAATCGACTGTGCGCGCCGCGGCTTTCGGTGCGGAAGTTCGCCGCAACAGCCGTGGCATAAGCCGTTTCCATCAGGTTATCCAGCTCCAGGCATTCAATCCGCTGGGTATTGAAGTCCGGTGAACGGTCATCCAGACGGGCTGATTTCAGGCGCTCGCGAATCTGTTTCAGCTCTTCCAGACCCTGCTTCATCGCATCGCCCTCACGGAATACTGAGAAGTTATTCTGCATGCAGCGCTGGAGCGCTTTACGGATTTCTACCGGATCTTCACCGGTGGTATTGTTCTCCCAACGGTTGAAGCGCGCCATTGCCGCGTCGATCTCGGCTTCTGTCGCATCACGCAGCGGCCCCTGCTGTTCAATGCATTCCATCAGGTGTACCCCGGCCGCACGGCCAAACACAACCAGGTCCAGCAGCGAGTTGCCGCCGAGACGGTTTGCACCGTGTACCGATACGCAGGCGATTTCGCCCACGGCGAACAGGCCCGGGATCACTTCATCTTCACCCTGCGCATTGACGCGCAGCGCCTGGCCAGTCACTTTGGTCGGAATACCGCCCATCATATAGTGACAGGTCGGGATCACCGGGATAGGTTCTTTGACCGGATCGGCATGGGCAAACGTGCGCGACAGCTCCAGAATGCCCGGCAGACGCGACTCCAGCACTTCTGCACCCAGATGGTCGAGTTTGAGCTTGATGTGCGGGCCCCACGGGCCATCGCAGCCGCGACCTTCGCGGATTTCAATCATCATCGAACGTGCCACCACGTCGCGGCCCGCCAGATCTTTGGCGTTGGGCGCATAGCGCTCCATGAAGCGCTCGCCGTGCTTGTTCAGCAGGTATCCGCCTTCGCCGCGGCAGCCTTCAGTCACCAGCACACCCGCGCCCGCGATGCCGGTCGGGTGGAACTGCCACATTTCCATATCCTGCACCGGCACGCCTGCGCGCAGCGCCATACCTACGCCGTCACCGGTGTTGATATGCGCGTTGGTGGTGGACTGGTAGATACGGCCCGCGCCGCCCGTTGCCAGGATGGTCGCTTTGGCTTTGAAGTAGACGGTTTCACCGGTTTCAATGCAGATCGCCGTACAGCCGACGATGGCACCATCTTCATTTTTTACCAGGTCGAGTGCGTACCACTCAGAGAAGATGGTGGTTTTATTTTTCAGGTTTTGCTGATAGAGCGTGTGCAGTAGGGCATGGCCGGTACGGTCTGCTGCCGCTGCGGTACGTGCCGCCTGCTCGCCGCCAAAGTTTTTCGACTGGCCACCAAACGGGCGCTGATAGACGCGGCCATCTTCCAGACGGGAAAACGGCAGGCCCATATGTTCCAGCTCAAGGATCGCTTCAGGGCCGGTCTTACACATATATTCAATCGCGTCCTGGTCGCCGATATAGTCGGAGCCTTTGACGGTGTCATACATGTGCCATTCCCAGTTATCTTCATGGGTATTGCCCAGCGCAACGGTAATACCGCCCTGAGCGGACACGGTGTGGGAACGGGTCGGGAAAACTTTTGATAACAGGGCACAGGTCTGGCCCGACTGGGAGATTTGCAGAGCAGCGCGCATACCTGCGCCACCTGCGCCGATCACCACGGCATCAAACTCTCTGACTGGCAAATTCATTTACACACCCCACACCACAACAGTTCCATAAATTGCATACGACAACAGCGCGACCACTATCACCAGCTGCAGAATCAGACGAACGGCCAGACCTTTTACGTAATCGGTCAGCACTTGCCACATACCAATCCAGCCGTGGATCAGAATGGAGAACAGCGTCAGCAGGGTGAAGACTTTGGTGAATGATGAGGCGAAGAAGCCGCGCCACACATCATAAGTCAGCGTGTCGGTCAGGGCGATGAAGCCCACAATGTAAAGGATGTAGAGCGTAATGAGGATTGCCGAAGCGCGCAGCAGCAGCCAGTCCTGAATGCCGCTGCGGCCTAACGCGGATGCATTGCTTACCATACGAGAACTCCAGCCAGAATTGAAAGCACGACAGTAATGCCAAAGGTGACCCATGCAGACTGACGGCCAACGGCCAGGGTCTCAGCGAGGTAACCAAAATCCATCAACATGTGACGAATCCCGCCCACCGTATGAAATGCCAGCGCCGTCAGAATGCCCCACAGAATAAACTTCACGAAGAAGCTATCCATGATGGCAGCAGCGTGCTGAAAACCTTCCGGGGAAGAGAGAGACGTACCCAGTAACCAGAGCAGGATGCCGAGAGCCACAAAGGTAATGACGCCGGAAACGCGGTGGAGAATGGACGATATTGCAGTAACGGGAAACCGGATCGTCGAGAGATCCAAGTTGACAGGTCTTTGTTTTTTCACGGTTTTGCCCACACAGCTCTTTTTTATTTTGCTTCCTCCGGTCCCTGAGGCGGAGTCGAATCACAGGTGTGTTCAGACTTTAACCGTCACCAAATCAGCAACATCCAGTGTTAAATGACGCGGTAGAAACGCTGGGTGGCTCCTGGTGTCAGGGGGTTTCCGGAGACCTGGCGGCAGTATAGGACGATCACATTCTGATTACAATTACCCTACAATTTCTTTGGGTACATTTAGGCGAAACAGTGATCGGACTCACGAATTTCACATTTAATACAATTTTAATTATCTGATTTGACAAAAGTTCAACAATTCAGTTACAAACTAGGGCATTAAATTCCCGTGATGCACAAAAGTTATGGGGATAGACTTTCCCCTAAGCACAAGTTATGTAACATTCGGGTGTAAGCACCCTAAAACAGCAGCTTGTTGATTACCAGAAAGTTATGTCCAGACCGGATCTTTAACAACCGCGATATGCAGATTCTCATGACGGCTTCGCTCCCAGCCGGGACACGCCTCTCACTCTGTGCCCTGCCCCTGATTTGTTATGCAGAGTGTTATTGTGAAGTTAATGGCGACCGCAACATGACCGCTTTTCAGGTGTCTAAGATCCATACTTACATAAGGCGCTATGGAGACGAAAATGACAGATAAAAAAGTGACGCTAACCCTACAAGATGAAACGGCTCTCGAACTGGACGTGCTGAAGGGCACGCTGGGCCAGGATGTGGTTGATGTCCGCGCCCTGGGTGCCAGCGGTCTTTTCACCTTTGACCCGGGTTTCACTTCTACAGCGTCCTGCGAATCCAAAATCACCTTTATTGATGGCGATGAAGGCATCCTGCTGCATCGCGGCTTCCCTATCGATCAGTTAGCAACGCACTCTAACTATCTGGAAGTGTGCTATATCCTGCTGAATGGTGAAGCGCCGACCCAGCAGCAGTTTGAAGAGTTCCGGGAAACCGTTACCCGTCACACCATGATCCATGAGCAGATTACCCGCCTGTTCCACGGCTTCCGTCGTGACTCCCACCCGATGGCGGTAATGTGCGGGGTAACCGGCGCGCTGGCGGCGTTCTACCACGATTCACTGGACGTCAATATTGAGCGTCACCGTGAAATCGCCGCGTTCCGTCTGCTGTCGAAAATGCCGACCATGGCAGCGATGTGTTACAAATATTCTATCGGCCAGCCTTTTGTGTATCCGCGCAATGACCTCTCCTATGCCGGTAACTTCCTGCATATGATGTTTGCCACCCCGTGTGAAGAGTACAAGGTAAACCCGGTGCTGGAACGCGCAATGGATCGCATCTTGATCCTGCACGCTGACCATGAGCAGAACGCCTCAACCTCAACCGTGCGTACCGCGGGCTCTTCAGGTGCAAACCCGTTTGCCTGTATCGCTGCAGGCATCGCCTCGCTGTGGGGACCGGCACACGGTGGTGCGAACGAAGCCACGCTGCGTATGCTGGAAGAGATCAGCACCGTTGAGCATATTCCTGAATTTGTTCGTCGCGCCAAAGACAAAAATGACTCTTTCCGCCTGATGGGCTTTGGCCACCGCGTTTACAAAAACTACGATCCGCGCGCTACCGTGATGCGTGAGACCTGTCATGAAGTGCTGAACGAGCTGGGCATGAAGGATGATCTACTGGAAGTGGCGATGGAGCTGGAGCACATTGCCCTGAACGACCCCTATTTTATCGAGCGCAAACTCTATCCCAACGTCGATTTCTACTCCGGTATTATTCTGAAAGCGATGGGAATTCCGTCCTCGATGTTTACCGTGATCTTCGCCATGGCGCGTACCGTTGGCTGGATCGCGCACTGGAAAGAGATGCACGATGAAGGGATGAAGATTGCCCGTCCGCGTCAGCTTTATACCGGCTATACCGAGCGTGAATTTACTTCTGCGCTGAAGAAATAACCGCAGCGGACGCTGCTTCAGGCCGCACGGAAGCCTGGAGAGCGGGTAACACAGACCGAACAGCAAAGCGTCCCACGCCAGGGACAAAAACGCCAGGAGCGTTTTTGAACAACGCAACGCGTTGGCCCGTTATGGACGCACCTCAGGGATGAGGTGATTAATCGCGTGGGCCGAGCGCGCAGGGATGCGTTAAGCGACGTTGCAACCGGACTATGTTATCCGCGTCAGCTCGATATATCAGACGGTGAGCGGAGAGAAATCTCCGCTTTTTTTATGGATGCTGAAACTCATGATTTGAAGGAGAGGTGCCGGACGCGAGTAACCGAACCCGATCGCAAAGACGCCACAAACCGCATCCCTGCCAGCCCGGCGCGCACCATTCCTGGCGCGCGACGCTTTGCTCGCCGGATCCGGCTACCCGCTCCTCAGGCTTTTAACCCGCCTGTAAGGCTGAATTGTGCGCGCTTTTTATCTCAGTGCTGGCAGCCCGGACACCAGTAAAAGGGCCGCGACGACAGCGTCCCCTTCTGAATAATCTCGCCGCAGCGCCGGCACTTCTTGCCCTGCCGGTGAAACACCTCAAAGCGAAACGCCGCGCCGTGATGGTACTTTTTCATGGTGCCGCGCATGCGATAGGAGTGACGCGGAATGGCCAGCAGCGCCTCGCTGAGCAGATCAAGCTGATTATCGGTGAGATCCTGCGCGCGATGCTGCGCCAGCAGGCCCGCCTGCCAGAGGATCTCCACGCGCAGATAGTTGCCCAGCCCAGCCAGAAACGCCTGATCGAGCAGCAGCCCGCTAAACTGTCGACGACGAAAGCGCGGCGACAGCAGCCGCTCGCGCACCGTTGCAACATCAAGCTGGGCATCGAGTACGTCTGGACCCACGCGATTTAAAAAGGGATGCGCCGCCAGCGACTCGGCATTAAGCAGTTCAATATCGGAAGCGCTGTACAGCAGAATAGCGCGATCGGCGACCGCCAGCTTTACGCGCAGCTGGCGTTTGGTTTCCGGCACCGTGCCGCTTTCCACCACGCGCCAGACGCCATACAGCTGGTTATGGCTGTAAAGCGTCAGGCCGTTGGAGAAGTGCGTCAGCAGCGCTTTACCGCGCGTCTCGATCGCATTGACCTGCTCACCCACCAGCGCGGGCTCATAGGTTTTGAGTTCAGGAAAGGCAAACCAGACGTCCGTCAACGGTTTGCCCACAATGGCTTCTTCAAGCTGATCCGCCGCGCGGCGGATCTCCGGTCCTTCTGGCATAATTGTCCTCTTAGTGGGTCGCGCCACCCGCGATTTTCAGGTCAGTGTCACTCTCCAGCGAGACGCGGATCGCAATCTCCAGCGCCTGCATCACGTTATCGCGCGACATGCTCGGTGCGCCGGGATGCTGCGCCGCCTGCTCCGGCAAATAGGGAATATGCACAAAGCCGCCGCGCACGCGGTTGCCCTGGCTATGCAGCCGGTGCAGCAGGCCGTACATTACCCGATTGCAGGTAAAGGTACCGGCAGTCTGCGACACCGAAGCGGGAATGCCAGCCGCGCGCACCGCCGCGACAATCGCCTTAATCGGCAGCGTGGAGAAATAGCCTGCCGGGCCGTCCGCCACGATCGGCTCATCCACCGGCTGCTGCCCTGCGTTATCGGCGATGCGCGCGTCGTCGACGTTAATGCCGATGCGTTCGACGGTGATGTCACTGCGCCCGCCCGCCTGGCCGACCGACAGAATCAAATCGGGCTCGACCTCATCCATAGCGGCGTAGAGCACGCCCAGCACGTCGCTGAAGACCACCGGCAGCTGACGCGCCACGATGCGCGCGCCGCCAGTCTCCTTGCCCTCAAGCGCCCGTACCGCTTCCCACGAGGGATTAATGCTCTCGCCGCCAAATGGTTCGAACGCCGTCACTAATACCGTCTTCATACTGACCTCACCGGAACATCAGGAAATAGAGCAGAAATACGTTAACGATTAACAGTAGCACACCGGTTGGCACCTGGGCCTTGATCACCGCGTTGCGATCCGGCAGCTCCAGCAGCGCGGCCGGCACGATATTGAAGTTGGCCGCCATTGGCGTCATCAGCGTGCCGCAGTAGCCCGAGAACATGCCAATCGCCGCCATCACGGCGGGATCGCCATGGTGCTGCAGCACCAGAATCGGAATGCCGACGCCGGCGGTAATAATCGGGAACGCGGCGAAGGCGTTGCCCATTACCATGGTCAGCAGCGCCATGCCGACGGCGTAGACCGTGACGGCGACAAAGCGGTTGTCGACGGCCAGATAGTTCGCCGTCAGATGAGAAATGGCGCTGCCAACGCCGGCGCTGGTGAACAGCAGGCCGAGGGTGGCGAGAATTTGCGGCAGAATAAAGGCCCAGCCGATGGCATCCAGCAGACGGCGCGTCTCCTGCATCGACTGCACCGGCTTCTCGTGCGTCATTTTCAGCGCAATCAGCCAGCCCAGCAGACAGCCGATCATCATGGAGAACAGCGTGACCAGCGTCGCATGATTCCCTGCGCCAAATACCGCGTCCTGCAGGCCGGGGATATGGTTAAAGGCCAGTACGCCAATTACCGTTACCACCGGGATTGCCAGCGCGGGCAGGAAGAGCCGGTTGCCGAGGCGGCGGGCGCTGACCTGCTTCTCCTCGTCGCTGCGCTGATGGTAGCGGCCAAGGCGGACGCCGCCGCAGCCGGCGATCAGCGCCATCGCCACGACCAGCACGCCGACGCCAATATGCAGATAGCGCACGCCCAGTTCCGGCGTGCCGCTCAGCGCGCTTACCAGCTGCGTTGTCCAGTCGCCGACCAGAAATATCAGGCCGTAGAGCGCCCAGAACAGGCCGGTGGTAAAGCGGCGCGGGTTATGGCTGTCGCGCCAGGAAAGCACAGCGACCACCAGCAGAATCAGGCCCGCCAGCCACATCAGATATTGTTGCTGGAACATTAGCGGCCCCCTTTCGCTTTCAGCGCGGCGCCGTTCAGCGCCTGCAGCTCGCGCGCCAGCTGGCGGTCGAGCCGCACCATGCGCGCCGAATGGATAAGAAAGGCGGCCACGGCGGTGGGAATGCCCCAGACGGCAATATGCAGCGGCTCGGTCTGAATATTGGCCGACTCCAGCATAAAGTTGTGCATAAAGATAATCGCGCCAAAGGCGACAAAAATATCCTCGCCGAAAAACAGCCCGACGTTGTCCGTCGCGGCTGACATGGCACGCAGGCGATGGCGCACCGCTGGAGAGACCTCACCATAACGGTTCTCGGTGGCGCCCTCAGCCATCGGTGCCAGCAGCGGGCGCACCATCTGCGGATGTCCGCCGAGGCTGGTGAGGCCCAGCGCCGCCGTGATCTCACGTATAAAGAGATAGACAATCAGCAGGCGACCCGCCGTGGCGGTTTTGATCTGGGCAATCCAGGCCTGCGCCCGCTCTTTCAAGCCGTGCCGCTCCAGCAGACCGATAACTGCCAGCGGCAGCAGCAGGATCAGCGGCAGGTTACGCGTGTTGAGGAAGCCCGCCCCCAGCTTCTCCAGAATATCGCCCAGCGGCATTAGCGCGGCGAAGCCCGTAACGAAACCGGCGACGATGACCACCAGCACCGGATTAAAACGCAGCAAAAAGCCCACGATAATTGCCGCAATACCCAGAAGCGGCCAGAGGTTTATCACGTTATCCATGTTTACCCTTGATGTTGAAAAGCCCGGCTGCAAGGCCGGGCAAAAAATGAAAATTTACGCGCTGGTCACCGTTACCTTCTCGGCGGAAAAGCGCTCGCGCAGGCGCTGCGCAAACAGTAGCGCATGTGCTCCGTCGCCATGCAGGCAGACAGTCTCGGCATTGACCGCCACCCACTCGCCGCTGATGCTCTGCACCTTCCCCTCTTTTACCATCGTCAGGGTTTGCGCCATGGCGCGCTCTGCCTCCTCAATCATTGCGCCGGGCTGGCTACGCGGCACCAGCGCTCCGCTGCTGAGATAGCCGCGATCGGCAAACACCTCTTCGCGCGTGCGCAGCCCATGATGCACGGCGGCACGCACCAGCTCGCTCCCCGCCAGCCCTACCAGAATCAGATGCGGGTCAACCGCTTTTACTGCCCGGGCGATGGCATCCGCCAGGGTTGCGTCAGCCGCCGCCTGGTTATAGAGCATGCCGTGCGGCTTAACGTGCACCAGCTTTTCGCCTTCGCTCTCGGTCAGACTCTTCAGTGCACCGGTCTGATAGATCACCTGCGCATAGACCGTTTCTGGCGGCAGTTGCATGGCGGTACGGCCAAAGTTTTCCCGATCGGGAAAGCCTGGATGCGCGCCAATGGCGACGCCTGACGCCTTCGCCCAGCGCACCGATTGCAGCATGGTTTGTGCATCGCCTGCGTGAAAGCCGCAGGCGATATTGGCCGAACTGACCAGCTGCAACAGCGCGCGGTCGCTGCTGCTGCCTTCGCCCAGGTCAGCATTCAGATCAATTTTCATTGGCTAGTCCCCACGCCATATGGTCGAGCGCGCGCCGCTGATGCATGCGAGCCTGCATCGCGACCGGCAGCGACGTCTGGATAAAGTGAATCGGCTCGCCCAGGCGGATCTGCGCAAGCTGGTAAAGGTCAGCATCAATAACGCAGGCAATGCGCGGATAGCCGCCCGTGGTTTGCGCGTCAGCCATCAGCACAATCGGCTGTCCATTCGGCGGCACCTGCACTACGCCGGGTACCAGACCGTGCGACAGCAGTTCACGCGCGGTATCGCGCTTCAGCTCGGGCCCCTGCAGGCGATAGCCCATCCGGTTGCTTTGCGGGCTGAGCAGCCAGGGGGTGCGCCAGAAGGCCATCTGCGCCTCACGGCTGAACTCGTGATATTCAGGTCCCGGCAGCGCGCGGATGCGGTTGCTCCAGAGCAGCTGGCGTACTCCCGCTTTGCGGGTAAAGTTCAGGGTTGGCTTGCCGAGCGGTAAGCGATCCCCATCTTCCAGCTTGCGTCCCCTGAAGCCACCAAACCCGGCGTTCAAATCGGTGCTGACCGAGCCAAGCGTTGGCGCGATGTCGAAACCGCCGTGGATGGCCAGGTAGCTGCGCATGCCATGCACCGGCATCGACAGCGTCAGCACCTGCCCCCTCTTTACCGGCAGGCGCCAGCCGGTCCAGACCGGTTTATCGTCCAGCTCGGCATTGCAGGCTGCTCCCGTCAGGGCAAACCAGCCGTCGCGCATAAACTCCGCCTTGAACTGTCCCAGCACAATCTCCAGCACGGCGCTGTCGGGGTCGTTACCGACCAACAGATTCGCGGTACGCATGGCAGGCAGATCGAGTACACCGCCCACGCTGATACCGGACTGACGCCAGCCGGGTCGGCCGCTGTCCTGAAGGGTGGTCGACAGCCCTGCACGCAGAATTCTCAGCATACGCCCTCCTTTTGCGGCACAAAGCGCACGCTGTCACCGGGACGCAGCAGCGTCGGGGGCTGCTGCCGGGGATTAAAGAGTGCGACAGGCGTCTGACCGAGCAGCTGCCAGCCGCCTGGCGTAGCGAGTGGGTAAACGCCGGTCTGACTGCCACCAATGCCAACCGAACCGGCTGGCACGCTGACGCGTGGCTCTGCGCGGCGCGGCGTATGCAAACGGCTGTCAAGACCGCCAAGATAGGGAAAGCCCGGCTGAAAGCCGATAAAGTAGACGATGTAGTCCGTGCCGCTGTGCAGCTCGACAACCTGTTTCGGCGTCATACCTGCGTGATCAGCCACTACCTGGAGATCCGGACCGGCCTCATTGCCATAAATAACCGGGATTTCGACCAGACGGGAAGCAATCTCCAGCGTCTCACTCTCTTCCCACCAGCGCTGTAAGCGTTCGATGGCATCCAGCGGGCTCTGCTGCGGATCGCGCAGCAACAGCGTAATGTTGTTCATGCCCGGAATGACGTCTACCACCTGCTGATGCTGTTGCAGGCGCTGCGTTAACCCCCAAATGCGCTGCTGGCTTTGCAGCGATACCGGTGGTTCAAGCTCCAGCACCACTGCCTGTTCGCCAAGCAGATAACATCGTGCTCGTTGCAAATTCCACCTCCCGTTCCCGCAGTGCGAACTGCACGGCGGCTGACGTTTATCAGAATAAAACGAATAGTTATGCGAAAGTGTCGTAAAAGAGTCAACAGATTTGCGCCCGGCAGTGGGCGCAGAGAGGCAGAGTGATTAGGCAGGATTGGGAATATCGATAAAAGTCACGTCGAGATCATACTGTTCAGCCAGCCATTCACCCAGCGCTTTAATGCCGCCGCGCTCGGTAGCGTGGTGGCCCGCTGCAAAGAAATGGATGCCCTGCTCGCGGGCGCTGTGGATAGTCTGCTCAGAGACTTCGCCGGTGATATAGGCGTCAACACCAAAGGCCGCCGCGCTGTCGATAAAGCCCTGTCCCCCTCCGCTGCACCAGGCAACACGACGGATTTGCGCAGGGGCGTTGTCACCGCAGTGCAGCGGCGCGCGTCCGAGTTTTTCTTCAATACGCTGCGCCAGTGCTTCGCCGCTCAGCGGCGTAGCCAGTTCTCCCCATAACACCAGGGGTTCCACTTCCCCTTTGACTTCAATATCCAGCAGCTTCGCCAGCTGAGCGTTATTGCCCAGCACGGGATGGGCATCGAGCGGTAAATGCCAGCCGTAGAGGTTAATGTCGTTAGCCAGCAGTGCGCGCAGGCGGTTGCGTTTCATCCCTTTGATAACAGCAGGTTCGCTTTTCCAGAAATAGCCATGGTGCACCAGAATAGCATCGGCATTGCGCGCCACCGCCTCATCGACCAGCGCCTGGCTGGCCGTCACGCCAGCGATCAGCGTTTTTACCTGCGTTCGCCCCTCTACCTGCAATCCGTTTGGCGCATAGTCGCTGAAGGCGCTGCTGTTTAGCTGCTGGTTAACGATTTTTTCAAGTTCATAATGATTCATAACGGCTCCGTGCCGCCTCAGGCCGCGCGCTTTGCGCGCTCAAAGGCGTCTAATGTCTTTTTACGTGCCTGCTTATGTTCCACGATTGGCGACGGATAATCGAGTTTCTTGTGGTTTTTCTCCGCCCAGCGCTGCGGCTGATGAATGTCACTGTCTGGCACCTCTTTCAGCTCAGGCAGCCACTGGCGAATAAACTCGCCCTGCTTGTCAAAGCGCTCACCCTGCGTGGTGGGATTGAAAATGCGGAAGTACGGCACAGGATCGGTGCCGGTTGATGCCGCCCACTGCCAGCCACCGTTGTTGGCTGCCAGATCGCCATCAATCAGGTTTTGCATAAAATAGCGTTCGCCTTCATGCCAGTCGATCAGTAGATCTTTGACGAGAAAGCTGGCGGTGATCATCCGCAGACGGTTATGCATCCAGCCCAGCTCTCTCATCTGACGCATGGCGGCATCCACAATGGGATAGCCGGTTTTGCCCGCTTTCCAGGCGTCAAAATGCGCTTTATTGCGCTGCCAGTCGACATTGCGCGTCCACTCGACAAAGGGCTGATGCCGACACAGCGCAGGAAAGGCCACCATCAGATGACGGTAAAACTCACGCCAGATAAGCTCATTCAGCCAGGTGAACGTTTTTTCATTGTCCAGCGCGCGCGGATGCTCTTTCAGGACGCGATGCAGACACTGGCGCGGTGAGAGAACCCCGGTGGTGAGATAGACCGATAACCGACTGGTGCCGTCAACGGCGGGGGTGTCGCGCTGCTGGCTGTAATCCAGTACCGGCTGTCGGGCGAAATGCCGTAGCCGCTTTAACGCCGCAGTTTCGCCGGGAGGAAAGCGTTCGCGATCAAAATCGTCCATCGGATAGTCAAATCGCGGCACGCGCTTTTTAACCTTTACAGCCCCGCCGCTGCGCACCTTTGGTGCCGCAACACACTCCGGCAACGCCTGATGCAGGCGACGGACACAGGCTTTACTGAACGGGGTGTAGACCTTGTACATTTTGCCATCACCGGTCTGCACGCTTCCCGGAGCCAGCAGCAGGCTGTCATCAAATCCCTGACACACTATGTCTGCTTTATTAAGGCGTTTCTCCGCCTCCGCATCGCGTTTGCGCTCGTTCAGCTCGTACTGGTAGTTATAGAACAGCGCATCCACCTGCTCTTTTTTACAAACGTCCATCAGCACGTCGAGCGAAGCGGCAAAATCGTCACACTGCGCCGTATGCAGCACAATGCCACGCTCGGCCAGCGACTGCTGCAGCTCCAGCAGGCTTTCGTAAATAAAGGCAGCCTGCCTGGGAGCCATATCATGCTGGTGCCACTGCTTCGGCGTCGCTATGTAGAGTGCGATAACCTGCGCATCCGCATCGCGGCAGGCGGCGTTCAGCGCCAGGTTATCATGAATGCGCAGGTCGTTGCGCAGCCAGACCAGATGGGTACGCATATTACTGACCATAGCGCAGACGCAGCGCTTCCGGGTAAGGATCGAAATAGCGCTGCTGAGTCAGCCAGGGGTGCGGATATTGCGTCATATAGTGTTTCAGCATGGTGATCGGCGCCAGCAGCGGCTGAACGCCGCAGCGGTAGCGGTCGATCAGCTCCGCCAGCTCCTGACGCTGGGGCGAGCTAAGCTGACGACGGAAGTAGCCCTGCGCATGCATCAGCACGTTTGTGTGGTTGCGGCGCGTGGCAGGCTGCGAGAGCAGCGCCATCATGCGATTACGGTATTCAAAGGCGTACGCTTCCAGCGAGTCCCACTGGCTCATCGAGGCGACAAAGGGGCCAAGCTCGCGATATTTTTCCTGCGAGTGCGCCAGCATCAGCAGCTTATAGCGGCTGTGAAAGGCGATAAGCTGCGCGCGCGTCAGGCCACGCTTCCACATCTGGTTAAACTCATGCAGTGCACAGATGCGCCCGACGAAATTCTCGCGCAGCACCGGGTCATGCAGGCGTCCATCCTCTTCAATCGGCAGCCAGGGCATTTCCGCCTGCAGTTTTTCAGCAAACAGCCCCATGCCCGACTTACGGTTATTGTTTGTATCGGGTTCATAGACGCGCACGCGTTCCATACCGCAGCTGGGCGACTTAGCACAGAGGATATAGCCGCACAGGTGATGCAGAGATTTAACGCGCTCAGCCGACCAGTCACGCATCTGCTGCGTCATCTCCTGACCGCCATCTTTACTGAAACAGAGATGGATCTCTTCATCCTCCTGCTTAACCAGACGCAGCGCCGGACGCGGGGTCGGCAATCCTATCGCCATTTCGGGACACACCGGCTCGAAACGTACAAAGGGCGCAAGCTCGTTGACAGCAAAGGCGAGCCGTTTATGGCCACCATCAAAACGCACTTGTTCTCCCAGCAGGCAGGCACTGATACCCAGCGGAATTTTTACGCTCATACTTGTACAACCTCCGAAATCTTGTAGAGGTTTAAGTGTAGCTGAAAAACAGACGAATGACAGCCTCAGGCCAGCGATGGAAAGGGTTTTCTCTGTGACGATCTTCAGAAACAACAAAGCCCGCTTGAGAGAGCGGGCTTTGTTCTGCCTGGCAGGCGGGTTACCAGAAAACGCCGCCTGCTGATTCGGTCTGCGCCAGCCAGACCGGCTTTGCGCTGGTCTTGCACCAGATTCGGTGCAGATAGCTGTAGAAGCGCGCGCGATCTTTGCGAAACAGCATAACCGGCAAAGCAGTAACGCCAATGAAGATAACCAGCGCACGGCGCAGGATGATTTTATACAGCGGATAAGCCTGATACATATTCTGCCTCCCTGGAAGCGAGAAGTGGATAATGTGATCCTGGTCAGATATTACGCTGATGACTGTCGTTTTACTACTCATCAGACCACTATTTTTTGCTGGCGGGCCAGCCCACGCTCGACAGAGGAGAGTAAGTTACAGAAAAGTTAACAAGAGCACTTCTACTACGCTAATAGGGCTTCGGCAAAATTGCTGATAGAGTGACGACACGTTATCAGGCATGGAGCATCACGACGTGGCCACCGTATTGATCGTTGAAGACGAAAAAGAGATCCGCCGCTTTGTCCGCCTTGCGCTGGAGGGCGAAACGCTAAAGGTGTTTGACGCCGATACGTTACAGCGAGGATTAATTGAGGCAGCAACGCGCAAACCCGATCTGGTGATCCTGGATTTAGGATTGCCCGACGGTGACGGACGCGATTTTATTCGCGATCTGCGCCAGTGGAGCCGGGTTCCGGTAATCGTCCTGTCGGCGCGCGTAGATGAGCAGGATAAGATCGACGCGCTCGATGCCGGCGCAGACGACTACCTGACCAAACCTTTCGGTATTGGCGAACTGCTGGCACGCGTGCGTGTCGCCTTACGTCGCCATGCTGCACAGCAGCCTGAGCCGGTGATTGAGTTTGCGGATGTGACCATCGACCTGGCAGCGCGGCGCGTGGTACGCGACGGGCAGGAAGTCCATCTGACGCCCATCGAATTTCGCCTGTTAAGCCTGCTGTTAAATAATGTTGGCAAGGTGCTGACGCAGCGGCAGTTGCTGAGTCAGGTATGGGGGCCTAATGCGGTAGAACACAGCCACTATTTGCGCATCTATATGGCACACCTGCGACAGAAGCTGGAGACCGATCCGACGCAGCCACGTCATTTGCTGACGGAAACCGGCATTGGCTACCGTTTTATGCCATAAAAAAGCGCCCGAAGGCGCCTGATGCGTACAGTAAAACCGGTTTCCTGAAGGACTTGTGCTGAGCAGCAAAGGCGCTGGCGGGCTTCAACACGCCGCGCACGAGCGCCTTAACGCACGCCTCTCACAAGTGAAGTGCGTTCTGCCAGAAACGGCCCTGAGCGAAAATGTTATCAGCCCCTGACCGCTTTCAGACGCGCCTGTTCAGAAGAACCTGATACGCCACGCCAGCCCGACATTAATCAGGCGTTTTTCAGCACTTCGCTCACAATCTCTACCGCTTCTTTCTCAATCTGCGCACGATGTTCTGCACCCAGGAAGCTCTCGCAGTAAATTTTGTAGGCGTCTTCGGTGCCTGATGGACGCGCAGCGAACCAGCCGTTTTCCGTCATCACTTTCAGACCGCCAATCGATGCGCCATTGCCCGGTGCCGCCGTCAGACGAGCGGTAATGGGATCGCCCGCCAGCGTGTCGGCACTGACCATCTCAGGTGAGAGCTTAGAGAGCGCGGCTTTCTGGGCAGACGTTGCCGGTGCCTGCAAACGGTTGTAGCTCGGCGCGCCGAAGCGCTGTGCCAGCTCGTCGTAGTGCTGCTGCGGGTTCTTGCCGGTCACTGCGGTAATCTCCGCTGCCAGCAGGCAAAGGATGATACCATCTTTGTCGGTTGACCAGGCTGAGCCATCGAAACGCAGGAAAGAAGCGCCTGCACTCTCTTCGCCACCGAAGCCAAAGCTGCCGTCAAACAGGCCATCCACAAACCACTTGAAGCCAACCGGCACTTCTACCAGCTTGCGACCAATGTCGTTGACGACGCGATCTATCATTGCGCTGGAGACCAGTGTTTTACCTACAGCCACCTCTTTGCCCCACTGCGGGCGGTGCTGGAACAGGTAGTTGATGGCCACAGCCAGATAGTGGTTCGGGTTCATCAGGCCAGAAGGCGTAACGATGCCGTGACGGTCATAGTCGGGATCGTTACCGAAAGCCAGATCGAACTTATCTTTGTACGCCAGCAGACCCGCCATTGCGCACTCAGAAGAGCAGTCCATACGCACGACGCCATCTTTATCCAGATGCATAAAGCGGAAGGTCTGATCGACAGCGTCGTTCACGATGGTCAGATCGAGCTGATAATGCTCGGCAATGCGCTTCCAGTACTCGATCCCGGACCCTCCCAGCGGATCGACACCCAGCTTCAGGCCCGCTTTCTGGATAGCCGCAAAGTCGATCACCTGCGCCAGGCCTTCAACGTAAGGCTGGATCAGATCTTTTTCGACAATGCGACCGCTTGCCAGCGCCTGATCCAGCGGCAGGCGTTTGACGTCCTGCAGACCCGCTTTGATCAGCTGGTTAGCACGATCTTCTACCACTTTCGTCACGTTGGTATCAGCCGGGCCACCGTTCGGCGGATTGTATTTGATGCCGCCATCTTCTGGCGGGTTGTGCGACGGCGTAATGACGATGCCATCCGCCTGCGCTCCACCCTGCTTGTTGTGCTCCAGAATAGCGTTGGAGATCGCGGGCGTCGGGGTGTAGCCGTTGTCCTGCTGCACAATCACGTCTACGCCATTGGCGGCCAGGACTTCCAGCACAGAAAGGATCGCCGGCTCAGAGAGCGCATGCGTGTCTTTGCCAACGTAGCAAGGGCCGGTAACACCGTTTTTCTTGCGCTCTTCCGCGATAGCTTGCGCAATCGCCAGAATGTGATGTTCGTTAAAGCTCTGACGCCCTGCGCTGCCGCGATGACCGGAGGTGCCAAATTTCACCGCATGGTCCGGGTTCGCCACGTCGGGCTGCAGGACATAATACTGTGAGGTTAACTGTGCAACGTTAATCAAATCGCTCTGCTGGGCGGGTTGCCCGGCACGGGGGTGACTGGCCATTGGCGCTTCTCCCTGACGCTTCGGTTTAAATGGTGCCGCAAACTTTCTCAGCCAGTTCCTGCGGGAACTGCATTGAGACCATGATGTGTTCCACCATGCTGCATTTACGGCCGGTATTGGTGTTAGTGATCACCCAGTACGGCGTGCCGGGAACGTGCTTCGGCTTGGTATGGGTGCCATTTTGCAACAGCGTTTGCTCGTCGCCCGCAAAATAGACGCGGGTACGGCCCTGCAACGAAGCAGTGGCGTCGGCAAATGCTGAAGGATCAAGACGATAGAGGGTTGACAGAATCATCATAAAGCGATTAACCGCTTTCTTCTGTTCGGCGTACTCGTCGGACAGCAGCAGCTCACGCACCGCGCGCACACGATCCTGCGGACGGTTTTCCACACGCACTGGCTGAATGGCTTTTTGCGCCGTATCGCCTGCGGCTAACGGGGCCGCCGTGGTGGCAGAGGCGCTTTGACCGGCAGTAAATTTCAGCATCCGCCGTAAAATGTCAGAGGCACTTTCGCCGATGTGCTGCGTGTGGCTGGCGATATAGCGATAAAGGTCTTCGTCAACTTCGATCGTTTTCATCTTTTTCCGTACGGTTTCGACTCATGACAGAACCATGCCAGCCTGAAAAATGCCTGGGCACATTTCACGAATCCGCTGGCCGGACAGGTTCTAACATAAGGATTATAAAGTTAAATCCAGACGGGCTGATAGCATTCGCACGTTCTGACCGCAAAAGTCAGAATATGCCCTAAAGCCTGGCCTGTTGGCACGCCTGAAAAGGTGAAAGCATGATAACCTAAGCCGAGGTCCCCATCTTAAGAACTTTGCCATGATTTTAAATGCTCGTCTGCAAACTGACCAATCTGTTGCTGATTCCCTGCCCATCCTGCTTATTCACGGCCTGTTTGGCAGCCTTGATAACCTCGGCGTGCTGGCGCGAGGCCTGAAAGAGGCGCGTCCGCTCATTCAGGTCGATGTGCGTAACCATGGCCTGTCGCCACGTGCTGATGAGATGAGCTATCGCGCGATGGCACAGGATATGTTCGATACGCTGGATGCGCACCATATCGATCGCGTCGCCGTGATTGGTCATTCGATGGGCGGCAAGATTGCGATGGCCATGAGCGCGCTGGCTCCCGAGCGTCTTGAACGTCTGGTGCTGATTGACATCGCGCCCGTCGATTACCAGACGCGCCGCCATGATGAAATTTTTGCTGGCATTCGCGCCGTGAGCGAAGCGGGCGTGCGCCTGCGCAGCGAGGCGGCGCAGGTGATGCGTGCGCATATTCATGAAGAGGGCGTTATCCAGTTTATTCTTAAATCTTTCCAGGAAGGCGAATGGCGCTTCAACGTGCCTGCACTCTGGGAGAATTACGCTACACTCTCTGGCTGGGAAGAGGTACCCGCCTGGCCGCATCCGGCGCTCTTTATTCGCGGCGGCGATTCGCCCTATCTCGACAATCAGTACCGTGATGCGCTGCTGCGTCAGTTCCCGGCCGCCCATGCACACGTTATCACCGGTGCCGGTCACTGGGTGCATGCCGAGAAACCTGATGCCGTATTGCGCAGCGTTCGCCGTTTTTTTGCGCTTTAAAAGCAAAAGCTTGCCGTTCGCGGTTTAGCATTGGCGTCATCCCTCCGGCTGGAGTATGATGGCGCGCTAAATTTTGCCGCTGCCTGTTTTTGCTACGGCAATAGCCCATTTCGTTATAAACGCGCCTGTTCGCGCCTTCAGTTTTATTAAGCCATGGCAAAAGAACACACTGACCGCACTACGCTGGATCTGTTTGCAAATGAGCGTCGTCCCGGTCGACCGAAAACCAGTCCGCTATCGCGTGATGAACAGCTGCGCATCAATAAGCGCAATCAACTGAAACGTGACAAAGTGCGCGGGCTGCGCCGTGTCGAACTCAAAATGAGCAGCGAGGCTGTGGATGCCCTGAACACCCTGGCTGAGCAGCGCAATATCAGCCGCAGCGAACTGATTGAACAAATGCTGCTGGCGCAACTCAAACTGGACTGAATCGCGCAAAGCGCACGCAGAAGCAAATGTAGCGGCTTTTCAAGTTCCGCCCTTTTGCCCGCTCTGCTATCATTCGCTTAATTGTGCGCACCGCGCATGCATCTCATTATCAGGATTTAAGAGGTTATTTACCCCATGGCAATCGTAGGCATCTTCTTTGGCAGCGATACCGGCAACACCGAAAACATTGCAAAAATGATCCAGAAACAGCTGGGTAAAGACGTTGCGGAAGTTCATGACATTGCCAAAAGCACGAAAGAAGATCTGGAAGCATTCGACATTTTGCTGCTGGGCATTCCGACCTGGTACTATGGTGAAGCGCAGTGCGACTGGGATGACTTCTTCCCGACGCTGGAAGAGATTGATTTCAACGGCAAGCTGGTGGCCCTTTTTGGCTGCGGCGACCAGGAAGATTATGCCGAATATTTCTGCGACGCGATGGGCACTATCCGCGATATCATCGAGCCAAACGGCGCGGTTATCGTGGGGCACTGGCCGACCGAAGGCTATCATTTCGAAGCATCTAAAGGCCTGGCCGACGATAAACACTTCCTCGGTTTAGCGATCGACGAAGACCGCCAGCCTGAACTGACCAACGAGCGCGTTGATGCCTGGGTTAAGCAGATTTATGATGAGCTACAGCTGCAGGCCATCATCGAAGCGTAAGTGTCCGCTCCTCAATGTGGGCGCTGGCTCACATTGAGGGAGTGGTTTTTCCTATAGAAATAATAGCTACAGATTTTTAACTTTCATCTGCAATTCTGTACAATACCCACATCGGTTATCTGCTTATTTCTCCCGCGAGGTCAGGAAGTTAGCGAGATGATGACGAACCTCCTGCATTTTTCCACCCGGCGCCGTTATGTTTTCCCTGACAGCCCGTGTTGATTTCAGGCGTTTCCCTCGGTTTTCATTTCAAAGCTTCGCCTCTATAATGAGACGCAAATGAGAATAGACACCGAACGACATTCAAGGCAAGGCGCCTCAAGTAACCAGCAAAGTAACAGGACAATATCCGCATGACTGACAACAATACCGCATTAAAGAAGGCTGGCCTGAAAGTCACGCTGCCCAGACTCAAAATTCTGGAAGTGCTTCAGGAACCTCAGTGCCATCACGTCAGCGCGGAAGATCTGTATAAACGCCTGATTGATATGGGCGAAGAGATTGGTCTGGCTACCGTTTATCGTGTTCTTAATCAGTTTGATGATGCAGGCATCGTAACGCGTCACAACTTTGAAGGCGGGAAATCGGTTTTCGAACTGACCCAGCAGCATCATCACGATCACCTGATCTGCCTTGACTGCGGCAAAGTTATCGAATTTAGCGACGAGTCTATCGAAACGCGCCAGCGTGATATCGCTACCCGTCACGGTATTAAGCTGACTAACCACAGCCTTTACCTCTACGGTCACTGCGCGCTGGGCGATTGCCGCGAAGACGAAACGCTCCACGATCAGTAAAAACAGTGTGCTATGCAGTAATGCTAAAAGCCGGTACAGATACCGGCTTTTTTTATGGCTGTCAGGCGACGAGGGTTTCGTGCAGATAGCGCCAGCGAGGGATGGACGTACTGCAATCCAGGATAGCCAGTGAAATGCGCGTCTGATCCTGACCGTTCATCATTTGCAGTTCGCGATACTGAATGGTGATTTCATTCTTCTGCTGGGAAATAACAGCGTGCTCGCTGGTGGCAATACGCATTCCTTCACGCTTCCCCTGCAGCTGACGAAAGAGATCTTCAGTCTGGTTGAAATCAAGCAGTTTGCCCTGCGGCGTCACCATGCGGAAATCGGGGTGAAAATGCGAGAGGAGTAAATGGAAACTGTCATCTTCACCTGACGGCTGATTAAAGATACGTTCGATTAACTGATGCAAAACTACTACGCTGTGTCTTGCTTCCTGAGCGAGAGCTGTCATTTTATTTCCTTGTTATGCCCGCATAGCCTTTTTAAGAGCGAATAGCCTACCTCAAAATAACAAATTCACATCTGGAAATTGATTAAATTTAATTAACTCAGACAACTCTCAATGTGGTCCGACAAGTTAATATTATCCTCTGAAGAATAAAAACGTGTATAAGCGCAGATAACAGCCATAAAAAAGGGCGATTGCTCGCCCTGTTGTCATAAAGTGATGCGGTTAATGCAAAAATTTAATCGCCGATTTTTGCCCAGGTATCACGTAGTCCAACGGTGCGGTTAAACACCAGATGATTTGGACGAGAGTAGTGGCTGTCAGCGCAGAAGTAGCCTTCGCGTTCAAACTGATAAGGCGCTTCCGGCATGGCATTTTGCACGCCAGGCTCAACAAATCCCTGGCGGATCTCCAGCGAGCCGGGATTGATGGTCGTCAGAAAATCGTCTGCTGCGCCCGGATTCGGCACGCTGAACAGGCGATCGTAAAGGCGGAATTCTGCTGGCAGCGCATGGTCGGCTGAAACCCAGTGGATAACGCCTTTGACCTTGCGGCCGTCAGCGGGATCTTTGCTCAGGGTATCAACATCGCAGGTGCAGTAGATGCAGGTGATATTACCCGCTTCATCTTTCGCCACGCGTTCAGCGCGAATCACGTAGGCGTTACGCAAACGCACCTCTTTGCCCAGCACCAGTCGCTTGTACTGCTTGTTGGCTTCCTCACGGAAGTCGGCACGATCGATCCAGACTTCGCGACCAAACGGCACATCACGCGTGCCCATCTCCGGCTTGTTGGGGTGGTTTGGCATAGTGATGGTTTCATGATGGCCTGCTGGCAGGTTCTCAATCACCACCTTCAGCGGATCCAGCACGGCCATGGCACGCGGCGCGTTTTCGTTCAGATCGTCACGGATGCAGGACTCCAGCGACGCCATCTCAACCACGTTATCCTGTTTGGTTACGCCAATGCGGCGACAGAATTCACGAATAGAGGCTGCAGTATAGCCGCGACGGCGCAGGCCAGACACGGTCAGCATGCGTGGGTCATCCCAGCCTTCCACCACTTTTTCGCTCACCAGCTGCGTCAGCTTGCGCTTCGACATCACCGCGTATTCGAGGTTAAGGCGTGAAAACTCATACTGGCGCGGGTGTACCGGGATGGTAATGTTATCCAGCACCCAGTCATACAGGCGACGGTTATCCTGGAACTCCAGCGTGCAGAGCGAGTGAGTAATGTTTTCCAGCGCATCGGAGATGCAGTGGGTAAAATCGTACATCGGATAGATGCACCACTTGTTACCGGTCTGGTGATGTTCGGCAAACTTAATGCGATAGAGCACCGGGTCGCGCATCACGATGAAGCTGGACGCCATATCGATTTTTGCACGCAAACAGGCTTTGCCTTCAGCAAACTCACCGTTACGCATTTTTTCGAACAGCGCCAGGTTCTCTTCCACGCTGCGATCGCGATAGGGGCTGTTTTTACCCGGCGCGGTCAGCGTACCGCGATATTCGCGGATCTCTTCCGGCGTCAGTTCATCAACATAGGCCAGGCCTTTATTGATCAATTCAACCGCATAGAGATAAAGCTGATCGAAGTAATCTGAGGAATAACGAACGTTGCCACTCCACTCAAAGCCCAGCCATTGCACGTCGCGCTTGATGGATTCAACGAATTCCATGTCCTCTTTAACCGGGTTGGTATCGTCGAAACGCAGGTTGCACTGCCCCTGATAATCCTGAGCAATGCCGAAGTTCAGGCAGATGGATTTAGCATGGCCAATATGCAGGTAACCATTGGGCTCCGGCGGAAAACGGGTGTGCACGCTGTTGTGCTTGCCGCTCGCCAAATCTTCGTCAATGATCTGACGAATAAAGTTAGTTGGGCGGGCTTCAGCCTCACTCATCTCTCAATCCTCAATACGTATAGCGGGTGATTTGTACCACGAAGTAACGGAGTATGATCCACAAAGCGTCGAAGGGAAACAACCGGTTTGTTAAGGCGATAAAACGAAAAAGGCAGGAATCGCTTCCTGCCTGCTTTATTTTACACCGTGATAACGAAAGCCTCAGGCTTTTACCTCATAGAGCGGCGTTTCACCCGCTACAACCGAACCCGTTGCCAGCAGCGTAAGTCCGGCAAAGTCTTCACTGTTACTGACCACCACCGGGCTTATCATTGAGCGCGCACTGGCGTTCAGGTAATCGAGATCCATCTCCAGTACCGGCTCTCCGGCCGCAACGGTTGCGCCCTCCTCCGCCAGGCGGGTAAAGCCTTTGCCTTCCAGCGCCACGGTATCCAGCCCCATGTGCACCACAATCTCGACGCCGTTGCTGGTTTCCAGACAGAAGGCGTGATTCGTGGCAAAGATTTTTACCAGCGTACCCGCTATCGGCGCGACCACGGTTTTTCCGGTCGGCTTGATCGCCAGCCCCTCGCCCACCGCTTTGCTGGCGAAAGCTTCGTCAGGCACGCTCTCCAGCGCAACCACGTCACCGCTTACGGGTGCCACCAGCGTGGCGATCGCGCGTTTTTCGCTGTTGAGCACCGCCTGTGGTTTAGCCACAGGCGCAGCCGGTGCTGCCGTGGCACCACCCGCCGACGCGACAGGTCCTTTTGTTAAAACCTTTTTCATCGCCGACGCGATGCTCTCAGCCTGCGTGCCCACAATCACCTGCACGCTCTGTTTGTTAAGACGAATCACGCCTGAGGCGCCCAGACGTTTAGCGACCGACTCATTCACCTGCCCTGCATCTTTGACGTTAAGACGCAGACGGGTAATACAGGCGTCAATGCCGGTTAAATTGTCTGAGCCTCCTACGGCCCCAATATAACGCCGTGCCAGCGACTCTGTTTCGCTCTCGCCATCGCTGGTTTTATCGACATTGACGTCATATCCGTCGCTCTCATCCCCTGCCACCGCCAGCTCACGGCCCGGCGTCATCAGATTAAATTTCTGGATGGTAAAGCGAAATATCACATAGTAGAGCGCAAAGAACACGATGCCCTGCGGGATAAGCATCCACCAGTGTGTGGCCAGCGGGTTACGGCTCGACAGGACCATATCCACCAGCCCCGCACTGAAGCCGAAACCGGCAATCCACTGCATGCTGGCCGCGATAAAGACAGAGATACCCGTCAGCACGGCGTGAATCACATAAAGCACCGGTGCCACAAACATAAAGGAGAATTCCAGCGGCTCTGTAATCCCGGTGAAGAAAGCCGCAAATGCCGCAGCCAGCATGATGCCGCCCACTTTGGCACGGTTTTCCGGGCGGGCGCAGTGGTAAATGGCCAGTGCTGCGCCAGGCAGACCGAACATCATAATGGGGAAGAAGCCTGCCTGATAACGGCCAGTAATGCCCACAATGCCAGTGCCGTTAGCGATAGACTGCGCACCGCCAAGGAATTTAGGAATGTCGTTGATGCCCGCCACGTCAAACCAGAATACGGAGTTGAGCGCATGGTGCAGGCCAACCGGGATCAGCAGGCGGTTAAAGAAGGCGTAAATGCCCGCCCCGACAGAGCCCAGTTTCTGAATGTGTTCGCCAAAGTTAACCAGACCGTTAAAGATCACCGGCCAGACATACATCAGAATAAAGGCCACGATAATCATCAGAAAGGAGACGAGGATCGGAACAAGGCGTCGCCCGCTGAAGAAAGAGAGTGCCTTAGGCAGTTCAACATGGCTAAAGCGGTTATACACCTCAGCCGACAGGATACCGACCATAATGCCGACAAACTGGTTTTCAATTTTACCGAAGGCGGCGGGCACCTGATCAACCGGGATCTTCTGGATCATTGCCACCGCCGCTGGCGAGCAGAGCGTGGTGACCACCAGATAGCCGACAAAGCCGCTCAAGGCGGCTGCACCGTCTTTGTCTTTGGACAGGCCATAGGCGACGCCAATCGCGAACAGCACTGACATGTGTTCGATGATGGCTGCCCCTGACTTGATAAGCAGCGCCGCCAGCGCATTGCTTGCGCCCCACGCATTGGGATCGAGCCAGTAGCCGACCCCCATTAATATCGCTGCCGCTGGCAGGGTTGCAACCGGCACCATGAGCGCGCGGCCAACTTTTTGTAAGTAACCTAACATTTGCCCTTTCCCCCTATGAGACTGGCTTGTCGCCCTGCTGCCGCTTGCTTATTTTTGTCAGCCGCAGGGGTTTGAATGACACTACACTTCACGTTGCGCAGTGTAATGACAAATTAATTCGCCTCGCAAATTAAAAGCGTCTCTTCTGTGATACTTCTCACCAAAAAGCACTATTTTTAGCCGAGGCGTATGGCGATTGCTTGCCACTTATTTTAAGATGCAAAATATCAGGATGCAGTGTTGCCTAAGAACGTGTTTTAACCCGCCCTGCCAAGGGTGGCCACAAAGCGCACTGCATCACCCCTTTTCTTTTCTCAGAATGAGGTGAACTATGCGACTTATTCCTCTGGCTACCCCAACCCAGGTGGGCAAGTGGGCAGCCCGTCATATCGTCAATCGCATCAACGCTTTTAACCCTACAGCGGATCGCCCCTTTGTTTTAGGGTTGCCAACCGGAGGGACTCCGCTGGAGGCTTATAAGCATCTTATCGAGATGCACAAAGCGGGCCAGGTCAGCTTTAAGCACGTTGTCACTTTTAACATGGATGAGTATGTTGGCCTGCCGAAAGAGCACCCGGAAAGCTATCACAGCTTTATGTACCGAAACTTTTTTGATCATGTTGATATTCAACCAGAAAACATCAACCTTCTGAATGGTAATGCTGCCGATATTGACGCAGAATGTCGCCAGTATGAAGAAAAGATTCGCGCGCTGGGCAAAATTCATCTGTTTATGGGCGGCGTCGGTAACGATGGCCATATTGCCTTCAACGAACCCGCCTCTTCGCTGGCATCCCGCACCCGCATTAAAACACTGACGCACGATACGCGCGTGGCGAACTCCCGTTTTTTCAATGGCGATGTCGATCAGGTGCCAAAATATGCGCTGACTGTCGGGGTAGGCACGCTGCTTGATGCCGAAGAAGTGATGATTCTGGTGACGGGTCATGTTAAAGCGCAGGCGCTTCAGGCGGCGGTTGAAGGCAACGTTAACCATATGTGGACCATTAGTTGCCTGCAGCTGCATGCCAAATCGGTAGTGGTCTGCGATGAGCCCGCTACGATGGAACTGAAAGTGAAAACCGTCAAATATTTCCGCGAAATGGAAGCGGAAAATATGAAGGGTGTGTAAGACAATGTTGTAAATGCTCGCCATGATGTTCTGGCGGGCTTAGCCGGGAGAATGACAATGTACGCATTAGTAAACGGCCGTATTTATACCGGCCATGAAGTTCTGGATAACCATGCGGTGGTTATCAATGACGGGCGCATTGCACGCGTCTGTCCACGCGACGCGCTGCCTGCTGATATGACGCTAAACGATGTTTCAGGCGCGCTGATTGCTCCCGGCTTTATCGATTTACAACTGAATGGCTGTGGTGGCGTGCAGTTTAACGATGATATTGATGCGCTAAGCGTGGAAACGCTGGAGATTATGCAGCGCGCCAATGAAAAATCGGGCTGTACCAGCTTTCTTCCAACATTGATTACCAGCAGCGATGCACTGATGAAACGCGCCATTGAGACGATGCGCAGCTACAAGCTGAAACATCAGCATCAGGCGCTGGGTCTGCACCTGGAGGGGCCGTGGCTCAACAAAGCGAAAAAAGGCACGCATAACCCTGACCTGATTCGCCTGCCCGACCCGGCGCTGGTGCGCTACCTGTGCGACAACGCCGATGTGATTACCAAGGTCACGCTGGCACCGGAAAACGCCGGCGATGAGGTAATCCGTCAGCTGACGCAGGCGGGCATCATTGTCTCTGCGGGCCATTCCAGCGCAACCTATGACGAGGCCAAAGCGGGATTCCGCGCCGGCGTCACCTTCGCAACCCATCTCTATAATGCCATGCCTGCCTTTGCCGGGCGCGAACCGGGCCTAATCGGTGCGTTGTTTGATTCGCCTGATGTATACTGCGGCATCATTGCAGATGGTTTACACGTCCATTACGCTAATGTACGCAATGCGAAACGAATCAAAGGTAACAAACTGGTACTGGTTACCGATGCCACTGCACCGGCAGGTGCTGATATCGATAAATTTATTTTCGCAGGTAAAACAATATACTATCGCAATGGCCTGTGCGTTGATGAAAACGGAACGCTGAGCGGGTCGGCCATCACGATGATTGAATCGGTGCGCAATGCCGTCGAGCATGTTGGTATTGCGCTGGATGAAGCGCTGCGCATGGCGACGCTCTATCCGGCACAGGCAATGGGCGTGGATAAGCAGCTGGGTACGGTTGAAGCAGGAAAAGTCGCCAACCTCACTGTTTTTTCGCGTGACTTCACCATCATTAAGACGTTTGTCAACGGAGACGACGTCCTGAGCGAGTAAGCACTGAATGACCACTGGCGGCCAGACACAAATAGGAAATGTCGATCTTGTCAAGCAACTCAACAGCGCAGCCGTTTATCGGCTAATCGACCAGCAGGGTCCGATTTCACGCATACAGATTGCTGAACTCAGCCAGCTTGCGCCCGCCAGCGTTACCAAAATTACCCGTCAGCTTATTGAGCGCGGCCTGATCAAAGAGGTGGATCAGCAGGCATCCACCGGCGGTCGCCGCGCCATCTCCATCGTGACTGAAACCCGCAACTTCCATACTATTGGCGTCAGGCTTGGGCGCAACGATGCCACGCTGACGCTGTTTGATTTAGGTGGAAAGTCGCTGGCTCAGGAGGATTATGAGCTGCCGGAGCGCACCCAGGAGACGCTGGAGCATGCCCTTTTCGCCGCCATCGGCCGTTTTATCGAGGCCCACCAGCGTAAAATTCGCGAACTGATTGCTATCTCAGTGATCCTGCCTGGCCTGGTGGATCCGGTTAACGGGGTAATCCGCTATATGCCCCACATCGCCGTCAGCCACTGGCCACTGGTCGCTGCGTTACAAAATCGCTTTAACGTCACCAGCTTTGTGGGGCATGACATCCGCAGCCTGGCGCTGGCGGAGCACTACTTTGGTGCAAGCCGCGACTGCGCCGATTCCATTCTGGTGCGGCTCCATCGCGGCACTGGCGCAGGCATCATTGCCAACGGCCATATCTTCCTTGGAAGCAACGGTAACGTGGGTGAAATTGGGCATATCCAGGTCGATCCCCTGGGTGAGCGCTGCCACTGCGGTAACTTTGGCTGTCTGGAAACCATCGCCGCTAATGGCGCGATTGAAAACCGCGTGCGCCATCTGCTCAGCCAGGGTTATCCCAGCATCCTGACGCAGGACGCCTGTCAGATTACGCAGATTTGCAAAGCCGCTAATCAGGGCGATGCGCTGGCCTGCGAAGTGATTGAATATGTTGGACGCTATCTTGGCAAAGCCATTGCCATCGCGATTAACCTGTTCAATCCACAAAAAGTGGTGCTGGCAGGAGAGATCACCGATGCCGAGAAAGCACTTCTTCCGGCGATTGAAGGCTGTATCAACACGCAGGCACTCAACGCTTTCCGCAGAAATCTGCCGGTCGTGCGTTCCGAGCTCGATCATCGTTCAGCAATAGGTGCATTTGCACTGGCAAAACGCGCCATGCTTAATGGCATTCTGCTGCAACATTTACTGGAAGAGTCAACGCCCCAGGACTGACCCTATGACGATAAAAAGCGTAATTTGTGATATTGACGGCGTGTTGATGCATGACAACACTGCCGTGCCCGGTGCGCAGGAGTTTTTACAGCGCATTCTGCAAAAAGAGATGCCGCTGGTGGTCCTGACCAACTATCCGTCGCAGACGGCGCAGGATCTGGCAAACCGCTTTGCTAACGCCGGCATCGACGTGCCTGATTCGGTGTTTTATACCTCGGCAATGGCGACCGCCGATTTTCTACGCCGGCAGGAAGGCAAAAAAGCCTATGTGATTGGTGAGGGTGCACTGATTCATGAGCTCTATAAAGCGGGCTTTACCATCACCGACGTCAATCCAGATTTCGTTATCGTGGGCGAAACGCGATCGTTCAACTGGGAGATGATGCATAAGGCGGCCTTTTTTGTCGCCAGCGGTGCCCGCTTTATCGCCACCAATCCCGATACGCATGCTCGCGGTTTCGTTCCCGCCTGCGGCGCGCTCTGCGCCGGTATTGAGAAAATCTCTGGCCGTCGCCCGTTTTATGTCGGTAAACCCAGCCCCTACATTATGCGCGCCGCGCTGAATAAGATGCAGGCTCACTCCGAGCAGACGGTTATCGTCGGTGATAACCTGCGCACCGATATCCTTGCTGGTTTCCAGGCAGGGCTGGAAACCATTCTGGTGCTCTCAGGCGTTTCAACGTTAAGCGATATTGACGCGATGCCCTTCCGCCCCGACTGGATTTACCCTTCTGTAGCAGATATCGATCTGTTTTAATCCGCAGTTAGCGTCGTGCCGCCCGCTTCCGGGCGGCAGACGTTTCCTCTTACCCCGCTGCACCGTCGCTGCTTTTTTCACCTCAAATCGCCCTTTATTGAACATCCATCAATAAAACAGCGAAAAAATTAGATAAAATTCAAACTTTCAGCCATAGCAACAGGCTTTTTATCATTAAAAAGCAAATATGCTTGCATTGAATGTATGAAATAGCGCATTTTCTTATACATCACGCAGCCACGGGCTGCCGGACAAGGCAACGATAACATCGCCGACAGGCGAGCTCAGGAGTCAGAATATGTGTTCTATTTTTGGTGTGTTGGATCTGAAAAGCGATCCGGTTGAATTGCGTAAAAAAGCGCTGGAGAGTTCTCGCCTGATGCGTCACCGCGGACCAGACTGGTCGGGCGTGTACGCCGACGATAAAGCCATTCTCGCGCATGAGCGTCTTTCCATTGTTGACGTTAACAACGGCGCACAGCCGCTCTATAACGCCGACCACACCCATGTTCTGGCTGTAAACGGCGAAATTTATAACCATCAGGCGCTGCGCGCAGAGCTGAGCGATCGCTATCAGTTCCAGACCGGCTCGGACTGTGAAGTTATCCTCGCGCTCTATCAGGAAAAAGGCGTTGATTTCCTGGATGACCTGGAAGGCATGTTCGCCTTTATCCTGTGGGACAGCGTGAAGCAGCAGTACCTGATTGGTCGCGATCACATCGGCATTATTCCGCTCTACATGGGCAACGATGAGCACGGGAACCTGTTTGTCGCATCTGAGATGAAAGCACTGGTACCCGTTTGTCGCTCAATTAAAGAATTTCCGCCGGGAAGCTACCTTTCCAGCACCGATGGCGAAATCCGTCGTTACTGGCAGCGTGACTGGATGGAGTATGCCGCAGTCGAGCATAACACGACTGATGCCGCTGGCCTGAAACATGCGCTGGAAGAGTCGGTGAAAAGCCACCTGATGTCAGACGTGCCTTACGGCGTGCTGCTCTCTGGAGGCCTGGACTCCTCAATTATCTCAGCCGTGACCAAGCGCTTTGCCGCGAAACGCGTTGAAGACCAGGACAAAAGCGACGCCTGGTGGCCACAGCTGCACTCCTTTGCTGTGGGTCTGGAAGGCTCGCCCGATCTGAAAGCCGCGAAATCGGTCGCCGATCATCTGGGCACCGTGCATCATGAAATCCACTTCACCGTCCAGGAAGGGCTGGATGCGATTCGCGATGTGATTTATCACATTGAAACCTATGATGTCACAACCATCCGCGCTTCGACGCCGATGTACCTGATGTCGCGCAAGATTAAAGCGATGGGCATTAAAATGGTGCTCTCCGGCGAAGGCGCAGATGAAGTATTTGGTGGCTACCTCTACTTCCATAAGGCACCGAATGCCAAAGAGTTTCATGAAGAGAACGTGCGCAAACTGCTGGCGCTGCATATGTATGACTGCGCCCGCGCCAACAAGGCGATGTCTGCATGGGGTGTGGAAGCGCGCGTGCCTTTCCTTGATAAAAAATTCCTCGACGTGGCAATGCGTATCAACCCGCAGGACAAGATGTGTGGCAGCAACGGTAAAATGGAAAAGCACATTCTGCGTGAATGCTTCTCTTCTTACCTGCCAGAGAGCGTGGCCTGGCGTCAGAAAGAGCAGTTCTCAGACGGCGTAGGCTATAGCTGGATCGATACGCTGAAAGAGGTCGCGGCGAAGCAGGTCAGCGATCAGCAGCTGGCGACCGCGCACTTCCGCTTCCCGTACAACACACCTGCGTCGAAAGAAGCCTATCTCTATCGCGAGATCTTTGAAGAGCTGTTCCCGCTGCCGAGCGCAGCAGAGTGTGTGCCGGGTGGTCCTTCTGTGGCATGCTCGTCCGCGAAAGCGATTGAGTGGGACGAAGCGTTTAAGTCGATGGACGATCCATCAGGCCGCGCAGTTGGCGTCCACCAGTCCGCTTATAAATAAGTAAACTATGTCATAACAGAATGGGCCTTGCAGGGCCCATTTTTTTTAGCTTTGATGCGCTTACGATCAAAACCTGCCGAATTATTCATCAGCCTGGTCACAAGCCAGACAAACAGGCGCGTGAAGGCGAAAATCGACAAAAAATGTGTTGACGCTCCAGAGCTCAATACGCATAATGCGCCCCGCAACGCCGATGAAGGTACGCGAAAAAAAAGATGGCTACGTAGCTCAGCTGGTTAGAGCACATCACTCATAATGATGGGGTCACAGGTTCAAATCCCGTCGTAGCCACCATATTTTTTTCTGCGGGAGTGGCGAAATTGGTAGACGCACCAGATTTAGGTTCTGGCGCCGCAAGGTGTGCGAGTTCAAGTCTCGCCTCCCGCACCATATACGTCTTCGGCAGCCGGATGGGGTATCGCCAAGCGGTAAGGCACCGGTTTTTGATACCGGCATTCCCTGGTTCGAATCCAGGTACCCCAGCCAATCCGATGTATTCTCGTGGATACGAGATCGACAGATGGGATATCGCCAAGCGGTAAGGCACCGGTTTTTGATACCGGCATTCCCTGGTTCGAATCCAGGTATCCCAGCCATCATTGGAAGCAGTAAGCAGTATCTGGCTACGTAGCTCAGCTGGTTAGAGCACATCACTCATAATGATGGGGTCACAGGTTCAAATCCCGTCGTAGCCACCAAATTATTGGGGTATCGCCAAGCGGTAAGGCACCGGATTCTGATTCCGGCATTCCGAGGTTCGAATCCTCGTACCCCAGCCATACAAGACAATTTGACAAGACACTATTGGGGTGTCGCCAAGCGGTAAGGCACCGGATTCTGATTCCGGCATTCCGGGGTTCGAATCCCTGCACCCCAGCCAAATTGACAACAGGCCCGCTTTTGCGGGCTTTGTTGTTTTTGTCGTCTGGAAAAACCCGCTAAGCCCTCTTTCACTGTCGGTCGTCTGAGCCGCGCGTCCGGGATGCAAAGCCGCCCGCGCACTATCCTGCGCGGGCGGTCAGAAATGCCAACCGGCCGCGTTGCTGCTTATCCTGCACTGACTGCGCCTCCCGGTTAGCGCCACTCACGCAGGAACGCGGTAGCGGCGTCTCCTGTTTACAGCCCTAACGCGTAACGCAATACCTTGCGCTTCAGCACGCCTGAACGCTCTGCCGCCATCAGCGCCAGATTGCGCGCAAATTTTAGCGGCGGCAGACGGTTGCTGAAGGCGAAATAGAAGAGATCCATACCGCTCTGCATCAGCAGGTTGTCGCGGCGGCGCTGCGACTGATACCGACGCAGCACGCTTTCCGACGCCCAGTCCTGTGCCTGACTGCGCGCTTCTGTCACTACGTCTACCAGCGCATCAACGTCGCGGTAACCGAGGTTGACCCCCTGCCCCGCCAGCGGATTAATGGTGTGCGCGGCATCGCCAATCAAAGCCAGCCCCGGCAAAACATAGCGCTGGGCATGGCGACGCACCAGGGGAAAACCGCCGGCCGCGTGCGCCTTAAAGCGTCCCAGCCGCGCCGGGAAGGTAGCAGCAATCTCTTTTTCCAGCTGCGGCAGCGGCATCGCCTGCAGCTGGCGGATGCGTGCAGGCGCGTCATACCAGACCAGCGAGGCACGATTATCATACAGCGGCAAAAAAGCACGCGGCCCCTGCGGCGTAAACTGCTGCCAGGTGGAATCGCCCGCCGGATGCTCACAGGCTACGCTGATCAGCAAGCAGGACTGCGCATAGCTCCAGCCGTCAATACCAATGCCCGCCATCTGCCGCACCTGCGAATTTGCGCCATCAGCGCCCACCACCAGTCGCGTGTGTAACGTGCCGCCTTCGCTGAGATCGAGACGCCAGCCGCCATTCTCCGCCTCCAGCGTGGCCAGCGTTGCCGGGCAGCAGAGATGAATATTCAGCTGCTGCATTCGCTCCCACAGCGCGCGCTGCAACACACTGTTCTCCACCATAAAGCCCAGCTCGGGCAAGCCCAGCGAAGCGGCGTCAAAGCTGACGTGCGATGTCTGCCACTCCCAGGTCTCCAGCTTACGGTACGGCGCATAGCGCATCGCCTCGACACGCGGCCAGACGTCAAGTTGTTTCAACATACCTGCCGACGCGCTGCCAATCGCAGAGATACGCACATCGGGATCGCTGGCGGCGTCAAAAGGTGCAGGCTCTGCGCGCTCAACCACGGCAACGCGAAACTGCTGTAGTGCCAGACCACATGCCAGCGCCGCGCCGACCATGCCGCCCCCCACCACCACTACATCAAAGCGATTATCCTGCATTGCTCATCTCCTTCTGATCTCTCCGTCGTCAGAGACGGATCTACTGGCGCAAAGTGTACCGGAAAAACTGCTGCCCGGCAGAAAAGCCCGGCAAAGCGTGAGAGAATAGCCAGATGCGCTGCCTCATCCAGGGAAGTATGGCGGCTGTACGCTGGTCACAACAGCGTCAAAGCATTACAATACGCGCCCTGCACTCCACTGCACTGAATCAATGGCTAGTTCGACAATGAAAAAACTGCACATCAAAACCTGGGGCTGTCAGATGAACGAATACGATTCATCCAAGATGGCTGACCTGCTGAACAGTACTCATGGCTATACGCTGACTGAGGAAGCTGACGAGGCAGACGTACTGCTGCTCAACACCTGTTCCATTCGTGAGAAGGCGCAGGAGAAAGTTTTCCACCAGCTTGGCCGCTGGAAAACCCTGAAAGAGCGCAACCCTGATTTGATTATCGGTGTCGGCGGCTGCGTGGCGTCGCAGGAAGGGGACCATATTCGTCAGCGCGCCAGCTACGTTGATATCGTATTTGGCCCGCAAACCCTGCATCGCCTGCCGGAAATGATCAACAGCGTGCGCGGCAGTAAAAGCCCGATTGTCGATATCAGCTTCCCGGAAATCGAAAAGTTTGACCGCCTGCCGGAACCGCGCGCTGAAGGGCCTACCGCCTTTGTTTCTATCATGGAAGGCTGCAACAAATACTGCACCTTCTGCGTGGTGCCCTACACCCGCGGTGAAGAAGTCAGCCGCCCGTGCGACGACATCCTGCTGGAAATCGCGCAGCTGGCCGCGCAGGGCGTGCGTGAGGTCAACCTGCTGGGTCAGAACGTTAACGCCTACCGCGGCGCAACCTTTGACGGCGAGATCTGCACCTTTGCTGAGCTGCTGCGTCTGGTCGCGGCGATTGACGGCATCGACCGCATTCGCTTCACCACCAGCCATCCGATCGAATTCACCGACGATATCATCGATGTCTATCGCGACACGCCTGAGCTGGTGAGCTTCCTGCACCTGCCCGTTCAGAGCGGCGCGGATCGTATCCTGACGCTGATGAAGCGCGCGCATACTGCGCTGGAGTACAAAGCGATTATCCGCAAGCTGCGCGCTGCGCGCCCGGATATTCAGATCAGCTCCGACTTTATCATCGGCTTCCCTGGTGAAACCCAGCAGGATTTTGAGCAGACCATGAAGCTGATTGCCGATGTTAACTTCGACATGAGCTTCAGCTTTATCTACTCTGCTCGTCCGGGTACGCCAGCGGCCGATCTGCCGGATGATGTTACGGAGGAGGAGAAGAAGCAGCGTCTCTATATCCTGCAAGACCGTATCAACCAGCAGGCAATGGCCTGGAGCCGCCGTATGCTCGGCACCGTGCAGCGTATTCTGGTAGAGGGCACCTCACGTAAAAATGTGATGGAACTCTCTGGCCGCACCGAGAGCAACCGCGTGGTGAACTTCGAAGGGTCACCTGAGATGATTGGTAAGTTCGTTGACGTTGAAATCGTTGACGTTTATACCAACTCTCTGCGTGGCAAAGTGGTTCGCACCGAAGATGAAATGGGGCTGCGCATTGTTGAAAGCCCCGCGTCAGTCATTGCGCGCACGCGCAAAGAGAACGACATCGGCGTTGGCACTTTCCAGCCTTGATATTGCCTCTGAAGAGCGACAGCGCACGCTGTCGCTCTTTTCTCTCCCTGCCCTTGGTTTCTGGACGCGCTGCCCAAATATCTTTAGCTGCGCTTGCGCCCTGGCGACATGCCATAAATAATTCTTAGACATGCCGTCGTTAGCCAACCCGGCATCGGACACACATTCCAACTGGCCCTGAGTGACCCAAAGGATTCGTTTGAATATCGAAACTCGTGAAATCGCCCTTGAACCGGCTGATAACCGCCGTCTGATGAGCCTGTGCGGTCCGTTTGACGACAATGTAAAACAGCTTGAACGTCGTCTGGGTATTGAGATCAACCGTCGCGACAATCACTTCAAGCTGGTTGGCCGCGCGCTCTGTGTGAAGGCCGCAGAAGATATTCTGCGCACGCTCTATGTCGATACCGCGCCGGTGCGCGGCACCATACCCGATATTGAGCCAGAGCAGATCCACCTGGCGATCAAAGAGAGCCGTGTCCTGGAGCAGACCGCCGACAGCGTGCCCGATTATGGCAAAGCCGTGCATATTCAGACCAAGCGCGGCGTGATTAAGCCCCGCACGCCAAACCAGGCGCAATACATCGCCAATATTCTCGATCACGACATTACGTTCGGCATTGGGCCAGCGGGTACGGGTAAAACCTATCTGGCGGTCGCTGCGGCAGTCGATGCGCTGGAGCGCCAGGAAATTCGCCGTATTTTGCTGACGCGCCCGGCGGTGGAAGCGGGTGAGAAACTCGGCTTTCTGCCCGGCGACCTGAGTCAAAAGGTCGATCCTTACCTGCGTCCGCTTTACGATGCGCTGTTTGAAATGCTTGGCTTTGAGCGTGTTGAAAAGCTGATGGAGCGCAACGTCATTGAGGTGGCTCCCCTTGCCTATATGCGCGGACGCACGCTCAATGACGCCTTTATCATTCTCGATGAGAGTCAGAACACCACCATCGAACAGATGAAGATGTTCCTGACGCGTATCGGCTTTAACTCGAAAGCCGTAATCACCGGCGACGTTACGCAGATCGATCTACCGCGCAGCACCAAATCGGGCCTGCGCCATGCCATTGAAGTCCTCTCCGAGGTCGAAGAGCTCAGCTTTAATTTCTTCCAGAGCGAAGACGTAGTGCGTCACCCAGTGGTGGCACGCATTGTCACCGCCTATGAAGCCTGGGAAGAAGCCGATCAAAAACGCCGCGATAAACTGGCGGAAGAGCGTAAACGTGAAGCAATGGCAGCACAGACTGAGGCGCAGGAGAGTAAATGAGTGCGGTAATTCTTGACCTGCAGCTGGCCTGCGAAGAGACCAGCGGCCTGCCTGACGAGGCCGCTTTTCAGCGCTGGCTGGAGGCTGCGGTAACCCCTTTCCAGCCAGAAAGCGAAGTGACTGTTCGCCTGGTGGATGAGGCGGAGAGCCATGAGCTTAATCTGACTTATCGCGGCAAAGACAAACCCACGAACGTGCTGTCGTTTCCTTTTGAAGCACCGCCAGGCATTGAGCTCCCGCTGCTGGGCGACCTGATTATTTGTCGTCAGGTTGTTGAGCAAGAGGCAGACGAGCAAGGGAAAAGCGTTGAGGCGCACTGGGCTCATATGGTGGTGCACGGCACCCTGCATCTGCTTGGCTATGACCACATTGAAGACGATGAAGCTGAAGAGATGGAAGCCTTAGAGACAGAGATAATGCTTGCTCTCGGCTATCCCGATCCGTACATTTCGGAAAAAGAAGACGCCTGAGCCGCTGGCTCAGTTTATCCTGCTGTCGGCGCGGACGCTGACAGCGACCACTCCCTGAAAGAGAGATCTGTAAAAAAACGCCATGAGCGACGACCATTCTCAAAACAGCGATGCACCCAGTAGTAAAAAGGGATTTTTTTCCCTGCTTATCAACCAACTGTTTCACGGTGAACCTCAAAACCGTGATGAACTACTGGGGCTGATCCGCGACTCCGAGCAAAAAGATCTGATCGACGAAGATACCCGCGACATGCTTGAAGGGGTACTGGATATTGCCGATCAGCGCGTGCGCGACATCATGATCCCGCGCTCGCAAATGATTACCCTGAAGCGCAACCAGACGCTGGATGAGTGTCTGGATGTCATTATCGAGTCAGCGCACTCACGCTTCCCGGTGATCAGCGAAGATAAAGATCACGTTGAAGGTATTTTGATGGCAAAAGATCTGCTGCCCTTTATGAGCAGCGAATCTGAGCCGTTCAGCATGGAAAAAGTGCTGCGTCCGGCGGTGGTAGTGCCGGAGAGCAAGCGCGTTGACCGCATGCTGAAAGAGTTTCGTTCTCAGCGCTATCACATGGCCATCGTCATTGATGAGTTCGGCGGCGTCTCAGGCCTGGTCACTATCGAGGATATTCTCGAGCTGATCGTTGGTGAGATTGAAGACGAATATGATGATGAAGAAGATCGCGATATCCGTCAGCTGAACCGTCAGACCTACACGGTGCGCGCCCTGACCCCCATCGAAGATTTCAACGACATCTTCGGCACGCAGTTCAGCGATGAGGAAGTGGACACGATTGGCGGACTGGTCATGCAGGGATTTGGCCACCTCCCCGGACGGGGAGAGAGCATTGACATCGACGGGTATCATTTCAAGGTCGCTATGGCCGACAGCCGTCGAATCATCCAGGTGCATGTAAAAATTCCGGAAAATTCGCCGTTACCCCAGCTGGATGACGAATAACACTATGTCTTTTGCCTCACTTTACCCGCGCCAGCGGGTACGTTTGTTGCTGGCATTATTAACGGGTGCGCTTGGCACCCTCTCTTTCTCTCCCTATGATTTCTGGCCTGCTGCCCTGCTTTCACTGGGCGGGTTGCAGCTGCTGACGCTGGATCGTCGCAGCAGCCAGGCAACGGCCATCGGCTTTGCCTGGGGCTTTGGTTTGTTCGGCAGCGGCATTAACTGGGTCTACGTGAGCATCGCCACTTTTGGCGGTATGCCAGGTCCGGTTAACGTCTTTCTGGTGATCCTGCTGGCGGCCTACCTGTCGCTCTATCCCGCCCTGTTTGCTGGCGTGCTTAATCGCTTCTGGCCGCGCGCCACGCTCTGGCGCCTGGCACTGGCAGCGCCTGCCCTGTGGCAAATAAGTGAGTTTCTGCGCGGCTGGGTGCTGACCGGTTTTCCCTGGCTTCAGTTTGGCTACAGCCAGATTGACGGTCCGCTGAAAGGCCTGGCCCCGCTGGCGGGCGTGGAAACCCTGACGTTTATCCTGATGAGTGTGGCGGGCTTGCTGGCCTACGCTATTCACCAGCGCAGCGCCAGCAGTGCCCTCGTCGCGCTGCTACTGCTCGCCCTTCCCTGGCCGCTGCGCTATATCCACTGGACTCAACCGCAGCCAGCCCGCAGCCTTGACGTTGCGCTGGTGCAGGGCAATATCCCGCAGTCTATGAAGTGGGATCCGCAGCAGTTGATCAGCACGCTACGCGCCTATACGGGTCTGAGCCAGCCGCTAATGGGTAAAGCGCCGCTGATTATCTGGCCTGAATCGGCAATTACCGATCTTGAAAGCAATCAGCAGCCCTTTCTGCGTTCGCTGGATGGCCTGCTGCGTGAGCGCGGCAGTGCGCTGATTACCGGTATTGTTGATTCACGCCTTGAGCAGAACCGCTATCACGACTACAACTCGGTGATCGTGCTGGGCGGCAGCGAGCCTTACCGCTATCAAAGCATGAACCGCTATCAGAAAAACCATCTGGTGCCCTTTGGTGAGTTTGTCCCGCTGGAAAGTTTGCTGCGTCCGCTGGCTCCTTTCTTCGACCTGCCAATGTCGTCATTCAGCCGCGGCGACTATCTGCAACCGCAGCTGCGCGCGGCGGGCTATCGCCTGACTACGGCCATCTGCTATGAGATTGTGCTGGGCGAGCAGGTGCGCGCTAACTTTCATCCGGACACCGATTTCCTGCTGACCGTCTCCAACGATGCGTGGTTCGGCCACTCTATTGGCCCCTGGCAGCACTTCCAGATGGCGCGTATGCGTGCGCTGGAGCTGGGCCGTCCGCTGCTGCGCGGCACCAACAATGGTGTTACTGCCGTAGTGAATGCTCAGGGTGACGTCGAGAAGATCCTGCCGCAGTTTACTCGCGGCGTTCTGCTGTCCAGGGTGACCCCCACCACCGGCGCTACCCCCTATGCGCACGCGGGTCTGTGGCCGGTCTGGCTACTGACCCTGGGTGCTGCGCTGCTGGCGCTGTGGCGTCGTAAAGCCTGATGCACTGACGGGCGGCGAACTGTTTTTCGCCGCCCCCTCTCCCCCTGTTTCGTTCAGCTTTCTCCTTTCCTGCCCGATTTTCTGCTGATTCCATACGTTGGCACGCTGATTGCTTCCAGTTACCCGGTTTCCTGTAAACCCGGCGGTCTGACGTCATTACGCGAACTGGCCTGCACCGTTAAAAGGCAGTCCGACGCACCTCTGGCGCGCAACGGGCAAAATACGCCTCAATTTGGTGCGGAACACTTCGCAAAATAAGAAACTTTTTCGTTTCATAACGTTAACAATCCGCTATGTTAGTGAATATTCTTAGCGCCATGGCGCGGTGAGAAAACAAAAAAAGCAGCAGGAAATAGACACAACATCACACATCTGCGCAGTTTATATTCTGTGCAATATCTCTTGAAGGAGTTGGACCATGCAGATTCGCAAAGTGGCATTATCGCTTTTGCTGGCAGGCGTAGCAGCAGCGGGAGCAGCCCAGGCGGAAGATCTCAGCGGCACCCTGAAAAAAATCAGCGACAATGGCGTCATTGTTGTCGGGCACCGCGAGTCATCTGTTCCTTTTTCTTATTATGACAACCAGCAAAAAGTCGTGGGTTATTCACAGGCGTATTCCAACGCCATCGTTGATGCCATTAAAGCGAAGCTGAATAAGCCGGATCTCCAGATCAAGATGATCCCTATTACGTCGCAGAACCGCATCCCGCTGTTGCAGAACGGCACCTACGATTTCGAATGTGGCTCAACCACCAACAACCTTGAACGTCAGAAGCAGGCCGCCTTCTCCGATACCATTTTTGTTATCGGCACGCGCTTGCTGGTGAAAAAAGGCGGCGACATCAAAGATTTCGCCGATCTGAAAGGCAAAACGGTGGTGGTGACCTCCGGTACGACCTCCGAAGTACTGCTGCACAAGCTGAACGATGAGAAGAAAATGGAGATGCGCATTATCAGCGCCAAAGATCACGGCGACTCCTTCCGCACGCTGGAAACGGGCCGTGCCGTGGCCTTTATGATGGATGATGCGCTGCTGGCAGGTGAACGCGCCAAGGCGAAGAAGCCTGATAACTGGGAGATCGTCGGCACACCACAGTCGCAGGAAGCCTACGGCTGTATGCTGCGCAAAGATGACCCACAGTTCAAAACGCTGGTAGACGATACCATCGCGAAAGCCCAGACCTCAGGCGAAGCCGCGAAATGGTTCGACACCTGGTTTAAACAGCCGATTCCGCCGAAAAACCTGAACCTGAATTTCGATCTGTCAGCGGATATGCAGGCGCTGTTTAAGTCGCCAAACGACAAAGCACTGAACTAACAACGACAACAAGGGCAGCCCCGCTGCCCTCTCGATTGCTGAAAACCCGGCGCGGACAGACAAACTGCTCAGGTCGTTCCCCTGAAGCAGGCCATACAGACGCCGTTCATCAATCTTCAGGGTAGCTTAGCTACCCTTTTTTACCGGAGCTCGTTATGGGTATCGACTGGAACTGGGGCATCTTTCTTGAACAGGCCCCGTTCGGCAACACGACTTACCTCGGCTGGCTGTGGTCCGGATTTCAGGTGACCGTTGCGGTCTCCTGCTGCGCCTGGATTATCGCCTTCCTGGTAGGATCCTTTTTTGGCATTCTGCGTACCGTGCCTAATCGTCTGCTTTCGACGATCGGCACCTGCTACGTTGAGTTATTCCGCAATATTCCGCTGATTGTACAGTTTTTCTTCTGGTACCTGGTGGCGCCAGAACTGGTGGGCGAGAAGCTGGGCATGTGGTTTAAATCGGAGCTGGACCCTAATATCCAGTTTTTTACCGCCTCGGTAATCTGTCTCGGCCTGTTTACTGCCGCACGCGTCTGCGAGCAGGTGCGTGCCGCGATTCAGTCGCTGCCGCGCGGGCAGAAAAATGCGGGGCTGGCGATGGGCCTGACGCTGCCGCAGACCTACCGCTACGTGCTGCTGCCGAATGCATACCGCGTTATCGTGCCGCCGATGACCTCGGAAATGCTTAACCTGGTGAAGAACTCGGCCATCGCCTCAACCATCGGACTGGTGGATATGGCAGCGCAGGCTGGCAAACTGCTTGATTACTCAGCGCATGCTTACGAGTCCTTCACGGCCATTACGCTGGCCTATATTGCCATTAACCTGGTGATCATGCTGATTATGAGTCTGGTAGAGCGCAAGGTGCGTCTGCCGGGGAACCTGGGAGGCAAATGATGTACGAATTTGACTGGAGCTCTATTCCTCCCAGCCTGCCCTACCTGCTTAACGGTCTGGGGATTACGCTGAAGATTACCGTCACCGCCGTGATATTTGGCATTATCTGGGGCACCCTGCTGGCGGTGATGCGCCTCTCCACCTTTAAGCCGATCAGCTGGTTCGCCCGACTTTATGTCAACCTGTTCCGCTCGGTCCCCCTGGTGATGGTACTGCTGTGGTTCTATCTGGTGGTACCGAGCTTTTTGCAGCAGGTACTGGGACTGTCACCGAAAACGGATATTCGCCTGATTTCGGCCATGATCGCCTTCTCGCTGTTTGAAGCGGCCTACTACTCCGAGATTATTCGTGCCGGTATTCAGAGCATCTCACGCGGTCAGTCCAATGCCGCGCTGGCGCTGGGAATGACACAGTGGCAGTCAATGAAGTTGATTATTCTGCCGCAGGCGTTTCGCGCCATGGTGCCTCTGCTGCTGACGCAGGGCATCGTGCTGTTTCAGGATACCTCTCTGGTTTACGTGCTGAGCCTGGCGGACTTCTTCCGCACCGCCTCAACCATTGGTGAGCGTGACGGTACCCAGGTAGAAATGGTTCTCTTCGCCGGTCTGGTCTATTTTGCGATCAGCCTGAGCGCGTCGCTGTTGGTCAGCTATCTAAAAAGAAAAAGGACGGTTTAAATGATTAACCTGAAAAATGTTTCTAAGTGGTATGGTCACTTTCAGGTGCTGACCGACTGTACGACCGAGGTCCAGAAAGGCGAAGTCGTCGTTGTGTGCGGCCCCTCTGGCTCAGGTAAATCGACCCTGATCAAGACCGTCAACGGCCTGGAGCCGATTCAGCAGGGCAGCATTCTGGTGAACGGCACCGAGGTGAGCAACAAAAAAACTAACCTGGCGCAGCTGCGCAGCAAGGTCGGCATGGTGTTTCAGCACTTTGAGCTGTTTCCCCATCTCAGCATCGTGGATAACCTGGTGCTGGCGCAGGTGAAGGTGTTAAAGCGCGATAAAGCCGCTGCGCGTGAAAAAGGGCTAAAGCTGCTCAATCGCGTTGGCCTCTCTGCACATGCCGAGAAGTTTCCTGGTCAGCTGTCGGGCGGCCAGCAGCAGCGTGTGGCGATTGCACGCGCGCTCTGCATGGATCCTATCGCGATGTTGTTTGATGAGCCGACCTCAGCACTCGATCCCGAGATGATCAATGAAGTACTCGACGTAATGGTGGAACTGGCCAACGAAGGCATGACGATGATGGTCGTGACGCACGAGATGGGCTTCGCGCGGAAGGTTGCAAACCGCGTCATCTTTATGGATGAAGGCAAAATCATTGAAGACACGCGCAAAGATGACTTCTTTAATCATCCTCAGTCAGACCGCGCGAAGGATTTCCTGGCGAAGATTCTGCACTGATTAATGCGATGCGCACAGATAATGCCTGGCCTGGCCCACGCAAAGCGGTGGGGCGGACAGGCTGCATCAAGGCGCAAAACGTCAGACGGTTAACAGGCGCACCTCAGACGTGAGGTGCGTCTCAACGCGGGCCGTGAGGCGTAATGCACTTTTGCTGCGCTCGCGCAGTCACCGCTTTTACGGCTCAAACGGCTGCCGCTGGAACTGATCGTGACCACATTCAGGACAGCGCGTTAACGTCTCGGGCGTATAGATGGCACGCGTAAAATGACACTTCTCGCACACCAGATTGCCTAGCCCGACCACCTCTCCGCTCTGATAGACACCATGATGGTGCAGATCCTGAAACACTTCGCGCCACTCCAGCTGGCTTTTATCCGTAATGTCCGCCAGCTCTTTCCATAGACTCTCGCGGATGATGCGCATAAACAGTGAATCGTTAACGCTTTCGGGCTGGTGAACCTCCTGATAGCTGCGTGCAAACTCTGCTAAATCGCGTCGGACGGCGGTGAGCGCCTGGTCGATCTGGCCCGGCGTTGCGGACTCGCTGGCCATCAGTTCCTGACGTCGCGAGGCCACCAGTGCATCGATATCCCGATCGCCATGGCGCAGACGCTCAGTGAGCACGGCCAGAGATTCGCGATAAATGTGCGCCACTTTATTCATTTTATTCTCCTTTCTGCGCGAGTAAGTCAGCTTTAAGTTTAGCCGCTTTGTGCCGTTTGCCTTGCCGTTCAGGAAAGAGAATTGGAATAACCAGCGCAAGGCAACGTTGCGTGAGAAATCGCGGCAACAGGATGGCGAAGTGTTGTTGACCGGCAGCCATATGGGTATGCTATGCGGATCGTAAAGTAAGCTAAGCGTTATTCATTAAGGACCACAGGCTGCCATGCAAGAGCAATACCGCCCGGAAGAGATAGAATCCCGCGTCCAGCAACACTGGGACGAAAACCAAACGTTCAAAGTGACCGAAGATGAGAGCAAAGAGAAATATTACTGCCTCTCCATGCTGCCCTATCCTTCTGGCCGCCTACATATGGGCCACGTACGCAACTACACCATCGGCGATGTGATTGCCCGTTACCAGCGTATGCTTGGTAAAAATGTGCTGCAGCCGATTGGCTGGGATGCATTTGGCCTGCCCGCTGAAGGTGCTGCGGTTAAAAACAACACCGCGCCCGCGCCCTGGACCTACGACAATATCGAATACATGAAGAACCAGCTGAAATTGCTGGGCTTTGGCTATGACTGGAGCCGTGAGCTGGCCACCTGCAAACCAGAGTACTACCGCTGGGAACAGTGGTTCTTCACAAAGCTGTATGAAAAAGGGCTGGTTTATAAAAAAACCTCTGCGGTGAACTGGTGCCCAAACGATCAGACGGTGCTGGCAAACGAACAGGTTATTGACGGCTGCTGCTGGCGCTGTGATACCAAAGTTGAGCGCAAAGAGATCCCTCAGTGGTTTGTCAAAATCACCGATTATGCGGATGAACTGCTTAACGACCTCGACACGCTGGAGGACTGGCCTGAGCAGGTCAAGACCATGCAGCGTAACTGGATTGGCCGCTCTGAAGGTGTAGAGATCACTTTTGATGTCGCCGACAGCGAAGAAAAAGTAACCGTTTATACTACGCGTCCCGACACCTTCCTCGGCGCCACCTATGTTGCCGTTGCCGCAGGCCATCCGCTGGCTACGCAGGCCGCGATGGGCAATCCAGTACTGGCTGACTTTATTGCTGAATGCCGTAACACTAAAGTGGCAGAAGCCGATATGGCGACCATGGAGAAAAAGGGCATGGCCACTGGCCTGTTCGCTATTCATCCGCTGACGGGCGATAACGTGCCGGTCTGGGTCGCTAACTTCGTCCTGATGGAGTACGGCACCGGTGCGGTAATGGCGGTGCCGGCACACGACCAGCGCGACTGGGAATTTGCCACCAAATACAATCTGCCCATCCAGCCGGTTGTGCTGAACCTCGACGGCAGCGAACCGGACGTCAGCGAAGCCGCGATGACCGAGAAAGGCACGCTGTTCAACTCTGGCGAATTCAGTGGCCTGAGCCATGAAGCGGGCTTTAACGCTATCGCCGACGCGCTGGCTGCCAAAGGCGTTGGCGTCCGCAAAGTGAACTACCGCTTGCGCGACTGGGGTGTCTCCCGTCAGCGTTACTGGGGAGCCCCCATTCCGATGGTGACGCTGGAAGATGGCACCGTGATGCCTACGCCAGAAGATCAGCTGCCGGTGATCCTGCCAGAAGATGTGGTGATGGACGGCATTACCAGCCCCATCAAAGCTGATCCGGAGTGGGCGAAGACGACCGTCAACGGCCAGCCAGCGCTGCGCGAAACCGATACCTTTGACACCTTTATGGAGTCCTCCTGGTACTACGCACGTTATACCTGCGCCAACTATGATGAAGGTATGCTGGACCCGGCGGCAGCCAACTACTGGCTGCCGGTCGATCAATATGTGGGCGGTATCGAACACGCCATCATGCACCTGATGTATTTCCGCTTCTACCACAAGCTGCTGCGTGACGCGGGCCTGGTGAACTCAAACGAACCGGCGAAACGTCTGCTCTGTCAGGGTATGGTGCTGGCCGACGCATTCTACTACCTGGGCGCAAACGGCGAGCGTAACTGGGTGTCACCGGTAGACGTGACCGTTGAGCGCGACGAAAAAGGCCGCATCGTAAAAGCGACCGACACGCAGGGCCGCGAAGTGGTCTATGCGGGCATGAGTAAAATGTCGAAGTCGAAAAACAACGGCATTGACCCGCAGCTGATGGTGGAGCGTTACGGCGCAGATACGGTCCGTCTGTTTATGATGTTTGCCTCACCGGCCGAAATGACGCTGGAGTGGCAGGAATCTGGCGTTGAAGGGGCTAACCGCTTCCTGAAGCGCGTGTGGAAACTCGCCTATGAGCACACGGCAAAAGGTGCCACGGCCGCGCTGAACATTGACAGCCTCAACGATGAGCAGAAAGCGCTGCGTCGCGATCTGCACAAAACCATCGCAAAAGTTTCCGATGACATCGGCCGTCGTCAGACCTTTAACACCGCTATCGCTGCCATCATGGAGCTGATGAACAAGCTGGCGCGTGCTCCTCAGGAGAGCGAGCAGGATCGTGCGCTGATGCAGGAAGCGCTGCTGGCGGTGGTACGTATGCTCTACCCGTTCACCCCGCATGCCAGCTATGTGCTGTGGCAGGCGCTGGGCGGTGAAGGCAGCGTAGACAATGCCGTGTGGCCGGTGGCAGACGAGGCCGCAATGGTCGAAGACTCACTGCTGGTGGTGGTGCAGGTCAACGGTAAAGTACGTGGTAAAATTACCGTGGCTGCCGACGCAACGCAGGAGCAGGTTCAGGCTCGTGCAGCCCAGGAGCACCTGGTGGCGAAGTACCTTGACGGCGTCACTATCCGCAAAGTGATTTATGTACCTGGCAAACTGCTTAACCTGGTCGTAGGTTAAGTTCAGGAGGAACTGTGCGACATCTGATTATCAGGCTGTTTGTCCTGCTGGCGGTGACCCTCATCGCTGGCTGCGGTTTTCATCCACGCGGCACCACACAGGTGCCCAGTGAGCTGAAAACCCTGATTGTTAACAGCAGCGATCCTTATGGCCCACTGGCTCGCACGGTGCGCCAGCAGCTGCGTCTCAACAACGTCACCATCGTTGAAGATACGAAGCAAAATCGCACCGACATCCCGACGCTGCGCCTTGGCGCAGAAGTGCAGGGCCGTGATACCGCATCGGTGTTTATTAGCGGCACCACAGCGGAATATTCGCTGGTGATGAACGTGTCGGCACAGGTTCTGCTGCCGGGCAAAGGCATCTATCCGATTAGCACCGCGGTTTATCGTTCATTCTTCGATAACCCGAATGCGGCGCTGGCAAAAGATGCTGAGCAGGACATGATCGTGCAGGAGATGCGCCAGCGCGCCGCCGAACAGCTGGTGCGTAAACTTCTGTCCGTCCATGCTGCGCAGATGAACAGCAAAGAGACGCTGCCCGCCACAGCCAGCGACGCTGCGCTGCCTGCGGAACGCCCCTCCTCTTCCACTACTGGCCTGCAATGATCAGGATCTATCCTGAACAGCTTGGCGCGCAGCTCCGTGAGGGGCTGCGCGCTTGCTATTTGTTGGCCGGAAACGAACCGCTGCTGTTGCAGGAGAGCGCCGATGCCGTGCGCGCCGCCGCAACCGCACAAGGATTTGAAGAACACTTTAGTTTTACGCTGGATGCGCAAACTGACTGGGAGAGCCTGTTTGCCAGCTGCCAGTCGCTCAGCCTGTTTGCCCAGCGTCAGACCCTGACCCTGCTTTTCCCGGAAAACGGCCCCAGTGCGGCGATGGCTGAACAGCTGAGCAAACTGGCGGGGCTGTTGCACAGCGATATTCTGCTGGTCTGCCGTATGGCAAAGCTCACCAAAGCGCAGGAGAACAGTGCCTGGTTTAAGGCGCTTTCCGCGCATGGCGTGCTGGTACCCTGTCAGACGCCGGAACAGGCACAGCTGCCGCGCTGGGTGGCAACCCGCGCCAAAAGCATGAAGTTATCGGTAGACGATGCGGCTATCCAGCTGCTGTGCTACTGCTATGAAGGCAATCTGCTGGCGCTGGCACAGGCGCTTGAACGACTGTCGCTGCTCTGGCCGGACGGAAAGCTTACGCTGCCGCGTGTCGAAGAAGCGGTGAGTGACGCCGCACACTTTACGTCCTTCCACTGGGTGGATGCGCTGCTGGCAGGTAAAAGTAAACGTGCCCTGCATATTCTGCACCAGCTGGAAAAAGAGGATAGCGAGCCGGTGATCCTGCTGCGCACCCTGCAGCGCGATCTGATGACGCTGCTGCATTTACAGCGACATCAGGCGCAACAGCCACTGCGCACGTTAATGGATCAGCAGCGTATCTGGCAGAATCGTCGCGCACTGTTTACCGAGGCGCTAAAGCGGGTCGACGCCGCTCGTCTGCAACGCGCAGTGCACCTGCTGGCGCAAATTGAACTGACGTTAAAACAGGATTATGGACAGCGCATCTGGCCGCAGCTGGAGACGCTGTCGCTCATGCTGTGCCATCAACACTTCCCAACGAGTTTTGCCTGTGTCTGAGCTCCATGCCCTTCTCGGCGGCACCTTCGATCCGGTGCACTATGGCCACCTGCGCCCAGCCGAAGCACTGGCCCAGCAGATCGGGCTCAAGCGCGTGCTGCTGCTGCCAAATAACGTGCCGCCGCATCGTCCCCAGCCCGAAGCCAGCCCAAGGCAGCGCGTCGACATGCTGCGCTGCGCCATAAGCGATCGGCCACTGTTTGAGATTGACACCCGCGAGCTGATGCGCGAAACGCCCTCCTGGACCGTTGCCACGCTGGAGGCGCTGCGCGCCGAGCGCGGCCCGCAGCAGCCGCTGGGCTTTATTATCGGTCAGGACTCCCTGCTCTCCTTATCTGGCTGGCACCGCTGGCAGGAGCTTCTGTCGCTGTGCCATTTGCTGGTGTGCAAACGTCCGGGGTACGCGGCCGAAATGGAGTCGCCAGAGATGCAGTGCTGGCTTGAGGATCATCTTGCGGTCAGTGCGCAGCAGCTGCATCAGCAGCCCGCTGGCTTTATCTGGCTGGCCGACACGCCGCTGGTGGACATCTCCGCCACGGAAATTCGTCAGCGGCGTCACCAGAAATTGCCCTGTGACGACCTGCTGCCGCCTGCCGTGATCGACTATATCGACCGTACCGGCCTCTACCTGAAATAACCGCCATTCGGGCGTAGGATGCGCGCGAAAAGGCATGCTATACTGCGCGGCTCAATTTTTGGCTGCGGCATTCAGACCCACAGTCAGCCCGTCACCATCCACTATTAAAGGGGAACCTTTTGCAAGGCAAAGCACTCCAAGACTTCGTTATTGATAAGATTGACGATCTTAAAGGTCAGGATATCGTCGCACTCAACGTGCAGGGCAAATCCAGCATCACCGACTGCATGATTATCTGCACCGGTACCTCTACACGCCATGTCTCCTCCATTGCGGATCACGTGGTGCAGGAGTCGCGCGCGGCGGGTCTGATCCCCCTGGGCGTGGAAGGTAAAAACGCCGCAGACTGGGTGGTTGTCGATCTGGGTGATGTTATCGTTCACGTAATGCAGGAAGAGAGCCGCCAGCTGTATGAGCTGGAAAAGCTCTGGAGCTGACGGGTGAAACTGCAGCTTGTGGCCGTAGGCACGAAAATGCCCGACTGGGTACAGACCGGCTTTACCGAATATCTGCGTCGTTTTCCTAAAGATATGCCGCTGGAACTGGTGGAGGTGCCTGCTGGAAAACGCGGAAAGAACGCTGACATCAAACGCATTCTGGAAAAAGAGGGCGAAGCGATGCTGGCGGCAACAGGCAAAGGCAACCGCATTGTCACGCTCGATATACCCGGACAGCCGTGGGAAACGCCTCAGCTTGCGCAGCAGATGGAGCGCTGGAAGCTGGACGGGCGCGACGTCAGCCTGCTGATTGGCGGCCCGGAAGGCCTGGCACCGGCCTGCAAAGCGGCAGCCGAGCAGAGCTGGTCACTTTCGGCGCTGACGCTACCTCATCCGCTGGTGCGCGTGCTGGTCGCAGAGAGCCTCTATCGCGCCTGGAGCATCACCGCCAATCACCCTTATCATCGTGAATAAACGGTAAGGCTAACCCCGACATTTTAAGTAGCGGATGAAATTACAAAGCAACGCCTTTCGCGATTACACTGCCGAACAAAAACTTTTTGTCCGTCGGGCATTAATTGCTTTCGTTGGCATTCTGGTGCTCTCCAGCGTGCTGGTGATTAATCTTTACCATCTGCAAATCCTGCGCTTTGAAGATTACAGTACCCGCTCCAACGAAAACCGTATCAAGCTGGTGCCGGTGGCCCCGAGCCGCGGCATTATCTATGACCGCAACGGCACGGCGCTGGCGCTCAACCGCACCATCTATCAGGCTGAGCTGGTGCCGGAAAAAGTCGATAACCTGAAGCAAACGCTTAACGATCTGCGTCCGGTGCTGGATATCACCGATGAGGATATCGACGCCTTTGATAAAGAGCGCAAGCGCTCACGACGCTTTACCTCTATTCCGGTGAAGGTCGGTCTCAACGAGGTACAGGTGGCGCGCTTCGCCGTCAATCAGTACCGCTTTCCCGGCGTGGAAGTGAAAGGCTATCAGCGCCGCTACTATCCTTACGGCCCTACCCTGACGCACGTCGTCGGTTACGTGTCCAAAATCAACGATCGTGACGTGGCGCGCCTTGATAAAGAAGGTAAATGGCCAAACTACGCCGCAACGCATGATATCGGCAAGCTGGGCATTGAAAACTATTACGAAGATGTGCTGCACGGCATAACCGGTTATGAAGAGGTTGAGGTCAACAACCGCGGCCGCGTTATCCGTCAGCTGCACGAGCAGTCACCTCAGGCAGGGCGCGATATCTGGCTGACCATCGATCTCAAACTCCAGCAGTATATCGAAACGTTACTGACCGGCAGCCGCGCCGCCGTGGTGGTTAGCGATCCGCGCACCGGTGAGATTCTGGCGATGGTCTCCACACCCAGTTACGACCCGAATCTGTTTGTCGATGGTATTTCAGGTAAAGATTATCGCGGGTTACTTAACGACGAAAATCGTCCACTCTACAACCGCGCAATCCAGGCTTCCTATCCTCCCGCCTCGACGGTGAAGCCCTACGTGGCCGTTTCCGCGCTGAGCGCCGGCGTCATCAACCGTAATACCAGTCTGTTCGATCCGGGCTGGTGGCAGCTACCCGGCTCAGAGAAGCGCTATCGCGACTGGAAAAAGTGGGGGCACGGCCGACTGAACGTGACCCGCTCGCTGGAGGAATCTGCGGATACCTTCTTCTATCAGGTTGCGTATGACATGGGGATAGACCGCCTGTCGGAGTGGATGAATAAGTTTGGCTATGGCCACCGCACCGGCATCGATCTGCCGCAGGAGAGCGCAGGCAACATGCCAACGCGTGAGTGGAAACAGAAACGCTTTAAAAAACCCTGGTATCAGGGTGACACCATACCGGTCGGCATCGGCCAGGGCTACTGGACGGCCACGCCGTTGCAGATGAATAAGGCGCTAATGATCCTGATTAATGATGGCGTGGTAAAAGTGCCGCACCTGCTGCGTGCCACCCGTGAAGGCCGCACTATCGTGCCCTGGCGTCAGCCGCCCGGCGAGCCGATCGGTGATATCCATTCTGGCTACTGGGAAATTGCCAAAGACGGCATGTACGGCGTGGCAAATCGCCCGAACGGTACGGCGCACAAAAGCTTTGCCGATGCACCCTATAAAATCGCCGCGAAGTCCGGTACGGCACAGGTTTTTGGTCTGAAAGAGAACGAAACCTACAACGCTCACAAGATTGCCGAACGCCTGCGCGACCACAAACTGATGACCGCATTTGCGCCCTACGACAAGCCGCGCGTCGCCGTCACCATGATTCTGGAGAACGGCGGTGCGGGCCCTGCGGTAGGAACGGTAATGCGACAGATTCTCGACCACATTATGCTGGGCGACAACAATACGGCTCTGCCAGATGCAGCTCCCACGCCGCCTGGCTATGAAGGTGAATAGAGATGTCGATGAACGATAGTCCGCAAAAACGATCGATCTGGATGCGTATCCATATCGATCCGCTGTTTATGCTGGTGATTCTGGCCCTGCTGAGCTACAGCGCCATTGTCATCTGGAGCGCCAGCGGACAAGATCCGGGCATGATGGAACGCAAGATCGGCCAGATTGCAATGGGTCTGGTGATCATGCTGGTTCTGGCCCAGGTGCCGCCGCGCGTCTATGAGGGCTGGGCGCCCTACCTTTATATTATCTGCGTGATATTGCTGGTGGCGGTGGACGCTTTTGGTCATATCAGTAAGGGCGCACAGCGCTGGCTGGATCTCGGCGTAGTGCGCTTCCAGCCGTCAGAGATAGCTAAAATTGCTGTACCGCTGATGGTGGCGCGCTTTATCAACCGTGACGTCTGTCCACCCACGTTGAAAAATACCGGCATCGCGCTAATCCTGATCTTTATGCCAACGCTGCTGGTGGCGGCACAGCCCGACCTCGGCACCTCTATTCTGATTGCTGCATCGGGCCTCTTCGTGCTGTTCCTGTCAGGCATGAGCTGGAAACTGATCGGCGTTGCCGTCCTGCTGGTCGCGGCTTTTATCCCGATTCTGTGGTTCTTCCTGATGCACGACTATCAGCGCGATCGCGTGATGATGCTGCTCGATCCTGAGAGCGACCCGCTCGGTGCCGGCTACCATATTATTCAGTCAAAAATTGCTATCGGCTCTGGCGGGCTGCGCGGTAAAGGCTGGCTACACGGTACCCAGTCCCAGCTGGAGTTTTTGCCTGAACGCCATACGGACTTTATCTTCGCCGTTCTGGCTGAGGAGCTGGGCCTGGTTGGCGTTCTGATTCTGCTGGTACTCTACCTGTTGCTGATTCTGCGCGGGTTAATGATTGCCGCTCGCGCTCAGACCACTTTCGGCCGCGTGATGGCGGGCGGGTTAATGCTGATTTTGTTTGTATATGTTTTCGTTAACATTGGCATGGTAAGTGGTATCTTACCGGTGGTTGGCGTGCCGCTGCCGCTGGTCAGCTACGGTGGTTCAGCGTTGATCGTGCTTATGGCGGGATTTGGCATTGTGATGTCGATCCATACTCACAGAAAAATGTTATCTAAAAGCGTTTAAGAGGCTGCACATGCGTAAGGAATGGCCTGTCGTTGCTCTGGCACTGCTGGTTTTGACTGCCTGTACTACTCCCACAGAACCGCAAAACACCGCACCGCCGCAACCAGCCTATAACGGGCCGGTCGTGGAAATCCCGGGCGTCGAGCCGAAATATGAGCCCGTGAATCCCGGCACCAGCCAGGATTACAGTGCTAACGGCAAGTCTTATCGCATCGTCAAAGATCCATCGAACTTCAGCGAAATGGGTCTGGCAGCCTGGTACGGTGATGAGGCGCAGGGCAAGCGCACCGCCATCGGTGAAAGCTACGATCCCGACGCGCTGACGGCGGCCCATCCAACGCTGCCGCTCCCCAGCTACGTGCGCGTAACCAACCTCGCCAACGGCCGTCAGATTGTGGTACGCGTTAACGATCGCGGCCCCTATACCCCAGGGCGCATCATCGATCTGTCGCGGGCGGCAGGCGATCGCCTTAACATCTCAAACAACACGCGCGTGCGCGTTGACTTTATTCAGGTTGCGCCAGACGGCACACTGTCTGGTCCGGGCACCATCGGCACCACGGTGGCGAAGCAGAGCTATGCCCTGCCCGCCCGTCCCGATCTTGGCAGTAACGGCGTGATGAACGGCAGTAGCGTTCCTGCCGCTGCGCCCGTACCGGCGCAGGATATTCGCGCCGTTGACAACAGTACGCTGCAAAGCAACGGCAATCTCGGCGCGCCCGTCAGCAGTAGCGGCTTTCTCGGTGCGCCACAGCCTTTAGCGAACGGTGTGCTGGAGGGCAGCGAGCCAGAACCTCAACCGGCTGCCGCCCCGGCCGCGGCCCCTGCTCCGTCGGCTACCAGCACGGCGGCAGCGCCCGCGGCGGGCAGTTTTGTCGTCCAGGTTGGCGCAATCAACGATGCTGCTCGTGCTCAACAGCTGGCGCACAGCCTGGGACAAAAATATGGTGTCCCCGGCTCGGTGGAAAACGCGGGCAACAACGTCTATCGCATTCAGCTTGGCGGGTTTAACAGCCGCGCTGACGCTGCTGCGCTTCAGCAGCGTCTGAACGCAGAGGGTCAGGCTGCTTTTATTACCAATGCGCGCCGTTAATCTCTGTTAACAAGAGAATGACAAAGCAAGATGCCGGCAAAACAGGCATTTGCTATGATGAGCCACTTTTTTTTAACCTTAACCCACGGATGTTGTAGTCCATACATGAACACGCTGAAATCTGCTCGTTTTCTGAAACGCCTGACAGTGGGCTCACTGATCGCCTTTTCGCTCAGCCACGTTGCACTTGCTGACGACGTTAACCTCAAAACCATGATCCCCGGCGTACCCGATATTGACGCCGAAGCCTATATCCTTATCGACTACAACTCTGGCAAAGTGCTGGCTGAGAAAAACGCCGATGCGCGCCGCGATCCCGCCAGCCTGACCAAAATGATGACCAGCTATGTTATTGGCCAGGCCGTCAAAGCGGGCAAAATCCATCAGGATGACGTGGTTACCGTCGGTAAAGATGCGTGGGCAACCGGCAACCCGGTATTTAAGGGCTCTTCGCTGATGTTCCTGAAACCCGGCGATCGCGTGCCGGTGTCACAGCTGACGCGCGGCATCGTGCTTCAGTCAGGCAATGATGCCTGCGTGGCCATGGCGGACTATGTTGCCGGCAGCCAGGACGCCTTTGTGGGTCTGATGAACAACTACGTGAAGGCGCTGGGTCTGCAAAATACCCATTTCCAGACGGTGCACGGTCTGGATGCAGAAGGCCAGTACAGTTCAGCACGCGATATGGCGCTGATTGGTCAGTCGCTGATCCGCGACGTGCCGGATGAGTACTCGGTTTATAAGGAGAAAGAGTTCACCTTTAACAATATCCGTCAGACAAACCGCAATGGTCTGCTGTGGGATACCAGCCTCAACGTCGACGGTATTAAAACCGGCCATACGGCATCAGCAGGCTATAACATCGTCTCTTCAGCTACCGAAGGCCAGATGCGCCTGATCTCAGCGGTAATGGGCGGCCGTACCTTTAAAGGTCGTGAAGTTGAAAGTAAAAAATTGCTGACCTGGGGCTTCCGCTTCTTTGAAACCGTGGCACCGCTGAAGGCGGGCAAAGAGTTTGCCTCTGAGCCGGTCTGGTTCGGCAACAGCGATCGCGTACAGCTGGGCGTAGAGAAAGACGCTTATCTGACGATTCCGCGCGGCCGCATGAAAGATCTCAAAGCCAGCTACGTGCTGAACAACACCGAACTGCACGCCCCGCTGCAAAAAAATCAGGTCGTGGGCAGCATCAATTTCCAGCTTGACGGTAAAACGATTGAACAGCGTCCGCTGGTGGTGCTTAACGAAGTGCAGGAAGGCGGATTCTTCAGCCGCATCATCGACTATATCAAACTGATGTTCCATCACTGGTTCGGTTAAGCAAACTGGCGGTTGAAAAATCGCCACACTGTTCCCATATCTACGTTATGATAATGCTCCCGCTTCGGCGGGAGCCTGTTTTTTATGCACCGGAGTCAATATGAAAACCAAACTGAATGAACTGCTCGAATTCCCTACCCCTTTTACCTATAAAGTGATGGGTCTGGCGCAGCCGGAGCTGGTTGATCAAGTGGTTGAAGTGGTGCAACGCCATGCGCCCGGCGACTACTCTCCTGATATTAAGCCAAGCAGTAAAGGCAACTACCACTCGGTGTCGATCACCATCAATGCCACGCATATTGAACAGGTTGAGACCCTGTATGAAGAGCTGGGTAACATTGAGATCGTACGCATGGTGCTGTAAGTGCCCCTCTCGGCAAAGGGCCTTGGTCTTGCCCTTTGCCGACGTTATACTCACTCTTTCCTCCCTAACCGGACCACCGTTTTGTCAGTAGATACGCTTCTTATCCGCCAGCTCGGCCAGCGCGACTGGCAGCCCGTCTCCGATGCCATGCATCACTTCACCGATCGCCGTAACGGCGACAGCCGCGACGAAGTCTGGCTGGTAGAACATCATGCCGTTTTCACTCAGGGTCAGGCCGGTAAAGCTGAACATCTGTTGATGCCGGGCGATATTCCCGTAGTACAGAGCGATCGCGGTGGGCAGGTGACCTATCACGGACCAGGCCAGCAGGTCATGTATGTGCTGATCGATGTCAAACGCCGCAAAATCGGCGTGCGCCAGCTGGTCACTGCGCTGGAAGAGACGGTTATTGCGACGCTGGCACACTTTGGCGTTGAGGCACGTGCGCGTCCTGATGCGCCTGGCGTTTATGTTGGCGAAGAGAAAATTTGCTCACTGGGCCTGCGTATCCGAAAAGGCTGTTCGTTTCATGGCCTGGCGCTGAATGTGGCGATGGATCTTACGCCTTTTCTGCGCATCAACCCCTGCGGCTATGCTGGAATGCGTATGACGCAACTGAGCGCCTTCCAGCCTGGCGTCAGTCTGGCAGATGTGCAGCCGCTGCTGGTGTCGGCGTTTGCGCGCCTGCTGAACTTCAGCAATGTGGAATGGCTGGCCGCTGAAACCGCGCCGCTGCCTTAACGATGCATGCGAATTTACAAAATTGTAACTTTTCCCGCTGCCCGACGGCTGTTTCTGCCAGGCGGAACTGATATAATTTTTGAAATTTTATCAAATAAAGTTGAAAGCTCACTCGCTGACCTGAATGCGAAAGCTTTCACCGCGCAATCCGACCGGAACCTGCAGACTTATGAGTAAACCAATTCAGATGGAACGCGGCGTCAAATATCGTGACGCAGATAAAATGGCACTTATCCCGGTGAAAACCGTTGTGACTGAGCGTCAGGAACTGTTACGCAAGCCCGAATGGATGAAAATCAAGCTGCCTGCGGATTCCAGCCGAATCCAGGGCATCAAAGCCGCGATGCGTAAAAACGGCCTGCATTCCGTCTGTGAAGAGGCCTCCTGCCCTAACCTTGCCGAATGTTTTAACCACGGCACCGCTACGTTTATGATCCTTGGCGCTATCTGCACACGCCGCTGCCCGTTCTGCGACGTGGCGCACGGTCGCCCTAACGCACCGGATGCCGGTGAGCCGCTGAAACTGGCGCAGACCATTGCCGATATGGCGTTACGCTATGTCGTTATCACCTCTGTCGACCGCGACGATCTGCGCGACGGCGGCGCACAGCACTTTGCTGACTGTATTACCGCTATCCGCGAAAAAAGTCCGTCGATCAAAATTGAAACCCTGGTGCCCGATTTCCGTGGCCGCATGGATCGCGCGCTGGAGATCCTTAACGCTACGCCACCAGACGTATTTAACCACAACCTGGAGAACGTTCCGCGCGTCTACCGTCAGGTGCGTCCGGGTGCAAACTATGAGTGGTCATTGAAGCTGCTGGAGCGTTTCAAAGAAGCCCATCCGGAGATCCCAACCAAATCGGGCCTGATGGTCGGCCTGGGCGAAACCAATGCGGAAATTATCGAAGTGATGCGCGATCTGCGTCGCCATGGCGTCACTATGTTGACGCTGGGACAGTATCTGCAGCCAAGTCGCCATCATTTGCCGGTTCAGCGTTATGTCAGCCCTGCTGAGTTTGACGAGATGAAAGAAGAAGCGCTGGCGATGGGCTTTACTCACGCTGCATGCGGTCCCTTTGTGCGCTCCTCTTATCATGCGGATATGCAGGCAAAAGGACTGGAAGTGAAATAAGCCAGCCTGACGCCAGACAATAAAAAACCAGACAATAAAGCGTCTGGTTTTTTTATGCGTGAGACATAACTCGTTACATCTGCGCGCTGGCGATGACACCTTACTCTTTGTGAGTGACGCGCTCGGCCGGAATCTCTTCAGCAGTCGTTTTAGTTGCGGCGGGTTCTTCATCTTTCATGGCTTTTTTAAAGCCTTTGATTGCGGAGCCCAGATCGCCACCCAGTGAACGTAACTTGTTGGTGCCAAAAAGCAGTACGATGAGCGCACCGATGATCAGCAGTTTGGCAATACTGATACCTTCCATACTTTACCTTTCAACCTTAGCGAAAAACGAACAGCGCTATTTACGCGCAGTTTGGCGATAAGCTCAACTACAATCTGTAACAGAGTAAGATCTATTTAGCGGCGATTAAATAAAACGGCTAAGAAACGCCTGGGTACGCGGATGCTGTGGCCTGGCGATCACCTGCTCCGGAGGTCCCTGCTCGACAACTACACCCCCATCCATGAACACGACCCGATCGGCAGCTTCACGGGCAAAACCGATTTCGTGCGTTACTACAATCATGGTCAGCCCCTGATCGGCCAGGGTTCGCATGGTATTCAACACCTCGCCAACCAGCTCGGGATCAAGCGCCGACGTAGGCTCATCAAACAGCATCAGCGCGGGCTTAATGGCAAGCGCGCGAGCGATGGCAACGCGCTGCTGCTGTCCACCCGACAGATGACGCGGCCAGGCGTCCGCTTTATCGCTTAATCCGACCGTGTCTAATAGTGCCCTGGCGTGGGCAATGGCGTCGTGACGTGGAAATTTATGCACCCCTACCGGCGCTTCAATAATGTTTTGCAGAACCGTCATATGTGGATAGAGGTTGAACTGCTGAAACACCATGCCGATTTTCTGCCGCTGCCGCGCGATTTTACGTGGTGAGAGTCGGTGTAATATCCCTCGCTTCAGCTCATAGCCAATCTGCTCGTCGCCAACCATAATCGATCCCGCATTCATCTCCTCCAGATGGTTAATACAGCGCAGGAAAGTGGACTTACCGGATCCCGACGGGCCGAGGATCACCACCACTTCGCCGGGGTAGACATCCAGATCGATGCCTTTCAGCACTTCGTTGTGGCCATAACGTTTGTGTACGTTGCGCGCGCGGACCAGCGGTATGACGTGACTCATACTTCCTCCTTATGCACCAGACGAGTTTCGGGTCTGACCGCAGGCGATCGCGCTTTGACGTTTTCAACCGTACGACGCGAGCCGCGGGCATAGTAACGCTCAATAGCTGACTGACCGACATTCAACACAGAGGTAATTAACAGATACCAGATTACCGCCACCATCAGCATCGGGACGATCTCAAAGGTGCGGTTGTAAACCGCCTGAACGGAATAGAGCAGATCGCCCATCGCGATCACACTGACCAGCGAGGTCGCCTTGATCATGCTGATCAGCTGATTTCCGCTTGGCGGAATAATGGCGCGCATCGCCTGCGGAATAATAATGCGGCGCAGGGCGCGACTGCGACTCATGCCAAACGCCTGCGTGGTCTCCACCTGGCCATTGTCCACGGAGAGCAGCCCGGCACGGATGATTTCTGCCATATAGGCAGCCTCATTCAGCGCCAGTCCAGCGATCGCTGCCGTTAGCGGTGTGATCAGGTCATTGGTGTTCCAGCTGGCCCCGGTCAGTGAGGTCCAGGGCAACGTTAATGAGAGGGTCGGAAACAGCGTTGACAGGTTATACCAGAAGATCAGCTGTACCAGCAGGGGTGTGCCGCGAAAAAACCAGATGTAGAGACTGGCTATGCTGCTCAGCAGACGGTTTTCTGACAGCCGCCATACCGCCAGTAACAGCCCCAGCAGGGTGCCAAGCACCATTGAAACCAGCGTCAGACCGAGCGTCACTTTCAACCCTTGCAGCACCGACGCCTCGGTAAACCATTGCAGCACCACCTGCCACTCAAAGTTGGGATTGGTTGCCACTATCCAGAGAAAGTTTGAGGCAATAACCAGCACCACAATCCATGAGATCCAGCGTCCATAAGCGGGGGCGCTGCGGGCATATGCGACGTCGCGCTGCTGCACCTCTGCCCGCTCCGTGGCCCCTGTGTTGTGGGTAGAGGAGCTCATTTTGCCGCCCCTTGCGCCAGATTCAGGCCCGGCGCGCCAATCATATTGCCTTCCAGATGCCATTTTTTCATGATGGCAGCATAGGTACCGTTCTGGTAGAGCACCTTATAGGCGTCCAGCACCACTCTGCCCAGTTCAGAGCCTTTTGGTACCACCGTGCCCTGAAAGATATCGCCAAATCCATTTTTCTCGCCCTGACCGGAAAGTTCCAGCTGACCGTTGGCCTGATCGATAAACCAGGTAAGCGGAGCCTGTGAGGAGAAAAATGCGTCTGACCGTTTAGAGCGTACAGCCAGTATTGAGGAGGGTTGATCGGTAAAGGATTGTACGATCACCGCAGGTTTACCCGCCTTAACACAGGTGTCAGACTGCTTGCGGATCACCTGCTCTGCCGAGCCCGCCGCCATTACAGCAATGCGTTTGCCGCAGGTATCTTCCAGCCCGTTAATTTTCTGCGGGTTTCCTTTTTGCACGCCAAACACCACAAACTCCTGCACAAAATCGACAAAGTCGACTTTCTGCTGACGATCCGGGTAGTCACCAATGGGGCCGATCGCCAGCTGATAGCGACCTGAATTAATGCCTGACAACACGCCGGAAAGCCCACTGACCGTTGCATGCTCAATCTTTACGCCCAGCAGTTGCCCCAGCGCACTGCTGAGATCGGCCGAGGCACCGTCCATGGCATGGGGACCGTTGACGATTTCATAGGGTGGAAAAGAGCCGTTATTTACGGCGACCATTTTTCCCGCCTGTTTAACGGCGTCCGGCAGGCGATCGTGTAGCGCCTGATCGACCTGCTGTGTCGGAATGGCGTCTGCGGCATGGGCCAGCGAGATGCAGAGACCAAACGACAGCAGGATAGCGATTGCAGAATTTTTCACGGCTTTTCTCCCAGGCTTCTATTCTGTTTTCAATTCCGGGCGGGCAAAACGGCGGTTCTCCAGCACCGGCAACACGCTGCGCGCGTAGGCGATACGCTGCGGATCAAGATCGGCAAAAACCAGGGCGGCTGACTCCGGGGCTTTGGCAATCGCCACGCCGAGTGGGTCGATCACCAGGCTGTTGCCAATATTGCGCGGGCCACATTCGCCGACAGCTACCATATAGCAGGTATTTTCCAGCGCACGGGCCGTGGTAAGCAGCTCCCAGTGCATCTCTTTGAGCGGGCCTTTTACCCACGCGGCAGGTAGCACCAGCACCTCTGCGCCATCCAGAACCAGGCGGCGTGCCAGCTCAGGAAAGCGCACGTCATAACAGGTCATTAAGCCGACCTTCATTCCCGCCACCTCAACCAGCGGCGGGATCGTCTGGCCCGGGTTGACGCGCTGCGACTCCTGCATCGCAAAGGCGTCATAAAGATGCAGTTTTTCATAGGCGGCAATGATCTCGCCGTTGCGGATCGCAATCAGTACATTGAGCGCTTTGTTCTCTTCAGCGGGGACATGTACGCTCATCATGGTGGTCAGCGCGCTCCCCTGACTCTGTTGCAGCAGCTGGGTCAGAAAAGGACCGTCCAGCGGCTGGGCCGCTTTCAGGACCAGATCGGGGTCGGCAATGTCTCTTGCCAGTACGCCCTCCGGCAGAACCAGCAGATCGGCTCCGCCAGACTCGGCTCGCGTCATAAGATCAAGGCAGATAGTGGCGTTTTCCTGCCATTCACGGCTGACGGCAAACTGTCCCATAGCGACTTTCATTGTTGCACCCCGTTGCTCGCGGCCGGAAAAAGGGCTTCCGGCGTCAGATTCGTTGTAGTCAGACCCTGCTGATAAAGTTCTCTGGCAAAATCAGCGATCATCTTCTTGTTAACCCCAAAGCCGTTTTGATTCCAGCTGGCGGGTAATTCCTGCGCGGTGCGTCGCAAATCGTCCAGCAGCCAGGGCGTGGTATCAGCGTACTTTTCCCGCTTCTTCAGCCACACCTGGGCCGAGCGATCGATCAGTTCACTGAGTGCCTGCGGCAGCCAGGGATGCTGCTCAGCCAGCGCTGGCTTAAGGGCAAGAATGTGGATGCCGGGCACATAGCCGACGCGGTTGAAGTAATCACGCTCCGCCTGATAAAAATCGGGTTGTAACTGGCGCAGCCCCGACTGAGGCAGGAAAAAACCGTCCGGCATAAAAGGCGTAAAAACCGCATCCAGCTCCCCGGCTTTTAGCAGATCCAGCAGTGGTCGCTCCTCTGGCGCGGCTTCGATGCGGCCGGGCCGCCCAAATCCCGCCAGACGATCGGTCACGGGATGATCGCCGGTCAGACGACCAGCAAACCAGTAGGCATCGTCAATTTCGACGCCCGCTTCACGCAATATGGTGCGTGTCCAGGTATTGCCTGAATCCTGCCAGCCGGTCACGCCAATGCGCTTGCCTTTCAGCTGGGCAGGCGTGGTCAGAGGGCTGTGGGAAGTGGTGATGATGCAGCGCTGACGGAAGCCGCGCATCAGAAAATGCGGTAGCCCCAGTAGTCCCGTATCGCCACGGGCACGCCCTTGCGCATAGCGGCTGAAAGAGACTTCGCCGCCGTCATAATCTGGATGGGTGGCGAGGTTATCGACCAGGGTATTTACGCGATCGAGTATCACATCAAAACCTTCCGCCTTCAGATCCCCTAACGCCAGCGGTGTGAAATAGTCCCAGTCACGCACCGCCAGTCTGACGATTACTCTGCTCATGCTTGCCCCGTTATCTGATGGCGCTCCGTCGCGCCGACGATTAATTCACCAAATTGTGCTTGAATTTGATACTAGTTCGGGAATACTAAGCTGAACAATCATTAATTTGTTACTGAACAAACTTTTTTCTTATGACGCAAAAAATTGAGCTTGAATGGCTGTGCGAACAGATCACTGACACCTCCGTGAAAGGTATTGCGCTGGTCGCGTCCACGTTGATCCGTGAGGGGAAGATTGCTGTTGGGGTGCAGATGCCGGCGGTACGAGAACTGGCGGAGAAGCTGGGCGTCAGCCCTGCTACCGTATCAGCCGCCTGGGCACAGCTAAAAAAACAGAAAGTGCTGGCGGGAAAAGGACGCAGCGGCGTCTGGGTCGCGGGCACTACAACCATGCCGCGGCCGATTCGCTTCGAAAAAATTGGCAACTATGGCGACAACATTCGCGCTGACCTGTCGATAGCCTCACCCGATCTGGCGCTGCTGCCCGATTTACAACCTGCGCTGCAGGCGGCACTGCAGTCGCCACACCTTAACAGCTATGTTCGTGAGGCCATTTCACCTCCGCTGCTCGCGGCCATTAAGCCGCGCTGGCCCTATCCTGCTGAAGCCTTTCTGGCAACGGACGGCGGCTTTGACGCGATGAATCTGGTGGTGCAGACGCTGGTGTCGCCCGGCGATCGCGTTATCATTGAAGATCCAACGGCGACTCGCCTGCTGGATATACTGGATAATGTGGGGGCAGAAATTTTGCCATTAGCCTGTGATGATGAAGGCCCATTGCCGGAAAAACTGGCCGTGCTGCTGCAAAAATCGCCAGTCATGGTGATCTATCAACCGCGCACCCATTCGGCAACCGGCAACAGCGTCAGTACCACGCGTCAGGCAGCGCTGGCTGCGGTGCTGGCAGAGAGTGCGGCGCTGATTGTTGAGGACGACGGCATTGGCGATCTCTCTTCAGCCGCCGCCTGGAGCCTGGGTAATTTTTTCCCGGCGCGAACTCTCCATGTGCGTTCCTTTTCTAAAGCCTACGGCCCCGATCTGCGTCTCGCCGTGCTGTCCGCGACCGCAGAAATGGTGAAACGCATCCAGGCGTGGCGAAACTTCGGCGTAAGCTGGACCAGCCGCCTGTTGCAGGATAGCGTCGCCTGGCTGCTTGAGGATGAGGTAACCCAGCAGAAAATCAGCGCCGCGCGCGCGACATATCGCCAGCGACGAGAAAAAATGCTGGCCGCGCTGGCAGCACGCGGACTCTCGCTGCCGATGCGCGACGGGCTGAGCATCTGTATACCGGTCGCTTCGGAGCAGTACGCCATGATTACGCTGGCTGCGCGCGGCATTGCCGTACTGCCGGGCGAGCGCTGTCGCCTTGGACCGCTGCAGTTTATTCGCGTCAGTATTGCCAGCCTGCCAGAGGCTCAGCTGGAGATGGTTGCCAGCGCGCTGGCGATTGCATCGGGACGCGACGTTACGCTGAATGCAGATCTTTAATGTGGTAACGCGGCGACTCAACGTAGCCTTCGCGCAGATAGAACTGGTTCGCCTTAATTCGCGAGGCGTGGCAGTGCACTTCCATCCGATCACATCCACGCTGCACTGCCATCTCTTCAGCATGCAGTAAAAGCTGCTGGCCAACGCCTTTACTGCGTTCCCCTTCGGCAATGCAAAAATAACTGATGCGGGCGAAATCGCCCGCCAGCGCCAGCTGCGGGACAAAATGCATCGACAGGAATCCCAGTACCTGCGTGCCATGCTCCGCCACCAGCAACATTTCATCGGGATCGCTGATCAGCTGGGCAAGACGTTTATCAATAAAGCTTTCGGTACCGCCGTAGCCTAATTCTGCCAGCAGCGCGCTGAGCGCAAAGCTGTCTTTCGCCTGTGCCTGACGTATATTCATCCTGCCTCCTCAAGAAGATTATGCTGCCGCTCAGTTATATAGTGTTGGCAAGAAAAAAGCTGCAGGTAAGGATTGTTGCCATCATGTTACTGCGCTTTTATGTGATGCTTTCCGCAGATCGTCTGAGTCAGGGTGGGCCAGGCAGACATTCAGGCATAAAAAAACCCGCCAGACGGCGGGTTTTTGAAATTCTGACTGTTAACTTACAGGCTGATAACGTTAGCAGCAGATGGGCCTTTAGCGCCTTCGGTGATTTCAAACTCAACGCGCTGACCTTCAGCCAGAGTTTTGAAACCGTTGCTCTGGATAGCAGAGAAGTGTACGAACACGTCTTTGCTGCCATCTTCTGGAGTAATGAAACCGAATCCTTTAGATTCATTAAACCACTTAACGTTACCTTTGATCTTGGACATCTATATTACCTTTACATGAAAAATGGACACTAAACTGTGTCGGCATCTAGTACAGCAATTGCAGGGACATTTGTCCAGCGGCAATTGAATAAAAAGTGATAAATATCGCCTTTTTTTATCGTGGCTCGCCTTTCATGCCCCTCCCGTCGCCACAGCAAAAAGCGGGTTTCAGGTAAAACAGGGCCTTTTTTTTGCATAAACCGTTATAAATTATCGCATTTTCCCAACAGAATCGTCGTAACGCTGCTGCCACCTTATTTTGCTCAACGATTGAGTGAATCTCGTCTCGTTTATTGCATATTGCTATGCCTGTGGGGTCAGGTTGTCTCTGAGCGAACACTCCTCTGACCTGCTGCTCACCCTGCACAGGTAACGGTTCTGACAGGTAAGTTGCTATAGCCTGCTGGTCATCAGTTAAGAAAAATTACTCCGCTAAAAATCAGTGATTACTGACGAGCATGCACTGCCGAAAAACGAGGAGGCGAAATCTGATTACCGACTGGTCAACAGAGGTAAATCGCAGCGGTTGTGGCAAAAAGTCTTGACGACCTCTCAGGAAACAGATGCAGCACCCAGTTGCCATGAGTAACAATAACTCAATGTAATTGATAAAAATTTAATCTTCCATCCATAAAGATAACGCGCATTAATTGTTTAGGATTTTTGATAAATAGATAAGAAATGTTTGTTAGAATGGCTGCCGTTCTATTCGGACATGGAGGGCATAAATGTGGTGATGAAAATTCGCTGCACCGTCTGCGGCAGCGCAAAATTTATTTTTACGGGTGATCCTTTATCAGAGCCAAATTTTCATGGCGCGCGCTGCGGCAACTGTAATAAGCGGCTGACCGCGCGGGATCTGTTACCGAATACGTCACTGGATCCCATTACTCGCTGTCTGGTCTCGCGAGTAAAGAAGGATACGAATACGGGCACCTGAGCGGTGCCCGCGCTCATTCAGAAAATTAACTTAAATACCCCTGTTAGCGTCAGCAGCCCTACGATGAAAATGATGGCGATAATCCACAAAATTATTTTCATATCCTTGTTCCTCTGCCATTAAAAAAACGTTTCAGGATAAGAGTATAGCGTACTGCTGCGTTTCTGCCGGAGCGGCTGTTTGCGGCCGCTGCGAGAAGTTCCTTTTCCAGAAAAGTCTGTTTTATTTCTGAGACAGCGGCCACAGTCGCCGTTTTTTTAGCCGCTTTACGCTTCGTTTCCGCTCCTTTTTCTCACTAAACTTTGTGCGGCAAAGGCAGGCCTCTGCGAGTATGAATGTCAGACGAGTAGAAGGAGAGCGTATGAGCACCATAAATACCAGTATGGGACGATACAGCCTTAAAGCGAAAAACGCAGGCAATCACATTAAAGGATCTTTCGCTATCAATGACGAAGGTGGTACACAGCTCACCATGCAGGAATTTGATGAGCACTACCTTGATGATGTCGTTAACAACGTGATTTACCCGGTGACCGGTGGTAATCGCGAAATTACCCGCGCGTTGCGCGAGCAAATGGTTAAAGCCGGCTTTGAACAGCCGCATTAATCCCTCGCCAGGGCCACACGCTGTGGCCCTTTTCCTCTGCTGAAATCCTCACTTGCCATTGCTGTTTTTTGGGTCGCAGGATGCCATTTCCTCTCGAAAAAAGATGAGCAAGGCGGCCATTTTTATCGTAAACGCTGCGCCGCTACACCCGTTTATACAGGCAACCCGGTTCTGTGCGGGCTGTGAAAGAGAGGCGTGACTGGTCGCCGATCATCTGCCTGCGGTAAACCTGGCGGGACACAATTGCACAGCGTCGGCATGATCTCCAGCGCCAGGCGTTTCTCTGCTCAGGGGCATTGGCAGCTTAATTACTATCCGGTGCTGGAAAAAGAGGCTGGCGCGGTGCTGACCTTTCATGTCCCATCGGCCTTTGGTCGGATCGCGGCTTGTGAAACCACAGAGCAGGTTTCGCGGCCGATCAGCTGATGCTGAACGCCGGGCACAATGCCCGGCATGCTTAGGTTAAATCACCGAGGAAAGCAGCATACAGCCCACCAGACCACACACGGAAATGATCGTTTCCAGCGCGGACCAGGAGCGAATAGTCTCGCCAATTGTCAGGTTGAAATACTCTTTAAACAGCCAGAATCCGGGATCGTTAACGTGAGAGAAGATGACGCTACCCGAGCCGACCGCAATGACCATCAGCTCCGGACTGGCCCCGCTGCTGATAATCAACGGCGCAACGATGCCGCCGGCGGTAATCGCCGCTACGGTGGCAGAGCCAAGCGCAATGCGCAGGACTGCGGCAATTGACCAGGCCATAAAGATCGGTGAAACATTGCTCTCCTGCATCATCGCGGCAATGTATTTATCCACGCCGCTATCCACCAGCACCTGCTTAAACGCCCCCCCACCGCCGATAATCAGCAGCATCATGGCGATGATTTTAATTGAATCGGTGATGGTGCCCATCACCTCATCCATTGTGCGGCCGCGGTTCAGGCCAAAAGTAAAGATAGCGATTAACACGGCAATCAGCGTTGCCATCACCGGGTCACCAAAAAACTCGGCATAAGGCAGTAACGCGTGCCCTTTCGGCAGCACCATCTCCGCCAGCGCGCGCAGCGCCATCAGGACAACCGGTACCAGTGCGGTCCAGACGCTGACACCGAAACCCGGCATCTCTTCTTCGGTAAAGGTTTTCGGATTATAAAGCCCCTCAGGAATTGGCTTATCGATGCTTTTCAGAAAGCGGGCATAAACGGGGCCGGCCAGGATTACCGTTGGAATGCCAAGCAGCGTGCCCCACAGCAGGGTTTTGCCCATGTCGGCGTTAAACAGCGTGGCAATAGCGGTCGGGCCGGGATGAGGCGGCAGAAAGCCGTGCGTTACCGACAGCGCAGCTGCCATTGGCACGCCAACATACAGCAGCGGTACGCGCGCCGAGGCCGCAATACTGAACACCAGGGGCAGCATCAGCACAAATCCCACTTCGTAGAACAGCGCAAAGCCGACAGTGAAGCCGGTCAGCACCAGCGCCCACTGAATATACTGCTTGCCAAATTTTTCAATCAGCGTGGTAGCAATCCGCTGTGCGCCCCCGCAGTCGGCGAGCAGTTTGCCCAGCATGGCCCCAAAGCCCATGATCAGCGCCAGGCTGCCCAGCGTGCCGCCGACGCCATTTTTAATAGAAAGTATGACTTTATTGACCGGCATGCCCTGCATCATGCCGACCACCAGCGCCACCAGAATCAAAGCGATAAATCCATTGAGTTTGAAGCGAATCATCAGCAGCAGCAGTAACGCCACGCCAATCGCCACAATAAGTAATGGCATAGGTTTTCTCCACCTTGCAGACCAGCCAGTGGTCAGCAGCATTTTGTTATCATGGGTCCGAAATGGACGTTGGGTACAGCATCAGAAAAACGAGCTAACAGTCGGACACAACCTGTTACCAGTAACATGTTAAGGGTAACACCATGATGAAAACAGCTCCCCTTCGGGGTTGAATTTCTGTTTTGCGAAGGTGATCAACTTTTCATTCTGGCGTATCCGGAAAGTTCGCTGCAGCCCCCGTTGAGGTTTTCGTTACACTCACCTTTTCCCTGTAAACCTGAGGATAGTGTGGTGAGTGAGAACCTGATTGAGCTGTACAGTAATCAACGAACCCTGTCTGGACGCGGCAGTATCAATAAGCTGATCCCATTGCTGAGCGCTGAACCTCAGCCTACGCTGCTGTTCTGCGGCCGTTCTTTTCTTAATGGGCCAGTTTTCGCGCGCCTGAAGGCCGGATTAAACGATCTTATTATCGGTTATGAAATCGTCACGCATGAAGCGTCACCCGCAGAGATTGATGCCTGGGTCACACGCTGGCGTGGCCATGTCGACCGTGTGGTCGCCATCGGCGGCGGCAGCGTGCTGGATGCGGCTAAAGCCTTCAGCGCCATGATGCAGCATCCTTTACCTGTCGCGCGCTATCTGGAAAAGGTGGGTGATACGCCACTTCAGGCGGTCACCCTGCCGCTGATTGCGGTGCCCACCACCGCCGGTACCGGTAGTGAAGCAACCCAGAACGCCGTAGTGACCGACCAGCATGACATCAGGGTTAAAGCGTCGTTACGCCATCCGGTTTTTGTTCCTCCGGTCGCCATTCTGGATGCCGATCTGCTTAAGGGCGCGTCGGACAAGGTGCTGGCAACCTGCGGCATTGACGCCTTTACCCACCTGTTTGAAGCCTTTCTCTCCAGCAAAGGCAATCTCTTTACCCAACAGCTGGCACTCACCGGACTGCGCCAGTTTGTGCAGGCGTGGCCTGCTCTGAATCGTAGCGACGCAGAAGGCGATGCGGCGCGTGAAGCCATGATGATGGCGTCATGGCTGGGTGGCGTCTGCCTGAGCAGCGCCGGTCTGGGCGTGATTCATGGTCTGGCGGGCGAACTGGGCGCAATCAAACCCTGGCATCATGGCGAAGTGTGCGGCCGCCTGCTTTTTCCCTTCCTCGATCTGCTGGCAGAGAGCCAGCATCCCACACAGCAGCGACTCATGCAGGAGCTTCAGCAGCAGCTGTTTGGCGAGCAGGCTGGCCAGCCAGCACCTGTTCTGAAGACGTGGCTACAGCAGCAGGCTATCACCGCTTTCTGGCAGGAAACACAGACGCTCAGCCATGCCGAGGCTGAATGGATTCTGGCGCGCGCTAACAGTAAGAATTCGCTGGTGAACTATAGTGAGCAAGAAATGCGCACGATGCTGATGCAGGCGTGGCAGTTCACCCCAGCATAGCGGTAACGGGCAGCGTCGCTGCCCGTTAAGGGATGATTCAGGCAAACGGCGGCTCGCCCGCCAGCATTTTCTCAATAATCTGCAAGACGCCCGCGTCATTATTGGCAGGTGCGGCAAAGCGTGCGGCTTCTTTTACCCGCTGTGGCGCATTCGCCATCGCAAAACTGAACCCGGATTGTTTCAGCATCTCCAGATCGTTACCGCCATCGCCAAATGCCAGCACCTGCGGGTGTTCAATGCCCCAGCGCTGCGCCAGAATAGCCAATCCGTTAGCCTTGTGATGGCCGGGCACAATCAGATCAACAGAACCGTGTCCGCTTGAGGTTGCATCCGCCGCCCCTGCGTGCAGTCGCTGGATATCGGCCATTAACGGCGCAACATAGTCGTCGGAGAGATTGAGCGCAAATTTAAATAGCCGGTCATTGTTGGTCTCGTCCAGTGACGTAATCGCCTTCAGACGATGGCAGTAGTGACGCATTTTCGTCAGCCACTGCTCTTCAACCCCGTCAAAGTAATAGGCGCTTTCGCGGCCGCACAGAATGTAGCGCAGTCCCGGATAGGTGCCGTTTTCGAGCGTATCCAGCACCGACTGAATATCCTCGCGGGAAAAGGCACCGCAGAACAGCTCCTCATCCCCGTCCAGAACCCAGGCACCGTTCTCAGCCACAAACGCGATCTCGCTGGCGATGTCAGGAAAAAAGGATTTCAGCTGATAGTACTGATTACCGCTGGCGACGACAAACCGGATGCCACGCGCCTTCATCTCCTCATAACAGCGCATAAAACGCTGGCGATCGTACTGTTTCTGGTCATTAAGAAAGGTGCCATCCATATCAACTGCCACCATTTTTACCGCTGTCATCTCGACTCCTTTATCAGGCGAAAGGGAACAGTGTGGAAGCAAAGCATAGCCTGGTACAGGTGACAAAAAGAGGAAGAGCTGCACGCGTGGACAGCCGGTTTTCACGGAAAGCGCATAAAAGGGCAGCCTGGGCCGCCCTTTTCAGTGACTCAGTTAAACGCGTTGCTCAGAACCAGCGAGGTAATGATGCCGGTTGCTGCGGCAATTAGCACATAGTTGCCGTCGATGTCAGACCAGTACTCACCACGAGGAGGTTCAGGTAAGCGATGCGCTCGCCAGTCGTCAATACGGTAGTGAGGACCGCGATACTCACGCGGCATTGGGTGACCGCGACGGAAATCGTGTCCGTTCCAGGCAAAGTGATCGCGATCGCCGCGATGAGGGTCGCGCGGCCCTTCGGCAAAGCGGTCATGCCGCGGGCCACGATCCGGCCCCGGTCCGTGCGGGCCGTGTCCACGATCGTCGTGACGATCGCCGTCATGCGGGTGCCATTGCTGGCCATGGTGATCGCCCGGACCATCAGCCCAGGAAACCGTAGAAATCAGCGAGCTGCATGCAATAAAAGTTGCGATAACGCGTAATGTGATTTTTTTCATTATAACCTCCAGTGGCAACAGCGAGAGTTGCGCCGTTAACCGCTAATATCGACTATCTGCCGGCCGGAATAAATCTCTAAAACTCTTAAATATCTGTAACTTACAGACTATTACTCTGTTTAGCAGTTCCTTAACAGTCTGGAGAGATTATGGAGAAGAGTTGATGTGAGGCCGTCGCACAGAAAAGTCGCTAAGGGATTTCTGACCCTGGCCAGGCCGCTTTACAGCGCTATTTTTCAGACGCAAGGGATAAGAAAAGGAAATGAAAAACCCGATCGAAACCGACCGGGGGAATGACTATTCCTGAATACCGAATACCGGCTAATCCTTGCCAAACCAAGGGAATAAACTGAAAGGTACAACACCACATCACTAGCGTTGAGCAATAATAATAACACTCTTGTTTCAAATTAAGGATATATAAAAGCAACAATTAAGATATTTCTTTATCCTTTTCTGCAGCCGCATACTTATTTTGCACTAAAAATAAGGCGCTCGCGCAATATAACCTCCCAGCCAGCGTCCGCGCCCTGCAAACAGGTCTGAGGTCTGAACACATTGCCCTTTTAAATAATGCGTTTATCGGTTCGATAACCCCCGGAGTGCTCCTTTTACTCGTCGTCATCGTGATTTATCGGCCGACAACAAACGGGTATGCATTGCAGTATCGCTCGCAGCGCGCGCCTGTAGCGTCTGCCCCTCTCTCTTTCGCCACCTCTTTTCACTTTCCTGACGTTTTATTCCCGCTTTTCTTACGCCCGCTAAATAAATTAAAAAAGAAACGTGACGGGACAAAGGCATGACATTTTTTAAGCCTGCGAACAGCGTTAACGCAGACTCATCCCGCTCTTTTCAGGGGAGCATACGAAAAGCGGGCACTTCTAGTCCAGATATCGCGGTAGCTCATCGAGCGCCAGCGAAGAGAAATAATAGCCCTGAAGTCCAAAAAGCGGTATATGCTCCAGCGCCGCTAAATCCTCTTTATTCTCTACACCTTCCACAATAATTTGCGGGCAATAACGTTGAATATTCTTCATTAACACCGGAAATATCGATTTATCTTTTTGCTCCCAGAAAAATCGTTTGTCAATTTTCACCGCCTCAAACAGCCCGGTATAGAGCGCCTCCAGATTGGCGAAGCCGGTGCCGAGATCGTCGAGGATAAAACGGAGACCACGGCGTTTAAGATGTTGCAGCGTCTGACGCGCCGCGCGATCGCGCAAAAAATCGATATTCTCTGAAACCTCCAGCCAAATCACGCTGGAGCAGCTGAACAACCAGCTCAACCGGGCATCGTCCTCCAGCAACTGCACCATATCGCGGTCGATATTAATACTGATGAACAGGCTGCGTTGTTCCAGCAGCGAGACGACCGTAGACAATGCAGTGAGCTGCTCAAACAGCAGATGACTTTTTTCCTCGTGTGGCATGTTCTCAATTACCATAAAGGGATTGCGCGACTTGCCTGCTTCAGAGGTATAGCGCGTCAAGAGTTCAAACCCGATAAAGGTACCGGCCGGAGACATGACCGGCTCGAGGATAAATTTTTTATTCAGCGTTGAAGCCAAAGAGTGTGTAGTCATAAACACCTCGGGCAAAGCCCAAATGGCAGCGGTGAGATACCCGGGATCGTTAACAGCCTCCCAGTGGTAGTAAACGCTCGCCAGGTTAATGGTCTGTCGCGCACTCCCTGTTGCGTCGTTTATCCCGCACGGGGCGAAATAAGCGCGCGAATTTCAGCATTTTTTTGGGTTTTGGCAAGCTTTTTCAGCTGGTGGCGTCAAAGACACATGTGAAACAAAGGTTATTGTCAGATAAAAACAGGGCTGGTTTAAGGGTAGCGAAAAAAAGCATGACGGAAAGGGTAAACAGCCGCACGTATACGCGCGGCATAACCCATCAGGGATAGCTTAGCGTGACGGGCGCATCCGGCAGTCGGGTAAAACGCGTCACCAGAGTATGATAATCCGCTGTGGGATTCAGGCTGGCAAACTGGGCTGGATAGAGATCCTTTGCCAGAATCTCCATGCCAATAATGTTGTAAGGATGATTATAAAAATGGTGATAGACACCGTAGACGCGGCCACGCTGCACCGGTGCAATCTGCTTCAGCCCGGTGCGGTTTAACAATCCGCTAAAGGTGGCAGAAACCTCTGCGGCAGTGGTGTTGTAGCCAAACGGCAGCACGCCCGCATTGGGACGTTTAGAGCCGGTCATAATATAGACGTCCGGCTTCATGGCGATGATCTTCTCCAGCGAGACGAAGCCAGCGTTGCCGGGCAACAGCGCAGAACCGATGTTTTTACCGCCGACCGCCTCGACCAGCCCTCCCCAGCCGTTGTGCCCATGAGTAAAGCAGCAATTGTCACTGTTACCCGCAATCGGCTCGATAAATACCGTGGGTTTCCGGGCAATTTTGCTAATAGTGGTATCAAGCTGCTGCAAGCGCTGCTGATAAAAACCGGTGTATTCCGCTGCCTCTTTCTCACGATTGAGCACGCTACCCAGTAGCGTCACGCTGCGCGCGGTATTCTCTTTCGGATGGAGTTCATAATCGATAAACAGCACCGGAATATTGAGGCCTTTCAGCGTGTCCAGCACGCCGGACTGCTGTAGCGCAGATTTTGCGCGCAGCTGCGCAATCATCAGATCGGGTTTCTGCGCCAGGACGCTCTCCAGGTTAACCTGCCCCTGATCGTTAAAGCCCATATCGACAATGTTTGTCGCCTGCGGCCAGCGCTGTTTAAGTAGATCCCAGGTCTGCGTATCCTGCTTTTTCGGCAGGTTATTCCACGCCACGACGCGTTTGAAGGGATTGTCGCGATCCAGCAGCGCCAGCGCCAGCACATCGCGTCCATCCTGCAGGATGACATGCTGTGGCTCATGGTCGAGCCTGATGGTTTTGCCATCCAGGTCGGTCACCTGCAACGGATAGGTGGTTGCGCCACAGGCCGTCGATGCCAGCATTCCCGCCAGCAGAAATCCCTTTTTCATTGTTTACTACCTCAGTAACTAATAATTATTCTCAATAAAGCTAACATGTTGCCTGGTGAGAAAGCTACTCCGACGCGACAGGCCCGCCGAGAGCGGGCGCGTAGGGTTTAGTTAAACAGGGAATAGAAGATAGCGGAGATTGCCACCAGCCCTGTCAGCACCACAAACAGGTTGCTGATGTGACCACTGTATTTGCGCATTGCGGGGACTTTATGAATGGCATACATCGGCATCAGGAACAGGATCACCGCAATAACCGGCCCGCCAAGCGTTTCAATCATGTCGAGGATGCTCGGGTTCCAGCTTGCTACCAGCCAGGTGCTGAGCAGCATAAACAGCGCCGTAATGCGGTTAAGTCTGGCAGGCGCTACGGTTTTGCCACGGCTTTGCAGCGTTTTATTGACCAGACCGTTGAACCCTTCGCGCGCGCCCAGATAGTGGCCGAGGAAGGATTTGGTGATCGCCACAATAGCGATGACCGGGCCGAGCCAGGCAATAACCGGTACGTTAAAGTGATTAGCCAGGTAGGAGAGAATCGAGATGTTTTGCGCTTTTGCCGCGGCCAGATCCTCTGGCGACAGGCTAAGCACACAGCTGAACACGAAAAACATCACCGTGGCAACCATCATCAGGTGGGAACAGGCCAGGATACGTGAGCATTTGCGCTCCGCCTTGTCACCATACTCAGCGCGTTTAGCCACGGCAAACGAAGAGATGATCGGCGAGTGGTTAAAGGAGAAGACCATCACTGGAATGGCCAGCCACAGCGTCATCCAGAGACTATTGCCCCCCTCATGGTGCCAGGAGAGCGTTTGCAGCGCCGCTCCGTGCCAGTGGGGAATGAGATAGACCGCCAGCAGCATCAGCACGGCAACAAACGGGAACACCAGAATACTCATCGCTTTCACAATCATCTGTTCCCCGAAGCGCACCACCGTCATCAGACCGATAATCAGGATCAGCGACAACAGTACGCGCGGCGGCGATACCAGACCCAGCTGATGTTCAATAAAGCTCTCAACGGTGTTAGTGATCGCTACGCTGTACATCAGCAGGATAGGAAAGATAGCGAAGAAGTAGAGCAGCGTAATGACCTTACCCGCCCCGGCCCCGAAGTGCTCCTCCACGACATCGGTAATATCCTCGCCCGCGTGCTTACCCGAAAGCACAAAGCGGGTCAGCGCACGGTGGGAGAAGTAAGTCAGAGGAAAGGCGAGTATTGCCATGATGATCAGCGGCAGTAATCCACCTACGCCAGCATTGATGGGCAGAAACAGTACGCCTGCGCCGATAGCCGTGCCGTAGAGTCCCAGCATCCAGGTGGTGTCGGATTTGCGCCAGCCACGGTCTGCGCGCGTCTCAGCGGCAGCGGTAAGCGTGCCGGTTTGTGTGGTTTTCATCTGCCTGTCCTGTCCTCATAACATCAATGCCACCGACGACAGGTGTGCGTCGGCAGCCACATTGCCGCCCAGCCCTCCACGCCCGCTGGTTGAGAGCGTGGAGAGAGGCGCTGCAACAAAAACAATCGCCTGACCGTCAAGTGAGTAAACGATTGCGCAGGATTTTTACACACCTTGACGACAGGCTTCAACCGCCATGCATTAATCATGCATATTTAGGGCAGATATTGCCGTTCGCAAGCTCTGCGCCGCAACCTGCTCCCTGCGTGCCGCCTGAATTTTTAAACGAAACCACTAAGAGGCATTACAAACCCCGCCGCGCGTTCTATAGTTCATCCGCAACACTTAACCCTGAGGTTTATGCATGCGTGTTAAAGGATTAAATATCGGTTTCTTTATCGTGATTCTGGCGATTGTGACCGTGGCTTTTTTTGATGTACTGGCCCCCTATTTTTCCCCCATTCTCTGGGCAGCCATCCTGGCAGTGATTTTTGCGCCGCTCAAAACCTGGCTGCGGCGCAAGATGGGCGATCGCAATGGGCTGGCATCATTAATTACCCTGTTGGTCATCTGCCTGATCGTCTTTACGCCACTGGCGATTATTGCCTCGTCGCTGGTGGTCGAGATCAATACCGTCTATCTCAAACTGCAGAGTAATTCGGCGCAGTTTCCAACGGTATTTGCCGATCTGCTTCAGCACCTGCCTGACTGGCTACGTAATTTTCTTTCGGAGCACCAGCTTAACAATGCCACGCAGATCCAGCAGAAGCTTTCAGGCTTCGCGCTGAAGGGTGGGCAGTATATGGCGGGCAGCGTTTTCCTGATCGGCAAAGGCACCTTTACCTTTACCGTCGGCTTTGGCGTCATGCTCTACCTGCTCTTTTTCCTGCTGAAGGATGGCTCCTACCTGGTGCACCTGATTCTGGAGGCGCTGCCGCTCTCAACCTATGTCAAACATCATCTGTTTATGAAGTTTGCAGCGGTGTCACGCGCCACGGTAAAAGGCACGGTGGTGGTCGGCGTTGTGCAGGGGATCCTGGGCGGCCTGGCATTCTGGTTTGTCGACATTGATGGCAGCCTGCTATGGGGCGCACTGATGGCTTTTCTGTCACTGATCCCTGCGGTGGGCTCGGCGATTATCTGGGTGCCAGCAGCGGTATTCTTCTTTGCGACAGGTGCGCTGTGGAAAGGGCTGTTCCTGGTCGGTTTTTTCGTGGTCGTTGTCGGGCTGGTGGACAATATTTTACGTCCGCTGCTGGTGGGGAAAGATACCAAGATGCCTGACTACCTGATCCTGATCGCTACCCTGGGCGGTATGGAGATTTACGGCATTAACGGTTTCGTGATCGGCCCGCTGATCGCCGCCCTCTTTATCGCCTGCTGGAACCTGCTGTCCGGCAAGGACAACCGTGATAACGTCGAAGAGATTGACGAAGAGTTTATCGAGGAAGGCAAAAAGCTCTCGGACGATGCCGCCATCGAGAACCAGCGTCTCTAGGGCTTGTGGCAGGAAAGCGTTGTCTCGCGTTGCGCCTTCCTGCCCGCCCGTTTCGCCTCAATACGCCCCCTTCCCGAGGGCGCAGGTTACGGGCCCGTCGGCAAACAACAGGGCGGCCTATTTACAGCCCTTCAGACCCTCAGTGAATGGCGCTGGTATTGCCGTGCCAGTGGTTATAGAGGCGCAGCGCTGCGGGCTGAATCTCATCGGTGCTTTGCAGGTAGGCAATTTCATCCATGCTGTCGAGCTTCTCAACCTCATCGATATCACCATGCAGCGCAATCGCCTGGAGTGATGGCTGTAGCGCGGCAGGCAGTTCAGGCCACTCGGCCAGCGCCACGCCGGTCATGTAGCCAAAGCACCACTCTTCCACCACCAGCAGCTCCCGACCGTCCATTTCCCGGTAGCCGAACAGTGGCTCAAACTGCTCCGGATAGAGGCTGAGACGCTCGGCAATGTCGTTCATCATCTGCGCGGCCAGCGTATTGAAGCGCTGTTCATCGGCGGGATCTTCCCAGTCCGGCGGCGTTTCCCCCCAGATTACCGGCTTCATTGCATCCAGCGACAGCGGTGACGGGCTGGAGAGCGCCGCAGTGAAAAGTCCATCCAGCTCGCTGATGTCCATCAGGCCATCTTCGCTATCGTGCTCCATCAACACGTCCTCCATCCACTCGATTTCGTCTGCGTTCAGTGGGCCAGTAGCCATGGTAATTCCTCTTATGGTGTTTCGAAGACAGGGGGGTCACGCCATCGGGCTGACCCACAGCCAGTATGATGAGAGACAGGCCCTCATTACGGGGTAAGTTTAGCTGCGGCTAGTGTGCCTGAGCGCGAAGGCGAAGCCAACAAAGCGTTGGATCAGCGCAGGCGGAGAAAAAATGCCGTGTACTCTTTTTCGCCAGCTTGAAGCCGATCACGGATTCGATAACCCATGATGACGCCTTGCCTGGCTGTTCCCCCTGTTGCCGTATGGGGTCAGCCGGGAAAAGCGCCTGATTGATGCATAATACACATTAATCCATACGTTAATTGCACTTATTCAAATGCCATTCCTGATCCAGTCTTCATTCACAACAAAGTAATGAATCATTAACATTACACCTACGCTGGAGCTTTTAATGCATATGACCTCTGACTCTTCAACTACGATCCGTCATCGGGCAGGCGCGATTTTTCGCGTTACCTCGGGCAACTTTCTTGAGCAGTTCGATTTTTTCCTGTTTGGCTTTTATGCCACCTATATCGCACATACTTTTTTTCCGGCCAGCAGTGAATTCGCTTCGCTGATGATGACATTTGCGGTGTTTGGCGCAGGTTTTCTGATGCGCCCCATCGGCGCAGTGGTACTGGGTGCCTATATTGATAAAGTGGGCAGACGCAAAGGACTGATTGTCACCCTGTCAATCATGGCGCTGGGCACCTTTCTTATCGTATTTATTCCCTCTTACCAGGCCATTGGCTACTGGGCACCGCTGATTGTATTAGCGGGTCGTTTACTACAGGGCTTTTCTGCAGGGGCAGAACTGGGCGGCGTTTCTGTCTATCTCTCTGAGATTGCCACGCCAGGAAAAAAAGGCTTCTACACCAGCTGGCAGTCAGGTAGCCAGCAGGTCGCGATTATGGTTGCGGCGGCGATGGGCTTCGCGCTGAATGCGCTAATGGAAGAGAGTGCGATTCGCGACTGGGGATGGCGTATTCCTTTCCTGTTTGGCTGCCTGATCGTGCCCTTTATTTTCTTTCTGCGACGTAACCTGGAAGAGACACAGGAGTTCAGCGCACGCCGCCAGCATCCGGAAATGCAGCAGGTATTTAAAACGCTGCTGGGTAACTGGAGAATCGTTATTGCCGGTATGCTGATGGTAGCCATGACCACCACCGCCTTCTATCTCATCACCGTCTATGCCCCTACCTTTGGCAAAAAAGTGTTGATGCTGAGCGCCTCGGACAGCCTGCTGGTCACCCTGCTGGTGGCCGTCTCCAACTTTATCTGGCTACCGATCGGCGGGGCAATATCAGATCGCTATGGCCGTAAACCGGTGCTGATCACCATGGCCCTTATCGCCATCGCAACCGCCTATCCTGCGCTTAAATTTCTGGCGGCCAACGCGAGCTTTTACAGCATGCTGGGTACGCTACTGTGGCTCTCCTTTATCTATGGCCTTTACAACGGCGCGATGATACCGGCGCTGACAGAGATCATGCCGGTTTCTGTCCGGGTCGCGGGCTTCTCGCTGGCCTATAGCCTGGCCACGGCGCTGTTTGGTGGCTTTACCCCCGCCATTTCGACGGCGCTGATTGAACTCACCGGTGATAAAGCTGCTCCCGGCTTGTGGATGAGTTTCGCCGCCGCCTGTGCACTGCTGGCAACCCTGTTTCTCTACAAGCAGGAGGCTGCCCATCCTCATATGGCGAAGAAAAGCCTGGGCTAAGGTATGCCACCGCTCTGGCGCGAGTTCACCTGACGCTAAGGGGTATTGGCCACAATAATCATCTGTTCCAGCTCACCGGCAAGATGAGAGAGTTCTTGTCCGGTGCGCTTCACAATCCCCACCGTGCGGCGCACCGCAGGCTCTGTCAGCATCAGCACGGATAAATACGGGTGATCCGACTTTGGCATCGCCATCGCGGGTACCGCTGCAATACCCAGCCCCGCCTCCACCATCCCGAGTAAAGTGGTAACATGACGCGTCTCACAGACGCCGGGTCGCTCCGGGACAATTCCGGCCAGCGCCTGGTCAAGCACATTACGGTTGCCTGACGTTTTATCGAGGCCGACATAGGGATGCTGATAAAACTCCTGCCAGGTCAGACTGCGTCTGGCTGCCAGCGGATGGTCATGCGGGCAGACCGCCACATACGCCTCATCCACCAGCGGCAGAAACCTGACTTCGGGCTGCGGCGCGCCGGTAAAACTCAAGCCAAAATCGGCCTGCCCGGTGACCACAGCGTCGTAAACTTCTCCGGCGCTGGCGTCGATCAGTTTGATACGCACGCGTGGATAGAGCGTCTGGAACTGCGCAATGACCTTCGGCATAAAGTAGTAGGCGGCGGAAGGCACGCAGGCGACCGTGACCAGGCCGGTGCGGCTGGCATTCATGTCGCCGATTTCAGCCACGGCGCACTCCAGATCCTTCAATAACTGCTGCGCACGCGGGGCAAAATTGCGTCCGGCCATGGTCAGGCTGACCCGACGCGTGGTTCTTTCAAAAAGTTTTACGCCAAGAGAGGTTTCCAGCTTATCAATCCGGCGGCTGAGCGCTGGTTGAGAAATATGGATCGCCTCCGCGGCCGTTTTAAAGCTTTTGAAGGTGGCCAGTGCCTGAAAAGCATAGAGATCGGTAAGGTCAAAATTCAATGCCATCGGCTTCATATTACAGTCAGTTCCAGGTTGCTCATCCAGAGGTCACCATTCTACAGCTATGCGCTACCGTTGCGGGGATCTTTGCACCCGTGACGTTTTTTCGGGTTCGGGGCGACAGGCGTGCATTGCCGTCAGCCGTCAGGTATAAAAAGCGTTCAGCGCATGGCTGCATACTCAGGAGATAACGTGATGGTAAGCAATGAAAGCTGCATTACGAGCGAAGCGGAACTGGAACAGATTTATGGTGCCGTGGCGAAGCCCTCTATAACCAAAGAGACCGACCATCTCCACCCCGCCTATCGCCCCTTTATTGAGGCCGCCACGTTTGTCGCGCTCGCCACGTCCGGGCCGGGTGGTCTTGACGTTTCGCCGAGAGGCGATCCGGCGGGTTTTGTTCAGGTTGAGGATGCAAAGACGCTGCTGTTGCCCGATCGGCGCGGCAATAACCGGCTCGACAGCCTGCGTAATATCCTGCACGACAACCGCGTGGCGCTGCTTTTTCTTATCCCCGGCATTGGTGAAACGCTGCGCGTTAACGGCACCGCGGTAATAACCACTCAGCCAGATTTGCTCAACCGCTTCGCCCTGAATAATCAACCGCCTAAAACAGTGCTGTGCATTACCGTCGACAGCGTGTTTTTTCAGTGCAGTCGCGCCATGATTCGCTCGAAGCTCTGGGATCCCACCAGCCAGATTGCGCGTGATAAACTTCCCAGCCCAGGTCAGATTCTGCATCAGCTTTCTCACGCTGAGATTGACGGCGAGGCGTACGACCAGTCACTGCCTGAGCGGTTAAAAAACACACTGTACTGATATGACTCGCTGTGACGCCCTGACCGCGTCAGGGCTTACTCCCCTCTCCTGCCTGCCTTTTCCGCCATCCCTGTCTGCGCCCGCGCCGCTTATTCATTTTTTTTGATGGTTTAAAGCAATTTTGTCTGCTTTCAACAGCCGACAGACAGGCGCATGATGACCACATCGAGGCAAATCGCCTCACTCAACCTCTAAACACCTAAGGAACCGACCATGAAAACCATCAAAAATTTCGTTTTAATTTCCGCTCTGTCACTGGCGACTTTTGGCAGCTTTGCACAAACCATTACGGCTTCAGCCTCTACGCTTGATGCCGCAGAGGCAAAAATTGCTGCGCAGGCGCACCAGGCGGGCGCATCCTATAAAATCATCGGCGCACGCTTTGACAACGGTGCCTATGTTTCAGCCGAGCTGACAAAATAAGTGTTTCAGAGGCCGCACCTTGCGGCCTTTGGTCTTAAACCTGCCTTCTGATTTGCCTGCTGGTATCTTGCCGCTGACCCCCTTTGCTCTTCCCGCGGCCTTGCCCACGTGCCCGTGCCCGGTGCAGCCTCTTTTTTAGCAAACGGCTGGCCATCCCCGCTGCGCGCTACTTTTTGTCATTCACCGACGGCATAAACAGTGACTGCGTATTTTGAATAAAACGCATCAGGTCGGGGTTATTGCGGCCCTCCTTCCAGCAAAGATAGAGCGAGGTGGTCACGGCAGTGTCGGTAATATCTGACACCGCCACATCCTGACGCAGAAAATCACGCTGCGATGACGGTATAAAGGTGATCCCCATCCCCATCGCCGTCAGATTAATGGCGGTGTTAACGTCACCCGCCCGCACAATTTTTGCCGGGACCAGATCGGCTTCGGTATAGAGACGAAGTACGGCACCGCCCAGCCCGACACCGTCAGGATCCTGCTGGACGATCAGGGTGTGATCCGCCAGATCGCGCAGGCCGATCTGCCTCTCTCTGGCACGGGGATGGTTATCGGGGATCACCACGCTGAGTGCCGTCTGGTGGATCTCCCGACAGGTGATAAAGCGGAAGTCGGGTAGCGGCCCGCGCAGGATCCCTGCATCCAGCTCGCCACTCTTTAACAGGCTAATCTGCTGATTGACGTTATATTCTGTCGGCTCCAGCCGTATCGTCGGGAACTGACGTCTGAAACTGCGCAGCGCGCTGACCAGCAGCGGCTCCAGCACCGCCGTACCGACATAGCCAAGCCGCAGCACCCCCCGGCTACCTGACGCCACCTCTTTGACGGTCGCGCGCAGGTTTTCCAGCCGCTGCACTGTGCGTTCGGCCTCATCAAGTAATAACTGTCCCTCTACCGTCAGGCTGACCTGGCGCTTGTTGCGCTCGAAAAGCTTTACCCCCCAGTTCTGCTCCAGCGACTGAATATGCTGACTCAGCGCAGGCTGCGTCAGACTGACCTCGGCAGCCGCGCGGGCAAAATGGAGGGTGCGCGCCAGCGTAATGAACGATCGAAGTTTAGGGTATTCCACGGGCCACCTGATAATGAAAGCTTATTAATAAAAGCATAATAGCAATTAGATCCTTATTAGTCTGGGCAGTATCTTCTTTTTATCCAGAGAGCCTGCCGGTGCGGACAGGCCCTTCTTCACGCGACATCAGGAGGCTGCATGAGAATTATTGTCGGCATCACCGGTGCGACGGGCGCGCCGCTCGCCGTTACGCTGCTGCGCAAGCTGGCTGCTCTCCCCCATGTAGAGACGCATCTGATCGTCTCGCGCTGGGGGAAAACGACTATCGAACACGAGACGGGATGGCATCTTAACGATGTGAAAGCGCTGGCGGACGTTTACCACAGCGCGGGCGATCAGGCCGCGACGCTCTCTTCGGGCTCCTTTGTAACGGACGGGATGATTATCGTTCCCTGCAGCATGAAAACGCTGGCGGGCATTCGCAGCGGTTATGCTGAAGGGTTGATTGGTCGCGCGGCGGATGTCGTGCTGAAAGAGCAGCGCAAGCTGGTTCTGGTGGCGCGGGAGACGCCGCTTAATACCATCCATCTTGAAAATATGCTCGCCCTCTCGCGCATGGGCGTCAGCATCATTCCCCCTGTGCCCGCCTGGTACAACCATCCCGAAACGATCGCAGATGTGGAAAACCATATTGCCGGTCGCGTGCTTGACCAGTTTGGGCTGGACACCCCGGGATCCACACGCTGGCAGGGTCTTGCCCGCTAAGCGCCTGGCTGAACGTTAATTTGTTTCAGGAGAAAAACTATGACAGACACATCGCCTCACGTCGCAGACGGCAAGAGCTTCAACCTCCGCGACGCCATCAGCCTGTTACAGCAGTACGACGGCGAATACATTGAAACCAGCGAACCGGTTGATCCCGCAGCGGAGCTGTCGGGCGTTTATCGCTACATCGGCGCAGGCGGGACGGTTATGCGCCCGACGCGTACCGGACCGGCGATGGTGTTCAATAACGTAAAAGGCTACGCGGATTTTCGCGTCCTGATTGGGTTGCTGGCATCACGTCAGCGAGTCGCGCGCCTGCTGGGCGTACCGAAAGAAGCGCTGGCGCAGCGTCTGCGCGACGCTGTGCATCAGGCCATTGCGCCGGTAGTCATTCCCCGTGAGAAAGCCCTCTGCCAGGAAGTGGTTCATCTGGCGTCTGATGACGGCTTTGATATTCGCACCCTGCTGCCTGCGCCGACCAATACGCCCGAAGATGCAGGCCCCTACTTTACGCTCGGCATGTGTTACGCCGCCGATCCAGAAACGGGAGAGCATGACGTGACTATTCATCGCCTCTGCGTGCAGGGTAAAGATGAGATCTCCATGTATTTCGTTCCAGGTCGCCACCTTGACCAGTTTCGCATCAAAGCAGAGCAGGCTGGCAAGGCGCTGCCGATTACTGTCAGCATCGGCGTCGATCCGGCGATTGAAATTGGTGCCTGTTTTGAACCGCCTACGACGCCGCTGGGCTTTGACGAACTGTCGATTGCTGGCGGATTACGCGGACATGCAGTGGAGCTGGTACAGGGCGTCGCGGTCAATGCACGCGCTATTGCTAATGCGGAGATTGTCATTGAGGGCGAGCTGATGCCGGATTATCGCGTGCAGGAAGATCAGCATACGCACAGCGGCAAAGCGATGCCGGAATTTCCAGGTTATACCGGTGAAGCGCAGGCGGCGGTGCCGGTCATCAAAGTTAAAGCCGTTACGCACCGTAAAAATCCGATTCTGCAAACCTGCATTGGTCCCAGCGATGAGCATACCAATCTCGCCGGTATTCCCACGGAGGCGAGTATCCTGGATATGGTCGAGCGCGCGCTGCCGGGATTAGTGAAAAATGTCCACTGCCCCTCTCCCGGCACCGGCAAATATATGGCCGTGTTGCAGATCAACAAGCGCGGCCCGCAGGATGAAGGCCGTCAGCGCCAGGCGGCACTGCTGGCTTTCTCCGCCTTCTCAGAGCTTAAGCATGTCTTCCTGGTGGATGAAGATGTCGATATTTTCGACCTCAGCGATGTGATCTGGGCCATGACTACCCGCTATCAGGCCGATGTGGATACGGTATTCATCCCCGGCGTGCGCTGCCATCCGCTCGATCCGTCGCAGGACCCCGCTTTCAGCCCTTCTATCCGGGCACCGGGGATCACCTGCAAAACCATTTATGATTGCACCGTGCCATGGGATCTAAAAGGTCACTTCCAGCGCTCTCAGTTTATGGAGGTGGATGTGAATCGCTTTGTTCCCGGCTTTACGGAAAGCATGAAATAAAAGCAGGGGAGCGCGCCTCCCTTCCTGCCTGGCCGGATAGCGTTATCCGGCCACGAGGATCAGTCCAGCTGAACAATGCTGATCACCACGCGCCGGTTCAGGTGACTTTCCGGTTCAGCCCCCCAGCAAAAACCCGCCCAGTGCTCGCAAAACTCGTCCCATCCCCTTACGCGCTCCAGCTTTCGGTCCTGCCAGGCAGCGTTGTAGACGTAAACAAAGTGTCCCGGATCGCGCAGCGCCCATGCAATCATGCCTTCCCACATTACACGCGCTGCATTCGTTTGCGCGCTGTCCGTAATAATCACCGAGTATGTTTGCAGAAAGTAGCGGAAGAAACGACGGGCAATGCCGTGCACCGCCTGTTCATGTTCAGGCTGGCGGGTGCGCCACACCATGACCTGAATACAGGCGCGCTCCGGCGAGGTGAAATCCTGAGTCTCATCCAGCCTGACGGCATAGACCGTTTCCGGCTCAGCCTCACAGGTTACCATCCGGTACTGCTTTTCATCGGGACAGCTGACCAGCCGGTAGCCAAACGGCAGCGTGAAGCCGGGTAACATAAAATCGACGTAGCGACGTGAAAGAAAATCCCGCGTATTAATTTTATTCGTGGTTTCAGGACTCAGGACCTGATTAAAACTGGTGTCGGGGATAATGATTGGCATCTCATCGTCTGCTGTGGATTTCTTCACGGGCTCTCCTCTGGTGCCGGAGCGTTTAGGGAACGTCCAGAAGTGTAGACGAAATTTTAGCTCTCTCCCTCTTTGAGTCCGCATCAGGGCCAGCGAAGAGGCTGGCTCTGCTGTGGGCCTTGCCGCAGGAAAAGCCGTTCTGCAACGATGGTAAATCAGCGTATGGCGCTAAAAAGCAGAGAATTCCTCTGCCTTATGACTCTGGCCAGATATTTCATTTTGTTACTGACTTGACCGAACCGGGATGTAGTGACCAGGCTTAAAGCGTACCGAAACACATCAGACGATGCGTTTCAAACACCGTAACCAGGATGGAGGCAAGATGGTAAACAAATCAGAAATTTTGGATCATGCTCAGGTTGTAGACGTTAACGGCGAACACGTTGGTATCGTTGACCATTTTGAAGGCGAAGACAAAATCAAGCTTGCTAAAAGCGACCCGGAAGCGGGTGGAAAACACCACATCATTCCTTTTAGCTGGGTGAAAGAGGTGGACGATAACAAAGTTATCCTGTCCAAATCAAAAGCAGATGTGGAAAACGAGTGGCAGTCTGCATAAGTTATGCAATCTGGCCGCGACCTCAGCGTCGCGGCTCTGCTGCTGGCATTTAACGCTAAGCGCAAGCCATCAGGGCACCAGCCGGTTTAATGCGCGCTAAAGCGATGCCAGCCACTTTTCTTATGCATCGGGTATCGCCTTGATACAGCCGTTTCATCGGCTCCCTCACCCTGTCGCCCCTCCTTTTCCTTGCTATCTTCTGTGCCAGTAAAGCCTGTAATGCCTTTGTCCGGTTCTTTTCATCGCTCTGCTTTTAAAAAAAAGCGTGACCTGCTACTCCTCCCTGAGTCGCCTTGATGATTATCTCATCCTGAAAACAACACCCCAACAACTTACATAACAAAAAAACACCTTTTCGTTACATCTTTGTATGAAAAGCATCCGGTTTCACATAGCGAAACGGTGTTGTACTGTGTAAAATTGCGCAGCTACCCCCCGATCGTTTTTAAAAACAGCTATCAGAGCGGCGATCTCTGTGCGGATCAGGGCTGTGCAAATAAATCATTGAGATTGTTTACTATTCCCTTGAGTAATTAAGGGGTGAGCAAGGAAAACGGGCACAGAGCAACAGGCCTTTGTGCTGAGGACAGACTAGATGAAATCTAAAGAGCATCAGGTAAAAACATCCAGAAGAACCTTTCTGCGGAAAGCGTTTTCAGTTATTCCCGTTACCGCTATTGCAGGAACAACGGCCGTCAGCGCCATTGCGTCTGCCACATCCGTAAAAGAAACCAGCGAGACATTTCATTACGTTCCCGTTTTTTTTAATAACGACGAGTGGCGCTTTATTTTATCCGCTACCGATCGGCTCATCCCTGAAGACGAACTGGGTCCCGGTGCGGTAAGTGAAGGCGTTCCCGTTTATATCGATAAGCAAATGGAACTGCCCTATGGCCATGGCTCTCTCTGGTATATGCAGCCCCCTTTCCAGGCGTCCATTCCTGAAATGGGCTACCAGACCAACCTGGTTCCCCGCGATATTTACCGCAGAGGCATTGCCAGCCTGAATAAATATTGCATGGAAAACCATCAGGCCAGCTTTGCCGATCTCGATAAAGAAAAACAGGACGCCATTCTGCATGGTTTAGAGTCAGGCGAAATAAAACTGGCGTCCGTATCAGGTCAGTTATTTTTCTCTCAGCTGCTTCAGAACACTAAAGAGGGATATTTAGCTGACCCGGTTCACGGTGGAAACCAGACGATGGCCTCCTGGAAACTCATTGGCTTCCCTGGCGCACGTGCGGACTTTATTCAGGTAATGGAGAATCCCGATACGCCTTATCCGTTAGGTCCCGTAAGTATTTCTGGTAAGTATGGTGCATAAAATGACGATTAAAAAAGAACCTGTTGATGTTGTAATTGTAGGATTTGGCTGGACTGGCTCACTGATGGCAATGGAACTGGCATCCACGGGGTTGAAGATTGTTGCGCTTGAGCGTGGCGAGCAGCGTGATACCTACCCTGACTTTGCCTATCCGCGCATTATTGATGAGCTGAACTACGGCGTGCGCCTGAAGCTTTTCCAGAATATTTCCAAAGAGACGGTTACCGTCAGGCACACCTCAAAAGATACCGCTTTACCCTATCGCCGTATGGGTTCTTTTCTGCCAGGAGATGGTGTTGGCGGGGCGGGCGTCCACTGGAACGGGTTACTCTGGCGTCCACTGGAAGCAGACCTTAAGCTGAAAACCGTGGTGACAGAAAAATATGGCGCTGGCTTTATTCCTGACGGCATGACGCTTCAGGATTATCCTTTCACCTACAGTGAAATAGAGCCCTACTTCGATAAATTCGAAAAGATCTGTGGTACCTCAGGCCAGGCGGGCAATATCAACGGGAAAATCATAGAGGGTGGCAACCCGTTTGAGGCTCCGCGCGCTAATCCTTATCCCACCAAGCCTCTGCTTTACCAGTACTCTGCCATGCTGTTTGAGAAGAAGGTAAAAGAGCTGGGTTATAATCCTTTCCCTGGCCCGGCAGCAATATGCACTGAGTCCTATACCAACCCCTATGGTGTTGCCATGGGCGTCTGCAACTATTGCGGCTTCTGTGAAAAATTTGGTTGCTATAACTATTCCAAAGCCTCGCCACAAACCAGCGTAATGCCTGCCCTCAGGCAGTACGCTAATTTTGAACTGCGCTGTAAATCGCATGTTTTACGCGTCAATAAAGACAGCACCGGCAAACTGGCCACAGGGGTCACGTATATTGATGAAAATGGCAGTGAGGTAGAACAGCCGGCCTCAATTGTGATCCTCAGTGCCTTCCAGCTGCATAATGTCCGTCTGCTTTTACTCTCTAAAATTGGCAAGCCGTATAACCCGGAAACCGGCGAAGGCGTCGTTGGCCGAAATTACGCTTATCAAATGCTCGGCGGCGCAAAACTCTTCTTCAATAAAGAGACCTATTTTAACCACTTTGCCGCGACCGGGGCCTCAGGGGCCTATATCGATAACTATAACAGCGAGAATTTCGATCACTCTGCTTTAGGATTTATTGGAGGCAGCACGGTCTCCGCGCACGTTACGGGTGCCAGACCGATTGAACAGACGGTCACCCCTAAAAACGCACCTAAATGGGGAAGTGGCTGGAAAAAGTCGATCAGAGACAGCTATTTACACAACATGAGCATTGGCGTTAGCTCATCCGTGATGCCTTATAAGCAGTGTTACCTGGATCTTGACCCGACCTATACCGATGGCTACGGGCTGCCCCTGCTAAGGATGACGTTCGACTGGCAGCAAAATGAACTGAAGATGACCCAGTTCATGGCGGGCAAATCGGAAGAGATCGTCAAGGCTCTGGGACCCGATTCGTATGATATGGGCTTCAAAACCCTCTCCACGCATTACGATGTTCGCCCCTATCAGTCTACCCACACCACGGGTGGGGCCGTAATGGGTGACAGCCCGGAAACCAGTGTGGTTAACAAATATTTGCAATGCTGGGATGCCCACAACGTTTTTGTTGCAGGCGCAAGTTGCTTCCCACAAAACCATGCCTATAACCCCACGGGAATCGTTGGCGCAACCACGCTGTTTGCTGCTAACGCCATCAAAACGATCTACCTGAAGAACCCGGCTCCGATGGTGCAGGCATAGGATGAACAGGAAAATGAAGATAACCTTGGTTAATTTTCTGCCGTCGCTGGCATTATTTTTTTCTTTCGCCGCTGCGGCGGAAACGGCCTCGCCGGAAATGCTCGAACAGGGCAAGTATATCGCCACCGCGGGAGACTGCGTGGCCTGCCACTCCATTGCCGGCAAAGCGCCCTTTACGGGGGGACTGAAAATGATGACCCCGGTGGGGGCTATCTACTCAACCAATATCACGCCGGATAAGGAAACCGGTATTGGTGAATATAGCTACGATGATTTTGCCCGGGCGTTGCGGGAAGGGGTGGCGAAAGATGGTCATCATCTCTATCCGGCGATGCCCTACACCGCCTATGCCAAAATCAATGATGATGATATGCATGCGCTGTATGCCTATATCATGCAGGGCGTGAAGGCCGTTCATCAGGAAAACAGAAAAAGCGATATTCCCTGGCCGCTTAATATGCGCTGGCCCCTTGCCCTCTGGAACACCGCTTTCCATGACGATAAACCCTACGTCGCTGATGCCACCCAAAGTGCCGAGTGGAACCGGGGGGCGTATCTTGTGCAGGGATTGGGTCACTGTGGTACGTGTCACACGCCGCGCGGCATAGGTTATCAGGAGAAGTCGCTGGACCAGCACGGCGAGCATTTCCTGACGGGAGGAACGTTAGAAGGATGGCATGCCCCGGATCTGACCGGTAATAACAAAACGGGTCTGGGTGGATGGTCAGCCGAAGAGATTGCGCTGTTTCTGAAAACCGGCCGGACTGATAAGTCCGCCGCCTTCGGCTCAATGACTGATGTGATTGAACACAGTACGCAATACCTGAGTGACGCCGATCTCACTGCCGTGGCGACCTATCTGAAGTCGCTTCACCCCGCTGCTGCGGATGTCGCGACTACACCGCCGGTGGATGCCACCACGGCGGCGCTGATAAAAGGTGACATCAGCACGCCGGGTTCAAGGTTGTATATGGACAACTGCTCAGGCTGCCACCGTCTCGACGGCAAAGGATATGCGAAGACCTTCCCTTCCCTCGCCGGTAACTCCGCCGTCCTGAGTGACGATCCCTCTTCGGTCATTAGCATTATTTTACGAGGGGGAAAAATGGCGGTGACACGGGATGCGGTGACGGGACTGGCGATGCCTGACTTTGCCTGGCGTCTCAGCGACGCGGATGTCGCCGATCTGGCCACCTTTATTCGCAACAGCTGGGGTAACAAAGCGCCTGCTGTTAAAGCTGAAGAGGTCAAGGAACTGCGTAAAGCGTTGCCCACCCCCACGGAAAAAGATCAGGAATAGATCGACATCAACGTAATGCGTTAAGCGCCCTGCCAGGGCGCTTTTTTTATATCCACCACGCCCGTCAGGGCGTTGCCCGGTCCCCTCATCGGCACCCAGCCAGGCTTTACGCCCATCCAGGATCCCGTCGCCCCGGCTGACCGCGCCAGCAGGCTGTGCGCTACGGATTCGCGTTATGACTGCCTGTCGCAGAGGCGCTGTCAGAGAACAGACTTTGTGATTTGCGACAGTCGCGCGGGCTGCACCCAAACCAGCGTCGGAAGGCGCGAGAAAAAGCGCTGACCTCAGAATAACCCAGTAACAGGGCCATTTCAGACACGGGCAAATGGGGCTGCTTCAGATAATGGGTTGCCATCTCTTTGCGTACGCTATCGACCAGCGCAGAAAAGCTGGTTTGCTCCTCGCGCAGTCGCCGCTGGAGCGACCAGGCTGACAGTCCCTGTTTTTCAGCAATCGCGTCCAGCGACGGTTCGCCGCTGAGCAACTGGAGATGAATATCGGTGCGGGTTTGATTAACGGTGTCCTGACTGATAACTGGCGGACTGAGTCGACGGATCGCATCCTGCATCACCAGCAGCAGCATGGGATCGTGATCCGGCATTTTGCGGTTCAGATCCGCTTTGGCGATGATCATGGAGTTAAAGGGTTGATCGAAATAAACCGGGGCATCAAATACCTTACAGTGCTCATGCCAGTGCTCAGGCCGCGGGTGTTCAAAATGGACTTCGCGCGGTGCCCAGAGCCGCCCGGCTGCGTGGCGGATCAGGTTGAGAAACATGCCCAGGGTTAATTCCGCATCCTGGCGGCGCAGCAGAATGGCGCCGTGACGCACCTGGTAGTCAAGCTGCCAGTAATCGCTGTGCTCCGTCAGGCGGACGCAGGTATTGTGCTGGTGCCAGGGAAAGGCGTTGACCACATTGCGCAGCGCCTGCTCCAGCGTTGCCGAACACAAACCAATATAGCCAATCAGCCCCAGCGACTGCGGTCGAAACTGATGGCCATACTGCAAGCCGAAATTGTCCACCCCGGCCTGGCTGGCTGCCTCCTCCAGCACCCGGCAATAATTCACCAGATCCAGACTCAGCGTCGGGCAGGCGAGCGTTTCAGGATCGATGCCGCTGATGCCGAAAATGCGATCCACATCCCCGCCCTGCGCGTTGATGAAATCACCGAGTCCTGTCGCGGCGGCCGACAGGACACCGTGGTGACGGCTGCCTGCGCTGGACATGGCCGTCAGCGCGGCCTCTGGAAATCTGCTGGTCATGATGTTTTTCGCCTGAAACTGAACATCCTTAACTTCTGCAAAAAACATACCAGCTAACGGGTACAAAGTTACAGCCACTTAGCGCCGTCGCCACGAAGCGTGCACCGCGATCACCCATTCAGGCACCGTCAGAGTGCGCTACACGCCAATCGGCAAACGGGCTCCTTCAAGATAACGGTGGCACAGGCGTACAGTATCATTAGCCCAGCCGCTACCCAGACTGCGGGCCATCTCTGTTTCCCGATGAGACGCGACCCAGGCCGTCAGCTGAATGCGGCGCTGAATCAGCATAGACGGGATCATCGCCAGCTCCTGATCCCCGACGTGTGCCACCTGTTCGTAGCCGTTTAACCAGTTTTCTACCCAGTGCGGGGCGTTGGGATGATGCTCGACAAAGCTAATCGCGGCAGCCAGATCGTGCAGGTACCAGCCCATTCCGCAGTCGTCGAAATCAATCACCCGCGTCTCGCCTTTGTGAATCAGCAGATTGGTCAGGCGCAGGTCAGCGTGGATCAGGCCGTAGCGTTCAGGCGACTGACCAAATGCCGCCATCTGGCGGTTCACATGGGCCAGCGTCTCCTCGATGACCGCATGCTGAGACGGCGCCAGACCAGCCACATCGCGCCAGTCGCCCCAGTGTCCGGTGGGCGAAACCATGGTGTGATGATCCCAGACGATACGGCGAAATGTTTGCGGCTTCTGCCAGTGTCGGCTGTGGTGATGCAGTTGTGCGGTGATGCGTCCTAACTGGCGAAAGGCCGCGGGATCAACAGCATCCGTGAGCATTTCGCCCTCAATCCAGTGGAACAATACCGCATAACGCTCACCAGCTTCAGGCAAAGCCAGCGTCTGAATGCGGTTACCCTGCCCGTCGTGAACGGCAACCGGCACGCAAATATCTGCGGCCTGAAGGGCGTCCAGCCAGTGAAGCTCACTCTCAATGTCCTGCTTAGCGTGGTAGTCGCCCCGATGAATACGCAGCGCATAGCGCCCCTGCGGGATGCTGACCGACAGGGTGGCGTTCTCGGAACGGCACAGCAGTTTCACCTCGGCATGCAGACAGGCGGGATAGGCCTGTAGCGCCTGATGCGCAAGCTGAAGAATCGTGTCGTTACTTAAGGTGTCATATTGCTTATTGCTCATCTCTGGCTCCCTCGCTCTGCGTGTGGAGTCAGCATGGCGCTGAACCTCTTCTGTATGCTTGACCCGAGAGCAGGCAAAAATTGACTTCAGCAGAGCGATGCCCCCCTGAACTGAGGCGATTTGACCCCAGCCGACCGGTTTCTGTTTTCTGCGGTCAAGTTTTTCTGTGGCCGCTGTGTCCATCATCTAACCGTTAGCTTTTAGGCATCGCTTTTTCACTTTACGCAGACGGGGAACGCCGTGATGAAAGAGAAACTGAAACCCACCCTGGGCACCCTGCAACTCTGGGGTATTGCCGTGGGGCTGGTTATATCGGGAGAGTATTTCGGCTGGAGCTATGGCTGGGGGGCCGCGGGCACGCTGGGCTTTTTGGTCACGACATGTTTTGTCGCCGCCATGTACACCTGTTTTATCTTCAGCTTTACCGAACTGACGACCGCCATTCCGCAGGCTGGCGGGCCCTTTGCCTACAGCCGCCGCGCCTTTGGTGACACCGGCGGACTGATTGCGGGCATTGCCACTTTAATTGAGTTTGTCTTCGCGCCTCCGGCCATCGCGATGGCAATTGGCGCCTATCTCAACGTGCAGTTTCCGGAAGTGAACCCCAAACTTATCGCGGTCTGTGCCTACCTGATCTTTATGGGGCTTAACATTGTCGGCGTCAGCATTGCGGCAACCTTTGAACTGCTGGTGACGCTGCTGGCCGTTATTGAGCTGCTGGTCTTTATGGGCGTCGTGGCACCGGGCTTCAGCCTGACGAACTTTGTGGCGCACGGCTGGGCGGGACAGGAGAGTTTCTCCCTGGCATCGGTCTCCGGCATGTTTGCCGCTATTCCGTTTGCCATCTGGTTTTTCCTGGCCATCGAAGGGGTCGCGATGGCGGCTGAAGAGGCAAAAGCGCCACGCCGCACTATCCCTCGCGCCTATATCAGCGGCGTATTAACCCTGGTAGTGCTGGCGATTGGCGTCATGGTGTTTGCCGGTGGCGCAGGCGACTGGCGCACGCTGTCCGGCATTAACGATCCGCTGCCGCAGGCGATGAAAATGCTGGTCGGTAACGATTCACGCTGGATGCACATGCTGGTCTGGATTGGTCTGTTCGGCCTGATTGCCAGTTTTCACGGCATCATCATGGGTTATTCCCGCCAGTTTTTCGCGCTGGCACGCGAAGGCTATCTGCCGCCGTCGCTGGCCAGACTGTCGCGCTTTAACACGCCGCACCGCGCCATTCTGGCAGGCGGTGCGGTCGGTATCCTTGCCATTTTCTCTGACGGCATCAGCTTTCAGGGCATGAGCCTGACCGCCGCGATGATCACCATGTCCGTGTTTGGCGCCATCGTCATGTACATCATGAGCATGCTGAGCCTGTTTAAACTGCGTCGTACTGCGCCAACGCTGACGCGCAGCTACCGGGCGCCGGGTTATCCGGTAATCCCAGCCATTGCCCTGTGCGGCGCCATTCTCTGCCTGATCGCCATGCTGTGGTTTAACCCGGAGATCGGCGCGCTGTTTATCGGCCTGATGGTGGCAGGCTACCTCTACTTCCTGACAACACACTCCCGCCGCGGGGCGATTTCGCAGACCGCGGTGGCCGCAGAAACCGATTAACGCTTATACCCGCCCTGCGGCGCGTAGTCTGCTGCAGGGCAGCAAAGACCAAGGAGTTACAATGACGGTACGCTCAACCATTATGGATACCAACAGCTTCCGGGCTGAACATGCGGAAACGCTGGCACCGGATATTCGCCAGCTGACCGATAAGCGCAGCCGGGTGCTGGGCGAATCTTATCGCCTGTTTTACCGTAACCCGGTACATCTGGTGCGCGGAAAGGGCCAGTATTTATGGGACAAGGCCGGCAACCAGTACCTGGATATGTATAACAACGTTGCCAGCATTGGTCACTGTCATCCGGCGGTGGTCGAGGCTGTGCATCAGCAGATGATGCAGCTGAATACCCATACGCGCTATCTGCATGAGTCGATTCTGGCCTACAGCGATCGCATTCTGGCCACCCTGCCCGCTGAAATCGATCGGGCGATGTACATGTGTACCGGCTCCGAAGCGAACGATCTGGCTATCCGCATTGCCCAGTGCTGGAGCGGTGGCACGGGGATCATCGTCTCTAAAGAAGCCTATCACGGTACCAGTGCGCTCACCTCTGGCGTCTCCCCTGCGCTGGGCAGCGGTCAGCCGCTTTCCCCACATACCCGCCTGGTGGCACCGCCCGATTTCTACCGCATTCAGACGGCGGATCAGGGTGCCTGGTTCGCGCAGGAAATTCAGAAGCAGATTGATGATATGGCGGCGCACGGTATCAGGTTTGCCGGTTTTCTTGCCGACTCAATCTTTTCGTCAGACGGCGTATTACCCGGCCAGCCCGGTTTTTTAAAGCAGGCGATCGATGTCGTACATCAAAACGGCGGTATTTTTATCGCCGACGAAGTGCAGCCGGGCTTTGCCCGCACCGGCGAGGCTTTCTGGGGCTTTGCCCGACATGGCGTGGTTCCTGATGTCGTGACCACCGGCAAGCCAATGGGCAACGGCATTCCGGTATCGGGACTGATGGCGAAAGCGCCGGTAATGGCGGCATTCAGTGATGCGCTGCCTTACTTTAATACCTTTGGCGGCAACCCTGTCTCTATGGCGGCGGCGCATGCGGTAATGGACGTTATCGAGCAGGAGGCGCTTCAGGCGCACAGTCTGAAAACCGGTCGCGCGCTTCAGGCCGCCCTGCAATCCCTTCAGGCGGTTTACCCCTGTATTGGTGAAGTTCGCGGCGCGGGCCTGTTTATCGGGTTTGAACTGGTGAAGGACAGAGAGAGTAAGCAGCCTGATAAACGTCTGGCACTCGACCTGGTGGAAGCGCTGCGCGAGGAGTATGTGCTGACCTCCGTCGCCGGGCCCTACGGTAACGTGCTGAAAATCCGACCACCGCTTTGCTTCCAGATGCAGGATATCGACTGGGTGGTCGGGGCAATGGATCGCTGCCTGAAAAAATTGCAGCCTTAAAGATGACGCCAGTCGTGGCGAGCATTGCGCCCTGCCCGGCATCCGTCGGACAGGGCGGGCTTCTCTTTTGCCGCTCACTCACCCGTTGCAAGGGGCTGTCGACAGCGTCCGGCCAGCGTGCTCCCCGCTTTATCCCCCTTCGCAAGATGCGCCCCCTTTACGAAAGTCCACCAGGACCTGACCGCCCTTTTCCTTTTTCACCCCTCTCGTTTGTGCGAGCACAAGCTTCAGCCACTGAATTGTGATTCACATCTTGTTTACATCAAAAATTAAGTTTTAACAGTAGCGAGGTAGAATTTAACACGGCTATAGTGGTTTTATTAAGTACAACGACGTTGTACAGGGTAAAACATGCGAGGAGTTACCATGCCAAACGTAGACAACACTTTTATCAAACGTGACATTACCCGCGTTTCACCAGAGCTGGTTACGCAGGCGGCGGAATTTCAGGCGGCCATTCTGGCAGATGTCGCCGGACGTCGCGGCACGCTGCACGGTCGCGTTAAACCCCTCGCGGCCTCAATGAAAGTCGCTGGTCCTGCCATTACCGTTGAGGTTCGTCCCGGTGATAACCTGGCGATCCACGCAGCCCTGGCTATTGCTCAGCCCGGCGACGTTATCGTCGTTGATGGCAAAGGGGACATCAGCTGCGCCCTGATTGGCGAAATCATGTCCACGCAGGCCAAGGCCTCCGGTATTGCCGGCATTATCATTGACGGTGCCGTGCGCGATGCGGATGCAATCTGCGAAAGTGCCTTTCCGGTCTTCTCTGCCGGTCTGAACCCTTGCGGCCCAACCAAATCGATTGCTGGCCGCGTCAATTTTCCCACCTCGGTTGCCGGGGCCGCAATCGAGCCGGGCGACCTTATCGTTGCCGATGCTGATGGCGTGGTGGTGTTACCCCGTGAAGCGGTGCCTGCCCTGCTTGTTCAGGCGCAGAAAAAACTGGATGGCGAAAATAAACGCCTTGCGGGTATCCGGGAAGGTGACATTCGTGCGCCCTGGCTGGAGAACGCGCTGCGTGCTGCCGGTATGCTCTCAGAAGGGGAGAATCTGTAATGTCTGCATCTCAGCCTGTTATTCTGGTTACCGGTAGCGATATCGCTCCGGAAGCCCTCGATTTGCTCACCAACTATGAGATCGTCTTTGCCGGCCAGCGCCCCACTGAAGATGATTTATGCCAGCTGTGCGAAAAGCACGATCCCGTCGCCATTATCGTTCGCTACGGTAAGATCAACGCACGCATCATGGATGCCGCTCCGCACCTGCGCGTTATCTCCAAGCACGGCAGCGGTATCGACGTTATCGATCAAAAAGCAGCGGCTGAACGTCATATCAGCGTGCAGTCTGCTCCCGGCGCTAACGCGGCGGCAGTAGCGGAACACGCCTGGGCGATGATTCTGGCCTGCGCAAAATCAGTGGTCCCGCTCGATCAGCGCATGCGTCAGGGGCACTGGGATAAGTCCACGCATAAGTCAGTTGAGCTGGAAGGCAAAACGCTGGGACTGATTGGGCTCGGTGCCATTGGCGCGCGCGTCGCCCGCATTGGTAACGCCTTTGGCATGAATGTGATTGCCTACGATCCTTATGCCAAAACCCTGCCGGACGGATGTCACGCCGCCTCTCTTGACGCATTGCTGCACAATGCGGATGTGATTTCCTTGCACTGTCCTCTGACTGACGACACGCGCAATATGATCAACCGTGACACGCTGGCTTTGTGCAAAAAAGGCGCGATCTTGGTCAATACCGCACGCGGCGGGCTGATTGAGGATGATGACCTGCTGCGCGCGCTTGATGATGGCACGATCAGCTGGGCAGCCCTGGACAGCTTTCCCGTCGAGCCTCTGACGGCTCCGCACGTCTGGCAGCACGTCAACAACGTGATTCTTTCACCTCATATTGGCGGCGTCAGCAGTACCTCCTTCGTTAAAATGGGCACGGCCGCCGCCCGCAATGTGCTGAAGGTCCTGGCTGAACCGATGGAAAGTGCAGGTGCGTTACCATGATTTTTTTGAGCCAGCCAGAGGTACGCGCCGCGACCCTTTTTACCCGTCTTCCTGATGCGTTTCGTCAGCCAGACAAAAATAACGCATGGGCGCAGGCTAACCGGGGCGGTCAACCCGTTGACTCGTTCCTGGAAGGCCCGGTATGGCATCCGGAAGGATGCCTCTATCTCACCGATATTCCCTACGGCCGCATTTTCAAAGTGGATATGCAGGGCAACTGGGAGCTGATCGTTCAGTATGAGGGTGAGCCGAACGGTATGAAGCTGATATCAGCGGATACGCTGCTGATCACCGATTACCGACACGGCCTGATGAAACTGTCGCTGAACGATCGCACCGTTCGCCCGTGGCTGGCTCGGCGAAACAGCGAAAGCTTTCGTGGCGTCAACGATCTGACGCCCGACAGTCAGGGTAACATCTACTTCACCGATCAGGGACAAACGGGGCTGCACGATCCTACCGGCCGCGTCTACCGTTTGTCTCCGGCGGGAAAACTCGACCTGCTGCTGGATAACTGTCCCAGTCCTAATGGACTGGTGCTGTCACCAGACGAAAAAATCCTGTATGTCGCCATGACGCGCGGTAATTCAGTCTGGCGCTGTCCGCTACAGCCTGATGGCTCTGTCAGCAAAGTCAGTCAGTTTTTTACTTCATATGGTCCCAGCGGGCCCGACGGGCTGACCATCAATGCCGATGGTGAACTGTTGATTGCCAATCCGGGACTGGGTCGCATCTGGCATTTAAATGAGCTGGCGGAGCCGATTGAGATCCTCACCAGCCCGGCGGGACGCTCAACCACCAACCTCTGCTACGGCGGTGACGATCTGCGCCAGCTCTACATCACCGAATCCGTATCCGGTTCGATTCTGACCTGCTCAATGGCGACACCAGGCAACCCTTACGCTGTCCCGTCAGCGAGGGTTACCAGATAAAACGTTGTGCCCTGAAAAGCACAGGAGATCGTGATGGCCCAGATTACCTCTACTGAACATCAGGCGACACCGTCGCCTGGCGTAACTGAGCACGAGTTTATGCTCAGTGAAGCCACCGCTAAAAAAGCCTTCAGGCGAATACTGCCCTTTATCTTTATCTGCTATGTCGTCAGTTATCTTGACAGAACAAACGTGAGCTTTGCCGCGCTGGGCATGAATGCTGACCTGGGGATCACCGCCGAACAGTTTGGCTTTGGTGCCGGCATGTTCTTTATTGGCTATTTCCTGTTTGAAATTCCCAGCAACCTGATTATGCAAAAAGTCGGTGCCCGCGTCTGGATAGCGCGCATCATGATCTCATGGGGCCTGATTTCCATGGCCACGGCATTTATCACCGGCCCGGTCAGTTTTGCTATTGCGCGCTTCTTTCTGGGTGTTGCGGAAGCGGGTTTTACGCCCGGCATCTACCTCTTTTTTACCTACTGGTTTCCAGGAACGTGGCGAGCCAAAATTACCGCCGCCTTTTTGGTCGGGATCCCGGTCGCGAATATCATTGGCGCACCGCTTTCAGGGGCACTGATGCAAATCACGCATCATGAGCATATCCGCAACTGGCAGTGGCTGCTGTTAATCGAGGGTGCCCCGGCGGTTATTCTGGGCATCATGTGTCTGTTTTTCCTGAGCGACAAACCTGCAAAGGCGAAATGGCTCGATGACAATGAAAAAGCCGTGCTGACCCGTCGCCTGGAGTCTGAACAGAAAAAAATCGCAGCTTCACACGGTTCAAGCCTGAAGGATGCGTTAAAGAATCCGCTGCTCTATCTGCTGGCCTTCATCAATTTCTGCGGAATTGTGGGATCGATAGGGGTCGGGCTGTGGATGCCGCAGATCATTAAGCAACTTGGTGTCAGCCATACTCAGACCGGCTTTCTCACCGCTGTGCCCTATCTGTGTGGCGCAATTACAATGCTGCTGTGGGCACAACGCGCAAACCGTGCACAGAACCGCATTATCTGGATTAGCGGTGCGCTGTTAATGGCTTCAGTTGCGCTCGCCGCCAGTGCGCTTATCGACGATCCCATGCTAAAAATGATCGCCCTCTGTTTTACCGTGAGTGGCATTCTCGCATTTCAGGCCTCTTTCTGGGCGTTGCCGTCAGGTTTTCTTACCGGCAGTGCGGCTGCGGGTGGGCTGGCGATGATTGTCTCTGTCGGTAATCTGGGTGGCTTTTTTGGGCCTTCGCTGATCGGCTATATCAAGCAGATGACGGGCAGCTTTATGTACCCGCTGCTGGCTGTTTCTGCTGTCCTGCTTATTGGAGCCTTTGCTGTCGCTCTGGTGAAAGATCCCTATCGTCACGACTGATCGCCCGGTGTCAGTATAACGTCGTATACTGACACTGTTCCTCTCCGCTTCTCCCATCGCCCTTCCCGGCTGCACTTTTTATTTCGATCGCTTCGCGCGACGAGCGCCTCGCCCCTGGCCCGCCAGCAACAACAGGTCGGGCAGATGCCCCGCCATGCGCTCTGAAATAGAGAAGTGGCTACCGGCCCGTTTACGGCCTGTGGCAGCGGCTTTACCACAGCCAGACTACCAGCGCAGGTAAGATATGACCTCCCTCACACATTTGTTAAATCGTTGCAAAAAAAACTCCATTTTGTTTTACCAGGAAAAACCAGGGTGTACACAGTAAAATAACAAGCGTGTAAACTCGCTTTATGCCTGGGGTCGTTACGGGGTGGCTTGTCGTCATCGGCCGGGGTTACAGAGTGAGTTTCAGCAGAGCCCCGCCAGAGCCCCTCTTATCCCGCCGGAAAGAGGCCACATTGCCAGGCAGCAGGCGCGATCTGAAGCTCTTGCGACGTCGCATAGCCGGAAACCGCTTAATTCATCTGCAACGATAAACAAGACGGAGTGGTGCAATGCAGACTCAAGAAAAGATCGGTGAATATTTGCAGCGACTGGGTATCGAACGGCCGCAATCGGTGATCCACAATCCCGACTACGCCAGTCTGTTTGCAGCAGAAAAACAGGCCGGTTTAAGTGGCTATGAGCGGGCGCAGCTGACCTCATCCGGTGCCATAGCGGTTGACACCGGTATGTTCACTGGCCGCTCACCGAAAGACAAATATTTTGTTTATGACGACGTCACTGCCGAAACGCTATGGTGGAATGACAACCAGCGTAATAAAAACGACAACAAGCCGATCACGCCAGCGGTCTGGCAGCATCTGAAATCACTGGTGGTGCAGCAGTTATCCGGCAAGACGTTATACATTGTGGATGCCTGGTGCGGTGCCAATAAAGAATCACGCATTGGCGTAAGGTTTATTACCGAAGTGGCCTGGCAAGCGCACTTTGTTACCAATATGTTTATCCCGCTCAGCGCCGCGGAGCGGGCAGATTTTGCGCCTGACTTTACGGTGCTTAACGGTTCAAAATGCACCAACGCTGACTGGGAGCGTCAGGGCCTCAACTCCGAAAACTTTGTGGCCTTCAACTTAACCGAAAATATCCAGCTTATTGGCGGCACCTGGTATGGCGGTGAGATGAAGAAAGGCCTGTTTTCCGTGATGAACTACCTGATGCCGCGCCGCGGTATTGCCTCCATGCACTGCTCCGCTAACGTGGGCAGTCACCACGATGTGGCGCTCTTCTTTGGCCTGTCCGGTACCGGAAAAACCACGCTTTCAACCAATCCTGAGCGCAAACTTATCGGAGATGATGAGCACGGCTGGGATGATGCGGGCGTGTTTAACTATGAAGGCGGCTGCTACGCAAAAACGATTCATCTGAGCGCGAAAAACGAGCCTGAAATTTATCAGGCTATACGCCGCGATGCCCTGCTGGAGAACGTGGTGGTGCGGGCTGACGGCAGCGTCGATTATGATGACGCCAGCAAAACCGAAAACACCCGGGTTTCCTATCCGCTGTCGCACATCGAAAACAGCGTCATGCCTCCCTCCCGTGCCGGTCATCCGCGTAAAATTATCTTTCTGACCGCCGACGCTTTTGGCGTATTGCCCCCCGTCAGTCGGCTTACGGAAGCGCAGATGCAATATCATTTCCTCTCTGGTTTTACAGCCAAACTGGCGGGCACCGAGCGCGGCGTCACCCAGCCACAGCCGACCTTCTCTGCCTGTTTTGGTGCCGCGTTCCTGACGCTGCACCCGACACAGTATGCGGATATTTTACTTAAAAGAGTTAGAGAGGCGGGAGCCGAAGCCTGGCTGGTCAACACGGGCTGGAACGGACAAAACCAGAGAATGTCGCTTGCCCATACGCGTAGCATCATTAACGCCATTTTAAATGACGATCTGACCGAGACGCCCGTCAATATTCTGCCTGTGTTTACTCTCGCCGTTCCCGCTCATGTTGCAGGCGTGCCGGATGAGGTGCTGGATCCGCGAACGTCGTGGGAAACGCCCGCACGGTGGCAGGCCAAAGCGGAGGAGCTTGGCGCGATGTTCAGAGCCAATTTCGCGCGTTTCGCCGACACAGAGACGGGACAGGCGTTACAGTCCGCCGGACCGGTAATAGCCTGACAATATATAAATGAGAACGCCGTACCAGACAGGGCGGCGTTCTCCGATAAACGCTTCAAATCATCTCGCTTTCAGACAACATTCAGGTTCTTATGAAAAAAGATCGTCAGAGTCAGGCGATTGCGCATTTTGCATGGTGTGCGCTTATCGCCCTGCATATCGCCAGAAAAGAGGGCGCGATAGATACCCTGCATGCAGAGCATGTTTTTCTTCTGAAGTGGTTTGGGAATGCACTCAGGCAGCACACATTCAATGAATGCACGGAAGCTGAAATAAGATGGTTGCTTCATCAGGCTCTGATGTTTGGCCAGCCGTTTAATCTGCCCGGCAAGCTCAATCTGTTATGGAATGCCAGCAGCGGCGCGATAGAAGAGGGATCTGATTTGCTTCATCTGACCCAGGCGGTTGAAAACATAAAGGCCGCCGGGTGGGACTATGCGCTACTGACGGCGGAGGAATGGCAGACCAGTATCCGTCACCGCGCGGAATATCACAGAAACGCGCTGCTGTTACTGAGAAGTAGCGTCGACAACGCCTTTGACCAGACGGGAAAGCAGAAAGCGGAAATCATGGCCATTGCATCCGGCCAGTTAAAATGGTTGAAAACGATGTTAGAGGCGTGTGGCTGGAGCGGCATCAGGGTCGACAACAGCAACATCATCAGGATTACCGTTAAGAGGTAAAGCACGCCGTCGGCAGATAAAAAAGTACGACCGGTCTGGTCGTACTTTTTTTATCTCATGTCCGCCAGGAGCTGACGAACGCATTACTGTAGTTTCACGCCTTTGGTTTCCGGCGCCAGCCAGACCACACACATCGCTGCAATAAACGCCACCACGGTGGTGGCGAGGCCGGCAGTGAATCCGCCCATACTGGCCACAAAACCAATCAGCAGCGGCGCGATAAATCCGCCTAAACGCCCGCCGTTATAGGCAAGCCCCATGAGAAAGCCGCGCGACTGCGTGTCGCCAATAATCTCCGCAAGGAAGGGGCCGGAACCGGCAAAAATACCGTTGACGCCAAAGCCTGCCATAAAAATCGCTGCCATCAGGATCAGCGGCTGGGTTGTGATCAGGTAGAGGGCAACTGCCACTGCACCGATTAACAGATAAAGCAGGAACATCGGCCTGCGGCCCCATTTATCGGCCAGCAGAGAGAAAACCAGGAAGCCGGCAATGGCCCCGGTCTGCAGCGCCAGCACAAATTTCAGGCTGTGCAGAAAATCGAGGTGCTTAACTTCGCGCAGGTAGGTTGGGGTCCAGGTGAAGACACCCCAGAAGAGATACTGGATAAAGAAGATAAAGGTAAACGCCAGCAGCAGCCCCTTGAGGTTGGTTTTACCGGTTCCGGCTGTTTGAGTGCGGCTGGCCGCGCGTTGCTGACGGCGCGCCAGCCAGACGGGCGATTCCGGTGTGATAAAAGCGATGGCCATCATGATAAACACCGGCAGTGCACCAATCATAAAGAGATAGCGCCAGCCACCGTTTTCCAGTCCGCCCGTCATGGCGGTGACCAGCGCTGTCAGGGCAATCGCCAGAATCGCGCCAACCGGCAATCCCATCTGCATCAGCGCCCCTCCGCGCGCGCGTCGCTCTGGTCGCCAGGTTTCAGCGATAAGGGCCGCACCGGATGTCCACATACCGCCCATGCCCAGCGCGCCGCAGAATCGCAGCACAGCAAACGTCTCTGTGTCGTGGGTGAAAGCCAGCAGGCCGGAGAACGTAGAATAGATGGCAATGCAGATCACTGCCGATTTCACCCTGCCAATTTTGTCAGCCACCAGCCCAAACAGGATCCCGCCAATAATCTGCCCACCCGCGGTGGTGCTGATAAAGACGCCAAGCTCAGTTTTGCTGATGCCAAATACCAGCCCCAGCACCGGCAACAAGAGCGACAGCAGGAAGGAGTCATAGCTTTCGAAGGTCCATCCCAGCCCGCCCAGTGCAAGGGTCCTTTTTTCTGCCGTGGTATAAGGGAGCGTAGCGTTAACGCTCTCCTGCTCTACCGGGTGCACCTCATGCACTCTTGATTTCGTATTCATCAGTGTTCTCCAGAGAGGATAAGCGATAGCGTGCTGCTGCGGTGCGCCAGAAGAGATTTTCCCGTTCGGCTAACGACGCGTGACCGGCCAGCCGTTTACAGGCATTCCAGAAAACGCCATAGCTGAACATTCCTTTATCGACGGGGAAGTTACTGGCAAACATACAGCGGTCGCTCCCGAACGCGTCCACCAGCGTGTCAAACAGCGGCTGCCAGGCCTGAGAAAGGGTCAGAGAATTGGGGGGGGTAGCGGACTGGGCAAAGGGATAGCCCATTACGGTCATGCCAAAACCGCTGATTTTAACGCTCACGTTGGGCAACGCGGCCAGGGCAGTAATGGATGTTTTCCACGCCTGAAAGACCTGCTGTTTTTTATCCGCAAAGGGCCCGGTGCCTATCGGTCCGCCGCAGTGGTCCACAATAATGTGAAGATCGGGCAGCGCCCGCGCCAGCTCAGCGATTTCATCAAGCTGGGTATGGTAAACCCATACGTCCAGCGAGAGTCCAGCCCGGGCAAGGCAGGCTGCACCGCGCCTGAATGCCGGACTGGCCGCCAGGCCGGCCGGAGGCGTCACCGGACTTGACACTACGCGGGGATCCGGATGCCATGCCAGCGGGTTACGCATACCGCGTAGCCGGCCTCCTGAACGCTGCATCATCAGTTCAATAACCGGCAGCAGTTCATCCCCGGCCAGCAGGCTGGCACCGCCAACGATCGCTTCGCAACCTGCGGTCTGGCCATAATGACCGCTGTCGAACATAGCGGCGACACCACTGGCAAACTCAATCTCCCCAATGGGCCTGAACGCCTCAGGCCCGTCACGACGCAGCATTGACCGGCACTGAATATAAACCGAAGAGCGTACCTGATGCCCCGACCGCTGGATGTCACGGCTGAATTCCGACGTCAGATAGACGCCTGACTGGCGATCCCACAAATGATGGTGAGCATCGACTATCGGTAGCTCGGGCATCAGGGCGGTTTCCTGATGATGTTCAAGCCACTCTTCTCTGACAGCCAGATGCGGTGCGTTTACAATCTCCATTAACAATCCCCTCAAATCCTGCCTTTATCAAAGCCTGCCTGAAACAGCAGCGTGCGGCGTATCGACAAAGCTGATAACCGCCGCAAGTTGTATCCAGTACAACCCTATTTCACAGAGTAAATTGACTATAGGATTGCCGCACAAAGATTAGCCACTAAAAAAATGTTGTTAATTATGTAAACAGGAAGTTAATCACAAAATGCGGCCTCACCTTTACAATCAGGAGCCAGGACAACCACATCGCGGCTTCACGGCAGCAAAATGAATGGCTGTCCCTGCCCTGTCAGGTGCAGAATGGTCAATGGTTGAGAAACGTCCGCAGGCCCTGACCGCTCTGCGACGTCAGGCTAAAAGAGAAAGGGTTGCAGTAAAACTCACTATCATCAGGATGGAGATGAAATGAAGGGATCGTGTTTATGCGGGGCCGTTGTTTTTGCACTGACTAAAACGCCCGCCCTGTTTTATCGTTGCCACTGCTCGCTGTGCAGAAAGCAGAGTGGTGTGGGCTACAATCTTGCCACACTGGTAAAAAGCGACAATTTTCGCTGGATCACGGGAGAGGATTGCATCGCCTCATGGTCGAAGCCGTCAGGCTATCGTACCGACTTTTGCACCGCCTGCGGCTCAACAGTGCCTAATCGTCTGCGTGACCTGCCCTGGGTCTGGATCCCGGTTGGTTTACTGGATGAGCGTCTGGACATGCAGTGCGCGGGAGACTTCTGCACCGATGATGCCATGCCCTGGGATAAGACCCGCGGCCATTATCACCATGCCGGGCCGATTGAGTCGCTGGCGTCCCTGTTGACATGCCTGAAGCTGACTGCCTGAAGCGCCGCCATTCACACCGCGTCGGCCTCTCTCCCTGCCGCGCTGCTGGCAGCGCCTCCAGGCACCCAGTCGCCGCGCGTTACCACAGGCAGACAGCGAACCTGAAACAGGCCAGTTCAGCAATGGCGAACTGGCCTGTTACGGCACCAGGCTAATCAAAAAGGCGCTGCGGCAGCGGTGCCGCGCCTCAGCGCTTTCCTTTCGCGAGGTACTGCAGCATCTCTTTCTCAGGCACCATCCCGCCACCGGTCGCCCAGACCAGATGGGTAGCATGGGCCATGGAGGTCGCGGTCAGCCCAAGATGACGCTGGTAAGCGCCATTTGACGAGACGTGCAGTGGTCCTTTCATACCGGCCAGTGCGGAGGGTTCAAGGCGCAGGCCTTCTGTCCGGTCCAGCATCACGAGCAGGTCATACATCGACTCATCGCTCAGCGTATAGCAGCCATCAATAAGCTGCTCCATTGCCCGGCCTACAAAACCGGAAGCTCGCCCAACCGCGAGACCATCGGCTGCCGTCCTGTTATCAATGCCGATATCCTGTACGCATATGGCATCGTGCAGACCGGTGCTCATGCCCAGCAGCATACAGGGGGAATGGGTTGGCTCCGCAAAGAAGCAGTGTACATGATCGCCAAAGGCGAGCTTCAGACCGAACGCCACCCCGCCGGGTCCACCGCCTACGCCACAGGGCAGATAAACAAACAGCGGATGAGTGGCGTCTACCAGAATGCCCTTCTCTTCCAGCTGCCTGCGCAGACGCAGTCCCGCAACGGAATAGCCGAGAAACAGCGTGCGGGAGTTTTCGTCATCAATAAAAAAGCAGGCGGGATCGGACGCTGCCGCCCTGCGTCCCTGCTGAACGGCAACGCTGTAATCCTGCTCATACTCCATGACCTCCACCCCGTGTAAGCGGAGCTTCTCTTTTTTCCACTGACGCGCATCGGCAGACATATGCACGGTCACATGGAAGCCGAGCCTGGCGCTCATGATGCCAATAGCGAGTCCGAGGTTGCCCGTAGAGCCTACGGCGATCTTATGCTGGCTGAAAAACTGCCGTAACTCAGCCGAGAGCAGCACGCTATAGTCATCCGCAGTGGTGAGCAGACCCGCTTCGATAGCCAGTTTTTCAGCGTGAGCGAGAACCTCATAAATGCCGCCCCGCGCCTTGATTGAGCCAGAAACAGGCAGGTGACTGTCTTTTTTAATCCAGAGGTTACCCTGTATCGGAGCGGCCTTCTCCAGCTCCGCCTGCATATGCGGCAGCGGAATGGCGTCAGACTCAATGATGCCGCCCATCGCAGCCGTCTCAGGAAAGGCTTTTGCCAGCAGTGGCGCAAAACGTTGCAGGCGGGCTTCGGCATCGTCGGCATCAGCGCGTGTCAGGCCAACACGCTTAAGGCCCGCTTCGGCCGTGGTGACGCCGGGGTTTAGCCAGAGTGTTTCACGCAGGGACTGCAGTTCGGTCACGACAGGCAATGAAAGCGTGTCTTTAATGCGTTCGATCATGGTGCACTCTCAACAGAGGTTCAGGTACGAGGCTGCGGTGCGGGTTTAAAGGCACACGCTTTCCTTTTGTTTAGCAGACGCAATAACTGTTCCGGCCGCAATTTAATAACATCCTGCAATCCACTGACAAACGATAGATTTTCATCTTCACGTGAGCGCATTTAACCCAGGGCAATCAACGCTAAATAAGGTGTAACTTTAGGGTGATAAGGTTCTGTCAAAGATGAGTATTAACCTTTCATCAGGTTACACTTGCTCCTTCCAGCCACACTCGGGCAGGCCTGTTATCGATGGGAACGCAATTGCATGAAATTAACGGCGGTCAGCTGAGCAGACTTTATACTTTTGAGGTCGCAGCCAGATATGGCTCCTTCTCAGCAGCCGCAGACGAACTCTCCCTGACGCCAGGTGCCATCAGCCACCGAATAAGCCAGCTTGAAAATGAGCTGGGTATACGGCTGTTTAACCGTTCGCATCGTAAAGTTGAACTGACTGCCGAAGGCGAACGTATTTTTGCCGCCATGAGCATGTCGCTGGACTATCTGAACAAGGCGTTGCAGGGCATCAAAAACGAGGGGCATAGCGGCCGCCTCACCGTTTACTGTCGCCCCTCCTTCGCGCATGCGTGGCTTAGCCCCGCCGTGGCCTCCTTTCTGGAAGCCTATCCGCTTATTGACCTGGTGATTTACACGGGAAACGACGATATCGATTTGCACCGGATGGGGGTAGATCTCTCTGTCAGCTTTGACGATGCCAGCCAGGGTCAGTTTTATCAGGAGCACCTGATGGACGAAAGCATCATTCCCGTATGCAGCCCGGAGTATGCGCGGCGCTGGCAGCTTGTAGGGCGGGCAGAAAACCTGGCCTCCTGTCGCCTGCTTCACGATCGGAAAGCCTGGAGCACCGACTCGGGTGATGACGAATGGAAACTCTGGGCGCAACATTTTGCCGTGGATATTTCTCAGGCAGCGGGCACTCAGTTCGACCAGGCCGAGCTGGCGATCACCGCTGCGGTCAGCCATGCGGGGGTGGCACTCGGGCGCAAGCGGCTAATCAGGCAGAGGCTGGAGAAAGGAGATCTGATTGCGCCTTTTCCGGAACTCGAGCTGAAATGCAGCCAGCACTACTATATCAGCACGCATGCCGACAGGCGGTGGCCCAAGGTTAAGGCGTTTATTCACTGGCTAAAGGCCACGGCAGAGGCTGAGCCAGGTTGCTGAGCGCGCGCGTCAGAGCAAAGCCGCATAACCGAGTTTTATTCCTCTGACCACGGGCGCGCTTTTAGCCACCGGGTTGACAGTTGAAGGCGACCTTCACTTTCCTTGTCCTCTGCCTGATTCAGCCGACAAGTTTTTACTTCAGCAGACGCTGATTCAGATAAAAAGCGGTTTCCCGGTGGGATTGAAGGGGTTCAGAACAGGGTAATAAGGGAGAGAATGGCACCCCTGCAGGATTGGATAATATATCGTATACGCATGTTTTATATATACAATCCATCATTTCAAAATCGAACATACCCCCAAAAATACCCCCAAAAAATTTTTTATGCCTTATCACGGCTGTTTTTAGGTGGATGTTGAGAGTAAGTTTAGATTTTTGAACCGCCGCAATTTTAGGCCATAAACACCACTCCGCTCATCAAGCAGTCCTCGGTGTGATGAGATTTTCACTTCTAAGGCACTGTCCAGTACAGAATTGAAAGCGCGACGGCGTTGAAGGATTATTCGTAATTAAGCTCACCAAATAAGCCGAACATTAAATCACCGTCCAGAATTTCAAAAGGAAGCTCGAGATACTCATCTTTATGTCTCGGAAGAGCTTTACCGTCATTTGGAGCATTTTTGGTATAGCCTTTAACGTACTCACCGTTTTCCTTGGTATACGGAAGGACAACAATCCGACCATGATTTTTGGAAATGATCGTTCCAGCCTTCCAGATTGCATTGCCCTTAGAGGTTATCTCGCTATCGTTGATTTCTTTAACGCTCCAGCCTACTTGATTCTTGTCCTCGTACCAGAAAACGTAGCAGCCTAATACGAGTACTTTTTTGCCGCTACTTTTGGCTTCATCCAACATGCGTTTTACGCTAGCTAGTTGTAGCAACTGGTTTGCTCGTGGGAGTAGCATTGAGCGAATAGCTGATTTGGTTTTACCCCAATGTGCCCCACCAGGCAAACCAAAACCCCTAGCGATACATTCCTGGTAGCAGATTTTAGCCGCTTTTGATGTGATGTTGTTCGACCATTCCCAAGTGTTATGGTCAACAAGTCGAAGGCAAACCTTAAAATTAGGGAGAAAAACGTAACGTAGATAAGGCATTTCATTCAGAGTGTCGAGCAGAGACTGGCGTATATTCTCATTTTCAGGTTTTAGAATTAATTCCTCTGATGGAATGCGCAGATCGTTGACATGTCTTTTGACGGCTTCTTTGAGCATCATCTGCTCTTCATCCATTAGCCGAGTTTTAGCGGTGAGCGCCTTTTCAACTTTTAAACGTAAAGACTCTTTTTCTTTTAGAGATTGCGAAAGTTTATCAATGTCAAAGTCGACGTTTTTGTTCAGCTCTACAGCTGCTTTCCGCGCTTCAGCATAATCATCATAGTTGTCAACGAATGCGCGGCCGGGCATACCGCGATCCACATAGCGCCGATACCAGACCAAGGTTCCATCGGTTCGAAGTTTTAGGCTGTACATCCACCAACTGCTTCTTTCGTACCAAGGCTGCGGCCAGAAAGCAAGCTCAGTGAGGCCATATCCGGGAAGGCGGTTCAAGCGCATAATGACGATACCTAAGGTTATTAAAAGTCGATTTTAACACGTTCAGCTTTGGCAGAAATATTCACATAATAATGATTTGAGAATAAATTAAAATTCGATGACCTTTTACACATGAACCTACTTATCGCGATGTAAGCAACGTCCGCTTTTGGTACAAAAAAACAAGCGAAGCTCGTTGTTTGGTATGTCTTTAAAACAACTTTCGATGTACAAGCGTTGCTTTATAACTGGCATGGATGACTGATTCAGATGTTTTGATATGTCTTATAGCTATTGAAAGCTCTGGATCACCAAAAAGGCAAAAACATGCTGAGTCGTCGATTCGCGCTCGCGTTATATATAAACAACAACATGTCGTTCAGTTAGTTCAGTTGGTTCAGTTTGTAAAGATGTTTGTTTTTTAATGATTATTTTCTGAAAAGTGAACCAACATAACCTCGAATTGAACCAACAACGGGGCAGTCTGAACCAACACTTTTCCATGTCTTACACTGTCTTACAGTGCTAAAATACTCCCTTCTCCCCTGGTGCTGGTGGCCTATGAGCAAATCCCTTTCCGTGACATTCCGTGTTCCTGCTGAGTTAAGCGAGGCTTTTACCGATGCTGTTGGCACTGCTGGTGGTGATAAAACCGCATGGCTGGTAGATGCCATCCGACAGAAACTGAACCAGCCAGATAGCAATTCTGACGCTCGGATGATGGCGCTAGTGGAACGAATGGAGGCAGCGGCTGCGGCTTTGATTGGCGGAAAGCAGGGCATTCCCCCTTTGCCATACGATGAACAGATGGTGATTAGTGTGGTGGAAGAAACAATCGCACGAGGCTTTGATAATGGCCGAATCATAGCTGAAAGGCTTAATGAGGCTGGGTTACAGACTAAAGCTGGCAAGGCGTGGGATAAAGATATCTATAGTGCATGGAAAAGGCAGGCTAAAAGGCGTTGATGTTCAGATTTCTAATTAATTCGTATCGGTGTCGTTGTCCATATCATTAGAGCGACTTTTAAACTTCTCAAAAGTGTTCACGTTAAATAATGATAAGGATTCGATTTGATCAAAAGGCAGGACATGTCTGAATTGGTACACAGAAAGCGGTTGAGAGGTCAGGGTAATGCCTTCTTCTTGATAGTGTTGGGCATAGTTATTTTCCATCACAAACGTGAGCGTGTCTTTGTGTCGATATCCGCTCATTAATGGAATTATTACGATAGTGTCAGTATCAAGGTGGTGAAACCTTGCTTCGTCAACCATACCAACATAAACCTTGCGAGATTTTAGAGTTATAAGCAACAAGAGGCCTGATTCGATGGCTTCGAAAATGACAGACTCAGTGGCGCTGTTACTCGCAATCTCTCTTAAAATGGCGTTTCTCTGTGATGGGTCTCTAAATTTTTTTTCAGCGTTTTTAGCCGCGCCAATACTAATCAAGATGGTGAAACCTAAAGTGGCTGCGCTGAAAAAGCTCAACCCGAATATGCGTATTTTAAGTATGTCATAAGCGAATGTGAATTTATGGCTTGTCCAGTCAAAGAGCCATGGAATGTTAAACAGGCACATTATCACCCATGCCGTTAACCAAAGCGCGATTGTTAAGAAGAGTCCGCTGCCAAGGAAAAGACCGCCTTGAACTGCCACGTCAAAGTAAGCGTTCCACCCAACAGCCTTTTGCTGTTTGAACTTAGATGGCAAATGTCTGTTGGTATACAGATATCCACATGCTAAAACCACTAAGACGATGGCAGCCCACATTAAGATTTAAGCCTTTTTATGACTGAGAACCTTAACATTGTTGCGAAAGGCCGCTTGGATGTCAGCGTTCATTGGGTTGACGGAAATCGTTCCCGATCTGTCCATTTGATACTTCTGAGAGTTATCAACGGGGAGATCTGAGCCGCCGCCCACAAGCTTTATGATTACTTTCTGAGGCGCGATCAGAGCGTAACCCATCTGTTTTAAAATGTTAGACATGCTACCTCCTACCGTAGTCGATTAGATTAGGGGACAAAAAAACCACCCAGACAGTGAAGTCCTAAGGCGGTAATGCGTAGTGTCACCAATCTGGTAACGCTGAGTGTATTACCAGTAGTAGAACCCTGCAACCCGATTTTTTGCATCTGCTGCAAACCCCTTTCACACTACTACCCTGAAGATAACCTCGGCGAAACCGTAAGAAACTTTAGCGTTTCAGCATGAATTAGTAACGTCCCTGTTGCTCTGTTTCTTCTTGTTGAGCGCCATGTAGTCATCATTCATGGCAGCTACTACTCCGCTTAATGTTCGTACTTCGCTGTTTCAGTAGCTCATCTAATCGTTTGGCTGCGTTATTTTTGTTTGTGTTGCTGGATGCTGGGGGAGTTGAGTTTGCTAGTGATATGGGATTGGTTTGCTGTAATGGCGGTTGGTACATTTGATCATGCTTCAGCGCGTCTATGCAGTCTTCGCGGGTGAAGAGATAACGTGACTTTTCTTTTTCGCTGATTTTGATAGCCCGCAACCTCCCGCTTTTGACCCATTGGGTAACGGTGGCGGTTGAAATGCCTAAGATTGCTGCGGCTTCTTTTCTGGTCAGGGTTAGTTTTTCCATAGGGTATCTCCCACTGGTTCACATGAAGATAGAGACTGATGCCGTATCGTCACATAAAGGCGAAATATACACATGTATATTTCATGAAAGCGTGACGTTATCTCTTACCTGTTGGCTTCTTCCAATGATAATCAGGAGAGGTCATCCTCTGTCGATGGCGCTCTTTGGCCTGAAGTGCTTGTGCCACGCCGGTGCGGATCGTATAGGCGATATGCCTATCCACCGGCTCACTATTCTGGCGGGCAATCTGTAGCAGCATTATCTCAATCGTCTGTCGGTCAATCATTCCGCCATGCCTGTTTACAGTGAACGTTTAGACATCCTTTATGCTGAATGCGGCTGGTGGCGTCAAATCTATAAAGTAAATAAATACTGATCATTTATCAGGCTATCAAAACTCCTAATTCTGATTATGCTCATAAGCTGACAACAACGGACTGAAAAGGAAGTTCCCGGTGGCTAAAACTTATTTAGAGATAGAGGTGCCTTCAGAACTCATACGCGAATTTCGCAGCGTCCTTCATGAGCATAAGGTAAAACATGTGCCTGTTATTGAGGGATCGAAACCCAGTTTAAGCCCCGGTGATGCTCAGGATGCGATCATTTGGTTTAAGTTGGCCGTGGAAATTGTCAGGTCAGAGGCATTCTGGGGTACTCTAGGCGCTGCCATACTGGCTTACTCGCGAAGGCATACCAAAAAGACCATCTCCCTTGAGATAGATGGCTTCAAATTCAAAGCAACTGGGATGAGCCAAGAGGAACTATGCAAGTCCTTGGAAAGAGCAACTAAGTTAACCTTAACAAGTAAGAAAGATGACGCTGACCAATAAATCTAGCGTTGGGCTAAGCGGCTTTAACGAGTTTCCTGACTTTTTGCTCAAAATAGTCATCAGCGACTTTATCTTACTCGTAGCGCGTGAACCCTTTTGGATAAGGCTATTTGGCCGCTAACGGCATGGTGAACTCAGTCATGGTTAGTTAGAAACCTTCAGCTTTAGCAATCTCTTCAGCCACCTGCTCCAGTGGCTTGCCAAAAACTTGAATGCTCCAGTGATCAACAGCAGTCCTGTAGTCAACATGGTCAAAAGTGCCATTCTCGCGCACGTAGTCCGCTCTGACGGGTGGCTGTGGGCCATCTATAGCTTTGCTACCTCTGTCTCGCGCTATCTTCTCCAGCGCAGCCAGGCGAGCTTTAATGTTCATCGTTACCGCCCAACAGCAACACTCTCAGTTCTGGTGACCGCGGGAAGTTATGCCCGCGCAGTGACAGGCGCTCTATGGCCCTCTCATACGCTCCTGCAGGGGCATTGCCTGCTAACTCATCCATCAGGGCTGAAATCAACTGTATATCGCCATCCTTAGGCGTCATGGCCTTTTCCAGCCGGTTCAGTCGCGCCAGCAGGCTACCCATGATGATCCCCCTGCAGGATAAGCTGATTATGTCGCTGTGCTTCTTCAGCTGTGGCGTTGCGGAAAAGCCCTTCATCCTTGACCCAGCCGCCTCCACACTCGCGGGAACCGTCAGGGCTGACGCCAATCAGCCAGATTTCATCGGGTCCGTTGCTGGTGGTCTGAGCGCCGCTAGTGGCCTCCAATGCTTCAATTCGTCTTAACAGGCTCAATGTCCGCTCTCCTGTGCCTTCTCCAGCTCAGCAACGCGCTCAGCCAGTTCTGTAATTTCGATAATCTTCGCCATGTTCGCCAGTCCATCCAGAATCATCTTCCCTTGGTCGGCGGGTAGTTCACCTGCGGCAATCGCCTTAATCACAGAACGGGCCGCTGCAGGTAAATCGCTGTCGTCCAGTTCGAAAGATACCGGCTGATAAACCGGCTTACTCGGCGGGACAACTCTGTCCAGGATGAGGCGGCAGGCGGCCATATCACCTCCTTTAGCCGCTTCCATGATGGTTTTCACAGCATCATCAGCGCCACCTTCCAGCACACGCCTCAGTTCAGCCGCTCTGCTGCTGCGACCTCCGGGATTTCCCGATGCGCCTTTCTTCCATTTGCCGCCTTTGTCACGGCTGGCCTGTTCTTTCGTGCTGTCAGGCATCTGTCGGCCACCTCTCGCTATAACTCATAACTGTCGCTATCACTTGACCAAACTCAACAGGATCGCGTCCCTGCGACCGTTCAGACTACTTCTTGTGGAGCGCCCCACCCGGGCGCTGCGCGTTCTTGATGGTCTCAATGGTCAGTTCGCGCACCAGCTTTGCCAGTTCTTCTGGCGCTGTCTGCTGTGATTTGATTTCAGCTAACTCAGCCTCTAATGCTGCTAATTTCTGCTCTACGTTCATGTGTATCTCCTGATTTATTTTGGAATCTGCTCATACATCGCAGTTGGTTAGTAAATATTGCCGCCCAGTAAAGTGATTCAGGCTGGCTATTGGCTTATCGTTTTCTGGGAAGAGTTCCCCCTGGCCTTTGCTGGTCTTGGATGGCGCGAAGTGATTGCTCATATGCGATTTTTGCCATCTGATTAGCGATTTCCTTCGGGTCTCCAGTGCTGGATTGAATGGTGAAGTAGTTGTGCTGCTGAATAGCTGCTCCTGAGCCACCAGTGCCGGACAAATCCCGATTGCTAATAACAGAACCGTTATCACCTGGGATCATGTACTGGCTGCCGTTGCTGGCTTTGAAGATTTCCGGCTTGCCACCCTCGCCGACGCGGTACATTGAATTACCTTGGACGGGGCCGCCATGCTCACGAGCGCCGGCAACAGCCGGGGTTAAAAAAGAAGCTGACGCCATGGCGGCGTTATAAGAAAGCGACCCGATAGCTGCGGCTTTACCTTGAGTGGCAATAGAGGCTGCCATAGCCGCTGGCGCCCATGCAGTAGCAAGTGTGCTGGCTTCAATGGCTGATGACGTGGTATTGGCTCTGGACATTGCCTGCCCTATCAGGGCGTTTTTGACGTACTGCAAGCCAACCTCTACCAGGCTGCTGACAACGCTATTGAGGATTGTGCTACCGATATTTGCAAATGCCTCACTGAGGCTTTGTGTGCCGTTCAGAAGGCCGGTGATAGCATTTGTTGCGCCGCCCTGTAGAGAATCAATTGCGGATGCTAGAAGCTCATTTGCTTCGCTCTGGCTCCGATATATCTCCCATTGTGCCGCAATACGCTGTTGCTCATACTGCGTGTTGGCAGCATTCATCAGCGCCAGCCCATTGAGGGTGACTTGTCCCTTGGCAGATTCAAACTCCTGTATTAACGCGAGCTTTTTGGCATTCTCATTAGCCAGTGCCTGAACAGGATCTATAGCGCCTTGTGCTTCCTGCAGTGGGCTAATCCCAGCGTTCTGCGTCGCCCTGATTTTGGCTAAGTTCACCTGGTGTTGCTGCTCCATCTGCTCGGCGGCTGCGTCATGCTGCTGCTGAGTGATGGTCTTTTGCTCCAGCGCGATTTTGAGATCGGCAACATCTTGTTTGTATCGAGTGTTCTCTGCCTGCTCCGGGATTAGCTTCATAGCCGCTGCCTGAGCACGTATTGCGGCGGCTTTATCCCACGCTGCGCCAGCATCCTTCTCTACCTGCGCTATTTGAGCTGGTGTAGGATTTACCAGTTTCTGACGTGCCTGAAGAACTGCCTGAGCACGGGATAGTCCATCAACCGAATCAGCAGAAAGCTCGGCCTTTTGCCGATACTGTTCCAGCACCTGAGCATTACGGGATGCCTGGCCGGCTGATTTCTTCTGCTCAGAGTTGAGCTGCTTCGTCGCTTCTAAATTTTTATAAGTGGCGACCGCATCATCTTCCATCTTTTTGGCGTGAGGATCGTCTTTAGCAAACCCTGCATCTTCAGCAGCATATTGGGCTGCAAGTCGGGCGCGAGCTTCTCCCTGAAGTTTTGACAGTGAGAGGTTTCTTTCTGCCTGCTTTAACAGGTTTTTCTGACCATCAGTGAGGTTGTCAGTGGTGCGCTTGAGGCTATCGACATTGAATTTTGCATTCGCAGCTTCACGAGCTAAATCTACTAACTTTCCAGCCAGAGCGGTTATCTGCGCCTGTCCATCCTTACTGGATGAAGTCATATCCTGCAGGCGAAGAGCTAAGGCTTGGAGGGCTTGAGGAGAAGGGTTTTTACTTAGATCATTCAACTGCTTTGCCAGTTCAAAAGCAGCCTGATCAGTAATACCCAACCGGGAGGATAATGCCCCAACGGTGTTCGTAAATGTTGATATGGTCGCTTCGTTCGCAATGCTGCTTTTGCTTACCTGATTAAAAGCATCGGTGAAGCTGTTCGTTTTGACTTCAGCGGCGTCCAGAATAGTGCTAAGCAATTTAACACTGACTGTGCCACCAGACAGCGCAGCTTTGGCTGTATCGCCGAAAGAGAAAAATTCGCTGGTGGTATCAGATATGGTCTTTGAAACTTTCGTCATTGCCTGGTTGTATTCCAACAGCACCTGATTTCTCATCAGCGAGGCAACTTCTGCGTTAACCCTTGCAAGGTTTGCATACTTATCTGACAGGGCGGCCACACCATTTTGAGAAATGGTGATCACCTTATCCATGGCATCAGCAGCTTCTCTGAGAGCATCCATTGCGTTTTTACCGCCGCTTAGAGCAGTAATTAACGTGCCGGCGATTACTGTACCTAAAGCAATCACCGCGCCTACAATCGCACCGCCTGGGCCAAATGCTCCCGCCAACTGAGAACCCTGCTGACTGAAAGCGACTAGTGCAGATTGTCCGCCCTGAACCTGCACGATGAAGTCCTGAATCTGGTAACCAGCCTGCTGAAACTGGCTGCGGAAAGCGCCCCCTGCTTTTGTGGCCTGATTTACCGCTGTGGCGGTGGTTTTTGCCTGTGTCTCAAGCGCTTTGATGCCGCCAGTAGAATTTTTAGCACTATCACCTAATGCTTTCAGCTCTCGTTTGAGCTGTTCGCTGTCTTCAAGTGCCTTCTTCAGCTCAATATCGACTTCGTAATAAATTCCACCAGCGTTATATGACTCGGCCATCTCACGCCCCTCAATGATTAATGCGAGTCGCGGCTTTTTTGAGCGCGATACGGTGCATATTGTCGATGAGAATTAGGCCATGGTTGGTTACTTGATGTTCTCTGCCATCCAGAGAGATCATTTCCATTAACATCCGGTAGGCTTCACGTTCATAATCGGCCCTACCGAGGCGGCGGGCAGCATAAACGCAGTTATCCACCAGCCCGGACGCCAGTAAATTACGGCGAACTTCACCTGTTTTTCCGTCATGCGAAAACTGAGTGTTCCCATGCTCTCGGAGCCGATTACGGAGGTAAGCATCCGCAACAGCTTCGGCTAGGCGTTGTAATTGTTCCATTATGCCTCCTGAGCAAGTTGAGCTAATGCTTTGTCCATCAGGCCACGAGCGATAACGTGAATGGTTGGGGCAACACCTAAAGGAGATTTTGCTCGTTCTTTTTCCTGTAATTTACGCAGTTCTTCATACTGCTCGACTTTGATAAGGACTGTTTTTACCGTGCACTTTTGCATAATCACCTCCTGATAAACATACAGTAATTATAATTGCAGAAAGTGAAATGATCTCTAATTGTGTGCCGATTTATGAAATGATGATTTGATCGTTTTGATCGAATATTTTGTTCATAAAAAAACCTCGCCGGAGCGAGGTTGCGTTGCTTAGGGCTAAATCAATTCGTGTTAAAGTTTTTGAGCACTCTAAAGGTTATTGATTGGTTGTTGGCATCCATAATTTCAACAATAGCCCCTTTGTACCGAATAGTTTTAGACTCAGCTAAATCATATTCGACTTCGTTAGAGAAGGCTGCCCTGGCTAATCCTCCCTGAAATTCTCGATAACCTATATTGATTTTTTGACCCACCTTGCCGTTGTAGATAAGCGTCTGCTGGAAGGAGGATTCGCGTTCGGTGTTAACTTTTTTCTTGCTGTAAACCACGTTGGAAGAGCACTTAGTCCCTCCATAGATGGAAACTACACAGACCTCTTTGCCCGATTTAGAGACCTGAATGCTTTGCGGGGGATCATTAACCATCACTCGGAAAGGCACTGGAGTTCCGGTCGTTCGCTCGGTTGAAAGAAAGTATTCTGATTTAGCGTCATCACCTGTTTTTACGTAGTCTCCAGCTGGGATGGTATAGGTTCCCAATGACCCAATTTCGGTTGGTGAATCAAAGTGAAGAACCTCCATACTGGCATCCACGCCTTGTCTAATCATGTCCTCACCAACATACGTGTTTGTGACGGTATTGAGTTTCGGGATGCTAAATGATTTTACTTGAGGAATGTAATTATGAGCAGGAGTAGTACACCCAGCCAGAAACAGAGAACCTAATGCCAATGTGATAATTTTTTTCATTTTCATTTCCTTTGATTGCAATCGGAAACATCCTATCAATGAGTTTTAGTATTGCAATCTTTTGATTAATTCTCGCTCAGATAGGTATTCACGCTTACTTTCTATTTAGTTTTAAGTCGGAACGCCTCATCGCCCGATCTGGCCAATCCCATGCGGCGCTGTGTATCGGCTGCGGCCTTGGTTACATCTCCAAAGGTGTCGATAAGCACAGTGGGGCGAACACGCTTCGCCAGACACTGATTGCGGCGGGATCTGATCCACTCTCGGCCGGCTTCTGAGTCGCAATTGTCGAACACCTCCAGCCAGCGATAGGCTGCTCTTCTGTAAAGGCCTTTCGCCTCAAGTTCTTCTGCTTTTTTGTCGCTTACCATGTGTGCTGCCCTGAAAAATAATATTTTTATGCTGAGTATGTTGGTTCAAAACAGCTCCTTGTTGGTTCAGTGTTGGTTCAGAATTGGAGATTATTTCTTTATAAATCAAAGTTAATAAACAATTGAACCAACTGAACTAACTGAACCAACACTAAAATCCTCACATGTGAGGCTTACTCTTCCTGAGCCTCATCCTCTGGCCGGTACTGGATTACATAGACGTTGTACTGACGTTTGTTAATACGCGGAGACTTACGCTGGAATCCTCTGCCGCTGGCCGGCGGCGTCAGCATCCCGCTTTCAACCAGCACTCGGGCGAACTGCTTGGGGTTAAATCCGCTGGCGATCTCCTGCTCAAACGTAGACGGGAAGGTGTAGAACACAATCGGGTCATCGTCATGACTGCCGCTGGCGCGATAACCTGCCATATCCCGGACAGGAAGCGACTGAGGGTCATATGGGAATGGCGCAAACCGGCTGTAGCCATTGGCATTCAGAAACGCTTCACACTGGGCGATGATCTGCTGATGTTCTTTGTTGCCAGTACCAAACTCTCTCACCCATGCGTTATAGCTATGCTGAACGGCGTCGCGGCATGTCTGCTCGTCCCATCCAGTAATAACGCGGCCCAGTAGTAGCGCAGCCTCAAGAGTGGCGAAACGTGCGCCTACGCGATGAACCTGCTCGCCATATTCTGCCGGTATTAGTGCACGCCAGCGTGCCTCAGCCTCTCTGACAGCCTCTGCGGCCTGCTGCTGATTGCTGGCTAACCATTTAATCCACTCACGCCCCGCTGCGCCATGATGGCTCTGATAGGCATCCTTTAGGGCATCGGCATGTTGCTTGCCGTTCTCATGTTGGTGGAACCGCATAGCCTTACTCAGTGGGATATTCAACAGCCTGACCAACTGACCGGCTTTGGCCTTTCTTCCCGCCTGAGCGATGAACGTTTCTAAATCCACTTCTCCGGTGCTGATCGCCACGGTGCGCCAGCGCTTCAGGTCACGGTTACCGCCTTCTTTGGCTCCCTGCAGTTTTCCCACGCCGTTAAAGAGCGCATAGGCTGACTGCGAGACGCTAACTGGATCAGCGCCTTGTCCCACCTCATCCAGCGGCATCAGAGCATCATTATGGGCGGCAGCTTCGTTAGCCAGGCCTAATGCGGTGCCGTACCACGTCAGACGCAGCTGGTCAGGATTACCGTAGAGGCTGCTGGCAACGTTCGCTGTCGTGGTTTTACCGGCACTCGATTGCTCGTAGAAGTGAATGCCAAAGCCATCCGCACCCGCTAGGCCAATCAGGGGCGCAGCCAGCGCGGCAGCAATGCCCGTCATCATCGAATAATTACCGACAGCCAGCGCCCCCACATTTTGACGCCAGCTCTCTGCGCTTCCCCTGCAGGTGTAACCGGCAGCGGCTGAACTGCGGCCGTTGAACAGCACCGGTTTGTCAGGCGTGCCGATGATTTCCCCATCCGGCATGATATAAGCGCCGCATTGCCACCCTGTAGCGTGCGCCACTCTCCAGACCTCCCGCGATCCGTTCCGCTGTAGCCAGTCAGCCAGAATCGCTCTCAGGCCGCTTTTGGTTGTGACATTCACCCCACCAGCTTTGAGCGTTCGCCATCCCTCCCGCTCGCCAACATCGGCCAGCGGGATCGCCTGTGTGGTTTCGCTATCTGAACCCCATGCCTGCCAGCGCAGAATCAGAAACTGGTCTTTATCGTCGCGTCCGGTGCCGATAACCTGCAGGGGCGAACACAGCCAGCTTTCACGGTTGATGATTTCCCCGGTCTGCTTATCGGTGTTTGGCTCAACCCAATACACGCCATCCTGACGGCTTTCAATTCGTGGCTTGAGTAAATCGGGATCGGATGCTGCTGTTTTACCTCCCTCAATGACTTCCAACTGAGCGCCCATGCTTTCCCCTTGCGGTTGGTACAGTGAATCGTTAAACGCTGCTGTGGCTGCCTCCAGCCCGTTTTGCTGGCGGTAATCATCCCAGTCTGCTTTGTAGCGGGTTGGTGGCAATGAAACGGCCCCGTTCACGGCCTCAGCAGCTTTATCAGCGAATATCTTGCCGCTGTTCACTCTTGGTTTGCCGCGTTCATCAAGTTCGCCAGGCTCATGCCAGTCGTTATCGCCGGCAATGACGATTGCGGCGTTCGGGTACTGCTGGCGCATAGCTTCCGCAACAGGTGGCAGATTGCCGGCATCAAGCGCCACGACAGCGAGCGCACCGGGGCGTATCAGGTGAGCTGTGAGCGTGGTGGCCAGCCCTTCAGCGATGATAATTTCCTTCACTTCCTGCCGCTGATTAACAAAATGCCACGCTCCGCGCTTGGCTGATCCGTAGAGCACTTTCTTTTCCCCTTGTGGCGTGATGGTCTGCGCTGCGGCCACATCGCCGGACTCATCCACCAGCGGAAGAAGAATTGATCCATCGGGCAGGCATGGCAGAGTGAAGCCATCAAGTCCTTTGGCAATCAGGTATTCGCTTTCGCCTGGCGTGGTTTGTCCTGCGAGTCTCTGGTAGTGGCCCACAAAATTCTCTCGCCGCTGTTCTGCTTCTACTGCCTCTTTCTTCTGACGATCCTGCTCATGCTGGTGGCGCTGTTCATCAAGCTGCCGCCTTCTCTGGCTGGCTGCTTTCTGGTCAATTTCAGTCACCCGGTAATCAATACCCAGTACATCAGCCGCCATGCGGGCGGCCTCAGTAGTACCGCACTGATTAACTTTTTGGATGAGGTCTAAACCATCACCCGCGCCGCACTGGTTGCAGAAGAAGCTGCCGCGCCCTTTATCATCAAAGCGAAAGCGATCTTTACCGCCACAGGCCGGGCATGGCGCGTGCTGGCGGGGTGAGCGTGGCACATCAATCCCCAGCTGGCTGAGCACCATCGGCCAGCGGTCAGCTGCGGCGCTGGTTGTCTCACGGATCAGGTCGTAATTACGCATGGAAGCTCACCTCGCCTTTTGAAAGAGAGGCGCTCATGTCGTTAATCATGCTCTGCCAGATGCTTTCCCCTCGCTCGCTCAGTCCGCTGCCCTCTATGCAGAGGGTCAACAGATTGACAGCCAGCGCTTCCCAGTGTGGATATTCCTGTTTCAATGCCTCCAGCAGATAACTGTCCACCAGCAACCTGATGCCTGCTGATCCATCCACAATGGCAACCTCAATCCTTTGCCCGCTGATTTCCATCGGGAACCAGTCGCCCCCGTTCAGCTGCCTGACATGGTTATAAATGGCCACCGAATACTGGTTGGCCAGCGCATTAAGTCGGAAGTTTTTAGTGATTAGCGTCATGGTTCCCCCTTTAATGCGCTGTCGGTGCGGCAGGAATGCCTTCGGTATTGAGAAGCTCGATAAAGCCATCATGAAGCATGGCCATGCCGTCGCGCCCCCACGCAGAGAGAGTCATGCCACCATCGGCAGACGGTTCAAGCATTGACTGATAAAGCATGAGCGCTTTCTGATACGGCTCATCATGTGTGAAGTCTTTCAGCATCAGCTCCTCAACGTTGAGCGCCAGAGAAAACCGTTCGGTTGCCGGATAAATCACAATGCCGCCATGTTTACCCACGTAACGCACCGCATGAGTCGTTGTGCCGTCATTCTGGCTGACCGCAACTGTGCCATTTGCCTTCATCTGCTCGACGATAAAAACGCCCGCCACCATCCAGCGCCAGACGCTTACTTGCTGCTCCAGGCTGGGTTTGAACCAGCCGTTAATTTCAGCCAGGGATAACTCAGCAATCACGCCAAAACCCTCTGAAAGCGGGTTATCAAAGCGCCCGTCATTCAGCTGGCGGATAGCTGATGAGTAACCAATAACTCTGTTGCCACAGCGCACACCATCAGAAGTCGCTTCTGCTGAGAAAGAGCCGGATTTCTCCGGCATTTTCGGGAATTTGAGGACGTTACTCATGATTTTGTCTTTGCCCCCTTTTCGAGTGATTTCAGCTCGGTATCTACTACCGCCTCAAGCGCCTCAATGGTGTCGTGAACGATGTCGTGCGCTAGGTTGATGAGCCAGGTGTAATCCTCGTTAATGTCGGTGCCAGGCATCGTATCGAGAAGGATTGAGAGAACGGCACGAGCCTTCTTCAGATTGGCTGCTTGCCCGTCAATATCAGCAAATGAAATAGCCATCAGATAGCACCTCCATGAGCAAGCTGGCTGGAGAGTCTGGCGATACGCATACCAGCCCGATCAGTGGTTGAGCACAGCTCTGCAAACAGTGTGGCGATGCGGACTGCGGCTCTTGGAACGTGCTCCATAAGGGCTGCGTGCACGCTGCCGTTGTAGATTTCAGCGAGCAGATTCGCGTATTTGTCAGCGTTATGAATGTCGATAGACACAGTTCTGAGGGGCGATTGCTGCTCAGTAAGAACGGCAACCGGCTGCGGGTGCTTGTTAGATACGGCGACGTTGAGATGTTTCATGCTTTTCCCTCCTGCGCCTGACGCTCTCTCGCAGCATCACATTCTTCAAAGCGAGTCAGATTGTGGATGCCATCTACGAGCAGGTACACCTCACGGCGCTGCTCCTCGTCCGTAATCTGAGGGATTACCACAGTCAGCAGGTGGAGCAATCCGGCCTGAGCGCGCAGCAGGCGATCACGAGAGATATTCTCAGGCGTGTTTGGCGTCGGGGCGCTCTCATTACCGATGATGGCCTGAGTACGCTTGAAATCTTCAGTGTGGGATTTAATGGTGTCGTTATGCATGAGCCACCTCCTGAACTGGCAGGCGTGCGGCTAATGACAAGATGAAATGTGGTGCCAGAACGCGGCGGGCTTCTTTCTCGTTTACGGCCTGAACGGATACGCGGCAAGGCTTGGCCTGCATGTCAGCGCGTGACAGAGCCAGAAAACGAAACTCAAATTTGGGCGTGGTTTGGGTGAGGGTAGTAGCCATGGTGGCAGCCTCCTTGTACTGGGATTTGATCCCACCACCGGAAACGCCAATTTCGCTGGTGGTGAGCTGAACAGGGTTGGCGTAACCGGCGTACAAGGTAACCGGCGCGGATTTCTCCGCCCCCATCCAGCCCACCATTACTTTGTGAGCGACACGGATTATAACCATATCGCTAAAAAAAGGGTGAACAGATGCGAGGACACAAAAAAAGACGCTAGGCGCGTCGTGTGTCGCCTTGTACTTTGCCAGGACGCCAATCCTGGCACCGGATTTTGCCGGTGCAGGTTGAGGATAGTCCGAAGATTGCAAAGAGGGCAAGCGGTTTTTTAAGTGTTTGTGACAGGCGCTGCCGACAGTGTAAGACACTGCCTTACGCATCATGGCTTTACGCATCGTCAGGCACAAAGCCAAATTACTGGCTGAGTAGGCGTCAGGTTTTGTGAAGTTGCTGACGTCATTATTTGTCATCAACTGGCTAAGTTTGGCTAAGTTCTCCGGGCGTAGTGACAGGCCAGCCAGCGGGTAAGCATTGCTCTGAACGGCCATCATGGCTTTATCTCCGTAAACTCACGCATAAAGCTCTCTAGTGGTTGTTTGCAGGGCGATGAGTACCCGTCTCGGTAGAACGTCACGCGATTAAATTGCACGCTGTGTACTGTGACCATCGCGCCGCTGGCGTCCTGATAGCGAGCGTTTGGGGTTGGATTTCCGGTGGGCTTAGTCATGGGCTGCCTCCAGGCGTTTAGCCAGCCACCGCTGAGACAGACGCATCAGTTCGGCTTTCCGCTGGTCATAGGCCATGCCCATATCAATCAGCGTGATGTTGGTGCTTTCGAGATAGGTGAGGTGCTCCAGCTGAGATGAATTCATGCCGTCGCGTGGTTCGCCCTGAACGCCATTTACCTGCGCCCACTGCTTAGCCGTGAGGCCACCCAAGACAATACGGGCGATCATGTTGCTCTCGTTGCTGTAGTGACGGGATAAAGTCTGTTTCCCCTGTTCTGCACGGGCAACATCCAGAGCGGCGCACATAGGCTTAAACATGTTGGCGGCACTCAGGCGGGCTTTAAGCTGGCGGCGATACTGTGCGGCAATCTCAGGCACGCTGCGCTGTAGTGCCTCTTCACACTGGATGAAGTAGCGGCGTATGGCACGGCCCTGCTCATTGCGCTCAACCATAGCCACTTCTTTTGCCATCCCAAGCGAAAGGCCGTAATCCTTACTGCGACGATCACCGCCGCGCTTCGTGACCCATCCGCGCTCGGCCTGCTCAATATTTGCACTTTGATTCCTGAAATCTGAGGAATCAAAAACCACGTAATCAGCACCGAGGGTAAACCCATATTCATCAATGCGGAGTTTTACCCAGGTAGAGAAGTCATTACCCACGCCTAATGCTTTATGCAGAGCTTTTGCACTTACAATATTGGTTTCACGCCCACCGATTTGGCCGGAAATAACCGGGACAATAGTGGCAAAGTCGTTTCCTGAAATATCGCTGATGCTGGTTGTGGGCTGAGGGGCGGCCTCAGAATTTAATCTGCTTTTTTCAGTTTTCATTTGTCAGGCTCCGTTAAGCGGCGCTGAACGCATCCGGGTAGAGGGAAAGAATGTCGTTAATCTCATGCTGAGACAGGCCGGTATAGCCACCAGCAGAGGCGTTGTATTTCATCAGGCGGATAACACGCATAACGTCAGCTCTGCAGGTGAAGCGATAACGGAAGTGGCTTCCGATGCCGTCCGGGTTTTTCTCGTCAATGCGCTCCAAGCGAATATCTAACTGGCGCTCTAATTCACTGGCGTAATTACGGCCAGAAGACAGACGACAATGTTTAAGAAGCTCATTCTCAGTAAATCCACTGGCACCGCTACGGAGCATAAAGAGACGCGCTCGATGCTTCTTAGGCGCTGGCTTAATAACTGTGGCAGGCGTAACATCAGAGGCGTCAGCTCCCTGATTAGCCGCCTGTAATGGGCGGTTTTTCATTTCCATCAGGCCACCTCACCACGAGATTCAGCGATACGCTGATTAATCCAGTCATCAACTTCACTTTCTACGAAAGCGATAGCGCGTGAACCAATTTTTACGGATTGAGGAAAGCGGCTTTCTCTAAGAAGACGATAAATCCACGCCTTGCTGTAACCAGTGCGGCGTTGGACTTCTGGTAAGCGGATTAGGGTTCTAGACAATGTAAAAGCTCCTGTAGTTGATTAAGGTCTACAGGAGCAAATATCTCACTCACACATCGCCATAGAGGCATAAATACAGATAAATACTTTATCTGGTAAAAATAACAGGTTTAGCTCTCAGCGAAAACCAGTGGTTCAATCTTCAGCGAGTTTCATAACATCTGAAAGTCTCATAGTCTTGAGGTAGCTATTTTTCTTTACATAGTGCTTTACGAGCTGATAAGTGTCTTCATTGATTATTTTTTCAACAAACGGGCGAATTGTATCCTTAACTTGCTGCGCTCCGATGAAATCGTCTTCATCATCCGGGAACAAAACTCTTGAAGCTAAATCATGGCTAATTTTTCTACCGTTGATTGCTTCCCAGAGCATCAAATCCAGGAAAGGAAAAACTTTATAGGTAATAATTTTCTTAATGGTTGAAATCCCTACCCTAGTTTTACTCGCTTGCGGTTCATCAATATCCAGCTCGAAACGCCATTCTTTAAGGAGTTCTTTGAATTCTGCTAGCAACTCATCATCAGTGTAAGATGCTAGGTTAACTTTGATGACTACTTCATCTTCGAATTCTGAACTTCCATCTTCTACAGCACTAACACATGAAAATATTCTACCGTCATTAATTTCCGAAACTCGGTGTCCATGGACTATGTGTTTATGGCGAAGATAAAAACGATAGTAGCTAGCTAAGTCACCCATACTGAAGGGGGTTATAGACTCCTCGCCACTTAACTCTTCTTGGTAAGGTTTTAAACCATGTTGATTGGAAATGACTGGAATACCATTAATCCTGTACTCGACAGGCTCAGGATCGTTCTTATCTCTGATAGCGGCGTTTTCTGCAACCGTTGGAAATGCCAATTCTGAAAGGTCTGCCGATAAAATGGTTCCCTTCTTTACTTGTTCAAGTAAGCTGGATTTGGTATGAAGCCAGCCTTCATTTGATTCCTCATCATCAGATGTGTAATCAATAAGGAACATTACCCTAAACTCTAATTCGAGAAGAATTTGCTCAATAGTTAGTGAGTGGAAAACTTCGTAATTCTTTAGCGAGAACCAACTTTTAATTTCTTTTGGAAGAACTTTTTTTGTCATAACGCCACCTCGCGTTCCTCTTTTTTGGCGGCTATGCCAGCCCGTAGAGGTGTACGGGTTTTCGGGGATCAGCCTAGACATAGCCTATTCTGTATTCGTCTACTGAAGTCTACTATCGTCACCTAATACTGTCTATTCATCCAGTTATGCTCTTCTGCCAAACGAGCCGTGAACCACGTTTTCGCCCTTCTCTAACGCATCCATATAGTCGGCATACCACTGAAGCATTTCACGGCGTCCATCCAGATACTGGGCGTGGTTGTAGGTGCCACGAATACTGTTCTTATCTGCGTGAGCCAACTGCGTTTCAATCCATGCAGTGTTATAGCCCTGCTCATGCAAAATGGTGCTCATAGTGTGTCTGAAGCCGTGACCGGTAGCTTTACCGCCATAACCGATTCGTTTGATAACCTGATTGATACTGGCCTCGCTCATCGTCTTCCCTGCATCGTTGCGCCCGGGGAACACATAGCGTCCTCTTCCCGTCAGCTGGTGGATTTCTTCAAGGAGAGATTTAGCTTGGATGGAAAGCGGCACTACATGAGGGCGGCGCATCTTCATCCGTTCTGCAGGTATCTGCCAGATGCCTTTCTCTAAATCGAATTCAGCCCATTCAGCGGCGCGTAATTCAATCGTGCGTGTGCCAGTAAGCATCAACAGCCGTGTGGCATTTTGTGTAACCTTGCTGCCAGTGTATTCACTAAGTGCGCGAAGGAAGCCGCCAATCTGTTCGGTGAGAAAGTGAGGGAAATGTTTTTGCTTTGGCGCTTTTAGTGCGCCGGCGAGATCGGTAACAGGGTTATGCTCTGCCCTGCCGGTGATGACGGCGTAGGTAAAAATCTGGCGGCAAGCCTGACGTGTTTTCTTCAATTTATCCAAAACGCCGCGCTGCTCCATCTTTCTGAGCACCTGCAGCATCTCTGCCGCTTTGATTTCTGCGATGGCACGTTTACCGATAAACGGGAACACATCTTTTTGCAGGTACTCCAGGATGTCACTGGCATAGCCCTGTGACCAGTTAGGGCGCTTATGCTCATGCCATTCAATCGCCAGTGCTTCGAAGCTGTTACTGACCGCCAGAATCTTAGCCTGCTTTTCCGTCTGTTTAACCTCACCCGGATCACCACCAGCAGCTAATGTGCGTTTTGCTTCATCACGCTTCGCCCTGGCATCAGCCAGAGAGACATCAGGATATACCCCCAGCGCCAGCAGCTTTTCTTTTCCCGCAACGCGATACTTCAAGCGCCAGTATCGTGAGCCATTGGTGTTAACGAGAAGGTAAAGTCCGCCGCCGTCAGAGAGCTTATAGGCTTTATCTTTGGCCTTTGAAGTGTCCACTGTGCGGGCATTAAGTTTCAATTTGGGGGTATCTCATCTCATTGAACAGAACTATACCCCCAAATGTACCCCCACATGATTGTTGATTTCAATAGATGATAGTAGACGTTGAGATAACGAGATTCGCGGGAAGGTGCTTACTGACTGGGGTTTTGTGGACTTTAGTAGACGACAGGAGAAGTGAAAATGGCACGCCCTACAGGATTCGAACCTGTGACCTACGGCTTAGAAGGCCGGTGCTCTATCCAGCTGAGCTAAGGGCGCGTGGAGATGGCGAGGATTATACGGCGAGACCTCAACGAGTCAACGGTTTTGGCTGTATGCGCGACGCATATGCCGAAGATTCAGACAACCGTCGGCGATTCAAAACCTGACAGCGCGTCACGCTTCTGACAGAATAGGCTCCTTTCCCCGATTCAACACAACACAGTGGATTTCCTCTCTGATGGCAGCAAAAATTATTGACGGTAAAACGATTGCGCAGCAGGTGCGCCTTGAGGTTGCGGAAAAAGTAAAGCAGCGTCTGGCAGCAGGTAAACGCGCACCGGGTCTGGCGGTGGTTCTGGTCGGTGAAAACCCGGCCTCGCAAATCTATGTTGGCAGTAAACGCCGCGCCTGTGAAGAAGTAGGCTTTGTCTCCCGCTCTTACGATCTGCCCGCGACCACCAGCGAGGCCGACCTGCTCCAGCTGATTGACGATCTCAATGACGACAGCGACATCGACGGCATTCTGGTGCAGCTGCCGCTGCCAGCCGGTATCGACAACGTCAAAGTGCTGGAACGCATCACCCCGGATAAAGATGTCGACGGCTTTCATCCCTATAACGTCGGCCGTCTCTGCCAGCGCGCACCAACGCTGCGTCCCTGCACGCCACGCGGCATCATTACGCTGCTGGAGCGTTACAATATTGATACCTACGGCCTGAATGCGGTTGTGGTGGGCGCATCTAACATTGTTGGCCGTCCGATGAGCATGGAGCTGCTGCTGGCAGGCTGTACCACTACCGTCACGCATCGCTTTACAAAAAATCTGCGTCACCACGTGGAGCATGCCGATCTGCTGGTGGTTGCCGTTGGCAAGCCAGGTTTTATTCCGGGCGACTGGATCAAGCCGGGCGCGGTGGTAATCGATGTGGGTATCAACCGGCTGGAGAGCGGAAAAGTGGTGGGTGACGTCGACTTTGACACTGCCTCAGAGCGCGCCTCCTGGATTACCCCGGTGCCGGGCGGCGTAGGCCCCATGACCGTCGCCACACTGATTGAGAACACGCTGCACGCGTGTGAAAGCTATCACGATAAAGAGGAAGCGTAATGGCAAGCTTTTCACTGGGTAAATTCCCGCACGTTGACCTGTGCGATCTGCTGAAGCTGGAAGGCTGGGTAGAGAGCGGCGCGCAGGCGAAAATCGTTATCGCCGACGGCGAAGTCACCGTTGACGGCGCGGTGGAAACCCGCAAGCGCTGCAAGATCGTTGCCGGACAGACCGTTGAGTTTGCTGGCCAGCGCGTTACCGTCACCGCCTGAGCTGGGGCGTCCTGCGGGACGCCCTGCTACGCCCCCGCTATTCGCGTCTCTCCTTCAACCTGCTCCAGCCGAATATGGTTTACCGGCGCATGCTGCGCAATCAGGTGCGCCAGACGCGGCGAATGGCTGGTGATCCACAGCTGACAAAACGGGCTGGCCTCGGCAATCAGGTGCGCCAGCGCGGGCAGCAGATCCTGATGCAGGCTGTTTTCCGGCTCGTTCAGCGCCATAAACTGTGGCGGTCTTGGGCTGAGCAGCGCCACCACCAGACAGAGAAAGCGCAGCGTTCCGTCTGAAAACTCCAGGCTGTCGAGCGGGCGCAGCACACCGCGCCGCGACATCTGCATCTGGAAACGCCCGTTCTGCACGTCTACGTGAAACGTACTGTCGGGAAAGGCCTGTGCCGTAACCGCACAGAGCAACTCATGATGACCGCGCTCCACAATGGTCGCCCAGGCGGCGGCGAGATTGCTGCCGTCGTGTGCCAGCACCGGCGAACGTACGCCGATCTGCGGCACGCGGACGGGCGATCCGGGCCAGACAGCAAACTCGTGATAGAAGCGCCACTGGCGCAGCCGTTCGCGCAGCTGCGACAGCTCAGGATAGCGGTGCGGTTCGCCCAGTTGACCGAACAGCGACTCCTCGGGATGCAGCATCGCCGGACAGGCCACGCGCTCGCCCTCCACGTTGTACAGAAACGCGGTCTGGTTTTGCCGGTGCATAATGCAGGATGAGGGTCTGCGCCGCTGGCCACTCAGCCAAATCGCTTCCTCTTTCACCAGCGGGTCGAGATTAAACAGCGACGTCGCCAGCGGTTCAGGAAAGCCTATATCAAGCTGGTAGTCAAGATCGTCCATCTGTGCCGCCAGCGTCAGCCGCCGGGGATCGTGACGCCGATCGCCGCGCCGCTGGCCACCCGCCCACATCACCTTCTGAATACCGCCCTCTTCCGCCAGCGCCGCCGCCAGCCGTCCGCTGGCGGCATCATGCAGCAGTTTCACCGCTTTATAGAGGTTCGATTTGCCGCAGCCGTTTGGACCGCTAATCACGTTAAGCTGCGTTAACGACAGCGTGAGCTGGCGCACCGAGCGAAAGCCGTGAATTTCAATCTTTTCGACAGGCATTAATAAAGGGCACCTGGGTGCCCTCTCCTCACACGTTACTTACGACGCCAGGTTGAGCCCTGCGGGCCGTCCTCAACGATTACGCCCAGCGCGTTCAGCTTGTCGCGGGCGATATCGGCCTGCGCCCAGTTTTTCTCTTTACGCGCGTCGGCGCGCGCCTGCACCCAGTGCTCAATCTCAGCCACTTCATCGGCGTTAGTCTGCGCACCGCTCTGCAGGAACTGCTCAGGATCCTGTTGCAGGATGCCCAGCACGTTAGCGATTTCACGCAGCTTCGCCGCCAGCGCACTGGCCGCCTCATCGCTCTCGCCTTTCAGACGGTTAACTTCGCGCGCCATGTCGAACAGCACAGAATAGGCTTCGGGCGTATTGAAGTCGTCATCCATGGCCGCCCGGAAACGGGCATCAAACTCTTCGCCACCCGCTGCCGCCACGCTGCGATCGGTGTGGCGCAGCGCGGTGTAAAGTCGCTCCAGCGCCGCACGTGCCTGATTCAGGTTCTCTTCGCCGTAGTTAAGCTGGCTACGGTAGTGGCCCGACATCAGGAAATAGCGCACCGTCTCCGCGTCGTAGTGCTGCAGCACGTCGCGCACGGTGAAAAAATTGCCGAGCGATTTTGACATCTTTTCACGATCGACCATGACCATACCGGAGTGCATCCAGTAGTTGACGTAGGGACCATCGTGGGCGCAGGTAGACTGGGCGATCTCGTTCTCATGGTGAGGGAACATCAGATCGGAGCCGCCGCCGTGAATATCAAAGTGCGCACCGAGCTGTTTGCAGTTCATCGCCGAGCACTCGATATGCCAGCCTGGACGGCCGTTACCCCACGGCGAGGGCCAGGCTGGTTCGTCGGCTTTGGACATTTTCCACAGCACGAAGTCCATCGGATTACGCTTCACCTCAGCGACTTCTACGCGGGCACCAGCCTGCAACTGCTCCAGGTCCTGACGCGACAGCGCACCGTAATCAGCATCACTCGGTACATCAAACATCACATCACCGTTGTCGGCGACATAGGCGTGGCCGCGTGCAATCAGACGCTCCACCAGCGCAATAATCTCAGCGATATGGCGCGTCGCACGCGGTTCCTGATCCGGTGGCAGAATGCCGAGCGCGGCAAAGTCTTTGTGCATCTCGCCGATCATGCGGTTGGTCAGCGTTTCAATACTCTCGCCGTTCTCGTTGGCGCGCTTAATGATTTTGTCATCAATGTCGGTGATGTTACGCACATAGTTAAGACGATAGCCGCTATAGCGCAGATAGCGTGATACCACGTCGAACGCCACGAACGTACGCCCGTGGCCAATATGACAAAGGTCGTACACCGTGATACCGCACACGTACATGCCGACTTCACCAGCATGGATAGGTTTGAATTCCTCTTTTTGTCGACTCAGGGTGTTATAAATCTTTAGCATTGAACAGTTCCGTTTAGACGAGTGCGGTAAACACTTTTATCAGGTTATTCAGTTATTGTGCCGTATTTTTCACGCTTGCGCGACGACAGCGTGCCAACGGCCCCGCGGGCGTGCTGACGCGTCATCAGAATTTATGATATAAGAGGCGTCGACTAAAATGGCCAGCCCGTTTTGCGGCGGCCAGACGACTGACGACAACCTTTACAGGACGAGAATGATGGTTACTTTCCAGACCAACCACGGCGACATCGTAATTAAAACCTTTGACGATAAAGCGCCTGCTACCGTGCAAAACTTCCTCGAATACTGCCGTGAAGGTTTTTATGACAACACGATTTTCCACCGTGTGATCAACGGCTTTATGATCCAGGGCGGCGGTTTTGAGCCGGGCATGAAGCAGAAAGCAACCAAAGCGGAAATTCGCAACGAAGCAAACAACGGCCTGAAAAACACCCGCGGCACGCTGGCAATGGCGCGCACCTCTGCTCCACACTCAGCAACCGCACAGTTTTTCATCAACGTCGCTGACAACGACTTCCTGAACTTCCGTGATGAAAGCCTGCAGGGCTGGGGCTACTGCGTATTTGCGGAAGTCGTTGAAGGCATGGACGTGGTTGAGAAAATTAAAGCGGTTTCAACCGGCCGCAGCGGTATGCACCAGGACGTTCCGAAGGATGACGTCATTATCCAGAAAGTGATCGTCAGCGAGTAATGTCGCGCACCCTGTTTATCGCAGATTTACATCTGTGCCAGGAAGAACCGGCGATTACCGCCGGTTTTCTGCGTTTTCTGGCGCGTGAAGCGTCGCACTGTGACGCACTTTATATCCTGGGCGATCTGTTTGAAGCCTGGATTGGCGATGACGATCCCAGTCCGCTGCATCAGCAGGTGGCTGACGCGCTGCGGGCACTGCCGGTCCCGGTCTACTTTATACACGGCAACCGCGACTTTTTGCTGGGCGAGGATTACGGTCGCGTCAGCGGCATGACGCTTCTGCCGGAAGAGCAGGTGCTGACAGGTTACGGCCATCGCGTGCTGATCCTGCACGGTGACACGCTCTGTACCGACGACGCGGGCTATCAACGCTTTCGCGCAAAGGTTCATCAGCGCTGGTTACAACGCCTCTTCCTGGCCCTGCCCTTGTTTATACGCCAGCGCATCGCCGCACGTATGCGCGACGGCAGTAAACAGGCAAACCAGCACAAATCGCAGACCATTATGGACGTCAACGCGCAGGCGGTTGCCGCAGCAATGCAGCGCCAGCAGGTCAGCCTGATGATCCACGGTCATACCCATCGTCCGGCGATTCACGCCTTTATGCTTCAGGGGCAGCCTGCTAAACGGGCCGTACTCGGCGCATGGCACGCGCGCGGCTCCATGATCCAGCTCGACGCCAGCGGCATTAGCCTGATTGAATTCGACTTTTAAAAAGCCGCAAAACCTGCGGTAAAAGCGGCGACGCAACCGTTTTCCTTACGGCTTTCTCATGCTATTCTCTGTGCCCTTCTTTACCGGCCTGACCGGCCAGGTTCGTTTGTTTATTCACAGGAGTTGACCGCATGTCATCCAACGCCGCCCCGGCACGCATTGCCATTGTGATGGGCTCAAAAAGTGACTGGTCCACCATGCAGTTCGCTGCGGAAATCCTCACCCGTCTGGAGGTCCCCTTCCATGTTGAAGTGGTCTCCGCCCACCGTACGCCAGATAAGCTGTTCAGCTTCGCCGAAACGGCAGCGGATAACGGCTATCAGGTGATTATTGCGGGCGCAGGCGGTGCAGCGCATCTGCCGGGTATGCTGGCAGCAAAAACCCTGGTGCCGGTACTGGGCGTGCCGGTGCAGAGCGCGGCGCTGAGTGGTGTCGACAGCCTCTACTCTATTGTGCAGATGCCGCGCGGCATTCCGGTGGGCACCCTGGCCATCGGTAAAGCGGGCGCTGCCAACGCGGGCCTGCTGGCGGCGCAGATTCTGGCGCTCCACGATGCGGCGCTGGCGACGCGCCTTAGCGAATGGCGTCAGGCGCAGACCGATGAGGTGCTGAACAACCCGGATCCGCGGGAGGAAGCATGAAGCCGGTTTGCGTACTGGGCAATGGTCAGCTGGGTCGCATGCTGCGCCAGGCGGGTGAGCCGCTGGGCATCGCCGTCTATCCGGTTGGTCTTGATGCCGAACCCGACGCGCTGCCGATTGCGCAGAGCGTCATTACCGCCGAGATCGAGCGCTGGCCAGAAACTGCGCTGACGCGCGAGCTGGCGGTACATCCGGCGTTCGTCAATCGTGACATTTTCCCGCGACTGGCCGACCGCCTGACGCAGAAACAGCTGCTCGACCAGCTAAACCTCGCTACTGCGCCATGGCAGCTGCTGGCCGACAAGCGCGAGTGGCCACAGGTGTTCGCCGCGCTGGGCGAGCTGGCTATCGTCAAGCGCCGCACCGGTGGCTATGACGGTCGCGGCCAGTGGCGGCTGCGCGCGAACGAAACCGCTGCGCTGCCTGACGAGTGCTATGGCGAATGCATTGTGGAACAGGGCATTAACTTTTCTGGTGAAGTCTCACTGGTCGGCGCACGTGGCCGGGACGGACGTACCGTATTTTATCCGCTGACTCACAACCTGCATCAGGACGGCATTCTGCGCACCAGCGTTGCCTTCCCCCAGGCGGATGCGGCACAGCAGGCGCAGGCCGAAGCAATGCTCAGCGCCATCATGCATGAACTGAACTATGTGGGCGTGATGGCAATGGAGTGTTTTGTCACGCCTGAAGGCCTGCTGATCAATGAGCTGGCTCCGCGCGTACACAACAGCGGGCACTGGACGCAGAACGGGGCCTCCATCAGCCAGTTCGAGCTGCACCTGCGCGCGATTCTGGGTCTGGCGCTCCCCCAGCCGGTGGTGATCGCGCCATCGGTCATGGTCAACCTGATTGGAACCGCACTTAACAGCGACTGGCTACAGCAGCCGCTGGTGCATCTGCACTGGTATGACAAAGAGGTGCGCTCCGGCCGCAAAGTTGGCCATCTCAACCTGACCGACAGCGACAGCGCGCGGCTGACCACGGCGTTAAAGGCCCTTGTGCCGATGCTGCCGCCTGAGTACGCCAGCGGCATTGCATGGACCATCGACAAGGTGTAATCCCCTCTTTCGCTGAGGCGGAAATTGCGCGCCCGCGTGGAAACGCACCCCCCTTGCTGGGGTGCGTCCGTAAAGGGCCAGTGCACCGTCTTCGCTGAACAGAACCAGCCATTTTTTCCCCGACACTCCCCTCTTTCCCGTCCCGCTTCTCGCTTTCAGGCTCTGACAGCGGCCTGACGGTGCGTCAGGCCGACTCGAAACGCCGGAACAGTGCCTTGCCGTGCAGCAGCCTGATGCCCAGCCAGCCGCCACAGATCGACAGCAGCAGCGCGCCACTCAAGGGGAGCGCCAGCCAGAGCGTCCAGTCAGGCTGCCAGGGGAAATCAAAAATCTTACGCTGCAGCGCCCAGAGCGCCGCTTCAGCACCCAGCGCCGCCGCTACGCCAGAGACGATGCCAAGCAGCGCAAACTCCCACCACAGCGTAGCGCGCAGCAGCTTCTTGCCCGCGCCCAGCGTGCGGCACACCACCAGTTCCTGCCGCCGCTGCCGCATCCCGACCTGAATCTGCGCCAGCAACAGCAGGACACCGCAAAAAGTCACCAGCACCACCATAATCTCCAGCGCCTGACTCACCTGCGTCAGGACCTGACCAATCTGCCGCATAATGCTGCCAATATCTAACAGGCTCAGTGTCGGAAAGGCGCGGTTCAGCTGCGCCAGCAGCGCGGGATTGTTCTCCAGCCGGAAACTGGTAAGCCAGGTTTGCGGCTGGGCATCGAGCGCACCGGGCGGAAAGATAAAGAAAAAGTTGGGCCGCAGACTCTCCCAGTCCACCTTGCGCAGGCTGGTAATCGTCGCGCTGAACGCCTGGGTATCGCCGGTAAAGGTCAGCGTATCTCCCAGCCTGACGCCCAGCCGCCCGGCCAGCTCCGTTTCCATGGAGACTTCGCCCGGCTTCGGCGGCCAGCTGCCCGCCACCAGCGGGTTGTGATCCGGCCGTTCGCTCATCCACGTCAGGTTGAGCTCGCGGTTCAGCGCACTGTCCACGCTGGGGTCTGCCGCTTTGCCATTAAGCCCGGTCAGCCGCACCCGCGCAATCGGGTAAAACGTCTCAGGTTTAACCTGATGCGCGGCGAGAAAGGCGCGCACCTGGGGCACCTGATCCTGCGTCATATTGAGCAAAAAGAAGTTGGGGCTATCGGCAGGCAACTGCTGCTGCCAGCGATCCAGCAAATCGCCGCGCATCACCAGCAGCAGCGCCAGCAGCATAAAGGAGAGCGAGAACGCGGCCAGCTGGCTCAGCGTCATGCCGGGCTGGCGCAGTAGCCGACTGATCGCCAGCCGCAGCGCCAGGCTGCGCACGGCCAGTCGCCGCAGTAACAGCAGGACGCTCCAGCCGAGCAGTGCCAGCAGGCCCGCCAGCACCGCCACCCCTGCCAGCAGTGCCCACAGCATCTTGCTGCCGCCCACCAGCAGCGCCAGCAGGGCCACCACCAGCAGCGCCATGGCCGGGAGATAATATTTTAGCGGCCAGAGGGTCGCCACCGCATCGCGTCGCAGCACGCGTAGCGGCTGGGTCGCCAGCAGCAGCCGATAGGGCCGCAGACCCACCATCAGTGAAATCACAAACAGCGAGCCTACAGCCCAGAGCCACGGCCAGCCGCTGGCAGGCGGCAGCGTCGCGGGCAGCACCGGCTTCAGCATCTGCATCAGCAGCGCCTCAACCCCCAGCCCCACTCCGCCGCCACAGAGTGTCGCCAGCAGCAGCACCGCCAGCCACTGACCAATAATCAGACGCTGTAGCGCGCTGCGCGTCGCGCCCAGGGTTTTTAGCACCGCCACCAGATCGTAACGGCTGCGGCAGTAGTGGCTCATCGCGACCGCCACGGCGGCGATGGCCAGCATCAGCGTCAGCAGGGCCGACAGCAGCAGGAACTGCTGGGCGCGCTGCATAGAACGGCCCAGCGCATCCTCGCTGTTTTCCACGCTGATCCAGCGCTGGTCGGCCTTCAGCTGCGGCTGGATCCAGCTATCGTAGCGCGCCAGCTGCGTGCGGTTTCCGGCAAACTGATAGCGCCACGTCAGGCGGCTGCCGGGCTGGATCGCCCCCGTTTTTTGCGCGTCATTGAGGTTAATCAACAGGCGTGGAGCCATCTGAAAAGGGTTAAAGCCGCCGTCGGGCTCCTGAATGACCTCACCTGCAATGAGCAGGCTGGCATCTCCCACGTCCAGCCGATCGCCCACCTTAAGGTTGAGTAGCGCCATCAGACGCGGTGCGGCCAGCGCCGTGCCTGGCCGGGGCTTCAGGCCGGGCGGATCGGTTTGCAGCTCGCCAAACATCGGATAGCGGTTATCTACCGCCTTCACCGCTGCCAGCTGCGGCGTCTCGCCAGCGAAGGTCATGGTCATAAAGCTGAGCTGCCCGCTCACGCTCAGCCCCTCCTGCCGCGCCCTGACAAGCCAGGCTTCGGGGACGGGCGTGCTGCTGCGCAGCGTGCGGTCACCGGCCATAAAGTCGCGACTCTGCTGGCTCAGCCCTTTTTCCATACGATCGCCAATGGTGCCAAGCGCCAGCACGCAGGCCACCGCCAGCGTCAGCGCCAGCCAGACAATTAACAGCGAGGGCGAACGCCACTCGCGCCAGAACCAGCGCCAGATCATTGTTCCTCCCACACTTTGCCGTCGCGCAGCCTGAGTCGACGGTCACAGCGCGCCGCCAGCTGTTCATCATGCGTCACCAGGATCAGCGTAGTGGCATAGTCGCGGTTCAGGGAAAACAGCAGATCGGCGATGTGATCGCCGGTTTTGCGGTCCAGATTGCCGGTTGGCTCATCGGCAAACAGCAGGCCAGGCCGCCCGTTAAAGGCGCGTGCCAGCGCCACACGCTGCTGTTCACCGCCGGAGAGCTGGGCAGGCAGATGCGTCAGGCGTGCGCCCAGCCCAAGCTGAGTAAGCAGCTCGCGCGCCTGCTCACGGCTCTGGCGATCGCTGTCGCCGCGCAGCAGCGCAGGCAACTGCACATTCTCCAGCGCGTTAAGGGTCGGTACCAGCATAAAAGACTGGAACACAAAACCTACCTGCGTCGCCCGCAGGGCCGCGCGCTGCTCCTCATCCAGCCGGTGCAGCGGCTGCCCCAGCAGATTCACCTCGCCACTGCTGCCATCATCAAGACCTGCCAGAATGCCCAGTAGCGTCGATTTGCCAGAGCCTGATTCGCCCGTAAGCGCAATGGTCTCGGCTCGTTTGACAATGAAGTCAACTCCGGTGAGGATGGTTAACGGGTGTTCCCCCTGACCGACGGACTTTGTAAGATGATGAACTTCAAGAATGTTTTCCGCTGGCATTATCCTTTCCTGTTTTTCGTTCTTATGCTGGTGTCGCATCTGGCTTCGGCGAGCACGTTACTGGTTTTAGGCGACAGCCTGAGCGCAGGCTATCGTATGTCGGCCAGCGTCGCCTGGCCGAGCCTGCTGAACAGCCACTGGCAACAGCAGCCCAGGGTGGTTAACGCCAGCATCAGTGGCGATACCACGGCCCAGGGTCTGGCGCGTTTACCGGCGTTATTAAAACAGCATCAGCCGCAGTGGGTGTTAATCGAACTGGGCGGCAACGATGGCCTGCGCGGTTTTTCGCCGCAGAGCATTGAGCAGGATCTGCGCAAAATCATTGACGACGTGAAGGCGGCCAATGCCAGGCCGCTGCTCATGCAGGTTCGTCTGCCCGCCAACTACGGGCGGCGTTATACGGAAGCGTTCAGCGGGATCTATCCCAGACTGGCACAGCAATACAACATTCCTCTGGTGCCCTTTTTTATGGAGCAGGTCTACCTGAAATCTGAATGGATGCAGCAGGACGGTATTCACCCGAATCCTGATGCGCAGCCCTTTATTGCCGAGCTGATGGCGAAAGAACTGGCTCCTTTAGTTAAGCATGAGTAACGGGAAGCGACGCGCTTTTTATGGGTAAAGATATGCAAAAGACCATTGTCATCACTGGCTGTTCCAGCGGTATTGGCCGGGTAGCCGCAGAGGATTTGCTGGCGCGTGGCTATCGCGTGATTGCGGCCTGCCGCAAGTCAGAAGATGTCGCGCAAATGCGCACGCGGGGCTTTACGGCGGTGAGACTGGATCTCGACGATGCGCAAAGCATTGACCGTGCGGCCGATGAGATCCTGGCGCTGACCAATCATCGTCTGTTCGCCCTGTTCAACAATGGCGGCTTCGGCCTCTATGGACCGCTGCGTACGCTGTCGCGCCAGCAGCTGGAGCAGCAGTTCTCGACCAATTTTTTCGGCACCCATCAGCTGACGATGCGGTTGCTGCCTGCGCTTGAGGCACACGGCGATGCACGCATCGTCAATACCAGTTCGGTCATGGGGCTGATCTCCACCCCCGGACGCGGCGCCTATGCCGCCAGTAAATATGCGCTTGAGGCCTGGAGCGATGCGCTGCGCCTTGAGGTGCGTCGCAGCGGCGTGCGCGTCAGCCTGATTGAGCCGGGCCCCATACAGACACGCTTTACCGACAACGTCACGCAGGGGGAACCGGGTAACCCCGTGCGTAATCCCGGCATCGCCGCACGCTTTACCCTGCCGCCGGAAGCCATTTTGCCCAGGCTGCGCCATGCGCTGGAAAGTCCCCGTCCGCGCCTGCGCTATCCAGTGACGCTGGTCGCACACGCCATGAGCATCCTGAAACGGCTGCTGCCAGGCTGGATGCTGGATCGCATTTTAAGCAGACACTGAGAATTCATCTTGAAGCGGGGCCGTTCGGCCCCATATTCTTTAAACACTTTCTGCCAAGAGACTTAGTCATGTCACCACACGCTTCGATTATCGACATCAATGAATCCAACCTGCACCAGACGCTGGAACAGTCCATGCAAATCCCGGTGCTGTTCTATTTCTGGTCGGATCGCAGCCAACATTGCCAGCAGCTAACGCCGCTGCTGGAGCGGCTGGCGCAGGAGTATGCGGGTCAGTTTATTCTGGCGAAACTGGACTGTGATAAAGAACAGATGGTTGCATCGCAGTTTGGTCTGCGCTCGATTCCAACGGTCTATCTGTTCCAGAACGGTCAGCCGGTTGACGGCTTCCAGGGCCCGCAGCCGGAAGAGGCGATTCGCGCACTGCTGGAAAAAGTGCTGCCGCGCGAAGAAGAGTTGAAGGCACAGCAGGCGCTGGCGCTGATGGACGAAGGCAAACCGCTGGAAGCGCTGCCGCTGTTAAAAGACGCCTGGCAGCTCAGTGGCCAGGCGAGCGAAATCGGTTTTCTGCTGGCAGAGGTGCTGATCGCCCTTAACCGCAGCGATGAAGCGGAAGAGGTGCTGGCGAAAGTTCCCCTGCAGGATCAGGACACACGCTATCAGGGTCTGATTGCACAGATCGATCTGCTGAAACAGGCCGCAGATACCCCAGAAATTCAGCAGCTGCAGGCGCTGCTGGAAAGCGATCCTGCGAATGCCGAGCTGGCTGCTAAGCTGTCGTTACAGCTCCATCAGGTAGGGCGTAACGAAGAGGCGCTGGAGCTGCTGCTGGGTTTTCTGAAGCGTGATTTGAATGCAGGTGATGGACAGGTGCGCAAAATGCTGCAGGAGATTCTGGCCGCGCTCGGAACCGGTGACGCACTCGCCGCCCGCTATCGCCGCCAGCTCTACTCCCTGCTCTACTGATTCGGCTCCGCCGTATCCGGGCCGAAGCGACTCGGCCCGTTATCTGACAATCAGGAGGTTATATGTTAACAGTTATCCCGGTGCTGATTGTGCTCGCCCTCGTTACCGTATGGGCAGGCGTCAAAATCGTACCGCAGGGCTATCAGTGGACCGTGGAACGCTTCGGGCGCTATACCCGCACGCTACAGCCCGGCCTGAGCCTGGTGGTGCCCTTTATGGATCGCATTGGTCACAAGATCAATATGATGGAGCGGGTGCTTGATATCCCCTCCCAGGAAGTGATCTCTAAAGACAACGCCAACGTCACCATTGACGCCGTCTGCTTTATCCAGGCCGTGGATCCGGCGCGCGCCGCCTATGAGGTCAGCAACCTTGAGCTGGCGATTATTAATCTCACCATGACCAATATCCGCACCGTGCTTGGCGGCATGGAACTGGATGAGATGCTGTCGCAGCGCGATAATATTAATACACGCCTGCTGCATATCGTCGATGAAGCCACCAACCCCTGGGGCGTAAAAATCACCCGTATTGAGATCCGCGACGTGCGTCCGCCGCAGGAGCTGATCGCCGCCATGAACGCGCAGATGAAGGCGGAGCGTACCAAACGTGCCGACATCCTGGCGGCAGAAGGGGTGCGTCAGGCAGCCATCCTGCGCGCCGAGGGGGATAAGCAGTCGCGCATCCTGAAAGCGGAAGGAGAACGCACCTCGGCGTTTTTACAGGCTGAGGCGCGCGAGCGTCAGGCAGAAGCGGAAGCGGCTGCCACGAAAATGGTCTCCGAAGCGATTGCAGCGGGCGACATCCAGGCCGTGAACTACTTTGTGGCGCAGAAATATACCGACGCGCTGCAAAAAATTGGCGAGGCCAGCAACAGTAAAGTGGTGATGATGCCGCTGGACGCCAGCAGCCTGCTGGGCTCGGTGGCGGGGATCAGCGAGTTGCTGAAAAGCACATCCTCTGAGTCGAAACGCTAATGCTGATGGAGATGATCGCGCATCCGCACTGGTTCTGGCTGACTCTGGGTGGCCTGTTGCTGGCAGCGGAGATGCTGGGCACCAGTGGCTATCTGCTCTGGAGCGGCATCGCGGCGGTGCTGGTCGGCATCGTTGAGTGGCTCTCTCCCTTTAGCTGGACGGCGCAGGGCTCACTGTTTGCGCTGCTGACGCTGGTTTGCGTCTACCTCTGGTATCGCTGGATACGTTATCGCGAGCGTAGTCAGCAACCTAACTCGCTAAACCAGCGCGGTACCCAGCTGACGGGCACCCTTTTAACGCTGGATGCACCGCTGGTCAACGGCGTCGGTCATGTGAAGCTTGGCGACAGTAGCTGGCGTGTGCAGGCTGACCAGGATCTGCCTGCTGGTACCCAGGTTATCGTCACCGGCATTGAGGGCATCACGCTGCACATTGCGCCGCGTTAATCGGGTTTCATGCGGGTGTGACCGCAGCAGCCTGCCAGGTCATTGATAATCGGACACTCTGCGCTGTCATCACCGGGACAGGCGTCAGCCAGCGCCAGCAGTCTTATACGCATCGCCTGAAGTTCTTCAATATGTGCAGCGATCTCCGCTGCTTTCTGCAGGGTACGCGCCTTTACGTCGGCGCTGTGTCGCGCCGGGTTGTTAAACAGCATGACCAGCTCGCGGCACTCTTCCAGCGTGAATCCCACCTGCCGCGCCTGTCGCAACAGGTTCAGCTCGTCAAGATGATGCGCGCTGTAGCGGCGATAGCCGTTGTCGCTGCGCAGCGGCGGCGTAACTACGCCCTTCTCTTCATAAAAGCGGATAGCTTTACTGGTCAGCCCGGTTTTTTTCGCCACATCGCTAATATTCATCTCTTTCTCCTCGCCAGCCCCCTTCACCTACAGACCTGTTAAAATAGTTTGACCTTCCCCTTGATGGAAGGTTTAGCCTGTATCACGAGTGATAAAAAAGCTCACATTGTTAACTGTGACACAACAGGAGCCCACTATGTCTCAGACCATTTCGCTGGCGCTGGAAGGCCTTACCTGCGGCCACTGCGTTAAACGTGTTAAGGAAGCGCTTGAAAAGCGTGACGATGTCGAACAGGCCAGCGTTACCCAGCATGACGCACGGGTAACCGGCGACGCCGACGCCGCTGCGCTGATCGCCACGGTGGAAGAAGCGGGCTATCACGCCACGCTGAGCGGCGACAGCCACCCAAAGCCTGAGCCGTTGACAGCTTCAGAGCCGCCGCCGGAGGCGCTGACAACGGTGGCGGAACCCCTGCCGGCACAACAGAGTGAAAGCGCGCAGTTCCTGCTGATTGAGGGCATGAGCTGCGCCAGCTGCGTCAGCCGGGTAGAAAAGGCGCTGGAAAAGGTGCCTGGCGTGACTCAGGCGCGCGTCAACCTTGGCGAACGCAGTGCGCTGGTGATGGGCGACGTCGCCGCGTCTCAGCTGGTTACCGCCGTAGAGGCGGCGGGCTATCACGCGCAGCCGGTGCAGGATGAGCAGGAGCGACGCGATAAACAGCAGCACAGTGCGCGTAGCGCAATGCGCCGCTTTAGCTGGCAGGCGGCGCTGGCGCTGGCGCTGGGTGCGCCCCTGATGATCTGGGGCATGCTCGGCGACAATATGATGCTCAGCGACGCTAACCGCAGCCTGTGGCTGACGCTCGGCATCGTGACGCTGCTGGTGATGATCGTCGCGGGCGGCCACTTCTACCGCAGCGCCTGGCGCAGCCTGCGCAATGGCAGCGCCACGATGGATACGCTGGTGGCGCTCGGCACCGCGGCCGCGTGGATCTATTCCATCAGCGTCGCTATCTGGCCAGACTTTTTTCCGGTCCAGGCGCGCCATCTCTATTTTGAAGCCAGCGTGATGATTATCGGCCTGATCAATCTGGGGCACGCGCTGGAGCAGCGTGCACGACAGCGCTCTTCCAGAGCCCTTGAGCGCCTGCTCGATTTGACGCCAGCGCAGGCGCGGCTCGTCAGCGAGCAAGGCGAAAGGCTGGTGCCGCTCAGCGCGGTGCAGCCCGGCATGACGCTACGCCTGATGACCGGCGATCGCGTGCCGGTGGATGGCGAGATCAGCGACGGTGAGGCCTGGCTTGACGAAGCGATGCTGACCGGCGAAGCGGTACCGCAGGGCAAAGGGGCCGGTGACAAGGTCTATGCCGGGACGCTGGTGCAGGACGGCGCGGTGCGCTTTGTGGCGCGCGCGACCGGACAGCACACCGCGCTTTCGCGCATCATTCATCTGGTGCGTCAGGCGCAGAGCAGCAAGCCCGACGTAGGCCGCCTTGCCGACCGCATCTCGGCGGTGTTTGTACCGGTAGTCGTGGCCATCGCACTGATTAGTGCGGCCATCTGGTATCTGTTCGGCCCGCAGCCGCAGATAGCCTACATGCTGGTGATCGCCACAACGGTGCTGATTATCGCCTGCCCGTGCGCGCTGGGCCTCGCCACGCCGATGTCGATTATCGCAGGCGTAGGACGGGCGGCCGAGCTGGGCGTGCTGGTGCGCGATGCCGATGCACTACAGCGCGCCAGCCGCATCGATACGCTGGTATTTGACAAAACCGGCACGCTGACCACAGGTAAGCCACAGGTTGATAAGGTGTTGACGTGGGGCGACTGGTCACGCGACGCGGTGTTAGAGCGCGCCGCCGTGCTGGAGAAAAATGCCAGCCATCCGCTGGCGCAGGCGATTGTTGCCGCATCGCACAGCGCTGATCGGGGGGAAATAGCGCAATTTCGTACAATACGCGGTAAAGGCGTCAGCGGCATACTTGACGGCAGAGCCCTGCTGCTGGGCAACGTGGCGCTGATGGAGGATAACCAGGTCGGACTCTCCCCTGCCCGGGCAGAGATTGAGCGGCTGTCGCGTCAGGGGGCGACGCCAGTGCTGCTGGCGCAGGACGGCGAACTTGTCGGCCTGATTGCACTACGCGACCAGCTGCGTCCTGAGAGTAAAGCCGCGCTGCAACGGCTTCATCAGGCGGGCTACCGTTTAATGATGCTGACCGGCGACCGTGAAGAGACCGCTCGCGCCATCGCCCAGCAGGCGGGCATTGATGAAGTGATTGCCGGGGTGCTGCCAGAGGCGAAAGCGCAAACCATCGCCAGGCTGCAACAGCAAGGCCGGTGCGTGGCGATGGTGGGCGACGGCATTAACGATGCCCCTGCGCTGGCGCAGGCGGACGTCGGCATTGCCATGGGCGGCGGCAGCGATGTGGCGCTGGAGACCGCACCCATCGCCCTGATGCGCGCCGATCTGGACAGCGTTGCCGATGCCCTGGCGCTTGCCAGCGCGACGCTGCGCAATATTCGTCAGAATCTGCTGGGCGCGTTTATCTATAACAGCCTGGGCATTCCGCTGGCAGCGGGCGTGCTCTATCCGCTGACTGGCGCGCTGCTCAGCCCGGTGGTGGCCGGGGCCGCAATGGCCCTCTCATCGATTACCGTCGTCAGTAACGCCAACCGTTTGCTGCGCTTTCGTCCGGCGCAGCGCAATAGCCGTTAATGCGCTGTTTTTCAGCAGCAGGAATCGCTAGCATGGCGTTTTGACTGAGTAAGGACAGGGAATGACAGGCACTATCTGGCGCAGTTTGCACGGGCTGATAAGCCGGCTCTTTCCCGCCAGCTACCGCTGGCCCGCCCAGGATATTCGGCTGGACGACCGCCTGCTGCATCTGGTGGGCAGCATTCATATGGGCACTCGTGACATGCAGCCGCTGCCCCCGCGCCTGCTGCGTCAGCTGCAAAAAGCAGATGCGCTGATTGTCGAAGCGGATATTACCCAGGGCGGTTCGCCGTTTGATGAGGCCGAGACGCGTGAGCCGCTCAGCCTCCGCCTGGCGCCCGATGAGCAGGCCACGCTGAGTGCGTTGTGCGGCGAGCTGCACCTCTCAATGATCATGTTCGATACCCTGCCCGCCTGGCAGATCGCCCTGATGTTACAGGCACAGCAGGCGCAGCGACTTGGGTTGCGCCCCGATTACGGCATCGATTTTCAGCTGCTGCAGGCAGCGAAAGCGATGCACAAGCCGGTTATTGAACTGGAAGGCGCGCAGACGCAAATTGCGCTGCTGAAATCCCTGCCGGACGACGGGATGGCGCTGCTGAAAGATACGCTGACGCACTGGCATACCAATGCGCGGCTGTTGCAGATGATGGTGAGCTGGTGGCTGGATGCACCGCCGCGTGAACCACGCATCACCCTGCCCTCAACGTTCAGCTCTGCCCTGAACGATGCGCTCATTTCACAGCGCAATGCCCAGTGGTGTGAACGGTTACGGGCGCTGCCGTCCGGACATTATGTGGTGGCGGTAGGCGCGCTGCATCTGTATGGCGATGAAAACCTGCCGGCGCTGTTACAGCGTTAGAAAAAAAGAAGGCCGATATTGCTATCGACCCGTCAAAGAGGAATTTGTTTATGATTTTGGTTATCGCTCAGCCTTTCGGCTGGCGCGGATGCCATTCTCGCGCAAAGCGCAAACTTTCGCCACCATTAATTTATTAAAATTAGGAATGAGATTTTTCTTATAAGGAGAAATTTATGACACCTGCCGTAAAACTGCTGGAAAAACAAAAGGTCACCTTTAAGATCCATCCCTATGAGCATGACAGTCATGAAACAAATTTTGGTGACGAAGCCGTAAAAAAACTTAATCTGGATGCCCGGCAGGTCTACAAAACCCTGCTGGTGGCGCTAAACGGTGATGCAAAACATCTGGCAGTGGCAGTTACGCCTGTTTCCAGCCAGCTCGATTTGAAGAAGGTTGCAAAGGCGTTAGGGGCAAAAAAAGCGGATATGGCCGATCCACAGCTGGCACAGCGTGTCACCGGCTATCTGGTTGGCGGCATCAGTCCGCTGGGGCAGAAAAAGCGCCTGCCAACGGTTATTGACCGCTCAGCAGCTGACTTTGCCACAATTTTTATCTCCGGCGGCAAACGCGGGCTCGATCTCGAACTGGCGGCGCAGGATCTGTCGCGCCTGCTGAACGCGCCGCTGGCAGACATCGCCCGACGCGACTAACTACGCGTCTGAGCGCAGAGCTGGTCAATCATCCAGCGCCCGGCAGGTCCTGGTGGCGTGCGCCGCGACCAGATCGCTTCCACCGCAATACGCTGCGGCCATCCCGGTAACGCCAGCTCCTGCAACACTTCATGACCAAACTGTTTGACCAGCCAGCGCGGCAGTATGCTCCAGCCAAACCCCTGCTCCGCCATCTCCAGCAGCAGTAAATAGGTCGGTGCTGACCAGACGCGCCCCGGCGGTGTAACGGCATGCGGCTCTACCCAGGTGTTAAGCCGCAGCTGACGCACCTGCTCCAGGGCGCTTTCTGTCAGCCCCGGCTGCTGCGCCAGCGGATGGTCACGATGAATAAAGATCGCCATTTCTGCATTAACCTGAAGTCGCGCAACGGCAATGTCAGGCGGCAGCACCGGCTGCGCACGTACCACGCCCAGGTGGACGCGTCCCGCCTGCAGCAGATCCAGCACGTCAGCATCCTCAGCGATCATGCACTCCAGCTCAATTTCCGGGAACTGCGCGTCAAACTGTTTCAGCAACTGCTCATGATATTCCGTCTGCCAGAAGTCGGAGACGGCGAAGCTAAGGCGTGGCTCAACGCCCTGCGACAGCCTGATGGCCAGCGCGTCCAGCCGCTCGCTGGCGGCAAGGATTTGCTGCACCTGCGCCAGCGCGCGCCTGCCCTGATCGGTCAGGATCGGCTGACGACTGCTGCGATCGAAGAGTCTGAAGCCGAGATCGTCCTCCAGGCTGGCTATCGCCACGCTGATCGTTGACTGACTTTTGCCCAGCGCACGCGCGGCCGCAGAGAAAGAACCGCTGCTTACGGTCTGCACAAAGGCTTCCAGGGATTCAGGGGAGTAGCGCATGTTTTATCCATCGCTTTTATCGATAGGTCATCATTTTATTTTACCATCCTCTGCTGTCAGAATGCCTGCCTCACTGATGGAGGTTGATAATGCGTACCCGTTCCCTGAAAGAACGTTTTTTACATGCTCTGGGATTTGAAACGCTGGCAATCCTGACCGTTTCGCCGCTGGCAGCATGGGCAATGCAGAAGCCGCTGTTCCAGATGGGCGCGCTGGCAATCGCGCTCTCAACTATCGCGATGCTGTGGAATATGATTTACAACACGCTTTTCGATCGCCTCTGCCCGCCGGGCAAAGTCCATCGCGGTCTGCTGATCCGCGCCCTGCATGCGCTGCTGTTCGAGGGGGGATTTATTCTGATTGGTTTGCCCGTTGCCGCCTGGATGCTGAAGATTTCGCTGTGGCAGGCCTTTCTGCTGGAAGTGGCGTTTTTTCTCTTTTTCCTGCCCTACACCATGGCCTATAACTGGGCATGGGACAGGCTGCGTCCGCGCTGGTTCAGGCGGAAATCGTGTGAGGCCTGATCTTTGCGCCTGCGGGCGAGGTCGCGCGATCACAGCATTACGCAGAAGATTGACAAACGCTCTGCCCACAGCCCCGCCGTCAGGACAGCTTTGCGGCGGCGGCCATCTTGCCCGCTAAGGGCATCCTGTCCCGGCTTTCGCGAAGGTTTACGGCGCATTGCGCGCCGTTTCATTTCCCCAGGGCCAGAGCCAGGCCAGAATCATTTTTGGATAGCTGCGCTTGTGCGGCTTCTCGCGCGCCTTTTTCTCCGCGTCCGTTAACTGGTGAACGACCTCTTTCGGCGCATAGTCAGCTGCTTTCAGCGGCGTGTTAGCCTTGACGTAGTCGCGCAGCACCTCGGCATCAATATCGCCGCTATTTTTAAAACCGGCATGGGTATCAATGCGTGGATAGCCATCACCGCCTGCGGCATTGAAGCTGTTGGTCGCCATGCGATAGATTTTATCGTCCTGAAGCGGCTGCCCGTTAATCCGCACCTCGCTTACCCTGTTGCCGTCTGCGACCAGGCTGACATGGGCAAACTGGGCAAAGCCTCCTGCATCTGCTTTGATGTTCGCCACCACATCAAGGTATTTTTTCACCTCGGCCCCGGTCAGCGTCACTGACACCACCTGGTTACTAAACGGCTGCACCTGTAGCAGATCGCGCCAGCTCAGCTTGCCTTCAGGTAACGAGGCGCGAATGCCGCCACCGCTCATCACGGCAAAGTCAGCCTTCACATGAGCCATCTGCGCGCGCAGAATAAGTTGTCCAAGGTTGGTCTGGGTAAAACGTACCTGCTCACGCTCGCCGTTAAACTGACCGATCGTGCTGCCCACATTGATACTGAGACGCGCCTCGGCACGCTTCTGATAGGGCATCAGCAGCTTCATCATAGCGGTGTTCTTTGGGATCTCCTGCTGCCAGGTCAGCCAGGTTTCGCTGCCATCCGCATTTTTAATCTGGTGCTTGAGGTTCACCGGCACCAGCGCGTAGGACTCCAGCGTGACCTCGCCGTTGCGCCAGGTAAAATCACCGCGCCCGACGTACTCGCCCCATTTCCCGGCCTGCATAATCCAGACGCCATTCTGCTTATCTGGCTGACAGGCTGCGCCCGGCTGATACATTTTCACCCGCACGTCCGGTTTTTCCATGCAGACCGAATCATGTGAATGACCGCCGACAATCATTGCAACCGTGCCTGGCGGCAGGCTGCGCGCCAGCGTCACGTCGCCAGGGGCGTTGCTGCCGTGCTCGCCGTTGTCGTCATAGCCGAGATGACTCAGCACCACAATCACATCCGGTTTCTCTCCGGCCCGTAATTCCGCCACCGCCTTTTTGGTCTCGTCGATCGGATCGCGGAACACCATGTCGCGCAGATGATCGGGATTTGCCAGCTTCGCGGTGTCGGGCGTAGCCAGCCCCAGTACCGCAATCTTTAACCCCATGCGATTGAAGATGGCCCAGGGTTTAAACATCCGCTTATCGGTATTTTTCTGGTAAATATTGGCGGCAAGAAACGGAAAACGTGCCCAGCCCTCCTGCTTACGCAGCACCTCGAGCGGACGATCAAATTCATGGTTGCCGAGCGCCATTGCGTCATAGCCAATCAGGTTCATGCCGCGAATATCAGGTTCAGCGTCCAGCTCGTCTGACTCCGGCACGCCAGTATTGACGTCACCCGCAGAGAGGATCAGCGCGCCGCCGCCTTTGGCCTGCACGTCATAGCGCAACGTATCCATCAGGGTTTTCTGCGCCGCCAGGCCATATTCACCCTGCGCACCGTACCAGAAATGGCCGTGCTCATCGTTGGTGTGGAGAACGCTAAAGCGGTAGGTGCGGTCTGGCAGCGCCGCCTGGGAAAGCGCCGGGACCAGCGCCAGCAGCGCGAGGCCGGTTGCAGTCCATCGTGATAACAGCAAAGCCTGTCTCCTTATTATTGTACAAAGTGCCCGTTCCGGGTGGTATCAGCATGCTGCCCCACTGTGTCGCATATTCCGCCGCTTAACTCAAGCTGTAACGCCAGGCCCGCAACAGCCGGGTCGTTGTTAACATGGATAACCAGCTATTAACAATACCGGGAAAGCTGGTGCAAAGATCTGCCTGGGAGACTTCCTCTGCTTTTTAGAGTGATTCCAGCCAGATAGTACTTATCAGCGCCGCATTTTCCGCGAATATATTGTGCGAACGTGTTTCGTCAGCTTGCTTGATAACGGCTAAGATTGACGAAAACCGTAAGAAATAGCCCTTCGACTGCACTTTCCTCTCATTTTCAAACTTTTTTCTTATTATCCCGCAAATTGCTCAGCGAAAAGGCCATAATTGCTTTAAACTCATTTGTTACAGGCAGATACATTTGCATACAAGGAGACAGGCATGCACCACACCACACCGTTGATCACTACCATCGTCGGGGGACTGGTCCTGGCGTTTCTCCTTGGTATGCTGGCGAACCGGCTACGCATCTCCCCGCTGGTCGGTTATCTGCTGGCTGGCGTACTGGCTGGCCCCTTCACGCCAGGCTTTGTCGCCGATACGAATCTGGCTCCTGAACTCGCCGAGCTGGGCGTTATTCTGCTGATGTTCGGCGTGGGTCTGCACTTTTCCCTGAAAGATTTAATGGCGGTAAAGAGCATCGCTATTCCCGGCGCTATCGCGCAGATCGCCGTTGCCACGCTGCTGGGCATGGGGCTTTCTGCCTGGCTGGGCTGGTCGCTGATGACCGGTCTGGTCTTTGGCCTCTGCCTCTCTACCGCCAGCACCGTGGTGCTGCTGCGTGCGCTGGAAGAGCGTCAGCTGATTGACAGCCAGCGTGGGCAGATCGCTATCGGCTGGCTGATTGTTGAAGATCTGGTGATGGTGCTGACGCTGGTATTGCTGCCCGCCATTGCCGGTATGCTGGAACAGGGCAACGCCAGCCCGCAGCTGCTGGCCTGGGATCTGCTGCTGACCATCGGTAAAGTTGCTGCCTTTATGGTGCTGATGATGGTGGTAGGCCGCCGCGTTGTGCCCTGGATCCTGGCAAAAAGCGCCGCAACCGGCTCACGCGAACTTTTTACTCTGTCGGTGCTGGCGCTGGCGCTTGGCATCGCTTTTGGCGCCGTTGAGTTTTTTGATGTCTCTTTCGCCCTCGGCGCCTTTTTCGCTGGCATGGTGCTAAATGAATCTGAGCTGAGCCATCGCGCCGCCCATGACACCCTGCCCCTGCGCGACGCCTTTGCGGTTCTCTTTTTTGTTTCGGTAGGCATGCTGTTCGATCCGATGATCCTGGTGGAACAGCCGCTGGCGGTACTGGGCGCGCTGGTGATTGTGGTGCTGGGCAAATCAGTTGCCGCGTGGCTGCTGGTCACCCTGCTGGGCCACTCACGCCGCACCGCCCTGACCATTTCCGTCAGCCTGGCGCAGATTGGTGAGTTCGCCTTTATTCTGGCTGGACTGGGCGTTTCCCTGAATTTGCTCAGCAGCGAAGGACGCAACCTGGTGCTGGCCGCGGCGATCCTCTCCATTATGCTCAACCCGATCCTCTTCACCCTGCTGGAGCGCTTCCTGGCGAAAAGTGAAAGCCGCCAGGAGCAGGCGCAGGAGGAGGCCGCTGAAGAGGAGAAGCAGATCCCCGTGGATATCTGCCATCACGCCGTGATCGTTGGCTATGGTCGTGTCGGCAGCCTGCTTGGCCAGAAGCTGCTGGAAGCGGACGTGCCTTTTGTCGTGGTAGAAAACTCACGCGCGCGCGTTGAAGCACTGCGCGAACAGGGCATCAGAGCCGTGCTGGGTAATGCGGTGCGCGCCGACACCATGGAGCTGGCGCGTCTCGACTGCGCGCGCTGGCTGCTACTGACCATTCCGAACGGCTATGAGTCAGGAGAAATTGTGACGACCGCGCGCGAGAAGTTTGCTGATATTGAGATTATTGCGCGAGCGCACTATGACGATGAGGTGGAGTACATTATGGCGCGTGGCGCAACGCGCGTGGTGATGGGCGAACGAGAAATTGCCAGCAGCATGCTGCATATGCTGGAGACAGAGATCGCTGAACGCCCCATCGTGCGCGAGTGTCCTGTCTGACCTGTCCGCTTCCCCTGGGCTAGGGGAAGCGCTGCCTGACTAACGATCCCAGTAAGATTCTTCCAGACTGTCTTCACGCTCCGGCAGGCCGCGCGTCAGGCGCGGCGAATGCTGGTTCAGCACCTGATAGCTGACGCGATTGGCATACTTGCACACCTGCGCCAGCGACGAGTAGGTGAGATACTCACGCGCGTGTTTACTGGAGTTTGGCACCTTCTGCCTGTGAAAGTTATTGGCCGTGATATCATGCAGCAGGGCTGCCAGCGCGCCATCGCCTGCCCCGTTGGTATTCATGATCTTTTCCGGGCCGCCCATATAAGGCGCGATATGGGAGTAAATGCGCATCGGCTGCTCACACGCCTGCTGGCGCATCGCTCGACTGAACTCATACTGGTTGAACTCCGCAATGGCCCCCGGCAGTAGTGCATGATTGGTTTTGCGCTTAAAGGCCTCTTCGGTATAGCCCGCCATATAGAGGCCGGTGGGACCGGCGGTGCAAAGCACCAGATCGACCCAGTCCAGTGTCCTGTCGGCCGCCAGTAGCGGATCGGACTCACCGGTCAGCGCCAGCGCCTCCTCCTCATTCATCGCCACGATGGTGACGTGATCGCGCAGGAAATCGCGCCAGAACTGCGGGTTATCGCCGATCACATATTTGGTGCCCAGCGTCAGTACCACCGGCACGTTGTGGCGCTTCGCATATTCGATCGCCTGAAGGGTGGCCTGCGGCATCGGTTCGCCTTCGCTACAGCGCACCAGATAGGAGGTCAGCACCAGCGCCGAGGCACCGGCAATCATCGCTTCAGGAATGCTGTCAGGACGCAGCTGGTTCATCTGACCCGGGCTGATGGCAAAGGTGCGTTCACCCTGCTCGCCAATCAGGGTAAAGCAGCGGCCAATCGCCCCGTCAATGCCCTGAAGATAGTTGAGATCCATGCGGCTTGAGGTGTTGCAGAGATAGCGATAGGCATAGCCACCGATCTGGATATTGCTGCACATCACCCCCAACAGCACCGAACGATCGTCGGCCAGCACGGAGTAGTTGTGAAGGGTGTTACCAATAGTGCCGCCTGCAAACTGGTGGGTGATCAGGTTGTCGCGCGTTAGCTCGTGGTAAAGCGCCTCGGCAACGTCGTCGGCGATAACCAGCGAGTGACCGGCACTCAGGCCGTAGCGCACCAGAAAAGCGTCATCGACTTTGGCTTCAATATCCACCAGCGTCTGGTCGATTCCGACGACCCAACTCCCCTCTTCTACATCCTGCGAGGCAGCATGCAGTAAGGGATCGCGGGCGCTAACGGGGAAGTAGTGTTTGGATTTGCGTTTGCCGGGAAATTTCATGGTGGATGCCGTCAGAAAAACAGGCGGAGGATGATAGCACACTCTCCGCCTGCTATTTAACGACGCGCGTTAACGAGTTGTACCATCATCTCGATATGTTCAGCATCAGCATTCAGCGCTGGAATATATTCAAACTTCTCGCCGCCGCCGTGCAGGAAGAATTCGCGGTTCTGCTCGCTAATCTCTTCCAGCGTCTCCAGACAGTCTGCCGCAAAGCCGGGGCTCATTACCTGAACATGCTTAATTCCCTTCTTCGCCAGACCCTGCATGGTTTCGTCAGTGTAGGGTTGCAGCCAGGGCTCACGACCAAAGCGTGACTGGAAGGTCATCATGATCTGGTCATCGCGCAGGCCCAGCGCCTGTTGTAGCAGCGCGGTCGTGTCCGCACAGCGCAGCGGGTAGTCGTCGCCCTGATTAGCGAAGCGCTGAGGGATGCCGTGATAGGAGAGCACCAGCAGATCGGGCTGGCCGTGCTCGGCAAACGCGCGCTCGACCGAGGCTTTCAGCGCAGCAATATAGGCCGGATGCTCAGCGTAGTCGCGGATAAAGTCGATGTCAGGCAGCGTACGTGACTTTTTAAATGCGCTGTAGAGGCCATCCCAGACCGCCGCCACGGTGGAACAGGAGAATTGTGGGTAGAGCGGCAGCACGATCATGCGCGTCACGCCCTGCGCCATCAGGCGATCCACTGCGCTTTGCAGACTGGGGTTACCGTAGCTCATTCCCAGCTCAACCGGCATATCGACGCGTGCGGCCAGCGCCTCGCGCTGCAGCTTGCTGTAGACCATCAGCGGCGAGCCCCCCTCCATCCAGACGGAGGCGTAAAGTTTCGATACACGCGGTGAGCGAAACGGCAGCACGATGCCATTGAGGATCGGCCACCAGAGCCAGCGTGGGGTATCGACCACGCGCGGATCGCTAAGAAACTGTTTCAGATAGCGCTTTACAGCAGCTGTGGTGGGGGCGTCTGGCGTACCTAAATTAACCAGTAACACGCCGGGCTTGTCTTGCCTCATTGTTATTCCTTGATAGCGGAGATGCGTGAAAACAGGAGAAATTGTAGCGGAAAGCGGGAGAGGGAAAAGCAATTACTGCAAAAGGGGCTGGCAGTGCCAGCCCCAGCGGCTTAGCCGAGGATATTTGCCAGCTGTTTGCTGACGTCGGCAACCGGCCTGGTACCGTCAATTTTGTGGTAAGCGGTATTGCCCGCTTCCGCTTCTTTGCTGTAGTAAGCAATCAGCGGCGCGGTCAGCTGATGGTATTCCACCAGACGTTTACGCACGGTCTCTTCCTGATCGTCTTTACGCGTGGTCAGCTCTTCGCCGGTCACGTCGTCCTGGCCTTCCACCTTCGGCGGATTGTATTTTACGTGATATACGCGGCCTGACGGGGCATGCACGCGGCGGCCAACGATTCGATCAACGATCAGCTCGTCCGGCACGGCGAACTCCAGCACGCAGTCAATCTTGATGCCTGCCTCTTTCATCGCATCCGCCTGCGGAATGGTGCGCGGGAAACCGTCCAGCAGAAAACCGTTTTTGCAATCTTCCTGCGCGATACGCTCTTTTACCAGCGCGATAACCAGCTCATCAGTCACCAGTTTACCGGCGTCCATAATGGCTTTCGCCTGGTTGCCGAGCTCGGTGCCAGCTTTTACCGCTGCACGCAACATATCGCCCGTGGAGATTTGCGGAATGCCGTATTTCTCCATGATGAACTGAGCCTGAGTGCCCTTACCTGCGCCCGGAGCACCGAGCAGAATAATACGCATTGCGTAAATCCCCTTGCGAATCGCATTGATCAATCTGAGAAGGCGAAGACCATACCATTATGGCCCGCTCACCACAAGAAAGGCGCGGCTTCATTGCCCGATGGGGCCAGCGCATTTTTCCATCGCAGGCTGCGGGCTGGCACGGCTACCCTCTTTTTTCAGACTGGCCGCCCGTGATAAACAGCTGCTGTAGCCGCAGGCTCACCTTTGCGGTAAGAGTACTGCGTTTTTTGCCGCTGCCGCGATGGCTGGCCCGTATCAGCAGACGTCCCTGACGGGGCCACAGCTCAAGATCGCTGGCAGGCGTCAGCGCAGCCAGCTGCGTCTGCGACAGGGGAAAGCTGGCGAACGGCAGCCCCGGCTGATGGCTGGAAGCGAGCAACAGCGGCGAGTGGAGAGCGATAGCCTCTACGCTGGCCTGATTGAACGGCCGCCAGTCCGCCTCCCGGGCGCGGGCCAGTGCGGCGAACACGGAGGTGTCCAGCGGCAATCCCTGCTCAAACAAACGCAGTTCGCTACGCACCAGCGTGCTGAAGTCAGCGGTGCGTAGCGCCACCAGCACCAGCCCGCCTGGCAGGTCAACATGGCGATCAAGGCAGGTGACAAACAGGCTGGAGTGGTTAATGACATCATCATGCAGCAAGTTACTGGCGAAGCTTTCGCTCACATCGACCACGCCCTGCTGCTGGCAGTCAACCAGCGAATGAACCAGGCCCCAGGGCAGTTCCACGTGCGGCACAAAGTTGATGCTGCCCGCCATGAGCGGTACAGCAGGTAAGACGTTAAGCTCCGTCACCGGATAGTGAGAGGCGTAGCGCGTCTGGTTACGTGCCTGCTCCTGACGCAGGAAAAGCTGAGAAAGAAGGATGCGTGCAACATGCAGCGAAGGGGCAAAGAAGAGATCGTAGTGCTCCAGCCGGTAATGCCGTGACAACAGAGTACGTAACCGATCCCGTGCCTGGGCAGGTCGGTCGGCATAGGGGGGAAGTGCCATCGTGTTGTGTGTCTCTTTTTGTCTCTCGGGTGATGGCGGGCTGGCGGTAGGCCCTCATCAGGCATAGCTTCGCCTGCAAGTCAACCCGCCATAATCAGTGGGCAAGGTTAGGGGAATGCGGCTGGACTTTAAATTGATATAAACTGACAATCCCTGTTAGGTTTTTACACAGGGGATGAGTATGACCCGGCTACCTCCGCTACGGGCGCTGCACCATTTTCATCAGGCGGCGTTATATAGCAGCTTTAGCGTGGCGGCCGAACACCTTCACGTCACTCACAGCGCCGTAAGCCACCAGATTCGCCAGCTGGAGAGCTGGATGGGCAAACCGCTTTTTGTGCGCAGTAACGGACGCGTGAAACTCACTTCACACGGTGAACGCCTGCTGCTCAGCTGTCAGAAAGCGTTTAGCGAGCTTTCGACAACCTGCGCGGGCATCCGCACCGGTATGCGCCATCATCTGAACGTCGCCTGCGCGCCCAGCTTTTTGTCGCAGTGGCTGATTCCCCGCATCAGTAGCTTTTACCAGCGCTATCCCGATATTGAAATTCAGTTTCTGGCGCAGCTGGAGCTGGATCAGCTACGCAGCGAGCATGTTGATGTGCTGATCCTCAGCTACGAGCAGCCGCCGGACGGGGATATAGACGCAACGCTGATTGGCGACGACTATATTGGGCCGCTCTGTGCCCCGCAGTTTGCCTCGCGCTTTCGCAGCGCACAGGATCTTCCCGCACTGCCTTTACTGCATGCGGATACCCGTCTGCATGCCTGGGCGGAGTGGGCGAAAGCGGCTGATGTATGCGGTCACTTCTGGGTGGGCAAACACTTTGACAACCTGACGCTGGGTATTCAGGCTGCAAAGAATGGGCTTGGTGTGATTACGGCACCGCGCCTGCTGGTGCGAAAAGAGCTTGAGGAGGGATCGCTGATCGCCCCGCTCGGCTTTGTGCACGTTAATCGCGCCACCTGGATGATGACTAAAGAGTCGCGGCGTAACGACGGGGAGATCACGCTGTTTCGCGACTGGCTGTGCGAGGCGGCACAGCAATAGGCGTTACGTTAAAACGCAAAAGGCCGGTGTACAGACACCGGCCTTTTGCGTTGTTATTCCCGACCTGCGCGCAGTGCGCTAAGCAGCAGCAATAGCGCCTTCCCTGACGCCTGGCCCGCCCCCTTCCTGTTGCAAAACGCGCTGCGGTCTGGTCAGTGCAGCGCCCGTCTGAAACATCAGAGCGCGCATATTGCTCACGCCGTCAGCAGCTGATTCATTCGACGGATAAACTGGTTAGGATCGTCCAGCGTACCGCGCTCGGCCAGCAGCGCCTGATCCAGCAGCAGTTCAACCCATTCGCCGAAGCGCGCGTCGTCTTGCGTCTCTGCCACGCGTTTCACCAGCTGATGATCCGGGTTGATCTCAAAGATATATTTCACTTCCGGCACCGCCTGGCCTGCTGCGGCAAAAAGCTTCGCCATCTGCGTGCTCATTTCATCAGCGTCGGTGGTGACGATAGCAGGCGTATCGGTGAGGCGATGGGTCAGGCGAACCTCTTTCACACGTTCACCCAGCAGCGTTTTCACGCGCTCAACAAACGGCTCCAGCGCCTTCTCAGCCTCTTTCTGCTCTTCGCTCTCTTCATCCGCCAGCTTGCTCAGCGATTCATCCGCCTTGCTGACCGACTGGAACGCCTTGCCGTCAAATTCGGTGAGGTAGCTCATCATCCACTCGTCAATGCGGTCGGAAAGCAGCAGTACCTCGATACCTTTTTTGCGGAACAGCTCCAGATGGGGGCTGCTCTTCGCTGCGGCATAGCTGTCAGCAGTGATGTAGTAGATCTTCTCCTGACCTTCCACCATACGGCTGACATACTCCTCCAGCGACACGCTCTGATCGGCGCTGTCGTTGTGCGTTGAGGCGAAGCGCAGCAGTTTAGCAATCGCTTCCTGGTTAGCGCTGTCTTCCGCCGGGCCTTCCTTCAGCACCAGGCCGAACTCTTTCCAGAAGGTCTGGTATTTCTCTGCGTCATCCTTCGCCAGTTTCTCCAGCATCTGCAACGTACGCTTCGTCAGCGCAGCGCGCAGGCTCTGGGTAACACGGCTGTCCTGCAGAATTTCGCGCGACACGTTCAGCGGCAGATCGCTGGAGTCAATCAGGCCACGCACGAAGCGCAGGTAGTTCGGCATAAACTGTTCGGCGTCGTCCATGATAAAAACGCGCTGTACATAGAGCTTCAGCCCGTGCTTGTGATCGCGGTTCCACATGTCAAACGGCGCGCGCGACGGGATATAAAGCAGGCTGGTGTACTCCTGCTTTCCTTCAACCCGGTTGTGACTCCAGATGGCGGGATCGCTGAAATCGTGTGCGATATGCTTATAAAACTCGTTGTACTCTTCGTCGCTGATCTCAGATTTATTGCGCGTCCACAGCGCCTGAGCTTTGTTAATTTTTTCCCAGGTCGTGGTGTCGTTCTCTGCATCTTTGGTCTCGATCTCGACCGGCAGCGCGATATGATCGGAGTATTTACCAATTACGCTGCGCACGCGCCAGGCGTCGAGGAATTCATCTTCCCCTTCGCGCAGGTGCAGCGTGATTTCGGTGCCGCGATCGGCTTTAGTGATATCGGCAATGGTGTATTCACCTTCACCCGCCGATTCCCAGAATACCCCCTCTTCCGCTGCGGCACCGGCTGCGCGGGTACGCACAGAGACTTTGTCCGCCACGATGAATGCCGAGTAGAAGCCAACGCCGAACTGACCGATCAGCTGGCTGTCTTTGGCCTGGTCTGAACCCAGAGATTCCAGGAAGGATTTGGTGCCCGATTTGGCAATGGTGCCCAGGTTCTCAATCACCTCATCGCGACGCATACCGATACCGTTGTCCGACAGCGTCAGGGTGCGCTTGTCCTTATCAACAGAGAGACGTACGCGCAGTTCGCCGTCGCCTTCATACAGGCTGGCGTCCGACAGCGCGCGGAAGCGCAGCTTATCAGCAGCATCTGAGGCGTTGGAAATCAGCTCACGCAGGAAAATCTCTTTGTTTGAATAGAGGGAATGGATCATCAGGTGCAGAAGCTGTTTTACCTCTGACTGAAAGCCACGCGTCTCTTGTCCTTTCATGGTCATTGTTACCTCAACAGGATCAGGTTAAACGAAGGTTGAGGTTGATGTGGGGGTAGTGCGGAAAATTTCAAGCCGACGTCAGTGATGACGTCGGCAAGCGGTCAGAAAGTAATCTTGTGGCGTCCCGCCAGCGAGTGTGACAGCGTGGTGCCATCAACCATCTCCAGCTCACCGCCCACCGGCACGCCGTGCGCGATACGGCTGGCATCAACGCCATACTGCCCGCACAGCTCGGCAATATAGTTGGCCGTCGCCTCGCCTTCCACAGTGGGGTTAGTGGCAAGAATAACCTCTTTGATAGTCTCACTTTCCAGACGCTGCTCCAGCCGATCCAGCCCGATATCATGTGGGCCGATGCCGTCCAGCGGGGAAAGGTGCCCCATCAAAACGAAGTAGCGCCCGGCAAACTGGCCGGTCTGCTCAATGGCGTGGATATCCGCTGGACTCTCCACCACGCAAATCAGCCCATTCTGCTGACGCCGTGGATTGGCGCAGATGGTGCAAATTTCCTGTTCGGTGAAGGTGCGGCAGTCAGCGCAGTGGCCGATTTCGGACATCGCCCGCGTCAGCGCCTGCGCCAGCCGCATACCACCGCTGCGATCGCGCTGCAGCAGCTGAAACGCCATGCGCTGCGCCGATTTTGGCCCAACGCCAGGTAAACAGCGCAGCGCCTCCATCAGTGATTCAAGCAGTGGACTGGTTTGCATCAGAACGGCATCTTAAAGCCCGGCGGCAGCTGCATACCGGCGGAGACAGAGGCCATTTTCTCTTTCTGCGTTTCGTCGATGCGGCGCGCAGCATCGTTGAAGGCAGCGGCAACCAAATCTTCCAGCATATCTTTGTCATCTTCCAGCAGGCTGGGATCGATCTCCACGCGGCGGCAGTTGTGCGCGCCGTTGATGGTCACTTTAACCAGGCCTGCGCCCGATTCGCCGGTCACTTCCAGCGCCGCGATCTCTTCCTGAACTTTGGCCATCTTGTCTTGCATCTGCTGGGCCTGCTTCATCAGGTTGCCCAGTCCGCCTTTACCAAACATAGTTTTCTCTCTCAGCTAAGGCCGCATCGCTATCCATGAGACAGCGGCAGCGTGGTCAAACGGGTCGGATACTCTCTTCATCCAGATCGGCGTCGAAGAAACGACGCAGCGTCTGGATGTGCGTATCGCTAATGATAGACTGGCGCGCCTGCGCCAGCTTCTCTTCATAAATGGCCTGCCGCCACTCCAGTGGCGTCAATACCGCAGGATTATCATCTTCAATGATAGTCAATTCAACTGGATGACCGGCAACGTCCCCTAAAGCCGCGCCAAGCACCTGCTGCGCAGAAGCAGAATTCAGGTGGCGCTGGCTGGAGCGCAGATGCAGGCAAACGCCCTGCTCTGTGGTCTCTTTCCAGGCGTTAAGCGCCAGCTGCTGCACCAGTTTCGGTAACGCCAGCGTAGCGAGCTCGGCTGCCCAGGCGTCGCGCTGCTGCGCCTCTTCCATCAGGCGCGCCGCCAGCTCAGGGGTTTTCTCATGCTCAAGCGCTGAACGCAAGGCTTTTGGCGTTGCCACCGGTTCAGGCGCGGCCGCCACCGGGGTTTGTGCTTTCCAGCGATAGGCTTCTTTTTTCTCTGGCGCGGCTTCGCGTGGACGCGTCTGCGCGCGTTCAGTGACGGAAGCCAGGCGCTCCAGCGCGGAGTTGGCCGGCCGCGTCAGGGACGCTGCCGGCTCACTCTTTTTTGGTTTGCTGGCTCCCTGACGCAGCAGCTGGGTGCGCGCCTGAAGGAGCTGGCTGGTGGTATCAGAGAGCGGCCCATCCGGTGCGGCAGCCGGCGGCGCGGCGGCCGGCGGCGGGGGCGAAGCGGGGGCCATTTGCGGCTGTGCCGCAGCCGCGTGCTGTGGTGGCACAGCCGCAGCGGAGGCGTCGGCCACGGGCGTCATTGACGGGCGTGCTACCGGTTCGGCAATCGCCGTATGCGGATGAAACGCCAGCGCACGTAACAGCGTCATTTCAACCCCCATGCGACGGTCGGGTGCCAGCGGCAGATCTTTGCGTCCCATAAGCAGCGTCTGGTAATAGAGCTGAACGTCAGCGGGCGGCACCACACGCGCCAGCTCCCGCAAACGCGGCGCATGGCTCTCTTCTTCATCATTGACAGAGGTGGGCAGCAGCTGAACCATAGCGATGCGGTGCAGCAGGCGCAGCATCTCTACCAGCAGCGCCTCCCACTCCACGCCGCGCGTCGCCGCCTGATTCAGCAGCGTCATCACCTGTTCACCGTTGCCATCCACCAGCGCCTCAATCAGGCCCAGCGGCTGTTCATCATCCAGCGTACCCAGCATCTGGCTAACCACGCTGCCGCTGACCACGCCCTGCCCCATGGCAATAGCCTGATCGGTCAGGCTGAGCGCATCACGCATGCTGCCATCGGCGGCGCGCGCCAGCAGCTGAAGCGCACGTGGCTCACTCTCAATCTGCTCCTGCTGCAGAACATAGTCGAGCTGATTGCGGATCAGGTCGACATCCAGCGCCTTGAGATGGAACTGTAAACAGCGTGAGAGGATCGTTACCGGCAGCTTTTGCGGATCGGTCGTGGCCAGCAGGAATTTGACGTGTGACGGCGGCTCTTCCAGCGTTTTCAGCAGGGCGTTAAAGCTGTGGCGCGAGAGCATGTGCACTTCATCGATCAGGTAGACCTTAAAGCGACCGCGCGCGGGCGCATACTGTACGTTGTCCAGCAGATCGCGCGTGTCTTCTACTTTAGTGCGTGAGGCGGCGTCGATCTCGATCAGATCGACAAAGCGGCCCTGCTCGATCTCGCGGCAGTTGTCGCACTGGCCGCATGGCGTCGCGGTGATACCGGTTTCGCAGTTGAGTCCTTTCGCCAGCAGTCGTGCGATAGTGGTTTTACCCACGCCACGCGTGCCGGAGAAGAGATAGGCATGATGGAGACGTCCCAGTGACAGTCCATTCGCCAGCGCGGTCAGGACATGTTCCTGACCGACAACGTCAGCAAATGCCTGGGGACGCCATTTTCGCGCAAGTACCTGATAGCTCATGTGGATTCGATCACTGGATGTGGTTGGAAAGATGAGCGCAGACGCGCTGCAACCCCTGTATATCGTTGCAGTAGTTTAACAGCGACGGCGGGCATTGCCTATCACTTGCTGGCCTCGCGCGCGGCGAGGCCAGTGTCACTCAGTGACCGGGGAAGTTGACCAGGCTGTAGCAGTTGACGCCCAGCGCTTTCAGGCGAGATTCGCCGGTCAGATCGAAAAGATTAATCACAAAAGCCGCGTCATTGACTTCGCCACCTGCGCGACGGATCAGCTTAACCGTTGCTTCGATGGTGCCACCGGTCGCCAGCAGATCGTCAACGACCAGCACCACGTCGCCAGGCTTAATCGCATCTTTATGCAGCTCAAGCGCGTCAGTGCCATATTCCAGCTCATAGGATTCGCTGAATGTTTCACGCGGTAGTTTGCCGGGTTTGCGCACCGGCACAAAGCCTACGCCCAACGCGAGCGCGACGGGCGCGCCAAATAAAAAGCCGCGCGCCTCGGTGCCGACGACTTTTGTAATGCCCCGATCGCGGAAGCGCTCAACAAACAGCGCAATAGTGGCGGCGTAGGCCTCTGGATCTTCCAGCAGGCTGGTGACGTCGCGGAACAGAATCCCGGGTTTTGGATAATCGGGAATGCTTTTAATGCTCTCTTTAATGAATTCAAGCTGCTGCGCAGTTGCGGTCATAATGTTACGCCTGGTAAAAACTTTATATCGCGCAGCTTCCATAGCGTCAGATTCCGAAATGAATCAGACGCAGAAGATAAAAATAAGGGAAGCCACGCACGAAGATGCCCAAATCTAAGCAAATGGCCGGCCAAATGCAACCTTATCGCGGTGGCGTGCGATCGTCGGGCGATTCTGCCACCACCGGAATGCGCCACATCATCAGCAGTAAAACGCAGAGCATTACGCCAAGCATGAGGCGTATCCACAGAATTTTTACTAGCCAGATCGATACGCCAAAGGTTACCAGCATCAGCGCAATGGCCCGCCCCTTTGCGCCTGGCGGCATCGCGTGGTGCCGCTGCCAGTGGCGCAGATAGCGACCAAAGGGCGAACGCCACAGCAGCCAGTGGTGAAAGCGCGGCGACGATCGGGCGAAACACCAGGCGGCCAGCAGCACAAATGGCGTGGTCGGCAATAATGGTAATACAATGCCCAGCGCGCCAAGTATGATGGCCAGCCAGCCGAGGGTCAGTAATACAATACGTTGCATAGCGTTGCCTGAATCCTTTGCATGCGCGCTACGTTAGCACAGATAAGGAAAAGATGATGGTCTCTGCCACTACGCAGCAGCGCCTGGCGGCCTGCATGACGGCGCTCCGGTCACAGATCGCTCAGCATCCTGACGGGCGCTGCCGCACGCCACGCTTCGATCAACAGCTGTTTACCACCACCGGCACGCGGCTGGCTGACTATCTGCTGGAGATCGAGCGCAACCTTGAGCTGTTCGGCCGCTGCCAGAACGCGCAGGAGCGTCTCTGGCTGGCAGACAGGCTGCTGAACCAGATTGCCGCCCTGCAGCGCGAGGCCAGCAGCCAGCAGCTGCGCCCGCGCCGTGAACAGCCTGCCGCCAGCCCGCGCCAGCAGAAGCTGGAAGAGTATCGCGAATATGAGCGGCGGCTAAAGGCGATGATCGACCAGCGCGAGCAGCGGCTGGCGCGGGCAGAGAGCCTGGCAGTGCAGCAGCAGCTTAAGCAGGATCTTGAGGTGCTGGAAGGCCGTTTAGCGCGCTGCCGTCAGGCGATCGCTGCCGTGGAATGGGCGCTTTCGCTGCGCGGTGACGTCCGCTAATGACTATACTTAACGCGATCTGTTCAGGAGCCGGATATGGGAATCATTGCCTGGATTATCACTGGACTGGTTGCAGGCTGGCTGAAGCGATTATTACTACCCGGCCGGCCCGGTGGCTTCATGGCAACGCTGGTGCTGGGGGTAATCGGTGCGCTGGTCGGCGGCTACATTGCCAGCTATTTTGGCCTCGGCTCGCTGGCGCACTTTCATTCTGGCGCGCTGGGTATCGCGCTGACGGGCGCATTAATGATGATGCTGGTCGCAGCAAAGCTGCGCATATAAGGAATCACCATGACACTGGAAAATGCACCCGATGAGGTGAAACTGGCAGTGGACCTGATTCAGCTGCTGGAAGAGAACCGGTTACCTGCCGATACGGTGCTGGCGGCGCTGGCTATTGTACAGCGCGACTTTGAGAAGAAACGCGCCGCCGAACAGCAGCGTTAATGCGTTGTCGTTAAGGTCGGACTCAAACGCAGCATATCCAGGAAAGCCTCGACAATTTGAGGTGCCGCTGCCGCCAGGTCGAAGCTTTCCGGCGTAAACAGCCAGCTCTCCATCATGCCATTAACGTAGCCCCGCAGCAGCAGCGCCGCCTGACGGGTATTGAGCGTGACGGGCAGTTGTCCTGCCTCAATGCACTCTTTCAATACATCTTCTATTTTGTCATAGCACTCAGAAAGCAGGCTTTGCTGCATATTCTGCAACGCAGCCATCTCACCAACAAATTCGCATTTGTGAAAAATAATCTCCATCAAAGCGCGACGCTGGGGATCCTTTGCTGTTGCTTCAAAGATATAGATGAGCATGGCGCGCAACACAGAAAGTGGATCACCGGGGTATTTTGTCTGATACTCAAGTTCCACATCATCAAGCCCAGCGTCAGTGCGCAGCCAAATTTCGTGCAAAACATCGGCTTTATTTTTGAAATGCCAGTAAATCGCGCCTCGCGTGACGCCAGCCGCTGCGGCAATATCTGCAAGCGACGTGGCAGAAACGCCCTGGCAGGAAAATAATGCAAGGGCGGCATCCAGAATTTGATGACGTGTTTCAAGTGCTTGGGCTTTGGTTTTTCGTGCCATAGAAGACTTTTTTTACAGGCTGGCAAGTTTACATACATTTGTGAATGTATGTACCATAGCACGACCCGGGTTTTAGCGCAGCAATGGGTTTTTCGGTTTGTGATCCATTGATCAATTGATATCGGACACTAGAGGTTTATTTATGAATAAAAACAGAGGATTATCGCCTCTGGCGGCCGTCCTGATGCTTTCAGGCAGCTTTGTATTAACAGGATGTGATGATAATAAATCCCAGCAAGCCGCCCAGCAGCAACCTCCAGAAGTGGGTGTGGTTACCCTTAAAAGCGAACCCCTAAAGATCACCACAGAACTGCCGGGCCGTACTTCAGCCTATCGCGTGGCTGAAGTGCGACCTCAGGTTTCCGGTATCATTCTGAAACGTAACTTCGTGGAAGGCAGCGATATTAAAGCGGGTGAGTCGCTTTATCAGATCGATCCGGCTACCTATCAGGCGAGCTATGACAGTGCCAAAGGCGATCTGGCGCAGGCGCAGGCCAACGCGCGCATCGCTCAGGTCACGGTTAATCGCTACAAGCCGCTGCTGGGCACAAAATATATCAGCCAGCAGGATTACGATAACGCCGTCGCCACCGCTGCGCAAAACGCGGCTGCCGTGCAGGTTGCCAAAGCCAACGTCGAAACCGCCCGTATTAACCTGGCCTATACCAAAGTCACGTCGCCGATTAGCGGTCGCATTGGCAAATCGTCCGTGACCGAAGGCGCGCTGGTGCAGAATGGGCAGACCACTGCGCTGGCCACTGTGCAGCAGCTCGATCCGATGTATGTCGATGTTACCCAGTCCAGCGATGAATTTATGCGCCTGCGCGCCGAGCTGGAGTCAGGTCAGCTGAAACAGGTTGACGGCAAAGCCAGCGTTACGCTGCTGATGCAGGACGGCAGCGAGTCGCCGCAGAAAGGTACACTGGAGTTCTCTGACGTAACCGTTGATGAAACAACCGGTTCTATCACGCTGCGTGCCATTATGCCTAACCCGGACCATCGTTTGCTGCCCGGCATGTTTGTGCGTGCGCGTCTGGAAGAAGGCACTAACCCCAATGCGCTGCTGGTTCCACAGCAGGCGGTTGCCCGTACGCCAACCGGCCAGGCCACCGTTATGGTGGTAGGCGCTGATAATAAGGTTGAAGTACGCAACGTCAACGCCTCGCAGGCGATTGGCGACAAGTGGCTGATCACCTCTGGTCTGAAAGAGGGTGAGCGTGTTATCAGCGTAGGTACACAGCGCGCCAAACCAGGCGCTCAGGTTACGCCGCAGGAGGTTTCTGATGAGCAGAAATCTGAAGCCAATGCGCAATCTCAGACCCAGTCTGAAAAATCGTCGTCTTAACAGGAGCCGTTGATACATGGCTAAGTTCTTTATCGATCGCCCCATCTTTGCGTGGGTAATCGCCATCATCGTGATGCTGGCGGGTGCGCTATCGATTCTTAAACTGCCGATTGAGCAATATCCAAACGTTGCTCCACCGGCCGTACAGATTCGTGCAGCCTATCCGGGTGCGGATGCGAAAACGCTGCAGGACTCCGTGACGCAGGTTATCGAACAGAATATGAACGGTATTGATGGGTTGATGTACTTCTCATCAAACAGTGACTCTTCCGGTAACCTGCAGCTGACCCTGAGCTTCGAATCCGGCACCGACCCTGACATCGCGCAGGTTCAGGTGCAGAACAAACTGCAGCTGGCGATGCCGCTGCTGCCGCAGGAAGTGCAGCAGCAAGGTATTCAGGTGCAGAAATCCTCCAGCAGCTTCCTGATGGTAGCGGGTTTTGTCAGCGATGACGGCTCCATGACGCAGAACGATATCTCCGATTTCGTGGCGTCAAACATCAAAGACCCCATCAGCCGTACCACGGGCGTCGGTGATACGCAGATCTTCGGTGCACAGTATGCGATGCGCATATGGATGGATCCGGCGAAGCTCAACAATTATCAGCTGACGCCAGTGGATGTGATCAGCGCCATCAACACGCAGAACGCCCAGGTTGCGGCGGGTCAGCTGGGTGGTGCCCCTGCCGCCCCCAACCAGCAACTCAACGCCTCAATCATTGCGCAGACGCGTCTGACCTCAACCGATGAGTTCGGCAAAATTCTGCTCAAGGTTAACACTGACGGTTCACAGGTACGCCTGCGCGACGTGGCGAAAATCGAATTGGGTGGCGAAAACTACGAGGTTATCGCGCGCTACAACGGTAAGCCCGCCTCCGGTATCGGTATCAAGCTGGCGACGGGTGCTAACGCACTGGATACCGCCAACGCGGTGAAGGCAGAACTGGGCAAACTGCAGTCGACCTTCCCGGCGGGCCTGAAAGTCGTTTACCCTTACGACACCACGCCATTCGTTAAAATCTCTATCTTCGAAGTGGTTAAGACACTGTTTGAAGCGATCGTGCTGGTTTTCCTGGTCATGTATCTCTTCCTGCAGAACTTCCGCGCCACGCTAATCCCGACTATCGCCGTGCCTGTTGTTCTGCTCGGTACCTTTGCCATCATCAACGCCTTCGGCTACTCGATCAACACGCTGACGATGTTCGGTATGGTGCTCGCCATTGGCCTGCTGGTGGATGATGCCATCGTGGTAGTAGAGAACGTTGAGCGTGTGATGGCCGAAGATGGCCTGCCGCCGAAAGAGGCGACAAAACGTTCAATGGAGCAGATTCAGGGCGCGCTGGTCGGTATCGCGCTGGTGCTCTCGGCGGTGTTTATCCCGATGGCCTTCTTCGGTGGCTCGACCGGGGTGATCTACCGCCAGTTCTCTATCACCATCGTTTCCGCAATGGCGCTGTCGGTACTGGTTGCGTTGATCCTGACGCCTGCGCTTTGCGCCACCATGCTGAAACCCATCAAAAAAGGCGATCATGGCACCACCACCGGCTTCTTCGGCTGGTTTAACCGCCTGTTCGACAAGAGCACCAATCACTATGTCGACAGCGTGGGCCATATCGTGCGCAGCACCGGCCGCTATCTGGTGCTCTATCTGGTCATTGTGGTTGGTATGGCGTATCTGTTCCTGCGCCTCCCCTCCTCCTTCCTGCCGGAAGAGGATCAGGGACTGCTGCTGGCTCAGGCGCAGCTGCCTGCGGGTGCCACGCAGGAGCGTACGCAGAAGGTCATGGATCAGATCACGGACTACTTCCTGACGAAAGAGAAAGACAGCGTCAAGTCGGTATTTACCGTTAACGGCTTCGGCTTCTCCGGCCGTGGTCAGAACACCGGTATTGCCTTCGTCAGCCTGAAACCCTGGGATGAGCGTAGCAGCAGCGATCTGAAGGTGCCCGCCATTGCCGGCCGCGCCATGGGCGCGCTGGGTAAGATCAAAGATGCGATGGTGTTTCCGTTCAACCTGCCAGCGATTATCGAACTCGGTAACGCAACGGGCTTCGACTTTGAGCTGATTGACCAGAACAACCTCGGCCATGAAAAACTGACCGAAGCGCGCAACCAGTTGCTGGGTATGGTGGCACAGCACTCCGATACGCTGGTAGGCGTGCGTCCTAACGGTCTGGAAGATACGCCGCAGTACAAGCTGACTGTCGATCAGGAAAAGGCGCAGGCGCTTGGCGTCTCGATTTCCGACATCAATACCACGCTGGGCGCAGCCTGGGGCGGCTCCTACGTTAATGACTTTATCGATCGCGGTCGTGTGAAAAAGGTCTACGTAATGGGTCAGGCCAGCGATCGTATGCTGCCTGATGACATCAGCAAGTGGTATGTGCGTAACAGCGGCGGCACGATGGTGCCCTTCTCTGCCTTCTCGTCGGCGAAGTGGCAGTATGGTTCACCGCGTCTGGAGCGCTATAACGGCCTGCCTTCGATGGAAATTCTGGGTCAGGCTGCGCCGGGCAAAAGCTCCGGTGATGCCATGAACCTGATGGAAGAGCTGGCGTCGAAACTGCCTGCGGGCATCGGCTATGACTGGACTGGCATGTCCTATCAGGAACGCCTCTCCGGTAACCAGGCGCCTGCGCTCTACGCCATCTCGCTGATTGTGGTCTTCCTCTGTCTGGCGGCGCTTTATGAGAGCTGGTCAATTCCCTTCTCGGTTATGCTGGTGGTGCCGCTCGGGGTTATCGGCGCGCTGATCTTTACCACACTGCGCGGACTGAGTAACGACGTCTACTTCGTGGTCGGTCTGTTAACCACCGTTGGTCTGTCGGCGAAGAACGCCATTCTGATTGTCGAATTCGCCAAGGATTTGATGGAGAAAGAGGGCAAAGGTCTGGTCGAAGCGACACTGGAGGCATGCCGTATGCGTCTGCGTCCAATCCTGATGACCTCGCTGGCCTTTATTCTCGGCGTGTTGCCGCTGGCGATCAGTACCGGTGCAGGCTCTGGCGCACAAAACGCCGTAGGTACTGGCGTAATGGGCGGTATGGTGACGGCAACGGCGCTGGCTATCTTCTTTGTGCCGGTGTTCTTCGTGGTGGTTCGCCGCCGCTTTAGCAAGAATAAAGCTGAGCTGGAAAAAGGTCATCCCACCGAACAGAGTCATCAGCATTAACCTTTCCTTCTGACAAAAGGCCGCACAAGCGGCCTTTTTTTCGTCCACCTCCCGCGCAGAAAAGCGTGAGCCGCTGTAGAGGCGTCCCTCTCCTGCGCAAGCTGTATCATTTTCCAGGCCTGCCACCTGCTGATAAACGCAGGCGGTTCAGCGCAGACGCACCACAGGCGCTTTCGCCCCCATTGCCATACCTTGCATTTCTGGCTGATGCGCGCCATAATAATGTTACTTTATAACATAACAAAAGTGAGGCGTTATGAAACCGAATATTCACCCTGCTTACCGTCCGGTCATATTTCATGACACGACCGTTGATAAGTATTTCAGGATTGGCTCTACCATCAAAACAGAGCGCACTATCGAATTTGAAGGTGAAACCCTGCCCTACGTGACGCTGGATGTCTCTTCCGCTTCGCACGTTTACTACACCGGCAAGCAGAAAGATTTCACCAAAGAAGGCAGCGCCGCGCGTTTCAATCAGCGTTTTGGCCGCTTTCTTAAAAAACAAGGTTGATAAATATGCAGGTATTGAGCTCACTGGCGTCAGCAAAAAAACGCCACAAGGATTGCAAAATTGTTCGTCGTCACGGGCGCGTTTTCGTGATTTGCAAATCGAACCCGCGCTTTAAGGCGGTACAGGGAAGAAAGAAAAAACGCTAGTCGCGGAAGTTGTTGAAAGCTGGCCGGGGTGATCCCCCGGCCTTTTTTTATTTCATGCTGCCAGTCATGGCTTCCACGTTATGGCGGAAGGCAGCAACGTAAGTGGCCGCCGGTCCTGCAGAGGAAGAGAGTGCTTCCGGATAAAGCTCTCCTCCCGGCTGCGCACCCGTGGCGCTGGCAATCTGCTTCACCAGACGTGGGTCAGTCTGATTTTCAATAAAGTAGGTGTGAATATGCTCGGCCTGAAGCTGTTTGATCAGGCCCCCAACGTCACTGGCGCTCGCTTCCGCTTCCGTGGAGAAGCCTACCGGCGCAAGGAAGGTGACGCCATAACGCTGGCCAAAATAGCCGAACGCATCGTGGCTGGTCAGCACTTTGCGCTTCGCCGCAGGTATGGCAGCAAAAGTGGTTTTTGCCCAGCTATCCAGCGCCTGAAGCTGCTGAATATACTTTTCGCCGCTGCGACGGATCGCGTCAGCATCCTGCGGATCGGCTTTCATCAGCGCCTGCATAACATTAGTGGCATAGATGACGCCGTTTTGCATGCTGTTCCACGCGTGGGGATCGGTCACCGTTTTCCCCTCCTCCTCCATACTCCGTGTCGATACGCCCTGAGAGGCGATAACCGGCTCACCTTTATAGCCAGAGGCGCTGACGAGGCGATCCATCCAGCCCTCCAGCCCCAGGCCACTGACAAACACGACATCGGCTTTCGCCAGCGCCTGACTGTCCTGCGGTGTCGGCTCAAAGGTGTGGGGATCGCCATTTGGCCCCACCAGCGATTTGACCCTGACATGTTCACCGCCGACCTGCTGCACGATATCAGCCAGCACGGTAAAGCTTGCGACCGCATCGACGGTCTTTGCCAGCGCCAGCGGGCTGGCAAGCAGCGCACCGATCGCCAGACTGAATGGTAACTTGTTCATAAATACCCCTGTTTAATGGCGGCGCAAAATACCGCCGCATGGTCCAGCCAGAATAGAAAAGAAAAAAAGCAGAGCGGCACTCAGCACCACTGCCGGGCCAGCCGGAAGTGAAAAGTGCCAGGAAAGCATCAATCCCGCCACGGCAGCGAGAATGGCCAGCACCATTGCCACGGCAATCATCCAGGCCAGATGGCGACTCCAGAAGCGCGCACTGGCAGCGGGCAGCATCATCAGACCGACCGACATCAGCGTGCCGAGCACCTGAAAGCCTGCTACCAGATTCAACACCACCAGCATCAGAAACAGCCCATGCACCAGTGGCGCGCTCCATCGTCCCTGGGCACGCAGAAAATCAGGATCGAAAGCATCAATCACCAGCGGTCGGTAAATGACGGCCAGCATCAGCAGCGTAAAGGCAGCGATTGCGCCCACCAGCAGCAGCGCCGGATTGTCTACCGCCAGCAGCGAGCCGAAGAGAACGTGCAGCAGATCAACGCTGGAACCGCGCAGTGAAACCAGCGTCACGCCGAGCGCCAGCGATCCCAGATAGAAACCGGCAAAGCTGGCGTCCTCTTTTAACGGCGTGTAGCGGCTCACCGCGCCTGAAAGCAAGGCCACGGCCAGCCCGGCGATCAGCCCACCGATCCCCATCGCGACCAGCGACAGGCCAGAGATCAGGTAGCCAGTGGCTGCGCCAGGCAAAACCGCATGCGACAGCGCATCACCAATCAAACTCATGCGACGCAGTGACAAAAAAACGCCCAACGGGGTAGCGCTGACCGCCAGCGCCACACAGGCCACCAGGGCGCGGCGCATAAAGCCAAACTCGATAAACGGCTGAATCAGGGTCATGATGCCAGGCCCCGCGCCGTCACGGAAAAGCGGTCGCTATCCAGATGACCAGCATCATCCAGCGACAGTACGTTGCTGAAATAACGTTCCACCAGCGGGCGATCGTGCAGCACAACCAGCAGTGTGGTACCTGCCTGCTGCTGCTGTTGCAGAATTGACATCAGCAATGTCACGGTTTTGCTGTCTATACCGTTAAAGGGTTCATCCAGCAGCCATAGTTGGCTGCGCTGTAGCAGCAGGCGGGCGAACAGCACGCGCTGTAGCTGGCCGCCCGACAGCGTGGCTGGCTGTGCATCGGCAAACTCCCGCATCTGAACCGCCTCCAGTGCGGCCACGATTTCGCGCTTCATGTCGCGATTAATGCCGCCGAACCAGCCACAGCGCGGCCAGCAACCCATTGAAACCAGCTCAAAAACGGTTAAGGGAAAACGCGTCTCCAGCTCACTACGCTGCGGCATCCAGCCAATCGCTTTTTGCGCAAACGCCAGCTCGCACTTCCCTGCAACTGGCTTTACCAGGCCCGCAATCGTTTTTAACAGCGTTGATTTACCGCTGCCGTTTGCGCCAACCAGTGCCGTCATGCTTCCTGTGGCTATCTCAGCATTGATAACGGGCGTCACCGCCACGCCCTGATAACCTGCTCTGAGGTAAGAAAAACGCATCATGGCGAGACGCCCCACAGCAGCGCCAGCGCCAGTAGCGTGATAATCCCCAGCGCTATTGCCAGACGCCCCATTAGCGAAAACAGCATTCCACTTTGATTCATGATTCACTCAATACGTTATAACATAACAATACTCTACCTGATCTTCTTAACAGGCTGGACGAGGAATATGTTTCAAAAGGTATCTGCTTAAAGAGCTATACTGAAAAGACGATATGCCACTTATCTGATTTGTCAGGTAAAAAACCTTTACGAATAACAATAATAGGTTTTGTCCATAACGGGCGGGTTGCAAAGTCGTTGCATAAGTCCAATGATGAGATTAACAATCCAGAGTGCTGATGAAGACATGTCATTACGAATCGAAAGCAATATCCTTGCAGATAACCCGGGCGTTCCTGAATTAACCGCGTTTATCCAACGGAATATTCCCAAAATAGCGCAACCGCTTGCAGGGGATTTACACTGGTATTCACCACATGCTCAGTTGCTTCCCGAGAGCTTTAGAATAAAGTCTGTTGAAATGTTAGCCGACAATCATTTTAAAATGGTTTATCAATTCGATGGACATATATTTAGTCCTTGTCTGGATTTAAATGAAAAATTCACGCGAGAAGAACAGGTCATGTTTCAGCTTCTTCCCGGTATTGTTGAGTTTGAGTTGATAGACAATCAGCAACCGTCGCCAGCTGAGGAATTGTAATATTTGGTAATCGAGGTGAGCAATTCTAATGATTGTGTCTTATATTTAATGTGTTGTTAACCCCAAACGTTTTTCAGAATCGCTTCCTGGCCGCTTTATCTCAACTCGCCGCACCGCGGTATCCGTGCAAGCTATGGAGGGGAAAAAGATGGACGAGTACTCACCGAAACGGCATGATATTGCCCAGCTTAAATTCCTGTGTGAGAACCTGTTTGATGAAAGTATGACGACGCTAACCGACAGCCATCACGGCTGGGTTAACGACCCGACTTCTGAGAACAATTTGCAGCTTAATGAATTGATTGAGCACATTGCTTCTTTCACGATGAATTACAAAATAAAGCATGCTGAAGATGAAGCGCTGATAACGCAAATCGATGACTATCTTGACGATACGTTTATGCTATTCACTAATTACGGTATCAGTACGCAAGATTTGAATCGGTGGCAGCGTTCTGCCCGTCGCTTATTTAATCTTTTTAGCGAAGAGTGCGCTTTCCTTCAGCAACCCAGTCACTCCATTTAGTTAAACATGAGACCGGTTTATTTATGAACAATCAAGCCCTGACTAAAACTGATTATTTGATGCGGCTGAGACGCTGCCGTTCGATTGATACGCTTGAACGCGTTATTGAAAAAAATAAGTACGAATTGTCTGATGACGAGCTGGCCGTATTCTACTCAGCTGCCGATCATCGACTGGCTGAACTGACGATGAATAAGCTTTACGACAAAGTGCCGGGTTCGGTATGGAAGTTTGTGCGTTAACACCCTGTTTTTCCTCTCTCGCTTCAGCAATGCACTTATTTTAATCTGAATAGATCTGTCGCTGGCCATGGAATGGCTGCTGTGAAGGGTGTCTGGCATTTTTTCAAGCGGAGAAAATGGTGGAGGCCCTGCCAGCCACATCCCGGCACACGCGTCACCTGCTGCGGCTGCTTCCTTCCGGACCTGACCGAGTTCACAAGTTAGCATTGCGGGAGGACCAACAGAGCCTCCATTGACGAGCCCTCTTTCGAAGGCGGGAGCATTATCAGGGATGGATCGGTCAATTGCAAGGCCCGTCCGGGTGACCGTTGTTTTCTTGAACAGCAGGCCGCACCGCAGGCTGTGTGCGCTATGGTAAAGTCACCTTTTGTTCTGACCGGATTTGCGTCATGGACCCGAACGACAGCTTTCAACAACGTATCTGGCAAATTGTTGCTGCCATTCCCTACGGTAAAGTCGCCACTTACGGTGATGTCGCCCTGCTTGCTGGCTCCCCGCGCGCGGCGCGTCAGGTTGGCGGCGTGCTGCGTCGTCTGCCGCCAGACAGCCAGCTTCCCTGGCATCGCGTGATCAATCGCCACGGTGCAATTTCATTGCAGGGTGACGATCTGCTCAGGCAGCGCGATGCACTGGCATCAGAAGGTATTGAGATTAGCGATGCGGGTCAGGTCAAGCTGGAGGCGTATCGCTGGCGTCCCTGACAGCGGGGCGACAGCGCCCCGCGGCTAACAGATTACAGGCTGGTAGGAGCAGGTACCGAGGAAGATGGGGTAACCTGCGTAGGCGAAGTCAAAGGAACAGTCGTTGCCGCGCCTGGCTGGGTAGGCAGTGCCGTATGCGGTACGGGCACCAGCAGCAACTCCGCTTTGGTTCCACCCTGGTTAATCACTGGCTTAACCGAGTCGGTTATAAATGCCAGCTTGCCGTCGATTGTGATGGCTGCGCTCAGCAAAATTCGCGCGTTAGGCTGAATGTCGGCAGGATTAAATGGCAGTACAAACTGGAACGGTGCCTGTTTACCCTGGGTATGAACGGCACGCTGCGCCAGTACTTTTGACGGCGCATCTGACAGCGAAGCGTCTGACAGCGTCACCGTTAACACTGCATCTGGCGGCAGCGCAATACGCTGACGAATATAGACCGAACCGCTGACATTAGGCTGCGCAATCGCCGCCTGTTGTCCGGGTGCACTCGCGCCCAGGGTGGGTACAGGCACCGGCTTGCTGTGATCGGCACAGCCTGCTGCGGCTGCAATGAGGGTGATACCACTTACCACTTGCCAGAGTTTCATTGATGTCGTCTCCATCTGATCACTATGATTATCGGCTGCGATTTTAGTGCACAGCGTTTCACTCGCTTTATGTGCTTAATCCTGGCATAAAATCCAGATATTTCCTGTTGGTGACCATACGGCCTGTGGCTCACTCTCTCATTGACGGCAACTGGTCGGATCTTTCACACTGGGCCAGTTAACTTTTTGAGGATGTCACTATGAGCCAGGCGCTGCAAAATCTGCTGAATTTATTAAATCTGGAAAAGCTGGAAGAGGGGTTGTTCCGGGGCCAGAGCGAGGATTTAGGCCTGCGTCAGGTTTTTGGCGGCCAGGTCGTGGGTCAGGCGCTTTACGCAGCCAAACAGACCGTGCCAGAAGATCGCATTATCCACTCGTTCCACAGTTATTTCCTGCGGCCGGGCGACAGTAAGAAAGGCATTATTTATGATGTGGAAACGCTGCGCGACGGTAAGAGCTTTAGCGCGCGTCGCGTCAGCGCCATCCAGAACGGCCAGCCCATTTTCTACATGACCGCGTCGTTTCAGGCACCCGAAAATGGTTTTGAACATCAGAACAGCATGCCTGAGGTCCCCGGCCCCGACGCGCTGGCTTCAGAGCAGGATCTGGCGCAAAAAATGGCCCATCTGCTACCAGAGAAGGTGCGTGAAAAGTTTATTGCCGAGCGGCCGCTGGAGATAAGACCAGTGCAGATCCATAACCCGCTGAAAGGGCGCGTTGATGAGCCGGTACGCCAGGTGTGGATCCGTGCTAACGGCGCACTGCCTGCCGATTTGCGCATCCATCAGTATCTGCTGGGCTACGCCTCCGATCTCAATTTCCTGCCGGTGGCGCTTCAGCCGCACGGCAAAGGCTTTCTGGAGCCAGACATGCAGGTTGCCACTATCGATCATTCAATGTGGTTCCACCGCCCGTTTAATTTCAGCGACTGGCTGCTTTATAGCGTGGTCAGTACTTCGGCTTCCGGTGCCCGCGGTTTTGTGCGCGGCGAATTTTACGATCGGCAGGGAGTGCTGGTTGCCTCAACGGTGCAGGAAGGCGTCATGCGCCAGCGCAGCGAATAGCCGTTCGCGCGTTGCAAGCGCCGTAATGGGTATCAGGCGTGACACCTAACGAAAAGGGGCGAATCATCGCCCCTTTTTACAGTGTTATTATTTCGCGCACTGCTCTGCTTTGCCCGAGAGCTTACTGGTTATAAGCATTCTCGCCGTGGCTGTTGACGTCCAGACCTTCGCGCTCCTGCTCTTCCGGCACGCGCAGACCAACAATCATATCCGCCAGCTTAAAGCCGATAAAGGCGACCACCGCAGACCAGATAATGGTTACGCCGACGCTGAGCAGCTGCACCCATACCTGATGACCCATCGTCACGCCTTCTGCATAGCCAACGCCACCGAGTGAGGAGGAGGCGAATATGCCGGTCAGGATACAGCCAACAATACCGCACACGCCATGCACACCGAAGACGTCGCACGGGTCATCCACGCGCAGCATTTTCTTCAGTGAGGTTACGCCCCACAGACCGGCCAGACCGCCGATCAGACCGATGATCAGTGCACCGCCAACGCCCACATAACCACAGGCTGGCGTAATCGCTACCAGACCGGCAATAAAGCCTGAACAGGCACCCAGCAGCGATGGCTTGCCGCGTACGGCCCACTCACCGAAGGTCCAGGAAAGGACAGCGCCTGCGGTGGCGACCACGGTATTCAGGAAGGCCAGCGCTGCGATTTCATTAGCCGCTGAAGCTGAACCGGCGTTAAAGCCAAACCAGCCAACGTAAAGAATGGCGGTGCCCGTAAAGACCATCGGCAGATTGTGAGGTTTAAAAGCCTCTTTACCAAAGCCTGCACGTTTGCCCACCAGGTAGGCACCGACCAGACCCGCCACCGCGGCGTTAATATGCACCACCGTACCACCTGCGAAGTCCAGCGCGCCGTCCTGAGCCAGGAAACCGCCAGCCCAGACCATATGTGCAACTGGCAGATAGGCCAGCGTGACCCAGACGCCCACAAAGATCAGCACCGCAGAGAAGCGAATACGCTCGGCAATAGCACCGACGATCAGCCCAACGGTGATACAGGCAAAGGAAGCCTGAAACGCCACGTGAATGTACTGATAAAAACTGCCCATAACGGCCGTCAGCTGAATGTTTTTCAGCATTGCCCACTGGAAGCTGCCAAAGAAAGCGTTGCCTTCACTGAACGCCAGCGAATAGCCGTAGACAATCCACAGCACGCACACCAGCGCAAAGGTCACGGCGACCTGGGTCAGCATCGACAGCACGTTTTTGCCGCGAATCAAGCCACCGTAAAACAGCGCGATCCCTGGAATTGTCATAAACAGCACCAGTGCGGTGCAAATCATCATAAATGCGTTATCGGCCTTATCCGCAACGGCAGGTGCCGCCATCGCCAGTGACGGTAACAGCGCCAGGCTGATGAGGCCCAACAAGGTGAGTGCTTTATTCATTTTTTGTCCATCCCATCAGATTACTTAGCCGAAATTACAACGCTGCTTCGTCGGTTTCGCCGGTGCGAATACGGATCACGCGCTGAAGCTCAGCGACGAATATTTTGCCGTCACCGATTTTGCCGGTGTAGGCCGCCTTGCTGATAACATCCACGACTTCGTCAAGCTGATCGTCAGCAATAGCGATATCAATCTTGACCTTCGGCAGGAAGTTCACGCTGTACTCAGCGCCGCGATAGAGCTCAGCGTGACCTTTCTGACGGCCGAACCCTTTGACTTCAGAGACGGTCAGCCCCTGAATACCGATAGAGGAGAGCGCTTCACGCACATCCTCCAGTTTGAACGGTTTAATAACCACGGTAACCAGCTTCATTGCATCCCCTCCGGGTAGTAGGCCAATACGTCAAATCAGATATGCAGTGACAGAAGCAAAGGCTGTGCCAGGAATGAACATGAGTCAGCATGGCGCGAGAAGTGCAGCGCAGCACGGCCTGAAATCACGGAAATAACAAGGGCAGGGAGAAAAGCGAAACAGCAACGCTGAGAGGATGCACTTCTTTGGTGCTTACGGCCTCAAAGAAGTGCATTGATACAGAACATTCTGATAAATGCGCGCAAAAAAGGTGCAATTTACCCGGTGATGACGGCGGCCTTGCCCGACGCAAGTTCATCACCTGCCTGCTGAAGCTGAAACATCTGCCAGTAGCGCCCCTGCTGTGCCAGCAGCGCGGCATGATTGCCCTGCTCTACCACCTGGCCTCTGTGCAGAACCAGAATCGTATCCGCTTCCGTGATCGTAGAGAGACGATGGGCAATCACGACCAGCGTAGTGTACTGGCGCAGCTGACGCAGGGTCTGCTGGATCGCCTGCTCGGTGCCGGAGTCGATATTGGCGGTTGCCTCGTCAAGGATAAGAATCTGTGGCATGTCGACCAGCACCCGCGCCAGCGCCAGCAATTGCTTTTGCCCGACTGACAAATTGTTACCCTGCTCGCCCAGGCGCGTATGGATGCCCGCTGGCATCTCGCGCGCCAGCGAAGCCAGCTGCACCTGCTCCAGTGCCTGCCATACCGCTTCCTCGCTGATATCGCGGCCCAGGCGCACGTTGGCCAGCAGCGTATCCGCCAGCACCACCGGATCTTGCTGCACCATGGCGACACCGCGCCGCAGCGTCTGATGGCTGAGCTGGCTGACCGGACGGCCGTCCAGCGCGATTTCGCCGCGCGTCACCGGGTAGTAGCCCATCAGCAAACTGGCGAGCGTACTTTTTCCACTACCGGTATGCCCTACCAGCGCCACAAAGCTGCGCGAAGGCACCTCAAGATTAATATCGCTCAGTACATCACGATCGTCACGGTAGGCAAAGCTCAGATGGCGCAGCGAGATCTGCCCTGACCTCAGCGGACGCGAATCATTGCCATAGTCCTGCTGCACCGCATCCATCAGTTCAAAAATGCGCTCGCCCGACACCACCGCCTGCTGCAGCATCGACTGTTGAGTGGTGAGTTCGATCAGCGGTTCATTGAGGCGACCCAGATAGGTGATAAAAGCATAGAGCACGCCGACCTCAAAGATCCCCGGTGAGGAGAAGCTAAACAGCATCAGCAGGCCACACAGGATCAGCGCCGAAAACAGGCTAAGCAGCGGGCGCAGCAGGAAACCATCAAGCCGCAGCGTCTGCATACGCGCCATGTAGTGCGAGCGGCTGGCTTCATTCATCCGTTCCCCAAAGCGCGCCTGCTGACGAAACTGCTGGATCACGCTCATGCCGTTGATGACTTCATTAAAGCCGTTATTGATATCCGCCAGATAGCTGCGCACCCGACGTGCAATCGGCGTGCTGTAACGCTGATAGATAAGCATAACCGCCAGCACCAGCGGGAAAATAGCCATCGCCACCAGCGCCATTCGCCAGTCCAGGCTGAACATCGCCACCATCATGGCACCAATCAGCGCCGCGCTGCGCAACACCGTCGCGACCACGGTCACGTACAGGTCCTTGATCACCTCCGTGTCGTTGGTGACGCGAGAGATGATCTGCCCGACCGGCTGGGTGTCAAACGCGCTAAGCGGCTGGCGCAGCGCCGCATTCATAATGTCGCTGCGCAGGCGCTGCACCACACCAATCGCTGCGCGGTTAAACAGCAGCGCCTGGAAGTAGTGCAGTCCTGCCGCCAGCAGCTGCAACAAAATAAAGCTCACCACCAGTCCGGCGACGATGCCCCAGGGCATCTGGTGTTTCGCTACCAGGTTATCGATAAAGTAGCTGACCAGCACCGGTCCGGTCACCTCGGCAGCAGCGGCGATCCACAGCATGCCCACCGCCAGTGCCAGCGATCGACGCCACGGCGCGCCGTAGGCCAGCAGCCGCTTCAGCGTTGGCCACAAGCGTTTAGACTTCGCCATGGGATGCTCCTTTCACGTCCTCTTCTCCATCCAGCGCGGCTTCAAGCTGCTGATAGCGATACATATCCCGATACCAGCCGGGTTGGGCAGTCAACGCCTCATGCTCACCGCGCTGTGCGACCCTCCCCTGCTGCAGCACCAGAATTTCATTCGCCTCCGTCAGGGCTGACAAACGGTGCGCGCTGATAATCAGGGTACGCCCTTTTCCCCACAGGCGCAGGTTATGCAGAATGTCATGCTCGGTGCGGCCATCAACCGCCGACAGAGCATCATCAAGAATCAGGATCTCTGCATTAAGCAGCAGCGCGCGTGCAATCGAGAGTCGTTGTTTCTGTCCACCCGAGAGCATGACGCCGCGCTCGCCCACTTCGGTCTCATACCCCTGCGGCAGACGCAGAATATCTTCATGGACGCAGGCCAGCCTGGCGGCACGCTCAATCTCCTCCTGGCTGGCGTCGGGTTTACCCAGCGCGATATTGCTTGCGACGCTGTCAGAGAAAAGGAACGGCGTCTGGCTGACCACTGCCAGACGACTGCGCCAGCTGTCGATACGCAACTGCGTCAGCGGCAGGTTGTGATAGCGGATCTCGCCCTGGTCAATATCAAAATGACGCTGTATCAGGCTGAGAAGCGTGCTTTTCCCGCTACCGGTAGGCCCGCACAGGCCAAGCATCTGGCCGGGCTTGAGCTGAAAACTGAGGTCCGTTAGCACAGGTGCAGCACTGGCCGGATAGCGAAAGGTCTCAATCGCCGCCTGCAAGACGCCCGGCTCCGCCGGCAGCACCCGATCGCCATCTTTTACCGCTGGCGCTTCTGCCAGCAGTGCCCCGATGCGGCTCCAGGCCGCGCTACCACGCTCGACGATATTAAACATCCACGCCAGCGCCAGCATCGGCCAGATCATCAGGCCGAGATACATGACAAAGCTGGTGAGCTGACCGAGCGTCAGCTGGTTGTGCCAGACCATCCAGCTGCCACCGCCAATTGCCAGCAGATTCGACAGACCGATAGCGACATAAATCGTAGGATCGAAACGGGCATCAACGCGCGCGACGCGCAGATTTTTTGCGCCGGTATCGCGGGCGATTGCAGAAAACTGTTCCGACTGGTGTGACTCCAGGCCAAACGCCTTGATCATGCGAATGCTGGTCAGGCTCTCCTGCGTCTGGTCGTTAAGGCTGGAAAAGGCGGCCTGCGCCAGCTTAAAGCGGTCATGCAACTGGTTGCCGTAGCGGTGGATAAACAGCGCCATAACCGGCATCGGTACCAGCGACAGCAGCGTCAGCTGCCAGCTAATTTGCAGGCTCATCACCAGCAGCACTACGCAGCCCATCACCAGCGAATCAACCAGCGTCAGCACCCCTTCGCCCGCTGCAAACACCACGCGATCCACATCATTAGTCGCGCGCGCAATCAGGTCGCCGGTGCGGTGGCGCAGATAAAAGGCAGGATGCTGGCGGCTCAGCTGACGATAGAAATCTTCGCGCAATTCAACGGCAAGCTGATAGGAAGCGCCGAACAGCAGCACGCGCCAGACATAGCGCAGCAGATAGGTCGCGACTGCCGTCACCAGCATCACGCCGATCCACATCATAATAGTGCCTGCGCTCATGCTGTGATGGGTGACGCCATCAACGATCACGCCCACCAGATGCGGCGGCAGCAGCTGCAGGATAGCGATGATAATCAGAAGAGTGACCGCGCCGAGATAGCGCCGCCACTCGCGGATAAAATACCAACTTAACTGGCTGAATAGTCGCACTACGCTGTTCTCTTTCTTTTGCCTCAGGGGGCAACGGGTAACGCCGTGGTGTATTTGATCTCCTCCATGGCAAAGCTGGAGGTGACGTCAATCAGGCCCGGCACGCTGTTGACCAGACGCTTATAAAAGTCGTCATAACGTTTCATATCTGCCACCTGGATCCGCAACAGATAGTCGAATTCGCCCGCGGTACGGTAAAATGACAGCACTTCCGGCATCTCCTGCACCGCCGAGACGAAGCCCTGATACCATTCGCGGCTGTGCTGCTGCGTTTTGACAAACATAAAGGCTGTCAGTCCGAGGCCGAGCTTTTCGGCATCCAGCAGCGCAACGCGCGCGCGGATAATACCGTCATCCTCCAGCTTTTTCAGTCGCTTCCAGCAGGGGGTGGTGGTGAGATTAACGGCGTCAGCCAGCGCCTGTAGCGATAGCGTACAGTCACGCTGCAGGAGATCGAGTAAACGGCGGTCAGTTTTATCTAACATTGTCCTCTCCGGGAGAATTTTTTTCTCCATCTGCGCCATTATAGCGAGAATAAAGCAATCTCTTTTTCCTGCCTGTGCCTTACAATCAGCGCAACTTTTCTGCCGGGAGTGCCCTATGAGCAGCTGGACTCGCCACGCCATCAATGAAATTAACGCCGACTTTCAGCGCTCCGCTGAAACCCATCTGATCCGCTTTCGTCTGGCAGATTATCCCGGCATCTGGTTTTATCTGAAAGATGAGAGCACGCACCCCAGCGGTAGCCTGAAGCATCGCCTGGCGCGCTCGCTGTTTCTCCATGGACTGGCGAACGGCTGGATCAAAGAGAATACGCCGGTTATCGAAGCCTCTTCCGGCAGCACCGCGGTATCAGAAGCCTATTTTGCCCAGCTGCTGGGGTTGCCTTTTATTGCCGTTATGCCCGCCACGACGGCGAAACGTAAAATTGAGCAGATTCAGTTCTACGGCGGTCAGTGCCATTTTGTCACCGATCCCTGCGAGCTTTACAGCGCCTCGGTCCAGCTGGCGCGTGAACTGAACGGCCATTTTATGGACCAGTTCACCTATGCCGAACGCGCCACCGACTGGCGCGGCAATAATAACATTGCAGAGAGCATTTTTCGTCAGATGGCGCATGAGCCCTTTCCGGTACCCCATACGCTTATCATGAGCGCCGGAACCGGCGGTACTTCCGCCACGCTCGGACGCTATATCCGCTACCAGGGGCTGGAGACACAGCTGCTGGTTGTCGATCCTGAAAACTCCGTCTTTTTCGACTACTGGCATAGCCGCGACGCCACGCTACGCAGCCCGCGCGGCAGCATGATTGAGGGTATTGGCCGTCCGCGCGTCGAGCCCTCTTTTATGCCCGACGTGATAGATGAAATGATGAAAGTGCCGGATGGCGCAACGCTGGCGGCGATGCTGAAGCTGGCGCAGATTATTGGCCGCAAACCCGGCGCGTCAACCGGTACTAACTTCTGGGGCATGATGCAGGTCGCGAAACGGATGCGGGCCAGAGGCGAACAGGGGGCACTGGTCACGCTGATGTGTGACAGCGGTGAACGCTATCCGGACAGCTACTACAACGAAAACTGGGTAGCGCAGCAGGTAGGCGACATTAGCTGCTGGCAGCGGGAGCTGGAATAATATAGCGGACCTCCCGTCCGCTTCACTGTAATCCTCAGCCTTCGGGGGAATATGCGAGGTGCGGGGTTGCCATCCAGTGATTTAAATAGTGAGACACGGCCTGTGTCTCGCAATGTCCGATAACCGGCAGATGCGGCAGCGCTGACTTAAGCTGGCTCATGGCATTGCCCATCACCAGCCCTTTGCCCACCAGCGACAGCATTTCGCGATCGTTCATGGCATCGCCGAAGGCCATACACTCCGCCAGCGTCAGCGAAAGATGCTGGCAGAGCCTGCCGAGCGCGCTGCCTTTGTTGCAGTCAGGCGGCAGCACCTCCAGACAATCCCATGCCGAAAAGCAGATATGGGCGCGGTCGCCAAGTGCCGCGTCAAGCTGCGCTTTTAGCGAGCAGAGCGCTTCGTGATCGTCGACAAAGCAGATTTTCGTGACCTCATGCGCCGGAAAGCTTTTCAGACTGCGCAGCTGGTAGCGGAAACCACTGATCAAATGCGCCTGAAGCATCTGCGGCACGGGTACATCGGTAAACCAGCCCTCATCATTGAATACGTGAACCGATGCGCTGCTGTCCCAGTGGCTGTGCAGTACCTCTTCCGCCACAGAGGGGGAAAGATCGCGGGCAAAAAGCAGATTGCCGTCAGGATCGTGGACGCGCGTGCCGTTGCCGGTAATAAGCCAGGCGGGCAGCGTCATGCGCTGCCGCAGGATCTGCATCTCCAGCAGATGGCGCCCCGTAGCGAAGGCCAGATGGATGTCGCGCTGGTGCAGCGCCAGCAGGCTGGCCAGCGTCTCCTGCCCCAGCTGATGGCTGGGCAGTAACAGCGTGCCGTCCATATCAAATGCAGCTAATCGCGCCATGGTGCTCTCCCCTTAACAAGACAGGCCCCACTATCGCCTGGCAATCCCGGAACTAATAGTGAATACTTTTAAAAAACTGTTCCGGGTTTAGCATGCGTCAGCTTAATCGCCTCAATCAGTTTCAGCGCCTCTGGCAGCACAGCCAGGGTCAGCCGCAACACACCTGCGTGGCCGAGATGGCCAGCCGCTGTTTTTGCAGCGATCGTCATCTACGCACCCTGCTGTCGCAGTGGCAGCACGCTGGCTGGCTACGCTGGCAGGGTGAATCGGGACGCGGCAAGCAGGGGCTGCTTACTTTTCTCTGCTCCCCTGAACAGCTACGGCAACAGCTGCTGCAAACGCAGCTACAGGCGGGCAACGCCGCCGAAGCCTTACAGCTACTGGAGATGGACCCAGGACGGCTGGTGACGCTACTGCGTCCGCTCATGGGCGGTCAGTGGCAAAACGACGCGCCCGTATTGCGTATACCCTACTACCGCCCGCTGGAATCTGTTGCACCGTTGCAAATCAGCGGGCGCGCCGAGCAGCATCTGACACGCCAGCTTTTTTCCGGCCTGACGCGTTTTAAAGCAGAAGAGCCCGCAGGCGACCTGGCCCATCACTGGCAACACAGCGAGGATGGACGCGTCTGGCTTTTCTGGCTGCGGCCGCAGCTCTACTGGCACAGCGATGAACCGCTGCATGCGGCGCAGCTGGTGGAACAGTTTGAGCGCATTATGCAGGATGAGCGTGCAAGACGACTGCTGGCCGCGGTAGAAACGGTGGACGCACCGCATCCGCTGGCGCTGCGCTTTCGGCTCAGCAGCAGCGACTACTGGCTGCCACACCGACTGGCGCATCAGCTCTCTCTGCTGCCACATCCCCGGCAGCCTCATCTCGGCAGCGGTCCCTGGAAACTGGCGCACTTCACGTCAGATTTAGTGCGTATTGAAAGCCATACGCGGTGGCACCTGCAACAGCCACTGATGCAGGCGGTAGAGTACTGGATTACGCCAACGCTGTTTGACCGAACGCTGGGCACCAGTTGCCGTCATCCGGTGCAGATCGCCATCGGCGATGCGGAGGATATGGCGTCGCTGCGACCGGTCAGCCGCAGCATCAGCCTGGGCTTTTGCTACCTCGCCTGTCGGCCGCGACCGGGTTTTACGCTGGCACAGGCGCGACGCCTGTTTCGCCTGTTGCAGCAAAGCGGCATCGTGTCGCAGCTGCCGCTGGAGCAGGGTCTGATTACGCCAAGCCAGGAGCTGTTGCCTGGCTGGCCGGTGCCGCTTATTGATGATGAAACGGTCGCGCTGCCGCCGCGTCTGACGCTGCACTATCAGCTGCCAACAGAACTGCATGAAATGGCTGACGCGCTGCGCCAGCTGTTACTGGCCGAAGGGTGTGAACTGATCCTGACCTTTCACAACGTCAAAAGCTGGCGACAATCCACGGATCTCGATCGGGCCGATCTGATAATGGGCGATCGGCTGATCGGCGAAGCGCCGATCTTTACGCTGGCAAGCTGGCTTGAAATTGACCGCCTGTGGCCTGCTGACATCCATAAGGGTATTCAACAGCAGCTGGCGGCGATACAGCAGCTGGCGGAGAGCGCCAGCCGCAGTGCTGCGCTGCATGAGCTTTACCATCAGCTTATGTGCGACGGCCTGCTGATGCCGCTGTTTAACTATCGCTATCAGATCTTCGCGCCGCCCGGCGTGGAGGGGATTAAGCTTAATACTCTGGGCTGGTTTGATTTCAGCCGCGCCTGGGTGCCACCTCCGCTAACAGAGGCATCACGCGCTTCGGGCTGTTCAGCGGAGTGAGGAGCCATTACCATAAGCATCAAATTTTTGACCAGGACAAGATAATGAAACGAGCCGTTGTCGTCTTCAGCGGTGGACAAGACTCCACTACCTGCCTGATCCAGGCATTACAGCAATATGATGAAGTGCACTGCGTGACCTTTGATTATGGTCAGCGTCATCGTGAAGAGATTGAGGTGGCGCAGGCGCTGGCGTTAAAACTGGGGGCGCGTGCGCATAAACTCCTCGACGTAACCCTGCTTAACGAACTGGCGGTCAGCAGCCTGACCCGCGATAACATTCCAGTGCCCTCCTACGATGCAGCTGCCAGCGGCCTGCCAAGCACCTTTGTGCCGGGGCGCAATATTCTCTTCCTGACGCTCGCCTCGGTTTACGCCTATCAGGTAGAAGCAGAGGCGGTGATCACTGGCGTATGCGAAACGGACTTTTCCGGCTATCCCGACTGTCGTGATGAGTTTGTAAAAGCCCTGAATCAGGCGGTAACGCTGGGCATGGCGCGCGAAATCCGGTTTGAAACGCCTTTGATGTGGCTCAATAAAGCCGAGACCTGGGCGCTGGCGGACTACTGGCAGAGTCTGTCGCTGGTGCGTGAAGAGACGCTGACCTGCTATAACGGCGTAAAAGGCGATGGCTGCGGCGAATGCGCGGCCTGTCACCTGCGCGCGCGTGGTCTGAACGACTATTTCAGCGACCGCGACGGCGTGATGATGGCCATGAAACAGAAAAGCGGTCTGGCCTGATCCCGGACGGACGACGGGTCCTGCGCCCTCGCCTCTGTTACTCAGCGTGAGAATGCCTCCAGCCGGGCACGCAGTTCGCCATCCAGCGACACTGCTTTCTGCGTGCGCAAATCGATACAGACAAAGGTCAGTGCTGCATCTGCAACCACTGTGTCGCTGGCTTCCAGCATCACATGCTGGACAATAATGCCGCTTTTGCCGTTGAGTTGCTTCATATCGCTATAAATCGTCAGCACGTCGCCCAGCACTGCCGGGCGACGATAGTTGATGTTTATATTGACTACCACGAACGCGAGCTGTTGTTCTCTCAGCCAGTTAAAGGCGTTGACCTCCTCCAGCCAGTGCCAGCGTGCCTCTTCGAGAAACTCCAGATAGCGCGCATTGTTGACGTGCTGATACACGTCAAGGTGATAGCCGCGAACCTTAATGGTGGTGTGCATACCTGACATCTCCTGTCGCTTCAGAACCTAACTGGTTGGACCTCTCCAGCGTAGCAAAAGCCTTTTCTGCGTGCGAAAAAAGCGTCAGGATTGCGTCTCAGCTCACAGTTTTAGCCGTCCGGCGTTACGCTCTACCAGCGCGTTGCCTATGCCCGGCACTTCCTTTAACTGCTCGATGGCGGTAAAGGGACCATACTGCTCGCGGTAACTGACAATAGCCTGTGCCTTCTTCAGACCGACCCCGTTCATCACGGCCGACAGCTGTTCAGCTGTTGCCTCGTTGATACTGACCGGTTCTTCTTGTGAGGATGAGGGCGTTGCCTGCGTCACAGGGGTGTCAGCGGCATTTTCTGCGGCCGATGCGCTGACATTACAGAGCGCGCCGCCAAGCGCCAGTGCAAAATAAGCTGCTGATAATAATGACTTAGCCATGCTGTGATTCTCCTTGTGTTTAACAGCCAGCACAGCGTGGCAAAGATAAAACTGGGCTTCAAAAGGCAAAGTGCAGAAATGGAAAAGGCCGCTTACGCGGCCTTTTGGATTTTCACTGTAATACAAAACTTTGCGAGCGTTACTGCATTTGAGCAGCCGCGCCATATTTGATTTTAGCCTCGTTGCGCAGGTTAGTCAGCAGGGCTTCAAACGCCAGCTGCGCATTGTTCTGCGTCATGCCTTTAATCATTTCGTCCACCTGCTCCTGTGGCAGCGTACCGGTGCTGACCTTATCCAGCGCAACCAGAACCACATTGCCCTGCATATCTTCACTTACGCCCCAGGTGGATTTGCCGTTGACCGGCTGCGGCAGGTTGAACGCTGTCTGTGTGACCGGATCCTGGCTATTGCGATCAACCGTTTTGCTGGCGCCCAGCGTCAGACCCGCTGCGCTTAGCGCATCCTGCTTGCCCGCGTTGAGATCGGCCAGTAATTTATCGGCCTGCGCTTTAGCCTGCTGTGCCGCCTTGTCATGCTTCAGCGTGTCGGTGATCTGTGTTTTCACCTCTTCAAGCGGTTTCACGGCTTCGGGCTTATGATCGCTGATACGCAGCACAAAGGCGCGGTCGCCATCGACGGTAATCACGTCAGAGTTATTGCCCGGCGCACCGTTCTGCCCCGTCAGGCCACCGTTGAACACCGCATTTTTCACCGCGTCGAAGTTCAGCTCCTGCGGCACGCTGTCACGGCTAAACCAGCCCGTTTCAATCACTTTCAAACCTGATACCTGAGCTGCGCCCGCCAGCGACTCATTGTCGTTGCTCGCTGCTTCACTCACCTTTTGCTGCTGCTGGTAAAAGGCGTCGACCGCTTTCTCCTGCTTCGCTTTATCCGCCACAGCATCGCGCACCTCAGCCAGCGGCTTGATCTTTTCAGGCTGAATATCGTCCAGTCGTACCACCAGGAAGCCAACGGAGGATTTAATCACGCCCGAAAGCTGGCCTTTCTGCGTCAGTCCGGCATTTTTTAGCTCATCCGGAGTGGTAGCGGGTTCCAGCCAGCCCATATCGCCGCCCTTGCGGGCAGAAATGGGGTCAATGGATTTGCTTTTCGCCAGCGCAGTAAAATCTGCCCCGCCTTTCAGCTGTTCCAGCACAGCGCTGGCGTCCGCTTCAGTTTTTGTCTGGATGACGCTGTAGCGATTGCGCTGCGGCTGGGTGTAGTCCGCTTTATGCTGATCATACCAGCTCTGAATATCCGCATCGCTGACGCTTGTCTGCTGGCTGGCAGCATCCATTTTGATGTAGCTGACGCGGAACTGCTCCGGCGCCATCAGATCGCTTTTATGCTGCTGATAGTACTGTGCAATCTCATCTTCAGTAACGGTTTGTTTAGCGGCCAGCGCGTTGACGTCGATGGTGGCCTGACGGATATCGCGTTTCTGCGACACCAGATCGATCAGCTTAGTGGTTTCGCCTTTCAGCATAAAATCAGTATTGGCTACGGCATTAATCAACTGCTGATTTGCCAGCTGCTTGCGCAAGCCTTCTGCATAGCGGTCGGCGGTCAGGCCCGCATTGCTAAGCAGCGCGTTATATTTAGCATTGTCGAATTTGCCGTTGGTCTGGAATACCTGCTGGGCGAAGATTGCCTGCTTGACCTGATCGTCGCTGATGCTGATATGGAGGTCGTGGATGTACTGGTCCAGCAGCGCCTGGTCCACCAGCTGTGACAGCGCCCGTTGACGCATCTGCTGCATAAAGCCGTCATTACCCGCCAGCTGGGAGAACTGGTCGCCCAGCATCTGCTGCTGCTGGCTGCGCTCGTTATTAAACGCCTGGTCTAACTGCGCGCGGCTGATCTCCTGCCCGTTGACTTTCGCAGCGTAGTCACCGCCGCCACCGGTCAGATAGCTGCCAACGCCGGTCAGCACGAAGGAGAGAATAATCAACCCCAAAATAACCTTGAGCACGACATGATTCGACGCCGCGCGTAAATTGTCCATCATGGTATGACAACGCTCCGCTGTAGTGTGGATATCAATCTCGGGCGCAACGCCTGTCGGATAAAGGTCGTTACGCAACTGCCGTTTAGCCTGGCAGCTTCACTCCTGTTGAGACAAGTCTTACCGCGATTTATCCCCGGATCCGAATAAAAAAGGCACATCAAATTTGATGTGCCCGTATGTTACATGAGAACGATTAAACCGTCCTCTGGTCCACGGAAGAAAATGCTTCTGCAGACAGATGCGTTGTCACGCGTTGACAGCGTCTTTCAGCGCTTTACCGGCGCGGAAGCCCGGTACTTTACCTGCGGCGATGGTGATTTCTTTTCCAGTCTGCGGGTTACGGCCGGTACGTGCAGCACGCTCGCGTACAGAGAAAGTACCAAAGCCCACCAGAGCCACTTCGTCACCGCCTTTCAGCGCGTCAGAAACAGAACTGGTGAATGCGTCTAAAACACGTCCCGCTGCTGCTTTAGAAATATCCGCATCTGCAGCAATTTTGTCGATCAACTGTGATTTATTCACTCTATTCATCCCCTCTTTTATTATTTCATTTCACATCCGCGCGTCCCGGCGGATACGAATGCGCAGCACGTTATATCAAGCCTGCCAGGTCGAAACAACGGAATTCATCTTAATCGCTGTTTCCGCCGCTCCTTAAAGTAGCGGCACTAAAAAAAGCTGGCAAGCGCTCAGTGGCCTGCCAGCTTCGCTTTTTAATGCTTTCTGCTGCTAATCACTATTTAGCGGTCGTAACCTGCATTCCGTAAGGCGCATTTTCCAGCGCAAGGCTTAAGACTTCCTCAATGCGTTTTACCGGATGGATTTCCAGATCGGCAATAACATTAGCCGGAATCTCTTCCAGATCGCGTTTGTTATCGTCCGGGATCAGCACGACTTTAATCCCGCCACGGTGCGCCGCCAGCAGCTTCTCTTTCAGGCCACCGATGGGCAGGACCTGACCACGCAGGGTGATTTCGCCAGTCATTGCCACGTCGGAGCGCACCGGATTGCCGGTCAGGCAGGAAACCAGTGCGGTACACATGGCGATACCGGCACTGGGACCATCCTTCGGCGTTGCGCCTTCCGGTACGTGAACGTGAATATCACGCTTCTCGTAGAAGTCGCCATTAATGCCGAGCTTCTCAGCACGTGCACGCACCACGGTCAGCGCCGCCTGAATAGACTCCTGCATAACCTCACCGAGCGAGCCGGTATAGGTCAGTTTACCTTTACCCGGTACGCAGGCGGTTTCGATGGTCAGCAGATCGCCGCCCACTTCGGTCCATGCCAGCCCTGTCACCTGCCCTACGCGGTTTTCGCTGTCGGCACGGCCATAGTCAAAGCGTTGAACGCCGAGATAATCTTTCAGGTTCTCGCCGTCAATGGTGATGTGCTTCTGCTCTTTATTCAGCAGCAGGGCCTTCACCGCTTTGCGGCACAGCTTGGACAGTTCACGCTCCAGGCTACGTACGCCCGCTTCACGGGTGTAATAGCGAATAATGCCGACGATAGCGCTATCTTCAACCGTGATTTCGCTCTGTTTCAGGGCGTTGCGCTCAATCTGCTTAGGCAGCAAATGCTGCTTAGCGATGTTGAGTTTCTCATCCTCGGTATAGCCGGAGAGACGAATCACCTCCATACGATCCAGCAGCGGTGCTGGAATGTTCATAGAGTTAGAGGTTGCTACAAACATCACATCGGAGAGATCGTAATCTACTTCGAGGTAATGGTCGTTAAAGGCAATATTCTGTTCAGGATCGAGCACTTCAAGCAGTGCTGACGCCGGATCGCCGCGCATGTCAGAGGACATTTTGTCAATCTCATCCAGCAGGAACAGCGGGTTTTTCACGCCCACTTTGGCCATCTTCTGGATCAGCTTGCCCGGCATTGAGCCAATATAGGTGCGGCGGTGACCGCGAATTTCCGCCTCGTCACGCACGCCACCCAGAGCCATACGCACATACTTACGCCCGGTCGCTTTCGCAATAGACTGCCCCAGCGAGGTTTTACCCACGCCCGGCGGTCCCACCAGACAGAGAATCGGACCTTTGATTTTGCTGACGCGACTCTGTACGGCAAGGTATTCAAGGATGCGGTCTTTGACGCGCTCCAGACCATAGTGATCGGTATCCAGCGTCTCCTGAGCTTTGCGCAGGTCTTTTTTCACCTTGCTGCGCGCGTTCCATGGCACCTGGACCATCCAGTCAATATAGCCGCGTACCACCGTCGCTTCGGCAGACATCGGCGACATCATTTTCAATTTTTGCAGCTCAGCTTCCGCTTTTTCGCGTGCTTCAGCCGGCATTTTTGCCGCATCGATCTTGCGCTTCAGGGCTTCGTACTCATCCGGTACGTCGTCCATTTCGCCCAGCTCTTTCTGAATGGCTTTCATCTGCTCATTCAGGTAATACTCGCGCTGGCTTTTCTCCATCTGCTTTTTCACGCGGTTGCGGATACGCTTTTCAACCTGCAGCAGATCGATTTCAGATTCCATCATCGCCATGAGATATTCCAGACGTTCATTAACGTCAGACATCTCCAGCACCGACTGTTTATCTGCCAGTTTCAACGGCATATGCGCTGCCACGGTGTCGGCCAGACGGGCCGCATCGTCGATATTGTTCAGCGAAGTCAGGACTTCCGGCGGGATCTTTTTATTCAGCTTAATGTAGCCTTCAAACTGATTGATCGCCGTACGCACCAGTACTTCCTGCTCGCGCTCTTCAATTTCTGGCGAGTTCAGGTATTCCGCCTGTGCGGTGAAGTGATCGCCATTATCTGCCAGCGTCGTGATGTGCGCGCGCTGTAAACCTTCGACCAGAACTTTCACTGTGCCGTCAGGCAGTTTTAGCATCTGCAATACAGAGGCTACGGTCCCTACTGAGAAGAGATCGTTAATGCCAGGTTCATCCGTTGACGCCTCTTTCTGGGCAACCAGCATGATCTTCTTGTCATGATCCATCGCCGCTTCGAGGCAACGAATCGATTTTTCCCGACCAACAAACAACGGAATTACCATGTGCGGATAAACCACCACGTCGCGCAGAGGCAACACGGGGATTTCAATGCGTTCAGAACGCTCAGGATTCATAGAGCTCTCTCTTAGTTAGTGTCCGCCAGGTGATGGGCACCGCAAATGCAGGAATGTGCAGTTAAACCCACAGGATTATGAGTATATGGGGATGATCGTTCGACATTCAACGTCATGAGAGCGAGAAAAACAAAAGGGGAAAGAATTTTCCCCTTTTTTAATGATATCAACACCCTTGCTGTGGCGAATTATTCGCCAGATGCCTGGGCTTCGTGCTTGCCGTAGATAAGCATCGGTTCAGACTGACCGTCAATGACCGACTCATCAATGACCACTTTTTCCACATCTTCCATAGAAGGCAGGTCATACATGGTTTCCAGCAGTGCGCCTTCAACAATAGAGCGCAGGCCACGTGCGCCGGTCTTGCGCGACATCGCTTTTTTAGCAATGGCGGTCAGGGCTTCATCACGGAACTCCAGCTCAACGCCTTCCAGGTTGAATAGCGCCTGGTACTGTTTGGTCAGCGCGTTTTTCGGCTCACGCAAAATCTGAATCAACGCCTCTTCGCTCAGCTCATTCAGCGTCGCCACAACAGGCAGACGGCCGATAAACTCCGGGATCAGACCAAATTTAATCAGATCTTCAGGCTCCACCTGCGACAGCAGTTCGCCTTCCGTTGCCTTCTGCGATTTACCTTTCACCGTTGCGCCAAAGCCGATGCCAGAGCCGGTCTCCACACGCTGGGAGATTACTTTGTCCAGGCCGGCGAACGCTCCCCCGCAGATAAACAAAATCTTGGAGGTATCAACCTGCAAAAACTCCTGCTGGGGATGCTTACGCCCACCCTGCGGTGGTACAGCCGCCACCGTACCTTCAATCAGCTTCAGCAGCGCCTGCTGGACACCTTCGCCAGAAACGTCACGCGTAATGGACGGGTTGTCCGATTTACGCGAAATTTTGTCAATTTCATCGATATAGACGATGCCGCGCTGCGCTTTCTGCACGTCGTAGTCGCACTTTTGCAGCAGTTTCTGGATGATATTCTCCACGTCTTCGCCCACGTAGCCCGCTTCGGTTAACGTGGTGGCGTCAGCCATGGTGAAAGGCACATCCAGCAGACGCGCCAGCGTTTCTGCCAGCAGCGTTTTACCACTCCCGGTTGGGCCAATCAGCAAAATGTTACTCTTGCCCAGTTCAATACCGTTGCTGGTATCGCCGTTACGCAGGCGTTTGTAGTGGTTGTACACCGCAACCGCCAGCACTTTTTTCGCCTTTTCCTGGCCGATAACATAATCATCGAGGTGATGGCGGATTTCGTGCGGCGTAGGCAGCGCGCTACGTTCGCGATGCGGGGCAACTTCTTTTATCTCTTCGCGAATGATGTCATTGCACAGATCGACACATTCGTCGCAGATATACACTGACGGCCCGGCAATCAGCTTACGCACTTCATGCTGGCTTTTGCCGCAGAAAGAGCAGTACAGCAACTTACCTGAACCGTCTTTGCGCTTATCTGTCATCAGTTAACCTCTTCTTGTTCTCAGGCCATACTGGCGTACGGCGCAGGCCGTGCGAACACGGCCAATATTCATTCAACTCAAACCCGTATCCCAGTAACTATAGCGTAAGGAGCCGGGCAGATGAGTCTTATTCGCGATGCGTCAGGACAGAGTCGACCAGTCCATACTCTACCGCTTCATTTGCAGAGAGGAAACGGTCACGCTCGGTATCGCGCTCAATTTGTTCCAGTGACTTGCCGGTATGCTCGGCCATCAGTTCGTTCATGCGCTGTTTTACTTTCAGAATTTCTTTCGCATGAATTTCTATGTCTGTCGCCTGGCCCTGATAACCGCCCAGCGGCTGATGGATCATCACGCGAGAGTTAGGCAGGCAGAAGCGCTTGCCCTTGGTCCCTGCCGTCAGCAGAAACGCGCCCATTGAACAGGCCTGGCCCATGCAAATGGTGCTAACGTCAGGCTTGATAAACTTCATGGTGTCATAGATCGACATGCCCGCCGTGATCACGCCGCCTGGCGAGTTGATATAAAGATAAATATCTTTTTCAGGGTTTTCCGCTTCCAGAAACAGCATCTGCGCCACGATCAGGTTAGCCATATGATCTTCAACCTGACCCGTCAGGAAGATCACGCGCTCTTTAAGCAGGCGGGAATAGATGTCGTAGGAACGCTCGCCGCGTGAAGTCTGTTCAACCACCATAGGCACCAGCGCATTGCGCGGCGCAGTAAATTCACGATCGCCACTGTATGACATTACCGTCTCCTGGATATAGTTCATTGGCAACATTCTGTACCGATTTCTCTGGAGCCAGCCAGCGCATGCTGCGCTACTCCGTTTCCGACACCTTCAAGGACGGTTAATCAGTCAGTCTAACTGTCTTTTGCATACTCCTTCAATCTGGGGATGCTGCCCAGTTGTTTCAAGCATAACAACCTTTTCTTCATTCGCTAACCGGGAAAAAGCGTAACGTGAATAATTTGCCGATTAATTAGGCGAATAGCGGGTCCAGAGTGAAGGGTATGCCGTAAAAACAAAAAAAGCCCACGACTTTGCAGTCGCGGGCTTCGCATTTCTGGTTAACTCAGCAATCAGGCAGCAGTCGTCTGATTCATCAGTTCCTGGAAGCTGGTCGCTTTCTCAGTCACTTTGGCTTTTTCCAGAACGGCTTCAACGGCCTGCTCTTCCAGCGCGACATTGCGCATGTTGTTCATCAGCTCATTGTTTTTGCTGTAGAACTCAATCACTTCCTGCGGATCTTCGTACGCAGAAGCCATCTCTTCGATCAGGGCGTTAACACGTGCTTCGTCAGCTTTCAGCTCGTGGGTACGAATCACTTCGCCCAGCAGCAGACCAACGATCACGCGGCGTTTTGCCTGCTCTTCAAACAGCTCACGCGGCAGTTCCAGCGCCTGTTTCTCGTTACCACCAAAGCGCTGAGCAGCCTGACGACGCAGCACGTCGATTTCGCTGTCGATCAGGGCAGCCGGTACGTCGATGGCGTTAGCGTTAACCAGGCCGTCGATCGCCTGAGTCTTCACACGGTTACGGATTGCGCCTTTCAGCTCACGATCCATATTTTTGCGCACTTCAGCACGCAGACCTTCCACTGAACCATCTTCCACGCCGAAACGCTTGATGAACTCTTCAGTCAGTTCCGGCAGTTCGCGCGTTTCAACTTTCTTCAGCACGATCTCGAACTTCGCGTCTTTACCTTTCAGGTTTTCCGCGTGGTAGTCTTCCGGGAATTTCACATCGATAGTGAAGGTGTCGCCTGCTTTATGACCCACAATGCCTTCTTCGAAGCCTGGGATCATGCGGCCCTGGCCCATTGCCAGAACGAAGTCAGACGCTTTGCCACCTTCAAACTCTTCACCGTCTACAGAACCGGTAAAGTCGATGGTTGCGCGATCTTCAGCCGTCGCGGCTGCATCGCTCTCTTTCCAGTTCGCCTGCTGCTTACGCAGCGTGTCCAGCATGGTGTCGACGTCAGCTTCGGTGACTTCAACCAGCGGTTTTTCAACTTCGATGCTGTCCAGACCCTGCAGTTCAACTTCCGGGTAGACTTCGAACTCAACGGCATAGGTGAAATCTTCACCTTCTTTATACTCGCCCGGCACATAGTTTGGTGCGCCAGCCGGGTTGATTTTTTCTTTGATGATGGCGTCAACGAAGTTGCGCGTCATCAGCTCGCCCAGCACGTCCTGGCGAACAGAAGCGCCGTAGCGCTGTGCGATGATATTGGCCGGCACTTTGCCTTTACGGAAACCATCGATACGGACTTTTTTCGCCACTTCCACCAGTTCTTTCTTTACTGCGCTTTCGATGCTGTCAGCTGCAACAGTAATCGTAATGCGACGGCCCAGACCCTGAGTGGTTTCTACTGAAACTGTCATCTTGTTACCTCAAAAAATCGCGTGCTCGGTCAACTTCAGACACCACACATTATGTAATGCGCCGTATCCAACAACCGGGACGGCTTCCACGAAGAGAACCTGATCCCTGTCACCAGAAGCGTCCCGAAGACATTCCGGAAAAATAGACGCCGCATTATAGCGGCATCGCTCTGGTGAGTCGAGGCTGGAAACTCACCGCTTTTTAACAGCTTTGCTGCTTTTTTGCGCCAGAGATCGCGTTTTTCAGGAAACAGAGAAGAAAAACGGCCCGCAGGCCGTTTTCACAAAGAAGAGGATTTCAGGCGAGGGTACCAGCACCACGGCAGTTAGGGGAAGCGAGCACGGTATCCTGCAACCCTTCCCACTCCTTCCGGGTATAAGTATGCAACGCCAGCGCATGTACACTGCCCGCCAGCTCAGCAGCGAGCTCACCATAAATAGCGCGGTGACGAGCCAGAAAGCGCTGGCCAGCAAACAGATCGCTGACTATCACCACTTTGAAATGGCTTTCTGAACCTGCAGGCACATTATGACGATAACTTTCATCGTGCACTTCCAGATGTGCCGGCTGGAAAGCCTGGCGCAGCTTCTCTTCAATTTGTTCGCGGATCATTGTCTTTTTCCTCAATGGCGAGCGCTGTGCCCCATCTGTTTAAATATTAGTAGGTTTTCAGACAGGTCCGCATAAATGTGTGAAAATATTTCTGCCGTCTGTAAACGTCAGGGGCATCATAGCGTAGCGAAAGCCCCGGTCAACGATCCCATTTCTAAAGGGGCTGGAAAAAGGCTTTTACAATCAATTCTCCCGCGCAGAGGGCTTTTTTCACTGCCGCTCAATGCTATGATGACCACAGTTTTTGCAAACCAACCCACAACATTAATGAGAATAAACATGTTGAAAAAACTGTTGTTTCCCCTGCTGGCTGCTTTCATTTTGGCCGGCTGTGCCACCAGCAGCAATACATTGACCATCCAGCCTAAAATTCAGCTGCCCCAGCAGGATCCCAGCCTGATGGGTGTGACAGTCAGCATTAACGGTGCTGACCAGCGTAGCGACCAGGCGCTGGCCAAGGTGAACCGTGATGGCCAGCTGGTGACGCTGACGCCGTCTCGCGACCTGCGCTTCCTGTTGCAGGAGGTGCTGGAGAAGCAGATGACCGCACGTGGTTACATGATTGGGCCTGAAGGTGCTGTAGATTTGCAGATTGTGGTGAATAATCTCTATGCAGACGTTACCCAGGGCAACGTGCGCTACAGCATCACCACCAAAGCCGATATTTCCATTATCGCCACGGCAAAAAATGGCAACAAGCAGGTGAAAAACTATCGTCAGACCTACAGCGTGGAAGGTGCCTTCAACGCAAGCAACGAGAAGATTACCAAGGCGGTGAACTCAACGCTGGGCGATGTCATCGCCGATATGGCGCAGGACACCAGCATCAGCAACTTCATCAAGCAGAACGCGCGCTAATTTGTCGTACCCTGTGCCCGGCCGGATGCCGGGCATGGCTTCAGGATCAGCATGAATCATTATCTCCGCATCTTTACGCAACGCAACGCCGCCGTTTTACTGCTGCTGGGGTTTGCCTCCGGCTTACCGCTGGCGCTGACTTCCGGTACGCTACAGGCCTGGATGACGGTCGAGAATGTTGACCTGAAAACGATCGGTTTTTTCTCTCTGGTCGGTCAGGCTTACGTTTTTAAGTTTCTCTGGGCACCGGTCATGGACCGCTTCACGCCCCCGCTGTTAGGACGGCGGCGCGGCTGGCTGCTGCTGACGCAGCTGGCGCTGATTGCCGGTATCGTGGCAATGGGCTTTATGCAGCCAGACCGCAATCTGACGCTGCTGGCCGCACTGGCGGTACTGGTCGCCTTTTGCTCCGCTTCACAGGATATCGTGTTTGACGCCTGGAAAACCGATGTGCTGCCGCCGGAAGAGCGCGGCAGTGGCGCAGCCATCACCGTACTCGGCTATCGTCTGGCCATGCTGGTCTCTGGCGGGCTGGCGCTGTGGCTTGCCGATCGCTATCTCGGCTGGCAGTCAACCTACTGGCTTATGGCCCTGCTGCTGCTGCCTGCGCTGATTGCAACGTTAATGGCTAACGAGCCTGACACCCATGCCACGACCCCGCATTCGCTACGCGATGCGGTATCGCTGCCGCTCAAAGATTTTTTTCAGCGCAATAATGCCTGGCTGCTCATTACGCTGATTGTGCTTTATAAACTTGGCGATGCCTTCGCCGCCTCGTTGACCACCACCTTTTTAATTCGCGGCGTTGGCTTCACTGCCGGTGATGTCGGTCTGGTTAACAAAACGCTTGGCCTGCTGGCGACGATTATCGGGGCACTTTATGGCGGCATGCTGATGCAGCGACTAAGCCTGTTTCGCGCACTGATGATATTCGGCGTACTTCAGGCGGCCTCAAATTTTGCTTACTGGCTGCTCGCAGTAACGTCACCCCACTTGTGGAGCATGGCCAGCGCCGTGTTTGTCGAAAACCTGTGCGGCGGAATGGGCACGGCAGCCTTCGTTGCGCTGCTGATGACGCTCTGCAACAAATCATTCTCCGCGACGCAGTTTGCCCTGCTCTCGGCGCTATCAGCGGTAGGCCGCGTTTATGTAGGCCCGGCGGCTGGCTGGCTGGTGGAACTCTGGGGCTGGCCAACCTTTTATGCTTTTACCGTACTGGCGGCATTGCCCGGCCTGCTGCTGCTGATACTCTGCCGCGAGACGCTGAACGCCGCGCAGAACAGCGGTCAGTTTCTGCCCCGTCGGCGATTTGCGGCAGCTTATCGCTGGACCACACGCCTGTTCTGCGCAGGCTGTGGATTTATCGCTCTGTGGCTGGTGGCGCTCGCCCTGCAGGCACTGGGGCTGTGGCAGGTGGGTCCAGCAGTGATCAGGCTGTTTGAAACAGGTATGGCACTGCTGGTGCTGGCAGTATGTGGCGGCGTGGCATTCGATTATCTGGCCCTGCGCGAAAACGCTGTGGTAAAAAAAAGTGACTGATGCGATCTCTGGGCTGACAAAAATTTTTAATGCACAGCCTTTACAAAAGACAAAAGTTAATTTTTGTCATCGCGTGTTATTTTCCTGAAAATAATAAGGTCACTTTCTTAACTCAACGCAAATATATTAAAAACCGGTGAGCAATTATTTTGTATAAATTACATCACACAAATGATGCAAAGTTGTTAAAGAATTGAGCGCTAAAGGTAAGGTTTATTCTTTCCCTGTTTTCTTTAAGGATACTTTCATTGGTTTTTGTTATATTAGCCTCAACTGCTTGTCGCAGTTAATAATTTATCACCCCAGGCAACATCTGTGACACCCTTAGCAAAAGGTGTCAACACGCTGCTGACACATCCTTATGCTGGTTTACACTGCATAAACCTTCCCGTAAAATGCGCGCACACTTAAACGACAATAAGCCCTTTGTCATTGAGGTCGTTAAATGAGACTCAGGAAATACAATAAAAGTTTGGGGATTTTGTCATTAATCGCAGGCACTTTGTTAATGAGTGGTTGCGATAATGCGTTGTTAAATCCCAAGGGACAGATTGCACTTGAGCAACGTTCGTTGATTCTGACAGCCTTTGGCTTGATGATGATCGTCGTTATTCCCGCAGTCTTGATGGCGGTGGTGTTTGCATGGAAATATCGTGCATCCAACACTGAAGCGAAGTACAGCCCTAACTGGTCACACTCTAACAAAGTTGAAGCTGTGGTCTGGACCATTCCGATCCTGATCATTCTCTTCCTCGGCGTGCTGACCTGGAAATCAACTCACGCGCTGGAGCCAAGCAAACCGCTCGCCTCTGACGTGAAACCGGTTGAGATTGAAGTGGTTGCGCTGGACTGGAAATGGTTGTTTATCTACCCGGAACAGGGTATTGCCACCATCAACCAGATCGCTTTCCCGGCTAATACGCCGGTGAGCTTCAAAATTACCTCTAACTCCGTTATGAACTCCTTCTTTATTCCGACGCTCGGCAGCCAGATTTATGCCATGGCGGGCATGCAGACCAAACTGCACCTGATCGCCAATGAGCCAGGAACGTTCGACGGTATCTCCTCGAACTTCAGTGGTCGAGGTTTCTCTGGTATGAAGTTCAAAGCCATTGCAACCAAGGACGATGCGGAATTCCAGCAGTGGGTTGCCAAAGTCAAAGCGGCACCTAACACGCTGACCACAATGGAAGATTTCGAGAAGGTAGCAGTGCCAAGCGAAAATCATCCGGTGGAATATTTCTCTTCAGCGAATCCTGAACTGTTCAAGCAAGTTATCGCTAAGTTCATGACCAGCCACGGGAAGATGGACATGCAGCAGCACGAAGGCATGGACATGAGTCATACCGCTTCCGCGGGAGCCGAGGAATAATACGATGTTCGGAAAATTAACACTGGATGCAGTGCCGTACCATGAGCCCATTATCATGGTTACGGTTGCCGGGATCATCATTGGTGGTCTGGCAATCATCGCTGCCCTCACCTACTTTGGTAAATGGCAGTATCTGTGGTCAGAATGGCTGACGTCTGTTGACCACAAAAAACTGGGTATCATGTATATCATCATGGCATTTGTCATGCTGCTGCGTGGCTTTGCCGATGCAATCATGATGCGTACCCAGCAGGTGATGGCTTCCGCTGGGGAAGCTGGCATACTCCCACCGCACCACTACGACCAGATCTTTACCGCGCACGGCGTGATTATGATCTTCTTCGTGGCGATGCCGTTCGTGGTCGGTCTGATGAACATCGCGGTTCCGCTGCAAATCGGTGCGCGCGACGTGGCATTCCCGTTCCTGAACAACCTGAGCTTCTGGTTTACCGCGGTCGGTGTGATCCTGGTTAACCTGTCTCTGGGCGTGGGCGAGTTTGCACAGACTGGCTGGCTGGCCTATCCGCCGCTTTCTGGCGCAGAGTACAGCCCTGGCGTCGGGGTCGATTACTGGATCTGGAGTCTCCAGCTTTCTGGTATCGGGACCACGCTAACCGGTATCAACTTCTTCGTCACCATTCTGAAGATGCGTGCGCCGGGCATGGACCTGTTCAAAATGCCGGTATTTACCTGGGCATCACTTTGTACCAACGTCCTGATCATCGCTGCGTTCCCGGTTCTGACCGTAACGCTGGCACTGTTGACCCTCGACCGTTACCTTGGCTTCCATTTCTTTACTAATGATATGGGCGGTAACATGATGATGTACGTCAACCTGATCTGGGTCTGGGGTCACCCGGAAGTGTACATCCTGGTTCTGCCGGTATTTGGCGTCTTCTCTGAAGTTACAGCAACATTCTCTAAAAAACGTCTGTTTGGTTACACCTCGCTGGTGTGGGCGACCATCGCCATTACCGTACTGTCGTTCATCGTTTGGCTGCACCACTTCTTCACCATGGGTGCGGGTGCGAACGTTAACGCCTTCTTCGGTATCATGACGATGATCATCGCGATTCCGACCGGTGTGAAAATCTTTAACTGGCTGTTCACCATGTACCAGGGTCGCATCGTAATGCACTCTGCGATGCTGTGGACTGTAGGCTTCCTGGTAACCTTCTCTGTGGGGGGAATGACCGGGGTACTGCTGGCAGTGCCGGGCGCGGACTTCGTGCTGCACAACAGCCTGTTCCTGATTGCGCACTTCCATAACGTCATCATCGGCGGTGTGGTATTCGGTTGTATGGCGGGCGTAACCTACTGGTTCCCGAAAGCCTTCGGCTTTACCCTGAACGAAACCTGGGGCAAGCGCGCCTTCTGGTTCTGGATCATCGGCTTCTTCGTTGCGTTTATGCCGCTGTATGTACTGGGCTTCATGGGTATGACCCGTCGTCTGAGCCAGGACATCGATCCGCAGTTCCACTCTCTGCTGGTTATTGCAGCATGCGGTGCAGCCCTGATCGCCTGCGGTATTATCAGCCAGGTCATCATGTTCTACGTTTCTGTACGTGACCGTCACCAGAACCGTGATGTGACTGGTGACCCATGGGGTGGTCGTACGCTGGAGTGGGCAACCTCTTCACCGCCGCCGTTCTACAACTTTGCCACTATCCCACATATCCACGAGCGCGACGCGTTCTGGGAAATGAAAGAAAAAGGCGAAGCGTACAAGCAGCCGGCGAAATATGAAGAGATTCATATGCCGAAGAACAGCGGCGCGGCTATCGTGATCGCAGCCTTCGCAACGGTATTCGGTTTTGCCGCAATCTGGCATATCTGGTGGCTGGCTGGCCTGAGCTTCCTGGGCATGATCGTGACCTGGATTGTGAAGAGCTTCGACGAAGACGTGGACTACTACGTTCCGGTTGCCGAGATTGAGAAGATCGAAAAGCAGCACTTTGACGATATTAGCAAAGCGGGTCTGAAATAATGTCGACTGAAACTCTGACAAAACACCACCACGACGCCCATGCGGAGCATGGGCATCACGATGCAGGAGCCAATAAGGTCTTTGGCTTCTGGATCTACCTGATGAGTGACTGCATTATCTTCGCAACCCTGTTTGCGACCTATGCGGTTATGGTCAACAGCACTGCCGGTGGCCCGGCAGGCAAAGACATCTTCGAACTGCCGTTCGTTCTGGGCGAAACAGCGCTGCTGCTGCTGAGCTCCATCACCTACGGTATGGCGGTTATCGCCATGAACCACGACAAGAAAAGCTCGGTCCTTAGCTGGCTGGCACTGACTTTCCTGTTCGGTCTTGGCTTTATCTGCATGGAGATCTATGAGTTCCATCATCTGATCGAAGAAGGCTTCGGCCCGAATCGCAGCGGCTTCCTGTCAGGCTTCTTTACCCTGGTAGGCACCCACGGCCTGCACGTTACCTGCGGCCTGATCTGGATGCTGGTGCTGATGTTCCAGATTGCCAAACGTGGGCTGACGTCGACTAACCATACTCGTATCCTGTGCCTGAGCCTGTTCTGGCACTTCCTGGATGTGGTGTGGATCTGCGTATTTACCATTGTCTATCTGATGGGAGTCATGTAATGAGTCATTCAGCTAACGGAAATGTTGTTCCGCACAGCAGCGTGAAGTCCTACATGATCGGCTTCATCCTCTCTGTCATCCTGACCGGTATCCCGTTCTGGATGGTGATGAGCGGCGAGTCATCTCAAGGTATGACCCTGGGCGTCGTGGTTGCCTGCGCAGTTATCCAGGTCGTTGTTCACCTGATCTACTTCCTGCATCTGGACACTAAGTCTGAAGGCGGCTGGAACATGGTAGCCATCGTCTTCTCGGCGGTCATTATTCTGATCGTCGTGGTTGGCTCGCTGTGGATTATGTGGAACCTCAACTACAACATGATGGTTCACTAAAGAGTCGCGTAATGATTAAGCAATACCTGCAAGTAACAAAACCAGGAATTATCTTCGGGAATTTAATTTCTGTGATCGGCGGATTTCTGCTGGCTTCAAAAGGCAGCATTGATTACGCCCTGTTTCTCACCTCGCTGATCGGCGTATCGCTGGTTGTCGCCTCAGGTTGTGTTTTCAACAACGTGATCGACCGCGATATCGACGTCAAGATGGAGAGAACCCGGAATCGAGTGCTGGTTAAAGGCCTCATCTCTGCGAAAGTAAGCCTGATTTATGCTACCGCGCTGGGTATTGCTGGCTTTGCGTTGCTTTACTTTGGTGCCAATCCGCTGGCCATGTGGCTGGCGGTCATGGGCTTTGTGGTTTATGTCGGTGTTTACAGCCTCTACATGAAGCGCCACTCCGTTTACGGGACGCTGATTGGCAGCCTGTCTGGTGCTGCGCCACCGGTCATTGGCTACTGCGCCGTAACAAACGAGTTCGACGCGGGCGCCCTGATCCTGCTGGCGATCTTTAGCCTGTGGCAGATGCCGCACTCCTATGCGATTGCTATCTTCCGCTTTAAAGATTACCAGGCGGCAAATATCCCGGTTCTGCCGGTGGTAAAAGGTATCTCCGTCGCGAAGAATCATATTACGCTCTATATTCTGGCGTTTATGATCGCGACGCTGATGCTGTCGCTGGGTGGCTATGCAGGCTACAAGTATCTGGTCGTGGCGGCTGCTGTCAGCGTCTGGTGGCTGGGAATGGCGCTGTCAGGTTACAAGACCTCAAACGATCGCGTCTGGGCACGTAAGCTGTTCGTTTTTTCCATCGTTGCCATCACCGCGCTTAGCGTGATGATGTCAGTGGATTTTATGGCTCCGGCTTCAAAAGATCTGCTGACCTACGTGTGGTAATGCTGCACTGACATAGCAAACTAAGGGCGCGATTTCGCGCCCTTTCTTTTTGTTACCACTTCTTAAACACTATTATTTTACCCGCCCTGCCCTGCTCCCTAAAATAAAGACGGCAAACTTACAGAGGTTGGAATGAACGATAATAAAATGACGCCGGTGGAGCTTCGCGCCACATGGGGTTTGGGTACGGTATTTTCCCTGCGAATGCTGGGCATGTTTATGGTCCTGCCGGTATTAACCACCTACGGCATGGCTCTTCAGGGTGCAAGTGAAACGCTTATTGGCCTGGCGATCGGCATTTACGGTCTGGCACAGGCAATATTTCAAATTCCATTTGGGCTGATGTCAGATCGCATTGGCCGTAAGCCACTGATTGTGGGCGGCCTGCTGTTGTTTGTTCTTGGCAGCGTCATCGCCGCCAGCACCACCTCGATCTGGGGCATTATTCTTGGCCGCGCGTTGCAGGGTTCTGGCGCAATTGCCGCCGCCGTCATGGCGCTGCTCTCTGATTTGACCCGCGAGCAGAACCGAACAAAAGCGATGGCGTTTATCGGCATCAGCTTTGGCGTGACCTTCGCCATTGCAATGGTGATTGGCCCGATTGTCACGCATGCGCTTGGCCTGCACGCGCTGTTCTGGATGATTGCCATTCTTGCCTCGCTAGGCATTGTGATTACGCTGCTGGTTGTGCCCACCGCGCCTGGCCATGTACTGAACCGCGAATCGGGCATGGTCAAAGGGAGCTTTCGCAAGGTGCTGGGTAATTCACGCCTGGTAAAACTCAATATCGGCATTCTCTGCCTGCACATTCTGCTGATGTCGAGCTTCGTCGCCCTGCCCGGCCAGTTTGAGCAGGCAGGCCTGCCTGCAGCCGAACACTGGAAAATCTATCTGGTGACCATGCTTGTCGCTTTTGTCGGCGTGGTGCCTTTTATTATTTATGCAGAAGTTAAACGCCGCATGAAGCGCGTCTTTGTTGCCTGCGTGGGCGCGATCGTTATTGCGGAGATTGTACTCTGGGGCGCAGAAGGCCATTTCTGGACGCTGGTGGCTGGCGTGCAGCTCTTCTTTTTTGCCTTTAACCTGATGGAGGCAATTCTGCCTTCGCTGGTGAGCAAAGAGTCGCCTGCCGGATACAAAGGCACCGCGATGGGCCTCTACTCTACCAGCCAGTTTATTGGCGTCGCCATTGGCGGTAGCCTGGGCGGCTGGGTATTGGGTCACTTTGATGCACAGACGGTTTTCCTGGTTGGCGCTATCGTGGCGGCTTTCTGGCTGTTTGTTGCCATGACCATGCAGGAACCCCCTTACGTTAGCAGCCTGCGCATTGTGCTGAGCGATACGGTGCTGGCTGTGCCAAACCTGGAGCAGCGGCTGAAAGCCCAGCCGGGCGTCACATCCGTGCTGATCGTGCCGGAAGAGAAAAGCGCCTACATCAAGATTGACAGTAAGGTCACCAGCCGTCCTGAACTGGAGGCGCTGCTGGCCAGCAGCTAAGGGGCTACGGCCCCGGCTGGATGAAACAAAAGAACCGGCTTTGTGCCGGTTCTTTGCTTTTTACGCCGCCGTTAAAGCGACATATCTATGACGATCCGCCCCTCAATTTTTCCGGCGTGCATACGTTCAAAAATGGCGTTGATATTGCTCAGTGGCTCAACGGCAATGGTGGCTTTTACCTTATGCCGTCCGGCAAAATCGAGCGCCTCCTGCAAATCCTTTCTGGTGCCAACGATAGAGCCGCGCACCGTGATACCGTCCAGCACCATATCAAAGATAGAGAGATCAAACTTGCCCGGCGGCAGCCCGTTCAGCACCATGGTTCCACCACGGCGCAGCGTGCCGATCGCCTGTTCAAACGCCTTGGGTGACACGGCGGTAACCAGCGCAGCGTGTGCGCCGCCAAACTGCGCGTGAAACACCTTTGCGGGATCGTCTTTACGCGCGTTCACCACTACGCTGGCCCCGAGCCGCTGTGCAAAAGCCAGCTTTTCATCATCAACATCGACTGCGGCCACGTTTAGCCCCATCGCTACGGCATACTGTACCGCCAGATGGCCCAGACCGCCGATTCCGGAGATAACCACCCAGTTTCCGGGCCTGGCTTCGGTCATTTTCAGTCCTTTATAGACAGTCACCCCAGCGCAGAGGATGGGCGCGACATCGGCATAGTCAAGGTTATCGGGCAGAATGCCGACATAGTTGGCATCGGCCAGGCAATACTCCGCAAAGCTGCCGTTAACCGAATAGCCCGCATTTTTCTGTTCATGGCAGAGCGTCTCCCAGCTGTCAAGACAGTGCTCGCAGTGGCCGCACGCCGAATAGAGCCAGGGCACACCAACGCGATCCCCCAGCTTGAGGTGAGTCACATTGGGGCCTACCGCCACAACTTCACCCACCCCTTCATGACCGGGAATAAAAGGCGGCTCGGGTTTGACGGGCCAGTCGCCCTCTGCCGCATGAAGATCGGTATGGCAAACGCCAGTGGCCGCAATTTTTACCAGTACCTGCCCCGCACCCGCTTCGGGTATCGGCACCTGCTCAATAACCAGCGGGGCACCAAACGCCTTCACTATGGCAGCTTTCATCATTTGCATGCTTTCATTCTCCAGTTGAGGGTTTCCTCATGAGATTTGTACAGCTTTGCCGAAAAGCATAATGATTAAACGCCGGGGAATAGCGGGAAACAAGCGGCACGACAGATGCAGTAAGCAAAGCGTGCAGCAGATCAACTGCTGCACGCCTGGAGGGAATTAATCGCGGAAATTTTTGAACTGGAATGGCTGGCCAAGATTGCCGCCGCGCACCAGCGCCATTGCGCTCTGCAGATCGTCGCGTGATTTACCCGTAACGCGCAGTGAGTCGCCCTGAATCTGGGTTTGCACTTTGATCTTGCTGTCTTTAATCAGCTTAACGATCTTCTTCGCCACCTCAGTCTCAATGCCCTTTTTCATTTTGGCATCGACGCTCCAGCTTTTGCCGCTGTGCTCAATCTCTTCGGGAATATCGAGCGCAGCGCCCTCAATGCCGCGCTTGAGCATCTTCTCACGCAGCATATCCACCAGCTGTTTCACCTGAAAATCAGACTCGCTGGTTACTTTGATGGTTTCATTCTTTTCGTTGAGCTCAAAACTGGCGCTCACGTTACGAAAATCGAAGCGGGTCGTTAATTCACGGTTGGCATTTTCGACCGCGTTGCGGACTTCCTGCATGTCGATTTCGGAAACGATATCGAAAGATGGCATCTCTTCTTCTCCTGACGCTAAAGTGACATGCATAATACGCGTCTTGCCGTGCTAAATAAAATCAGGTTGCGCAGAACGCTATACTCAGGCTGTGTATTAGAACAAACAATAAACCCGGATACGGGAGGCAGTATGAAGATTACCGTGTTGGGTTGCGGCGCTATCGGACAGATCTGGCTTTCAGCGCTTGCCCGCCAGGGCCATGAGGTACAGGGATGGCTGCGTGTGCCGCAGCCCTATTGTTCCGTTAACGTTATTGATGACCAGGGCAAGGTGAGTAACAACACCTTTATTGCCAACGATCCGCTGTTTCTGGCCGACAGCCAGCTGCTGCTGGTGACGCTCAAGGCCCCGCAGGTCTCCCCCGCGGTGCGCAACTTACAGAGCGTGCTGTCAGATGAGTGCCCTGTCCTGCTGCTGCATAACGGCATGGGCACGCTGGATGAGTTAAAGGGGTTAAGCCAGCCGCTGCTGCGCGGCATCACCACGCATGCGGCGATGCGTGACGGCACGGTAATTAAACATATTGCCAGCGGCATCACCCATATTGGTCCCGCGAACCGCAAAGGCGCTGCCTGGGCCGATCTCGCCGATATCCTGCATGCCGCTCTGCCAGATGTGGCGTGGCACAATCATATTGCTTCAGCCTGCTGGCGCAAGCTGGCGGTGAACTGCGTGATCAACCCGATGACCGTGGAGCATGCGTGTCAGAACGGTGCGCTTCGCGCCTGGCCCGCGCAGATTGACCAGCTCTGCCAGGAGCTGAGCTGGGTGATGGAGCGTGAAGGCCAGCATATCACCGCCGACAGCCTGCAGGACATTGTCTACAACGTGATTGACACCACCGCGGCAAATACCTCGTCCATGTTGCAGGACGTCCTGGCTCAGCGCCTGACCGAGATCGATTATATTACCGGCTTTTTGCTGCGCCGCGCGCGCGCACACGGCATTAGCGTGCCGGAAAATACCCGTCTGTATGAGTTTGTTAAACGCAAGGAGTCCCATTATGATCGCGAACACACCAGTTCTGGTATGCCTCGCTCATGGCACTGAAGAGATCGAAGCGGTAACCACACTCGATCTGCTGGTGCGCGGCGGCCTGAAGGTAGTCACCGCCAGCGTAGAGAGCGACGGCACGCGTGAGATTGTCTGCTCGCGCGGCGTGCGCCTGCTGGCGGATGCCCCACTGGTTGAAGTGGCTGATAATGACTATGCCGCGATTGTGCTGCCGGGCGGCCTGAAAGGTGCAGAGACCTTTCGCGATAGCCCGCTGCTGGTGGAAACCGTGCGTCAGTGCCATCTTTCTGGCCGTATCGTTGCCGCTATCTGTGCCGCAGCGGGCACAGTGCTGGTTCCGCATGACCTGTTTCCGGTGGGCAATATGACCGGCTTCCCTGGCCTGAAAGAGACCATTCCGGCAGAAAAATGGATGGAAAAGCGCGTTGTCTGGGATCCCCGTGTTAACCTGCTGACCAGCCAGGGGCCGGGCACGGCTATGGACTTCGCGCTGAAGCTCATTGATCTGCTGGCAGGGAAAGAGAAAGCGGCGGAGGTGGCGTCTCAGCTGGTGCTGGCCGCGGGCATTTACGACTACACGGAATAAAAAAGGCTGCGCACTGGCGCAGCCTTTTGGTTTACGGTCGATAGACCTTCACATTTTTAAAGCCCTGCTCGTGCAGATAGAGCGCCTGCAGCTTGCTCATTACGCCACGATCGCAGTAGAGCAGCCAGGTTTTGCTCTGATCGAGATCGCCGAACTGGGTGCTGAGCTTATAAAACGGCAGCGATTTCACCTCGGTACCGGCCAACGCCAGCGGCTTCTCTTCCTGCTCATCGATCGCGCGAATATCCAGTACCACATCCTGCGCGCCAAACGAATCAACCGTTTCGACTTCTACTACCTCTTCTTCCGCCTCAACAGCGATGTCGCGGATATCAACGTTGCTCGCCTCTTCCACAACGCGCTGCAGGATAGCGAAGTCAAAATTCTGCTCTTCCGCCTCAATTTTCGCCTTAACCGCTTTTACCGTCGGGCTTTTTGAAATGACGCCGCAATATTCCGGCATGGTGCGGGCAAAATCTTCGGTGCCGATCTCGCGCGCCACTTTGATGATGTGCTCTTTATCGTGCGAGATCAGCGGACGCAGGATAAGAGTGTCAGAGGCGTTATCTATCAGGCGCAGGTTGGTCAGGGTCTGGCTGGAAACCTGACCCAGCGCTTCACCGGTTACCAGCGCCTGCACGCCGTAGCGCTCCGCAACCATAGAAGCCGCACGCACCATCATGCGTTTCAGCACGACGCCCATCTGGCCGTCGTCTACCTTTTCCAGAATCTCGCCCACTACCGGCTCAAAGTTAATCGCCACAAAACGCACGCGATGCGAGCGACCAAAGCGATCCCAGATATAGTGTGCTACCTGACGCACGCCAATTTCATGCGCCGCGCCGCCAAGATTAAAGAAGCAGTAGTGCACGCGGCAGCCGCGACGCAGCAGCATGTAGCTGGAGACGCCAGAGTCAAAGCCGCCGGAGATTAGCGACATCACATCTTCCTGAGTCCCAATCGGGAAGCCGCCCAGTCCCTCGTAGCGTCCGGTGATCAGCAGCAGCCGATCGTCGTCAATTTCAAGATGAACAGTGACGTCAGGCTTGTTGAGCTGCACTTTTGCGCTGGCGATATGCTGATTCAGACCACCGCCCACGTAGCGCTCTACGTCTTGCGAGCTAAACTCATGTTTACCGCGGCGCTTAACGCGCACGCAGAAGGTTTTGTTTTGCAGGCTGTCGCCGTAGAGCGCCAGCGTCTGCTCAAAAATATTGTGCACGTCGGTATAGGCTCGATCTTCGACCGACAGCACATGATGAATACCGGGAATGCGGGTAAGCTCATCAACAATCACGCCGCGCAGCCCTTCGTCTTTTGAACGGACTTCGATGTGATCCCAATGGCGCACCACGGCGATATCCTCGCCAACGGTTTTCAGTACGTTGCGGATATTGCTGGTGAGGATTTTAATAAAGCGCAGTCGCACCGACTGACTTTTGATGGTGATTTCGGGAAATAACTTGATGATAAACTTCATGGCGACACGAATTCGTTGGGCAAATAAGTGCGAGCGCGCGGTAGTTAGCTGGTAAAATCACAGATATTGCAGGCTAAAGGGCGCATCCGCATCCGAGGCGCGAGAGTATATCATCTTTATCAGATAACTGCTTCTGCAACCGCAGTCACATTGATTATTTTGCTAATCAAACGCTCTCCGCTACCATGACCGATTACTTGTTAAAGATTTACACGTGAGCCGACACTGAATATGCCGAAAAAAGCCGAACAGCCCGCTAGTTTTGAAACCTCCTTACAGCAGCTGGAACAGATCGTCAGCCGACTGGAAAGCGGCGAGCTGCCGCTGGAAGAGGCGCTGAATGCGTTTGAGCGCGGTGTCCAGCTGGCACGCACCGGCCAGCAAACCTTACAACAGGCCGAGCAGCGCGTACGCATTCTGCTCAGCGATGATAAAGACGCCGATTTGAGCACCTTCACGCCGGAAAACAGTTAATGGATTTCATTCACCTGCTGAGCGTCTACCCGGAACGCGTAAACGCTGCGCTGTCGCGCTTTTTAGATCCCCTGCCCTTTCAGAGTTCTCCTCTGGTCAGCGCAATGCGCTATGGGGCACTTTTGGGTGGCAAACGTCTGCGCCCCTTTCTGGTCTACGCCACAGGCGAAATGCTCAACGCAAATCCGGCAAGCCTTGATGCGCCTGCCGCCGCCGTTGAATGCATTCACGCCTACTCTCTGATACATGACGACCTGCCAGCAATGGATGATGATGCGCTGCGTCGCGGTCAGCCAACCTGCCATATAAAATATGGTGAAGATACGGCGATTCTGGCGGGGGATGCGCTGCAAACGCAGGCATTCTCGATTCTCGCCGATGAGCCGATGCCGGGCGTCAGCGACGCAGATCGCATTGCGATGATAAGCGAACTGGCGCGCGCCAGCGGCGTGGCGGGCATGTGCGGGGGACAGGCGCTCGATTTAGCGGCCGAAGGCCAGCGCGTCGGCCTGCAACAGCTGGAGCAGATCCATCGTCATAAAACCGGCGCGCTGATCCGCACGGCTATTCGTCTTGGTGCTCTTGCGGCTGGCGAGCGCGGACGCGCTGCGCTACCGGCGCTGGATCGCTATGCTGATGCTATCGGCCTCGCGTTTCAGGTACAGGACGATATTCTGGATGTCGTCGGCGATAGCGCGGTAACCGGTAAAAAACAGGGTGCCGACCAGGAACTGGATAAAAGTACTTATCCATCGCTGCTGGGGCTGGATAACGCCCGTGCAAAAGCCAGGGAGCTTCACCAGCAGGCGCTGAGCGCGCTGGACATTCTTGCGGCGCAATCGTTAGACACCACAGCATTGCAGGCGCTGGCAAGCTTCGTAATTGAACGCGACAAATAACTTCCATAATGAGTCTCTGATGAGTTTTGATATTGCTAAATACCCGACACTGGCGCAGGCAAGCACCGTTGAGGAGCTGCGTTCTCTTCCGAAAGAGTCGCTTCCGGCGCTGTGCGACGAGCTGCGTCAATACCTGCTGGACAGCGTCAGCCGCTCCAGCGGCCACTTCGCCTCGGGTCTGGGCGTGGTCGAGTTGACCGTTGCGCTGCATTACGTTTACAACACGCCGTTCGACCATCTGGTATGGGACGTGGGTCATCAGGCCTATCCGCATAAAATTCTGACCGGCCGCCGCGATCGCATCGGCACCATCCGCCAGAAAAACGGCCTGCATCCCTTCCCGTGGCGCGGCGAGAGTGAGTATGACGTGCTGAGCGTCGGCCACTCATCGACCTCCATCAGCGCCGGGCTGGGAATGGCAGCAGCAGCAGAGCGCGAAGGCAAGGGCCGCCGTACCGCCTGTATTATCGGCGACGGCGCAATCACGGCGGGTATGGCGTTTGAGGCAATGAACCACGCGGGCGATATCAAGCCCGACATGCTGGTCATTCTCAATGACAACGAGATGTCGATCTCGGAGAACGTCGGGGCACTGAACAACCGCCTGGCGCAAATCCTCTCCGGCAAAACCTATTCACGCCTGCGTGAGGGGGGTAAACGCGTACTGGGAGGGTTACCGCCGATCAAAGAGCTGGTCAAACGCACCGAAGAACACCTGAAAGGCATGGTGGTTCCAGGCACGCTGTTTGAGGAGCTGGGCTTTAATTACATCGGCCCGGTCGACGGCCATGACGTGCTGACACTGGTCACCACGTTAACCAATATGCGCAGCCTGAAAGGGCCACAGTTCCTGCACATCATGACTAAAAAGGGCAAAGGCTATGCCCCGGCGGAAGAAGATCCGATCACCTGGCATGCGGTGCCGAAGTTCGATCCCGCCAGCGGTGCGCTGCCTAAAAGCGCCGAAGGTCTGCCTGGCTACTCCAAAATTTTTGGCAACTGGCTGTGCGAAATGGCGCAGGATGATGCCAGACTGATGGCCGTTACGCCGGCTATGCGCGAAGGCTCCGGCATGGTGGAGTTCTCTCGCCGCTTTCCGTCACAGTATTTCGACGTAGCGATTGCCGAGCAACATGCGGTGACCTTTGCTGCAGGCATGGCCATTGGCGGCTACAAGCCGATTGTGGCGATCTACTCGACCTTTTTGCAGCGCGCCTACGATCAGGTGATCCATGACGTGGCGATTCAGAAACTGCCGGTGCTGTTTGCCATCGATCGCGGCGGTATTGTGGGGGCTGACGGCCAGACGCATCAGGGCGCATTCGATCTCGCCTTCCTGCGCTGCGTGCCGGAGATGGTGATCATGACGCCAAGCGATGAAAACGAATGCCGTCAGATGCTCTATACCGGCTATCACTATCAGGATGGCCCGAGTGCGGTGCGCTATCCGCGCGGCAGTGCGGTTGGCGTTGAGTTGACTCCGCTGCAAAGTCTGCCGCTGGGCAAAGGCGTGGTTAAGCGTCGGGGCGAAAAGCTCGCCATTCTCAACTTTGGCACGCTGTTGCCTGCGGCAGCGGAAGCGGCGGAAGCGCTCAATGCCACGCTGGTTGATATGCGCTTTGTGAAGCCGCTGGATGAGGCGTTGATTGCCGAGCTGGCGCAGAGCCACGAGTCGCTGGTCACGCTGGAAGAAGGCGCTATCAAAGGCGGGGCTGGCAGCGGCGTCAATGAGACGATCATGGCGAAGCGCCTGCGCGTGCCGGTACTCAATCTGGGCCTGCCGGATGAATTTATCCCGCAGGGTACGCAGGATGAGGTGCGCCACGACTATCAGCTGGACGCGCAAGGTATTCAGCAGCAGATCCGCGACTGGCTCGCGGTGTAAATCCCCTGCCCCTCTCTCCTGCTATGCTTAACCGATTGTTTAATGCATAGCAGGAGCTTTCATGAAAACCACCCCGTTAGGCAACACCGACCTCAACGTTTCCCGCCTCTGTCTCGGCTGTATGACCTTTGGCGAGCCGGATCGCGGCCGTCACGCCTGGACGCTGCCAGAAGCAAGCAGCCGTCCGCTGATCCAGCAGGCGCTGGAGGCAGGCATTAATTTTTTCGACACGGCCAACAGCTATTCTGACGGCAGCAGTGAAGAGATCGTCGGTCGTGCGTTAAAGCAGCTTGCCCGTCGCGAAGAGGTTGTGGTTGCCACCAAAGTCTATTTCCCGCTCAGCAACCTGTCACAGGGGCTGTCACGTAAAAATATTATGCAGTCGATCGACGACAGCCTGAAGCGCCTGGATATGGAGTATGTCGATCTACTACAAATCCACCGCTGGGATTATGAAACGCCGCTGGAGGAGACGCTGGAGGCGTTAAGCGATGTGGTGAAGGCGGGGAAAGCGCGCTATATCGGGGCTTCCTCAATGCATGCCTGGCAGTTCGCTAAAGCGGTCTATACCCAACGCCAGCATGGCTGGGCGCAGTTTGTCAGCATGCAGGATCAGTACAACCTGATTCAGCGCGAAGAGGAGCGTGAGATGCACCCGCTTTGCCTGGCGGAAGGTATTGCGGTACTGCCATGGAGCCCGCTGGCACGCGGTCGCCTGACTCGTCCATGGGGCGAAACCACCGCACGTTCTGTCTCTGATGAATATGGCAAAACGCTCTACAACACAACAGAAGAGAACGATGCGGCGATTGCGCAGCGCGTAGAGGCGATCGCCGCAGATAAAGGCGTAAGCCGCGCCCAGGTGGCGCTGGCCTGGCTGTTGCACAAGCCTGCCGTTACCGCACCGATTATTGGTGCCTCACGTGCCGAGCAACTGGCGGATCTGGTGAAAGCCGTTGAGGTGGAACTGAGTACTGAGGAGATAGCCGAGCTGGAAACGGTTTATCAGCCGCATCCGGTGGTAGGCTTCGAATAACGTACGCTTGCAGGCCGTACCCTGTCGCCTGTAGCAGGTGGCAGGGTCGAGCAAAGCGTCCCGCGCCAGTGATGGTGCGGGACGAGCGAGCAAGGATACCTTAAGCGACCTTGCGATCGCCCCATGCCACTGGCGTGGGCATGACGGGGCAACAATTCAGGTGCTCAGCCACACCCCTGCCGCATAGAGCAGCGCCGCTGAGATCACCCCGGCAATAATATCGTCCACCATAATCCCCATGCCGCCGTGCACATTGCGGTCAAACCAGCGAATCGGCCAGGGTTTCCACATATCGAAAATGCGGAACAGCACAAAACCGGCCGCGACCCACTGCCAGGTATTGACCGGAATGGCCATCAGCGTAATCCACATGCCGATAAATTCATCCCAGACGATACTGCCGTGGTCGTGTACGCCCATATCTTTTGCCGTGCGGTGACAAATATAGACCCCGGTACTGATACCAAGCAGCACAATCAGCGAGTAAATATCCTGCGGCAGCTGCGCCATTAGCCACCAGAACGGGATCGCCGCCAGTGACCCCATAGTGCCAGGCACATAGGGGCTCAAGCCACTACCCAGTCCCGTAGCAAGCAGGTGCCACGGATTGCTCATACGCAGGCGACTTTTCGCCACATCCTTATTTCGTGTCAAAGTGATCAAAACCCTTATGGCTAAATGTGACCGGCCTGCCCTGCTCAAGCAGCGTAACGCCTTCTGCCTCGGGCACCAGCTGGCCGATACAGGTAAAGGGCACGCCATAATGGCCCAGCGCAACGTCCAGCGCCCCGCGGTTCATCTCCGGCACGGTAAAGCAGAGCTCATAATCCTCGCCGCCGCTCAGGGCCCAGCGCATGACCTGTTCAGGCGTAAAGTGGTCACGCAGCGCGGGCGACAGCGGCAGTGCATCAATATTGAGTCGGGCGCCGCAACCGCTGGCTTTTAGAATATGGCCGAGATCGGAGATCAAGCCGTCAGAGAGATCGATCGCCGCCGAGGCCAGCGAGCGCAGCGCCTGACCCTGCAGAATGCGCGGCATCGGGCGCAGGTGGCGCTTGATCAGCGCTTCATGCACGGCCGGATCGCTGATGCGGTGACGATGCTGCAACAGTGCCAGCCCCGCCGCGCTGTCGCCCAGCGTCCCGGTCACATAGATCCAGTCACCCGGCTTCGCCCCAGAGCGCTTCAGCGCCCGCCCCTGCGGCACCAGGCCATGAATGCCCAGCGTCAGGCTCAGCGGACCGCGCGTGGTATCGCCGCCCACCAGCTGCATATCGTAATACTCCAGCAGCTCAAACAGGCTTTCGCTAAAGGCGGCCAGCCAGCTTTCGTCCACCTCTGGCAGCGTCAGCGCCAGCGTCAACCATGCGGGGTCGGCACCCATGGCCGCCAGATCGCTGAGGTTGACCGCCAGTGCCTTATAGCCGAGATCGGCCGGGTGGATATCACGTAAAAAGTGGACGCCCGCCACCAGCGTATCGGTGCTGATCGCCAGCGTCTGTTTCTCCGGCACGCTCATCAGCGCACAGTCGTCACCAATACCGGTTTCAACATCCCGGCGGCTGCGCGTTTTGCGATTGAAGTAGCGTGCGATAAGTTCGAATTCGCCACAGGACATGGTTGCATTCCGCTTACAGATGAAAAAAGGCCGGCAAGCCGGCCTTTTATTTATTTGCGATTGGGTCGAATTTGTGGAGCAGCTTTATCCAGTACGCCGTTGACAAATTTATGACTGTCTTCAGCGCCGAACACTTTCGCCAGCTCAATGCCTTCGTTGATGGCCACTTTATAGGGCACATCACTGCGCTTGCTCAGTTCATACAGCGAAATACGCAGGATCGCTTTTTCTACCTGACCCAGCTCTTCGAGCTGGCGCGACAGATAAGGTTTCATCAGCCCATCCAGGTATGCGCTGTTGGTCGCCACACCGGACAGCAGTTCGCGGAAATAGGTAATGTCGACGTCTTTGACGTCTTGTTCCGCCAGAAACTGGTATTCCACATCGGCAATGTCGTTGTTGGACAACTGCCAGGAGTAAAGCGCCTGGACAGCGCACTCGCGGGCGCGGCGACGAGCAGCAGGTTTCACAAAATTCCCCTTACAAAAATCAGGCTTTGATGGCTTTCAATACGTTAATCATTTCGAGTGCGGTCAGTGCCGCTTCGGCACCTTTGTTACCCGCTTTAGTACCGGCACGCTCAATAGCCTGCTCGATGTTTTCAGTGGTCAGCACGCCGAAGGTTACCGGGATTTCGCTGGTCATCGCCACACTGGCGATACCAGAACTGGCTTCACCAGCGACATATTCAAAGTGTGCGGTACCGCCGCGGATCACGGTGCCCAGCGCCACGATGGCGTCGTGCTTACCGCTATTGGCCAGCGCGCGGGCTGCCAGCGGCAGTTCGTACGCGCCAGGCACCCAGACGACGGTGATGTTTTCATCTTTCACCTGACCGATACGCTTCAGCGCATCGATCGCACCGTCCAGCAGGCTGTCGTTGATGAAGTTGTTAAAACGCGCGATGACGATGGCAACATTGGCCTCAGGCGTGGCAACAGCAGCTTCGATAACTTTCATACTTATCCTTTCAGGGTTTTGTTATGGCCCCGCAGGGGGGCGGATTCTATCATACTCTTTGGCGGCGTGCTCTCGCTTTTCCGCCCCGCTCAGCGCGGCGTCAGCGTGAGACGCAGATCGGGCCCGACCTGGCGCACGTCGCTAAACGAAAAGGCTGGCGCATCAGCCAGTTGCTCTAAACCGGGCAGATGGCACAGGCCGCGCGCGGTATCCCCGAGCAGCGTAGGGGCGAGATAGACGATCAGCTCATCAACGACGCCCGCCTGTAGCAGCGCACCGGCCAGCGATGCGCCCGCTTCAACCCACAGGCTATTCACCTGGCGCTTGCCCAGCAGCATCATCATCGCCACCAGGTCGAGCTGTTCACCGCGCGCCGGTACAGCAATCTGCGTGACGCTCTCCGGCCAGGCCTGCTCATCCGGCGTGGCGCGCATCAGCCAGGTTTCTCCTGGCTGTGCAATCGCTTTATGCTGCGGCGTGACGCGGTTCTGACTGTCAACAATCACGCGCAGCGGCTGGCGCAGCGTTGCTTCATCCAGCAGCGACTGCGTTTCACCATCCAGCTCAGCCCAGCGCACCGTCAGCGATGGATTGTCTACCAGCACGGTGGCGCTGCTGCTGAGAATAGCGGAACTCTGCGCGCGCAGACGCTGTACGTCTCGCCGCGCCGCAGAGGAGGTGATCCACTGGCTTTCGCCGCTGGCCATCGCGGTACGGCCATCCAGCGATGCGCCGAGTTTGAGCTGCACCCAGGGGAAACCGGTACGCATTCGTTTCAGAAAGCCACGATTCAGGGCTTCCGCGTCCGCCATCATCAGGCCATGGCTCACCGCAATGCCCGCCTGCTGCAACCGATAAAGACCGCGTCCGGCGACCTGCGGGTTCGGATCCTGCATCGCGGCGACAACGCGGCTGACGCCTGCGGCGATCAGCGCGTCGCAGCAGGGTGGCGTGCGGCCATGATGGCTACAGGGCTCCAGCGTGACGTAGGCGGTTGCGCCGTGCGCCTTCTCGCCTGCCATGCGCAGCGCATGCACCTCTGCGTGCGGCTCGCCCGCTCGCTGATGCCAGCCTTCACCCACAACCTCACCGTCGCGCACAATCACACAGCCCACGTTCGGGTTAGGCGTGGTGGTAAAACGGCCGCGCCGCGCCAGCTCCAGCGCACGCGCCATATAGCGTTCATCGGTCATCGTTAATCCTGTAACTTCGCGATCTCGGCACCGAAATCCCGGATATCTTCAAAGCTGCGGTAAACCGAGGCGAAGCGAATGTAGGCTACCTTATCAAGCTTTTTCAGCTCATCCATCACCAGATTGCCGATCAGCTTGCTGGGGATCTCCCGTTCGCCGGTAGCACGCAGCTGGGTTTTGATATGGTTTACCGCGCTTTCAACTGCATCCGCGCTTACCGGGCGCTTCTCCAGCGCCTTCATCATGCCGCTGCTGAGCTTGTCTTCATTAAAGGGCTCACGCACGTCATTGCTTTTCACTACCCGCGGCATGACCAGTTCTGCCACTTCGAACGTGGTGAAACGTTCATGGCACACCAGACACTGACGACGACGGCGCACGGACGATCCTTCACTAACCAGACGTGAATCAATGACTTTCGTGTCCACAGCAGAGCAAAATGGGCAGTGCATGACGTTTCCTGACGCTAAATAAGTGGGCCCTACAGTGTAGCGCGAATGCATTGTCAACAAAATGTATAAGCGTGCCTTTGCACATTTGGTCAAAGCAGGAGACCTGCCGAGAAAGTGACTATGCTTATCAGTGTCGTCAGAAAGGCGACTTACACCACGATAATCTGGAGGATATATGGGTTTGTTTAACTTTGTAAAAGAGGCGGGCGAAAAACTGTGGGATGCGGTATCCGGCCATGATGATCCAAGCAAAAAACTCAAAGATCACATCGACAAGCTGGGCTTACCGGACAGCGACAAAGTCAACGTGGCGGTAAACGGCGACACCGTAACAGTGAGCGGTGACGGCATTTCTCAGGAGCTGAAAGAGAAGATTTTGGTGGCGGCCGGTAACGTCGCGGGCATCACCAAAGTTGATGACCAGGTTAACGTGGCCGACAGCGCGCCCGAAGCGGAATTCTACACCGTAAAAAGCGGCGACACCCTGAGCGCCATTTCAAAAACGGTTTATGGTAACGCTAATGAGTACAACAAAATTTTCGAAGCGAATAAGCCGATGCTGACGCACCCCGATAAAATCTACCCAGGCCAGGTATTGCGTATTCCTAAATAAGCGACAAGGATGATTTTATGATCAGGATGGTTTGGGCTCCGCTGGCGTGTGCCGTTGCGCTGTTAAGCGGCTGTGCTTCTCCACCGGCTAACCCGAAGGTAAAGCAACTGCATCAGGAAGTAAGCCAGCTGAATCAGGAGATGCGTCACCTGACCACTCAGGCGAGCGCCATCGAGATTCAGGGGCAGCTTAACAGCCACTCAACGCAGGGTGCGTGGCTGGTGCCACAGGCCAATACGCCCGTTGCGCTACAAACCCAGCTCGGCACGCTACGGCTGTCGCTGACGCGTCTTGCTGCGGAGGCGAGCGGCGCACGCGCTAACCTCACCATCAGCGCGACGGGTAGTGAGGCCATTCCTGCGCTACACGCACGCGTTGCGTGGGGCGAACGCGATCCCGCCACTGGCAAACCGCTGGAAGCCAGTAGTCTGAGCCAGACCATTGAGGTGCCTGCGTCGTTGCTGCCGCGCACCACGGTGACGGTGCCGCTGCGGCTGAGTGGATTCACACCGGAACAGCTTGGCTTTGTGCGCGTGCATGACGTCACGGGCGACGCGCCTGCTGCACCTGTACAGTAACCGCGAAACAAAAAGGGCTGCCCCATGGCAGCCCTTTTTTTATCACCGAATGTATTACGGCAGAATGGAAGGCTGATCGGCGCCCTCTTTCTCTACTTTCTGCACCAGCATATGCTCGCGCTTCATGCCCAGCTTCAGCGCCAGCGCAGAAGAGACATAAATCGACGAGACGGTACCAATAGAGACACCAATCAGCATGGTCAGCGAGAAGCCTTTCAGCAGCGCGCCACCAAAGATGAACAGGATCAGGATCATCGCCAGCGTGGTCAGCGAGGTGATCAAGGTACGGCTCAGCGTCTGGGTCAGCGACACGTTGGTGATATCGTAAGAGGAGCCGCGACGGATCTTGCGGAAGTTCTCACGAATACGGTCGGAAACCACGATTTTATCGTTGAGCGAGTAGCCAATCACCGACATCAGCGAGGCCACAATCGTCAGGTCAATCTCGATATGCGCCAGCGACAGAATGCCGCAGGTGATGATCACGTCGTGCGCCAGCGCCAGCACGGTACCGAGCGCCAGGCGCCACTCAAAGCGGATGCCGATATAGATCAGGATCGCAATCAGTGCCGCCAGCAGCGCCATCGCACCCGCCTGTGCCAGATCGTTGCCCACGCTCGGGCCAACGAACTCAATGCGCTTTACGGTCGCGTTCTGCTGCGTGGTCTGATTGATGATGGTGATGATCTTGTTGCCCAGCTCCTGGCCGGCCGGACCGTCCATCGGTGCCATGCGCACCATGACGTCACGGCTGCTGCCAAAGTTCTGCACGATCGGATCGGCATAGCCCGCTTTTTCCAGCCCGTCACGCAGCGTATCCAGCTCAGCCGGTTTCTCCAGGCTGATCTCAATCACCGTACCGCCGGTAAAATCGAGCCCCCAGTTAAAACCGCGTACTGAGATCATCGCAATGGACGCGACGATCAGCAGGCCGGAGATGATAAACGCCAGCGTGTCCCAGCGCATAAAGTCGACGACTTTACGCCCGTGATTCAGCTGTTCAATATTGTATTCCTGTGCCACAACGCACTCCTCAGATAGACAGCTTGTTGACGCGTTTGCCGCCGTACACCAGGTTCACGATGGCACGCGTTCCAACGATCGCGGTAAACATCGAGGTGGCGATACCAATGGCAGTGGTAATCGCAAAGCCTTTAATTGAACCCGTACCAACCGCATACAGGATGACGACTTTGATCAGCGTCGTAACGTTAGCATCGACGATACTCGAGAAGGCACCTTTATACCCCTCATGGATCGCCTGCTGCACGGAACGTCCGTTTCTCAGCTCTTCCTTAATACGTTCGTTGATCAGTACGTTCGCATCTACCGCTACCGCCAGCGTCAGCACAATACCGGCAATACCCGGCATGGTCAGCGTAGCGCCCGGCAGCAGCGACATGATGCCGACAATCAGCACCAGGTTGCAGAGCAGCGCGCTGGTAGCAATCAGGCCGAACTTTTTATAGAACACGACCATGAACAGAATTGAGGCAATCAGCCCCCACAGACAGGCTTCAAGCCCCTGCGTGATATTCTGTGCACCCATGGTCGGGCCAATGGTGCGCTCTTCCACGATCTGAATCGGCGCAATCAGCGCGCCCGCACGCAGCAGCAGCGACAGCTGACGCGCTTCGTTCGGGTTGTTGATGCCGGTAATACGGAAGCTGTTGCCGAGGCGAGACTGGATATTGGCGACGTTAATCACCTCTTCCTGCTTCACCAGCACCGCGCGACCGTTGGCGTCTTTCTTACCGCTGTCTTTGTACTCCACAAACAGGGTCGCCATCGGCTTGCCAATATTGTCCTTGGTGAAGTTAGACATGATGTTACCGCCCGCGCCGTCCAGTGAAATATTCACCTGCGGCTGGTTGTACTCATCCATGCTCGACGTCGAGTCGGTGATATGGTCACCGGTCAGGATCACACGCTTGTAGAGCACGACGGGCTGGCCATCACGCGTTTTCTTCACTTCCGAGTCGCCCGGCACGCGGCCATTGGCAGCGGCAGTCGGATCGGCCGTGGTGTTAACCAGACGGAACTCCAGGGTAGCGGTTGCACCGAGGATCTCTTTGGCGCGCGCGGTATCCTGAATACCCGGCAGTTCGACCACGATGCGGTCTGCTCCCTGACGCTGCACCAGCGGTTCTGCGACGCCAAGCTGGTTAACACGGTTGCGCAGAATAGTAATGTTCTGCTGAACAGCATATTCACGCGCTTCGCTGAGGCGCGCGTCGCTCATCACCGCACGCAACGCATCGCTACCGCTGGAGGAGATCACCATGTCGCGATGACGCGTGGTCAGCCAGCTGATCGCCTGATCGCGGCTGTTAGCATCGCGGAAACGGATTTCCACGCCATAGTTAGCGATTTTGTTAACGTTGGTATAGGGAATATTTTTTTCACGCAGGTCGCTGCGCAGGCTGTCGGCATTCTGCTCTTGCAGTTTGCTCAGCGCAGTGTCCATATCCACTTCCATCAGGAAGTGCACGCCACCGCGCAGATCCAGACCGAGCTTCATGGGTTCCGCCGCCAGCATACTCAGCCAGCGCGGCGTTGCCGGTGCCAGGTTGAGCGCCACTACGAAATCTTCGCCCAGCTTGTTGACGATCGCCTCACGGGCACGCAGCTGCACGTCCGTATTGGCAAAGCGCGCCAGGATGGCGCCATTTTCCAGCGCGAGGGATTTGCTCTGGATATTTTCTTGTTTTAACAGGCTCTGAATCTGATCCAACGTTTGCTCACTGGCGGCGCCGCCGCGCGCGCCAGTGATCTGAACGGCCGGATCCTCACCATACAGGTTGGGAAGCGCGTAGAGCAGGCCGACGAGGATAACGACGACCAGCATGACGTACTTCCACAAAGGATAACGATTTAACACGGCAGTTCCCTTAGGGAAGTAAAAATTACAGCGCCTTCATCGTACCTTTCGGCAGGACGGCAGCCACGAAATCACGTTTGATAACCACTTCGTTTGTCTCGTTCAGGGCGATAGAAACATAGCCCGTGTCAGACACTTTAGTGACGCGGCCAACCAGGCCACCGCTGGTCAGGACTTCGTCACCCTTGGAGATGGAATCCATCAGCTTTTTGTGCTCTTTTGCACGCTTCTGCTGCGGACGCAGGATCATGAAGTAAAAAATCAGGCCAAATACTACCAGCATGATCACCAGAGAATACGGACTTCCCTGCGACGGTGCACCTGCGGCAGCCACGGCGTCAGAAATGAAAAAGCTCATTTAATTTCCCTCATTGATAAAATTATCAGACGTTTAACGGCGGAACCGCTTTGCCCGTCCGTTGGTAGAACTCGCTAACAAAGCGCTCCAATTTACCCTCTTCAATAGCCTGGCGTAAACCAGCCATCAGGCGCTGGTAGTAGCGCAGGTTATGAATGGTATTCAGGCGCGCGCCGAGTATTTCGTTACAGCGATCAAGATGATGCAAGTAGGCGCGGCTGTAATTGCGACAGGTGTAGCAATCACACTCTGCATCCAGCGGCGAGGTGTCATCTTTGTGCTTCGCGTTGCGGATTTTCACCACGCCGTCAGTTACAAACAGATGGCCGTTACGCGCGTTACGCGTCGGCATCACGCAGTCGAACATATCGACGCCGCGACGAACGCCTTCAACTAAATCTTCCGGCTTGCCGACGCCCATCAGATAACGGGGTTTATCCTGCGGAATTTGCGGACAAACGTGCTCCAGGATGCGATGCATATCCTCTTTTGGCTCGCCGACCGCCAGGCCGCCCACAGCGTACCCATCAAAGCCAATCTCCACCAGACCTTTGACGGAGACATCACGTAAATCTTCGTAAACAGAGCCCTGAATAATGCCGAACAGCGCATTCTTATTACCCAGGCTGTCGAAACGATCACGGCTGCGTTTTGCCCAGCGCAGCGACATCTCCATAGAACGCTTCGCGTAGTCCCAGTCGGCCGGATAAGGAGTGCATTCGTCAAAGATCATCACAATATCCGATCCCAGATCGTACTGGATCTCCATCGATTTTTCGGGATCGAGGAAAATGGGATCGCCGTTGATCGGATTGCGGAAATGCACGCCCGCTTCGGTGATCTTACGAATATCACCGAGGCTGAACACCTGAAAGCCGCCGGAGTCGGTCAGAATCGGGCCTTTCCACTGCATAAAATCGTGCAAATCGCCGTGCAGCTTCATGATCTCCTGACCAGGTCGCAGCCAGAGATGGAAGGTGTTGCCGAGAATAATCTGCGCGCCGGTATCCTGTACCTCTTCCGGCGTCATGCCTTTAACCGTGCCGTAGGTGCCAACCGGCATAAATGCAGGCGTTTCTACTACACCGCGATCGAAAATCAGACGGCCACGGCGGGCGCGACCATCTGTGGTATCAAGTTCAAACTTCACAAAACCTCCATCAGAGAAACAGTCTGATGCGATAATTAAACAGGCAGTTTACGGCGCAGCCATAAACCGGACGTCATCAGGCACCCACTTTCTCCTGCGGTGCCTGCGGATTCTTGGTGATATACATCGCGTCGCCATAGCTGAAGAAGCGATATTGTTCGGTCACAGCGGCCTGGTAGGCCGCCATGGTGTGCTGATAACCGGCAAAGGCCGATACCAGCATAATCAGGGTCGATTCCGGCAGGTGGAAATTGGTAATCAGCGCATCGATCACCTGATACTCATAGCCCGGATAGATAAAGATCTGCGTGTCGTCGAAGAAGGGAGCAATCAGCGCCGTCTGGCTCGCCTGGGCAGCGCTCTCCAGCGAACGAACCGAGGTTGTGCCAACGGCCACCACTTTATTGCCGCGCGCCTTACACGCCAGCACTGCATCCACGACCTCCTGCGGCACTTCCGCATATTCAGAGTGCATCACGTGCTCTTCGATGCTGTCGACGCGGACCGGCTGAAAAGTGCCTGCCCCTACGTGCAGCGTTACAAACGCCATTTCAACGCCTTTTTCCCGCAGCGCCGCCAGCAGCGGTTCGTCAAAGTGAAGACCGGCCGTCGGTGCCGCAACGGCGCCAGGCCGTGCGCTGTAAACCGTTTGGTAAAGCTCGCGGTCCGCCTCTTCATCAGGACGATCGATGTAGGGCGGCAGCGGCATATGGCCAACGCTGTTAAGAATATCCAGCACCGCACGCTCATCACTAAACGCAATCTCAAACAGCGTGTCGTGACGCGCCACCATCGTCGCCCTGACGCTTTCATCGTCACCCAGCAGCAGTTCCGCGCCCGGCTTCGGCGCTTTAGAGGCGCGCACGTGCGCCAGCACGCGCTTATCATCCAGCATGCGCTCGACCAGCATTTCAATTTTGCCGCCGCTCGCCTTGCGTCCGAACACGCGCGCCGGGATCACCCGCGTATTGTTAAATACCAGCAGATCGCCGGGATTCAGCTTTTCCAGCACGTCGGTAAATACGCCGTGCGTCAGCTGCCCGCTCGGCCCGTCCAGCGACAGTAAGCGACAACCGCTACGCTGCGCCTGCGGATAGTGGGCGATTAAAGATTCAGGCAACTCAAAAGAAAAATCGGCGACACGCATGGCTACTTTCTTATCTCTGACGAAAAACAGGCGGCACAGTTTAGCGGAAAAGCGGCGAATTCTGAACAACTGGCTGCGCATCCGCACTTCTGGCTATAATGCAGCATGAACTTTCTCGCCCATCTCCACCTTGCTCATCTCGCCGAAAGCTCGCTGCCGGGCAATTTGCTGGCCGATTTTGTGCGCGGAAATCCGCATGAACACTGGCCTGCGCCGGTCGCTGACGGCATTCTGATGCACCGCCGACTGGATGTGATGACCGATAACCTGCCTGAAGTGCAGGAGGCGCGTCCCCTTTTTCGCCCTGAAACGCGGCGCGTGGCGCCCATCACTCTTGATGTCATCTGGGATCACTTTCTTGCCCGACACTGGCAGACCTTTAGCCCCGATATCACGCTGGCGGATTTTTCACGCTTTGCCGAGCAGAGTATCGCACCGCATCTGGCCGGCACGCCAGACAGCTTTCAGGCGCTGAACGCCGTGATGTGGCGTGAGCGCTGGTTTGAACATTACGCTGAACCGACGCGGCTGGCGCGCGTGCTCAACGGTATGGCGCAGCGTCGCCCGCGCCTGGCCGCACTGCGTGACTCCTATCACGATTTTACCGCACATTATGATCGGCTGGAGGCGCTGTTTTTTTGCTTCTATCCGCGTCTGATGGCACTGGCACGCAGCAAAACGCTGTGACTTACGGGTCGCTTGCCAGCGCCTTGCATTTACGGCTTAATGAAACCCTTCTTAACAATGGCACGCCATCAGCTCGCCATTTCTGGTGAATGATCGCTTCAGCCAGGTGAAAAATCATAAGAGGGAAAGATGTCATCCGCTTCGCAAACCGAAACAGACGCGCGTTACCACTACGCCTGTGAAATTGCCCGCGCGGCAGCCAGCCGCGCCTGGTCATGGTATCAACAGCGTCAGCAGCTGGTGGTTGAACACAAGCGCGATTTACAGGATGTGGTCAGCGAGGCGGATCGCAACGTTGAAGATCTGATTAAGACGCTGATTGCCGAACGTTTTCCGGACGACGCGGTGCTGGGCGAAGAGAGCGGCGGTGAGGCGGAGGGCGCAGCCTGGGTCTGGGTCGTTGACCCTATTGACGGCACCACCTGCTTTCTCAACGGCCTGCATAACTGGTGCGTTTCGCTTGCCGTGCTATGCAACGGTGAGCCAGTGATTGGCATCGTGTGCGATCCCGGCCATCAGGAGCTATTCCATGCGCGCGCAGGTAAGGGAGCCTGGGTTAACGACACGCGGCTACAGGTCCATCGCGCGCAGCATCTCAGTGAAGGGGTGCTGGGTCTGAGTAACTCCAGCCGGACGCCGGCAGCGCATATTTCCAGCCTGATTCAGGGCCTGCTTGAACAAGGCGGTATGTTTATTCGCACTGGCTCCGGTGCCCTTACCACAGCCTGGGCAGCTGCGGGCCGACTGATCGGCTACTATGAGGCACATATGAACCCCTGGGACAGCCTGCCGGGTATTGTGCTGATGCGTGAAGCGGGCGGCATCACCAACGACTATCTCGCTAACGATGGCCTGAAGAACGGCAATCCGGTGCTGCTGGCGAACCCTGCTATCTATGCACAAATTAATGCGTTGCTCGGTGCGAATGCCCTTGCCGACACCGCAGGTTGACCTGACGCGGCGCGGCCCGCGGCAGGAGCACCCCCTGGCGCGCTGACAAGCTGCAAATGCATGGGACAGGTAACAAGCGCACCTCTGAGATGGGGTGCGCGACGTCGCGAAGATGGTCAGCGATATCGCCATTGTCCCCTGCTACCTTCCTCTTACCCTCGCTGATGACGAGCCTGCTTGCTACAGTCTTGCTAAAGCGTTGCCTTTATATCCATAACTGATGCTTCACCATTTCCGTCACACCAGTGCGAACTTTTCTATATTCACCCCCCGCATGATTTCACCGCGCCTTTTTGTTTTAAGATAGCCACGTCAATCATCCCTTTATCATTATTGTTTTCTGTTTTTTTTTCTATTCGGCGACTGGATTCGCCGATTTCTTTATTGGCGGCGCATTGACGATATAAGCAGCAGTAAATACGTCGGGGAAACAGCAAATGAAAACGCACTTATCACTCGGTTATCGTGCAGATATTGATGGCCTGCGTGCCATTGCTATTCTGCTGGTGGTCCTCTTTCACGCGGGCGTCAGCGCCCTGCCCGGCGGCTACGCGGGCGTCGATATCTTCTTTGTTATTTCAGGTTTCCTTATCGGCGGCATACTGAGCCGCGATATTGCTTCGGGTCAGTTCTCATTTTATCAATTTTACCTGCGCCGAATCCGCCGCATAGCGCCTGCGTTAATGGTGATGCTGTTCAGCCTGTTATTCATTGGCTATTTTTTGCTGTCCCCGCTGGAGTATGGACAGCTGGCAAAATACAGCTTCGGCGTATTTCTTTCCGTGCCCAATATTATTCTGCTTAAGGGAACCGACTATTTCAGCGCCTCGTCGGATTTAAATCCGCTGCTGATGACCTGGTCGCTGGGCATTGAAGAACAATTTTATGTCGTGCTGCCGTTTATTCTACTGATGGCGGCCAGACTGCGCGCGTCAATGGCATGGCTGGTGGCGCTGCTGAGCCTGCTGTCGCTGGCGGGCTGCATCTGGCTGACACCGCAAAACAGCTCGCAGGCGTTCTATCTGCTGCCGACGCGCGCCTGGGAGCTTGGTGCGGGGGTTCTGCTGGCGCTGTGGAAACCGCAACCGGCCAGCGGTCGCTGGGCTAATCTCTTTACCCTTGCTGGCCTGGTGCTGACGGCATATTGCGCCCTGACGCTCAACAAAAGCGACGCTTTTCCCGGCTATCTGGCGCTTCTGCCGGTGCTTGCGGCCTGCCTGCTGATCGCAGCGCGCGGCTCCCTTAGCCGGCTGGTGCTGGAAAACGCGCCGATGCGTTTTATTGGCAAAATCTCCTACTCCTGGTATCTGTGGCACTGGCCGCTGCTGGCGCTGGCGCGCATCTGCAGCGACGGCCCGATTAGTGTCTCACAGGGGCTGGGCGTCAGCACCTTTGCGCTGGGCATCGCCTGGCTCTCCTGGCGCTACGTTGAGCAGCCGTTCCGCCGCCCCGTCAGACAGCCACGCAGGGTGATTCCGACCTACTGTCTGATGTCGGTAGCGGCCGCGGCGGCGATGACAGGCGTATGGGCCAGCGGCGGCCTGACCTGGCGCGTTAACGAAAAGGTGATCAGCAGCGAAGCCTATAAAATTGCGGCGCAGACCAATCCCTGCCTGCTCGATTCTGGCCCTAACCTGCCGTCAATGGATAAACGCTGTCAGCCGGATGCGTCGCGTCCTGGCATCGCGCTGGTTGGAGACAGTCATGCGGCGGCGATGCGTGTGGCCGTTGCACACTACGCCGAGGCGCAGCAGAAGCCGCTCTACCAGCTCACTAAGGCGACCTGCCCGCTGCTGACGGCGGGGATCACCCGTGCGGTCTATCAGCACCCCGCCCATGCAAAACAGTGTGCGACATTTAACGACGCGGTCATGCAAGAAATACTGAGCGATCGCATTGATGAAGTGATCATCACCGCATTCTGGGCTTCAGGTATGGAAACGCTGCCCGGCGCAGGCTATCGCGATATGAACCATCCCGATAAAGACAATTTCAGCGCGCTAAAACAGGGTATGGATGCCGTAATTGCCCGGCTGCGCCAGGCGGGTAAAAAGGTGGTGCTCATCGAAGACGCACCGGCGCTGTCGCTCGATGCGCTGCGCTACAGCAACAACCGTAATATGCCGTTGCGCCGCGAGCTGAGCCAGTGGCTGAGCAGCTGGAAAACCCTGCCGACTCAGAATGAACGCACCACCCTCTACTCGCTGCCGCAAGATAACCTGACGCAGCTGCTGCGCAGCTATGAGCAGCGGGATGTGCGCGTGGTGTCGTTACGGGAGAATTTATGTAACCGCAGCGGCTGCCTGGTCACCTGGCAGGGTCTGCCGCTCTATTACGATAACAACCATCTCAGCCCACATGGCGTGGACATTGCGCTGGGTAGCCGCTGGTAACCGGCGCGATAACGCAAAAAGGCCCGCGCAATCTCTTGCGCGGGCCTTTTTTGTCTCAGCGCCGTTAAGACTTACGTACCAGTCTGTAGCCCGCCAGCAGCACGACAATCCACACCACTCCTACATAGAGCGAAATACGCGTATCCGGGAAGTAGCCAATCAGCGCGATAATGAAGCCAAGGAACAGCACGCCGAACAGTGAGGTCCAGATACCGCCCGGCACGGCAAACTGCAGCTTGCTGGCCGCCTCTTTGCCAATTTTACGGCGGAAAGCTATCTGTGACAGCAGGATCATAATCCAGACCCAGACCGTGGCGAAGGTCGCCAGCGACGCAATCACCAGGAAGACTTTCTCCGGCATCAGGTAGTTAAGGTAGACTGCGATCAGCATCGCCGTCATCATGACTACGACCGTCACCCACGGAATGCCGCGCTCTGACACCTTCATAAACACTTTAGGTGCATGGCCCTGCTGCGCCATACCGTGCAGCATACGTCCCACACCAAACACGTCGCTGTTGATTGCTGACAGCGACGCGGTCAGCACGACAAAGTTCAGGATCGAGGCCGCAGCAGCAATGCCAAGATGCTGGAACGTCAGGACAAAAGGCGAGCCGTTGGTGCCGACCTGATTCCACGGATAGATCGACATAATCACAAACAGCGTGCCGACGTAGAACACCAGAATACGCATCGGCACCGAGTTAATGGCCCGCGGAATCGACTGCGCCGGATCCTTGGCTTCGCCCGCGGTAATTCCGATAATCTCAATGCCGCCATAGGCGAACATCACCATTTGCAGCGACAGCAGCATGCCGACGACGCCATGTGCAAAGAACCCGCCGTTGCTCCACAGGTTATGGATGCCGGTTGGCTGACCACCATTGCCGATGCCCCAGAAGATCATGGCGAAACCGGCAATAATCATCACGATAATGGTGGCGACTTTGAAGAAGGAGAACCAGAACTCGACTTCGCCAAACACCTTCACGCTCATCAGGTTGACCGCGCCAATAATCAGCACCACGCTCAGCACCCAAATCCAGTGCGGCACGTCCGGAAACCAGACGCCCATATAGATGCCGAAGGCGGTAACGTCCGCAATGGCAACAATCAGGATCTCAAAACAGTAGGTCCAGCCGGTGATGTATCCTGCCAGCGGCCCGAGATAATCCTGCGCGTAGCGTGAGAAAGAGCTGGCCTGCGGATTGTTAACCGACATTTCACCCAGCGCGCGCATGATAATGTAGGCCACTGCGCCGCCGATGATATAGGCGAGCAGCACGCTTGGTCCCGCCATCCTGATGGCATCCGCTGACCCGTAAAACAGCCCGGTGCCAATCGCCGATCCCAGCGCCATAAAACGGATGTGGCGCGTGCTCAGTCCGCGTTTGAGCTTATTGGTTTCTTGCATAACAACCTGTACCTGTGAAAAGAAAAACCACGGGCAAGCCCGTGGTCAGAGAAAAACAGCCGTGGTGATCAGGAGTGAACCGTAACCTGCTCGCGTCCTTTAACGCGATCCACAATCGCCGCGACCAGCAGCATCACCAGCGCAGGCGGTAGCCAGGCAAGCCCCTGATCCGCCAGCGGCAGATGCTGGCTGAACGCCGGCAGCATATCTTTAAAACCTGTGGTTTTCACACCGTCAATGATGCCAAAAATCAGGCTGACCAGCATCGCAGGCGCAATAATGCGGCTGCTCTTATTCCACCAGTTCAGGGTAAAGCTCAGCACGACCAGCACAATGCACGGTGGATAGATTGCCGTCAGCACCGGAATTGAAATCTGGATCAGATGGCTCAGGCCGAGATTCGACACCACCATGGAGAACAGCCCCAGGATAAAGACCAGTGCTTTATACGACAACGGCAGGTATTGCGCAAAAAATTCCGCACAGGCGCAGGTCAGGCCCACCGCCGTCACCATACAGGCGACAAAAATCAGCGCGGCCAGGAAGAAGCTGCCCGTTGCGCCAAAGGTCTGCTGAACATAGGCGTGCAGGATCGCCGCGCCGTTTGCACCTTGCTCAACCAGCGCGCCACTGCCGTTACCCAGCTTAAACAGGCTCAGATAGACCAGCGTCAGGCCAATACCGGCAATCAGACCGGCCAGTACCGTATAGCGCGTCAGCAGGCTGGCGCTCTCAACGCCGCGCGAACGCGCCGCATTGACGATAACGATGCCGAACACCAGCGCGCCAAGGGTATCCATGGTGAGATAGCCGTTGATGAAACCGCTGGAGAACGCCGCGCGCTGATAATCTGCGGTCGCAGGCGCGACCGTGCCCGCTGGCCAGAGCAGCGCGGCCACGCCCAGCACCGTCAGCGCAATGATTTTCAGCGGAGCCAGAAAATGGCCCACGGTATCCAGCAACTTGCCTGGATAGAGGGAAATGCCGATCACCAGCGCAAAGTAGATCACGCTGTAGACCAGCAGCGGCAGCGCGCCGTCACCCGTCAGCGGTGCAATGCCGACTTCAAAGGATACGGTCGCGGTACGCGGGGTAGCAAACAGCGGTCCCACGGCCAGATAGCAGACGGTCGCCAGTACCAGCCCCGCCGCTTTGCCGATTGGCGAGCTGAGCGCGTCAATACCGCCGCCTACGCGCGCCAGCGCAACAACGGTGATAACCGGCAGACCCACAGCGGTAATCAGGAAGCCCATAGCGGCAGTCCAGACGTGCTCGCCTGACTGAATACCGACCATCGGCGGGAAAATAATGTTACCCGCGCCAACAAACAGGGCAAACGTCATGAAGCCCAGCGCGAGAATGTCCTTCGAGGTTAAACGGTGTGTCATACAACTGTATAGCCTGTAACGAATGTTGCGGTGGAAGTTGGGTTTACGTTGTCCCCAAACCGCGCGTTGACAACGACTTAGCCTGCAATGCCAGAGCATTATGCTTGCTGTAATCGTGTCGCGCAGGTGATTTGAGCTGATTTTGTTCTGTTCACAAGTGGGATGATGCGACAACGGCCGTAAGTAGAACGTTTATAGCGAAGAAAGGCAATACGGGATCGGAAAACCGGAAGGATATGACGCAAAACCGGGCAAAAGCAGTGAAAACCACGGTTATATCAACGCAGGACATCAGATGATGTGCTTATTTTTCATCCATAGCATAAGAAATTTCAGCATTGAAACCCTTTTTCATGCACAAAAGGCGCGTTTTACGCGCCTGTTTGCATAAGTTTACAGCTTTACCACACCTGGCCAGCGATATCGACCACCAGACGGATCTTCGCCCACTGCTGCTCTTCGGTCAGGCTGTTGCCCTCTTCGGTAGAGGCAAAACCACACTGCGGGCTGAGGCAGATCTGATCCAGGCTGACAAACTTCGCCGCTTCCTGCAGACGGGCTTTCACCTGCGCCGGATCTTCCAGCTCGCCGTTCTTGGTGGTGACCAGGCCGAGCACCACTTTTTGATGGCCAGGCTTGATAAAGCGCAGAGGTTCAAAACCGCCGGAGCGCTCGTTGTCATACTCCAGGAAGAAAGCATCGATATTCACTCCGCCAAACAGGATTTCTGCCACCGGCTCATAGCCGCCTTCAGAGATCCAGGTAGAGCGGAAATTGCCGCGACAAACGTGCAGGCCCACGGTGAGATCGGCCGGTTTGCCTTCCAGCGCTTTATTCAGCACGCGGGCATAGGTTTGCGCCAGCTGCTGAGGATCGTCGCCGCGCTCGCGGATCTGACGCTTTTGATCTTCTGAGCAGAGGTAGGCCCAGACGGTATCATCCAGCTGCAGATAGCGGCAGCCCGCCTCATAAAAGGCGTTAATTGCCGTTTTATAGGTTTCAGCCAGATCGTCAAAATAGTCGGCCAGATCGGGATAGACCGTCTCATCAATTACCTTACGGCCACCGCGAAAATGCAGCACGCTCGGGCTGGGAATGGTCATTTTTGGCACCGCGTCGCCCGCAATACTTTTCAGAAAGCGGAAGTGTTCCAGCATCGGATGGTCGCTGAATCCCAGCTTGCCCACCACGCGCACGCCGTGTGCTTTGGTCTGCACGCCGTTAAACTGGATGCCCTGCTCCGCTTCAAACAGCTCAACGCCGTCCAGCCCGCCAAAGAAGTCAAAGTGCCACCATGCGCGACGAAACTCCCCGTCAGTAACAACCTGAAGGCCACTGGCGATCTGTTTGCTCACCACATCGCGAATCGCTTCATCTTCGATGCGGGTCAGCTGAGTCTTATCGATCGCGCCGGCAGCGTACTGCTCGCGTGCGCTTTTAATGGCGGTGGGACGGAGAAAACTGCCGACGGTATCGGCGCGGAACGGGGCAATTTGTGTGGTCATCTCTACTCCTGGCACCCTGGAGACTAATCACCTCAGGGAATAATTTCGCAAAGTTATGTACAGCCATCTGGATGGCTAAACGTCTGAATGCAGAGTGACATGAGTCGGCCCGATGTGCAACAGAAGAAATTTCAGCGATGATGAAAAAAATTCATGATGCCTCCTAGCGAGCGTCAATGGCGGCCAGCGCCTGCTCGCGCTGCGCTGCGGAGAGCGGCAGATAACCCGCCTCGCTTACACGCTGCTGTCCCTGAGGTGAGAGCACCTGATGTAAAAATGCATTTACCAGCGGGGGCAAGGGTTTGCCGGGCGGCTTGTTCACGTAGATAAAGAGCGGGCGCGCCCAGGGATAGCGGCCGCTGCGGATAGAGTCAGCATCGGGCGCAACGGCTCTGCCCTGCCCCTCCGCCACCGACAGCATCTTCACGCCGCTAAGGTGAAAGCCAAAGCTGGCGTAGCCGATGCTGCGCGGGTTGGCGGCAACGGCCTGCACCACCGCGGCTGAGCCGGGAAACTCAGCCACGTCAGCGCGAAAGTCGCCGTTGCACAACGCCTGCTGCTTAAAGAAGCCCCAGGTGCCCGACGCCGAGTTGCGCCCGTAGCGCTGAATCGGTCGCAACGCCCAGTCAGTCTGCTTCCCTCCTACATCGCCCCAGCGCGCGGGCACCTGCGTCGCGCCACACAGGCGCGTCACTGAGAAAATACTATCCAGCTGGCGCGCGTCGATCTGCGTCAGCGGGTTGCGCTGATTTACCACCACCACCAGCGCATCGAGCGCAACCGGCACGGCAAGCGGCGCATAGCCGTAGCGTGCCTGAAAGGTTTGCCGCTCTTCTGCCTGCATCGGGCGGCTCATCGGGCCGAGCTGGGCGGCACCGGCGGCCAGCGCTGTCGGTGCCGTCGAAGAGCCTGACGCCTGCACCTGAAGGTTAACGCCCGGTGCCAGCGTGCTGAAATCCTCGCTCCACAGCATCATTAGCGTGCCCAGCGTGTCAGAACCCACGCTGCTGAGGTTACCGGTGAGCATTTCAGGCGAAGGCGCAGTCGCCAGCACCACGGCGGGCATAAACAGGGAGAGCAACAGCAGCCTGGGGTGCATAAAAAATTCCATTAACGGTTAATGGAGAGCATTCTCCTGCAACCCCGCGCTGGCGATCAACCTTGACGGCAGCGTGAAGCTAAAACAGGTCTCTTTGTCAGGAAGACTGGTGATCTCCAGCCGCGCGTTATGGTGGCTGAGCGCATGCTTGACGATGGCCAGTCCCAGCCCGCTGCCGCCGGTCGCGCGCGAGCGCGCCTTATCGACGCGATAGAAGCGTTCCGTCAGGCGCGGCAGATGCTCAGCAGCGATCCCCGGTCCGTTATCGCAGACGCTAAACTGTGCGCCCTGACGGTTACGAAGCCAGCTGATGTCGATGCGCGTCCCCTCTGGCGTGTGGTTAACGGCGTTATACACCAGGTTGGAGATAGCACTGCGCAGCTGATCATCGTCACCGCGAACTTTAAGGTGGGGATCGGTGTGGAAATGGATCTCGTGTCGCCCGCCGCTCAGCGTCTCCGCTTCGCGCTGAAGCAGGTGCAGCATCATCGGCACATCGACCGTCTCTTTCATATCGATGGCGGGTGCCGCCTCAATGCGTGACAGCGTCAGCAGCTGGCGCACCAGACTGTCCATGCGCCGCGTCTGCTCCTGCATGGTCTGCAACGCCTTACCGCGTGAACGCTCATTCATCACCGAATCGTTCATCATCTCCAGATACCCCTGGAGCACCGTCAGGGGCGTACGCAGCTCATGGCTGACGTTGGCAAAGAAATTACGGCGTGCCCCCTCCAGCTGATGCATCTGCGTGACGTCGCGCGCCACCATCAGCCACTGCCCTTCGCTGTAGGGCATGACGCGGAACTCCATATGGTGCTGGTTATTGAGGATCAGCGTAAGCGGCTTATTGAAATCGCGCTGGCGGATATAGCGGGAAAACTCGGGATAGCGCAGCAGGTTAAGGATGTTCTGCCCGTTATCTTCTGGCCAGCGCAGGCCAAGGTGCTGCTGCGCCAGCCCGTTGCACCAGAAAATGGTGCCTTCTTCGGTGGTCAGCACCACCGCATCGGGCAGGGTTTCGGCACCGCTGCGAAAGCGCTTAATCAGGTTGCCCAGTTCGCGCCGCCGCCGCCGGTTGCGCATCTGCATCTGGTAGAGACCATAAAACAGCGGTTCCCAGCTCGCCCGTCCGGCAGGCGGGGTCATGGTGCGATCCAGCCATAGCCAGTGCGACAGCCGCATTAAATTATGGAAATGCCAGAACATAATGCCGAGCACGCTGGCCAGCAGCAGCCAGGGCAGATAGCCAATAATCAGGCCGATAATCAGCGCGGGCAGGCAGGCCAGCGCCAGCTCAGAGAGTAGCCTCTTCCAGGAGAGTCGTTCCAGCACGGTAAAGACTCCGTTTAATAGCGGGCGGAGAAACGATACCCCGTTCCGCGCACGGTTTGAACCATGCGATCGTGGCCGGAAACTTCCAGCGCCTTGCGCAGGCGACGGATATGAACGTCAACGGTGCGATCCTCAACATAAACATTGGTGCCCCAGACGTGGTTCAGCAGTTGCTCGCGGCTGTAAACGCGCTCCGGGTGGGTCATAAAAAAGTGCAGCAGTTTGTATTCCGTTGGCCCCATCTCCAGCGGCGTTGAATCTGACATCACGCGGTGTGACGACGGATCCAGGCTCAGTCCCTGCATCTCGATCACCTCTTCCACCGCCATCGGCGAAATGCGGCGCATGACCGCCTTGATGCGCGCCATCAGCTCTTTAGGTGAGAACGGCTTGGTAATGTAATCATCCGCGCCCACTTCCAGACCGCGCACGCGATCTTCCTCTTCACCGCGAGCTGTCAGCATCATAACCGGAATATCGCGGGTCAGCGCTTCCCGCTTGAGATGTTTGATAAACTGAATGCCGCTACCGCCCGGCAGCATCCAGTCCAGCAGAATCAGATCTGGCCAGGGTTCGATCAGTTTCCCTATCGCGCTGTCATAATCTTCGGCCTCAATGGGCTGGTAGTCATTCTGCTCCAGAACGAAACACAGCATTTCTCGGATAGGGGCTTCATCTTCCACAACCAAAATGCGCTTAGCCATTGTAACTCCTGCTGATGTAACCACTGTCACCGTTATATGCGGCGTCATTATGCGTCAGATTTATGACACTTTTATGAAAAACATAGCGGCTTAATCAGCGCTTTAATATCGCGGTATGCGCGCAACAGCGGCTTTTTTTGCTTTTGTGGCATAGCCGTTATAATCGTCCGGCAAACCGTTACGGCAGGGAGTTTTATGCGCATCATTCACACCGCGGACTGGCATCTCGGTCAGTTTTTCTATAACAAAAGCCGGGCGGCCGAGCATCAGGCCTTTCTTGACTGGCTGCTGGCGCGCATTGAAGAGCATCAGGTTGATGCCCTGATCGTGGCGGGCGATCTTTTTGATAGCGGCACGCCGCCAAGCTATGCCCGCGAGCTGTTTAACCGGTTCGTCGTGGCGCTACAGCCCACCGGCTGCCAGCTGGTGGTGCTGGCGGGCAACCACGATTCGGTGGCAACGCTTAACGAGTCGCGGGCGCTGCTCGCCTGTCTTAACACGCAGGTTATCACCACGCCGCAGGCGGACCATAACCTGCTGCTGCTCAACACGCGTCAGGGCGAGCCCGGCGCGCTGCTGTGCGCCATCCCCTATCTGCGGCCGCGCGATATTCTGCGTAGCCGCGCGGGCCAGTCAGGACGCGAAAAACAGCTCAGCCTGATGGAGGCGATAGCCGCGCACTACCAGCACAGCGTCGAAGCGGCACGCGCGCATCCGCTGGCGCTACCGGTGATCGCCACCGGCCACCTCACGACCGTCGGCGTCAGCAAAAGCGACTCGGTGCGCGATATTTATATCGGCACGCTGGACGCCTTTCCCGCGTCAGCGTTTCCCGACGTTGACTATGTGGCGCTCGGCCATATCCACCGTGCGCAGCGCGTCGCCAACAGCGATCATATTCGCTACAGCGGCTCGCCCATTCCACTCAGTTTTGATGAGCTGGGCAGTGAAAAAAGCGTATTTCTGCTGGAGCTGGACCGGTCTGGCCTGCGGGCCGTCACGCCGCTACCCGTTCCGCTGTTCCAGCCGATGAAAATGCTAAAAGGCTCGCTGGCGCAGATTGAAGATCAGCTTGCGCCCTTTGCCGCGCACCAGGGTGAAAAAGCAGTCTGGCTCGATATTGAAGTCACCACCCAGGAGTTCCTCAGTGATTTGCAGCGCCGCGTCGAGGCGCTGACCGCCGATCTGCCGGTCGAGGTGCTGCTGCTGCGTCGCAGTCGAGAGCAGCGACAGCACAGCCTGGCGCAGCTAAAAAATGAAACCCTGAGCGAGCTGAAGGTGGAAGAGGTTTTCGCCCGCCGCGTCGCGCTGGCAGAGGATATGGATGAATCGCAGCAGGCACGGCTCAGCGCGCTGTTTCGCGCGACGCTGGCATCCCTCGAGGAGAGCGAATGAAAATCCTGACGCTACGTTTTAAGAACCTCAATGCGCTGAAGGGCGAATGGTTTATCGACTTTCGCACCGAACCCTTTGCCAGCAATGGTCTGTTCGCGATTACCGGCGCGACCGGCGCGGGCAAAACGACCCTGCTCGATGCCATCTGCCTGGCACTCTACCACCAGACGCCGCGTCTCGGCGTTCTGTCGCAGACGCAAAACGGGCTGATGACGCGCGACACTGCGGAATGCCTTGCTGAAGTGGAGTTTGAGATCAAGGGCGAGGCCTGGCGCGCCTTCTGGAGCCAGAACCGCGCACGTGGTGCGGCCGATGGCAAACTCCAGGCACCGCGCGTTGAGCTGGCGCGCTGCGCGGACGACAAGATTTTTGCCGACAAGGTCAACGACAAGCTCAGGCTGATTGAGTCGCTGTCGGGACTCGACTTCGAGCGCTTTACCCGCTCCATGATGCTGTCGCAGGGGCAGTTTGCCGCCTTTCTCAACGCGAAGCCCGGCGAACGTGCCGAGCTGCTGGAAGAGCTGACCGGCACTGAAATTTACGGTCAAATTTCGGTGGCGATTTATGAGCAGCACAAGACGGCACGGCAGGCGCTGGAAAATCTGCGCAGCCGTGCCGGGACAATGGCGCTTCTCGATTCCGAGGCGCGTGCCGCGCTGCAACAGCAGCTGACCGCGCTAACCGAAGCGGAGCAGGTACTTACTCAGCAGAGTGAACAACTGCGCCACCAGCATCAGTGGCTAAACCAGGCCGCGCAGCTGGAGAGCGATATTCAGGCCGCGCAAACAGCGCTTGAGGCGGCGGAGCAGGCGTGGACCGCCGCCGAGACAGATCGTCAGCGCCTGGCGCGCAGCGAGCCGGCAGAAAAGCTACGCGACAAGCTGCAGCAGCGTGACGGCCTGCTGCAGCAACAGCAACAGCTGCAGCAGGCGCAACAGCAGCTCAGTGCGCAGCGCCAGGTGGCTGAGCAGCAGATGCAGAGCGCCCGGCAGCATCGGGATAAGGCACAGGCCGCACGCGAGGCTGCACTGCGCCAGCAGCAACAGCAGGAAACGCTGCTGACAGAGCAGATCATCCCGCTGGATCAGCAGATTGCCGCGCTGCATGCGCAGTCGGTCCAGCAGCAGCGCGAAGCTGACCAGCAGCAGCAGAGCCTGAGGCAGAGCCAGATCGCGCAACAAAATGAGGTAGCGCAGCGCGACGAGCTATACGCCACGCTGGCAGAACAGCAGCAATGGCGCGCGGCACAGGGCACTCTGCCGCAGTGGGGAGCGTCGCTGGCGCTGTGGCAGGAGCGCTTTGCCCAGCTCGCACAGCAGGAAAGCGTGCTGGAGAGCCTCAACGCGCAGCAACGTCAGCAGCAGCAGGCGCTGATCCGGCAGCAGGCGGAGATCGCCAGGCTCACTCAGCAGGCAGAGCCGCTCAGCCAGGCGGAGCGCCGCGCGGCCAGCGCGCTTCAGGCAGCGGAGCAGGCGCTCGCCGGGCTGGAGCAGGCACATCCGGCGCAGACATTACAGGCGCATCTGGCCAGATTTGAGGCGAGCCGTCCACTGCGCCAGCAGCTGGCGGTCCTCGCTTCGCAGTGGGCACCGCTGCAACAACAGCTTACCGCAAAGCAGCAGCGCCTCGCCGCGCTGGAAACATCGCGTCAGCAGGATGAAGAAGCGCTCAATACGCTGCGTACCACCTTTGCGCGGGAAAAGAGCGCGCTGGCGGACATCAGCAAGATCTGCGAACTGGAGCAGCATATCGCTGATCTTTCAGCCTATCGCGCCCGTCTTGAGCCAGAGCAGCCCTGCCCGCTCTGCGGCTCCTGCCAGCATCCGGCGGTAGAGCGCTATGCCACGCTGGAGCTAAGTGACAATCAGCGGCGGCGAGCGGAGCAGGAGCAGCGGGTGGAGGCACTGCGCGAACAGGGAATTAAGAAAGGCGAAGCCGTTAAGCTGGCGAAGGCTGAAGAGCAGCGGCTGCGCGATGAGCTGGCGGCTGAAAACCAGCAAATCGACAGAGTAAATCAGCAGTGGCAAGCGTTACAGAGTGAGTTATCACTTACATTTTCTGCTGGTGACAGCGCTGCGCTCGACGCCTGGCAACAGCAGCAGAGTCGTGAAGAGCAGTCGCTTCAGCAGCTTGCCCGCCAGCAGGAAGCTGCCGCTCGCCTGCGCCAGCAGGTAAAAGATGAATACCTGCAACATCAGCAGGCGCTCCAGCAGCATCAGCAGCAGCATCTGCTGGCCCAGCAAACACTTACTAACCTGCAAGAGAGCGCGGCTACGCTGGCGCAGCGTATTGAGCAGGAGAGGCGCGGCGGGCAGCAGCGCAGCGAGGCCCTGCATCAGGCGCTGACCGAGGCCGGTCTCGCCCTGCCCGAGGCATCAGCGCGTGACGGCTGGCTACAGCAGCAGCAGCAGCGCTGGCAGCGCTGGAATGAGAGTGAGCAGCTGCTTACCACGCTCCAGCCGCAGCTGGCGCGCGCTGACGCGCAGTGCAGCAGCCTGCAACAGCGCGTGGCAAGCGAACAGCAGCGGCTCGACGCCCTGCTCCAGCTGCATGCACAAACCGAAACCGCTCTGGCGCAGCAGCGTGCACAGCGTCAGGCGCTGTTCGGCAATCGCGAGGTCGCCGACGCGCGGCGGCAGATGCAGGCGCAGCTGCAGCAGCAGGAGAGCACGCTCGCCGCGGCACTGGAGGCGCTGCAGCAGAGCCAGAGTCAGCTCAGCCTGCTGGGTGGCCGCGCGGCGGAGCTGGAGGCGCAGCAGGATGCTCTTAGCCAGGCATTGAGCACGGCACAGCAGCGGCTGGTCACCGCACTGGCTGCGGCATCCTTTCGCGATGAGGCCAGCCTGCGCGCCGCACTGCTTGAAGAAGAAGAGGCACGAACGCTGCGCACGCGGCTACAGCAGCTTGATCAGCAGCGCCAGACGTGGCTGAGTCAGCGAGAGCAACTGACGCAGCGCCGTGCCGCGCATCAGCAGAGTCAGCCCGATAACCAGGCGCAAAGCCTCGCCACGCTGGAAGTGCAGCTGGAGCAGCTACGCCTTGCGCTGCGTGACAATGCGCGCCAGCAGGGCGAAGCGCAGCAGCAGCTTCAGAGCGATGCTCACCTGCGCGCGCAGCAGCAGAGCCTGATGACGCAGATCGAAGAGGATGAGGCGGCGCTGGTGCACTGGAGCCAGCTGAACGATCTTATTGGCTCGGCCAGCGGCGATAAGTTCCGCCGCTTCGCGCAGGGACTGACGCTGGATCACCTGGTCGCGCTGGCCAATCGACAGCTCGATCGGCTTCACGGCCGCTACCTGCTGCAACGCCGCGCCAGCGACGCGCTGGAGCTGGACGTAGTGGATACCTGGCAGGCGGACGCGGCGCGCGATACGCGCACCCTCTCCGGTGGCGAAAGTTTTCTGGTCAGTCTGGCGCTGGCGCTGGCGCTTTCAGATTTAGTCAGCGTGAAAACCCGTATAGAGTCTTTGTTTCTCGATGAGGGCTTCGGTACGCTGGACGCCGAAACGCTCGACACCGCGCTGGATGCGCTCGACGCGCTTAACGCCAGCGGCAAAACCATTGGCGTTATCAGTCACGTCGAGGCGATGAAAGAGCGCATTCCGGTGCAGATCCGGGTGCGCAAAATTAACGGGCTGGGCTACAGCAAGCTGGAACTGCCCCGCGCTCAGGAGGCGTAATGAAAACAGGCATAGTGCTGCTGCTCGCCAGCGCGCTGCTGGCAGGATGCAGCAGCAAAACCCCAGGCAATCAGACCTGCAACAGCCACTATACGGCCGCGCAGTGCCGCTATCTGCACGCTGTACAGCGGCAGCTGGTCGACAACTTTAATGCAACCGTTGCGCCACGCTATGCAGGCCAGTCCTGCCTGGTGTCGGCGCACCGCCGCGCCGACGGCGGCTACAGCGTACTGCGCACCGAAGGTGACGAGGCGCTCTGCCTGCGCGCCTGGCAGCAGGTAAGCAGCGCGCGTAATCTGCCGCTGCCCCCGGTCGGCGTGCCAGAAGACTGGCAGTTCGCCTTTGGCTCAACGCCGTAACTTACCCTTTCAGCGGCCAGAGCCAGGCCGCGCCGCGTACCCCGCTCGAATCGCCGTGTTTTGCCTTCAGCACCGGCGTTTCGCATTCGCCACCAAACACCCACTGCTTCATCAGCGTCGGCACCGTCTGGTAGAGGCGATCGTTATTGCTCATGCCGCCACCGAGCACGATCACATCGGGATCCAGCAGGTTCACCACCTGCGCCAGCGACTTCGCCAGTCGGGTTTCGTAGTGGCGCATCGCCTGCTCTGCGATCGGATCCTGCTGGGCAATCAGCTTCACGATCTCCGCGCCCTTCAGGGCCTGGCCGCTCAGCCGGCGATAGTCGATACCGAATCCGGTGCCGGAGACAAAAGTCTCAATACAGCCCTTCTGACCGCAGTAGCACGGCACCTCCTCACGATAGCGCAGCTCCTCTTCATCCATCCACGGCAGCGGGTTATGGCCCCACTCGCCTGCATTTCCGTTGCCACCGATACGCGCCTCGCCATTGATCGCTATGCCCGCGCCCGATCCGGTGCCGATGATCACCGCGAACACCAGCGGCTGGCCGGCGCCCGCGCCGTCTATGGCTTCAGAGACTGCCAGACAGTTGGCATCGTTAGCGATGCGCACCTCGCGCTGTAGCGCCTGCGCCAGATCGCGATCCAGTGGCTGGCCGTTAAGCCAGGTGGAGTTGGCGTTTTTGACCCGATGCGAATAGGGCGACAGGGTACCGGGAATGCCCACCCCTACGCTCCCCTTCTGCCCGGTCTCTGTCTCAGCAAGATGCACCAGATCGGCAATGGCCTTCACCGTGGCGGCATAATCGTCGCGCGGCGTATCTACGCGATGACGAAACAGCGCATTTCCCTCGTCAGACAGAGCGATCACTTCCACTTTGGTGCCGCCTAAATCAATACCTATACGCACGTCTTATTCCTCATTCTTCGTCGGGGTGAGAGATACAGTAGGAGCGACGTCGGGGAAAGGCAATGAAACCCTTCTGATGTTTCGCTATCATGCGCGCTGACCTCTCGACTTGTGCGCCCGATCGCGCGCCCCGGTAAGGAATTGTGATGTTGTGGTTTAAAAATATGATGGTTTATCGTCTGAATCGTGAGATCCCGCTCTCCGCAGACGAGATGGAAAAACAGTTAGCGGCTTACACCTTTTCGCCGTGCGGCAGTCAGGATATGAGCAAAACCGGCTGGGTATCGCCGATGGGCAACCGTAGCGAGGCGCTGACCCACATAAACAACGGCCAGATCGTGATTTGCGCCCGTAAAGAAGAGAAGATCCTGCCGTCACCGGTGGTTAAACAGGCGCTGGAAGCGAAGATTAGCAAGCTGGAAGCGGAACAGAGCCGCAAGCTGAAAAAGACCGAAAAAGACGCACTGAAAGATGAAGTACTGCACAGCCTGCTGCCCCGCGCCTTCAGCCGACTCAGCCAGACCTTTATCTGGGTCGACACCGTTAATCACCTGATTATGGTCGACTGTGCCAGCGCGAAGAAGGCTGAAGATACGCTGGCGCTGCTGCGTAAAAGCCTTGGCTCGCTGCCGGTGGTGCCGCTGACGCTGGAAAGTCCGATCGAACTGACGCTGACCGAATGGGTACGCTCTGGCGACCTGCCTGCCGGCTTTGCCCTGATGGATGAGGCCGAACTGAAAGCGATCCTGGAAGACGGCGGCGTCATCCGTTGTAAAAAGCAGGATCTGGTGTGCGACGAGATCGCCAACCATATTGAAGCAGGCAAGCTGGTGACAAAACTGGCGCTCGACTGGCAGGAACGCATTCAGTTCGTGCTGGCGGATGATGGCTCGGTGAAGCGTCTGAAGTTCAGCGACACGCTGCGCGAGCAGAACGACGACATCGACCGCGAGGATTTTGCTCAGCGCTTTGACGCCGACTTTATTCTGATGACCAGCGAGCTTGCTGCACTCATCAGCAGCCTGACAGACGCGCTGGGTGGCGAAGCTAAACGCTGAGACGGCCTGAAACCAGCGCGGTGCGGTGGAAGGATCCCCCTCTGCTGCGCGCGTCCACGCGTAGCCGCGCGCCACGGCCGGGCAGGCCACCGCGCATCCAGATGTTCAGGCAAAACGACGCGTGGCCGGGCGTCATCGTGACCCTCAACCATAATAAAAACGGGCCGCTAACCGGCCCGTTTTTATTACTCTTTCAGATAGCGGCAGAGATAGGCGCTCGGCTCGCCCACCTGGAGATGAAACTCGCTGTGGCCCGGCACGTTAAACACCGATCCCGCCTCAAACCATTGCCACTCGGTTTCACCCGGCAGCAGCACCTTCAGCGATCCGCTCACTACGGTCATCTCTTCGGGCTGCGCAGTGCCAAAGGTGTATTCACCTTCCGCCATTACGCCAACGCTGGCACGGCCGGTGCTCGCACTGTCGAAACCAATTGATTTCACTTTTCCGTCAAAATACTCACTGATATTGAGCATGTTACTTCCTCGCAGCACATTAAAGGTGTCTGGCAGTGTAGAGTGGAACTCGCTGATCTGTCACGTGAATTGCAGAGCCACCTCCGGGTTTGTGATCCTGCCCGTCTCAGACAATCAGTTCGGCGGCCAGTTTTGCCACCAGCACGTTAGAGAGCAACACCGGGATGCCCAGCAGCTTCTGCAAAAATTCGCGATGCGTCTGGTTGTAGCCGATACAGTCGAGAACCACGACGTCTGCTCCCTGCTCCTGTAACGAGAGCGCCGCGTCGGTAAGCGCTTCGTTATCGGCAACATAGGGGCTGGCAACAGCGAAACAGGGCCGACGCTGGAGATTACGCCACTTGTTCGCCTGCTCGCGGATCTGCTCCGCCACCGGTACCACAATGCCAACCTGATGGTCGTGCACAATCGCAGAGACCAGCGGCGGAATAATACGATTCGGCTCCAGCAATAGCGCGCTCTGGCTGGTCAGTGCGTTAAATTCGCCGGTGCACAGCAGCAGAATCGTGCTGTAACCCTCCGCTTCCAGCGCGCTGATTTTTGCCTGTAATCCCTGCTCGACCCTGGCTGTAGCCAGCCGCACCTGAGTGCCATTTTGCAAGCGCGATACCAGCACGCTGTCGCCCTCACCGGGCGCAAACTGCGCGGCAATCTCCGCCTCGCTCAGCCCGTCCAGCAGACCCACGTGATCGGTCTCATCAACCGGCAAACAGGCGAGCAGCAGCGGCATAATATCGCTACGCGGCGACTGACCTATGGTCAGGGTAACCAGGGATTTAGTCATTATTCCTCACGTTTACGCAGATGGCTCAGGCTGCCATAGAGTGCCAGCAGACGATCGTATTCATCTGCATCGTAGAAATGGCAGGTCTCACGGCCAAACTCTTTTGCTACTTCTACCGCAAACTTTGCCGCCGCCGCAATATCCACTTCGTGGCTTGCCCCCGTGCCACAGCCCGGTACCACCGATTCAGCCGTGATTGCCACGCCAACGACCGGCACATCCGTCGCCGTTGAGGGCTGCAAAATACTGTTGAGGTGGTAAATGCCGTTGCCGTAAGGGGTAATGTCCTGTGTGGTAATCGGGAAGGTCACCGCCGGGCGGCCGGTGGTCATCTCCATGATGCGCAGCAAATCCTCCGACACGCGCAGGATGTAGCCCTCTTTAACCGTGGGCGACAGCGCAAATCCCTTGTGGTTAATAATGCGGTTCCCTTTGGTGGTATCGATTGACAGGATAGCGTCCACCTCCTGCACCACCTCATTGTCGTTCATGGTGACGTCATCAATCGGCGAATCCATAAAATCGACCGGCTCATGCGGGCGCGTCGGTGCGTCAGGGCAAATGTGCGTAGTCACGATAACGTCACCCGCCAGCCTGTCGCCCTTGACCTGCATGATGGCCAGCTTCAATGCGCTGCTTACCGCCGCCACGGCACCATCAGCGTCAGAGACCATGCCGATGCGCGTCGGGCGCGCGCCGATGCCGCCGAGACGACCAATTATGCCGAGCGTCGGCGCACTGCCGCCGCTGGCTTTGCCTTGTGCGCCTGGAATATCAATACGGACAAAATCGGTACGTCCCTTCGGGCCGCTGACGCGCTTACTGCTGGCCGTGACGCCGGGAAAATCAGCAAACAGATCGACCACCTGCTGCCCGTCGATAAAGGCGCTGTCAAACAATTCAAATACCTGTAACGTCTGTTGCAGACTCATGGGAACCCTTAATTATTTTTTGCCGCTGGCAAACAGCGAATGGAAGAAACTGTAAAGCGCATCGCCCGCAATAAAGCCTGCCGCCATCACCTCCATTGGCGAACGGCCGCGCTCACCCCAGATGCGGATAATCACGATGCGTAGCGCAATACCCACCATGACCGCCCAGCCCGCCATGGCGTTATTGATCAACAGGCCGGTGGCCAGCAGCACGCCGAGCTGACGTTTAGGCCCGCCGATCAGCTGAATAATGGCACCCGGAATCGCCCATATCAGCAGGCTGCCTGCAATGCCTGGCTCGGCACCTGCCTGAATCGTTTTGGCATAGACGCGCGCTACCGGCGGCAGCAGGTTGTCAGCAAAGAAGAGATTATGGGCGTACCACACCACCGGAATCGCCACCACAAACGCAATCAGAGCGGCAATTAACTGGATGCGTCGTCCCCACAGCTCCTGCTGCAAATCTGCGCCATTGCCGCGCAGGATAAAGCCCGCTTTCAAATCGTAGCCCATGTCAGCAAAGGCCGGCCCGGTGGCGGCCGTGAAACCGCACAGCAGGCAGAGCGCCAGCGGCGGAAAGCCGAGCAGGATGCCGACAATCAGGGTAATCAGCGCAACGGCAAAGGCCGGGAACCAGCCGGAGTGCATGGCGGCGATGCCCACAATCAGCTCATGCACAAAAGCAGCAAAAGCGGCATAGAGCACAAACAGCAGCAGCATTGGCAGGCTCATCTCGCTCCACAATCCGCCCACCAGTGCCAGCAGCGCCGAGATAGCCAGGTAGCCGACACCGCCGAGGCTAAGCGCCCGCTTCACTTCGCTGCCGCCACGGGTGACCAGTTGGTCGCTGGTGCGACGGCTGCGGATCACCATGACAACCTGAATCAGCGCAACCAGTCCCGCCCCTACCATGACACCATGCGGCAGATAGAGCGCATTGATGTCGATATCTGCCACCGGCTGGGCATAGGCGCGCACCAGAAAGCCGATGCCAAGCATGGTCAGCGCCCAGATATTGCCGATAAAAGCGGTGCCAAAAGCGGACATGGGGATCGCCAGCATCGAACCGGCGATACCGCCTGCGATCCCAGCCACCAGCAGCCAGGCCTGGCGTCCCCCTTTATCGCCCGCCTTGATCGCCTCAGCCGCGGCCACGCCAGGCGGCCAGGCATTGCTGGCGGGAAATACCCGGGTGTCGAACAGGCGATAGAGCAGATACGCATCCAGCAGCATGGCAGCGCTGACGCCACAGAACATTGGCAGCACCAGCTGCGGCTCTCCCAGCGCCCAGGGCACGGCGATCGGCATCAGTAAGCTGTTTGCTGCTCCAAAGGTCGCAGAAGAGATCGCGGTCTGAGCAAGGTTCTGAATTTCAACAGATCGATAGCGGCGAAAGGCCTGGAGCGGAATACGTGCCAGTAGCATGGCAAACAGTGCGCCGATAATAGAGGTGTTCGGCGTAACGCCGATAGTGGTAATAAGCTGCACGCCAATAATTGCGCCTGCAATCGACAAGGCAATTAATACAATCGCCACGCCAGCCTGCTTCAGTGGATTAACCTTCTCCATACTGTCCCCGTCAGGAATACCGGTAGAAATGAAATGACGCTTCACGAGCCTGAATAAGGCTCGCTTACGTCGTTTTTTTATTTCGTCCGTGAGTGTGAATAAACAGGCCCGAAGGCCTGGTGTTTTCCCGGTGTGGCGAAAGTATTACGCCGATAAAAAAATCAGAGTGGCATTGCGCCATATTTTTCGGCCACGTCACGGGCCGTATTCCGTAATTCATCCAGCAGTGCGGCAGGATAATTTTGCGCCCCCTCCTGTGATAAAAAGGAGAGGCAAAGCGCCGCCGTGTCACCGTGATATTTATTATGGAGTGCCACGGAAATAGAACTGATACCCGGCAGCGTTTCATTTTGTGCCAGCGACCAGCCCTGCTGCCGAATCTCCTCCAACTGCGCACAGAGAGCGTCAAGCGTTTGCGGCGAATTTGGCGGCAATGTCTGCCAGCGGCTTGCGAAGCGCTGGCGCACCTCTTCGTTACTCAGCTGCGCCAGTAGCACCCGCCCGGTTGAGGTGGCGGCGGCAGGCATCCGGCTGCCCGGCGGCGTAACCAGCTGCGTAAAGTGGCGGCCGTGAAACATGCGCAGCACAATCAAATCACAGCCGTCGAGCTGCGAGATATAGCCTATACAGCCGGTTTTATCGGCCAGCCGTGCCATCGCGGGCGAGGCGTTATCCACCAGCGGAGTAGAGAGATAGTGTCCGGCTACCGACAGCAGTACGCGACCAATATGAAAACAGCGGCTGTCTGTATCGCGCTCCAGCATTCCCTGACCTTCCATCGTCGCCAGCAGGCGCGATACGGTACTTTTCGGCAGGCGCAGTGCCTCCACAACGTCGGTAAAGGTCAGTCCCGGGTGCCCCTGCATGACGCCTTTTTGCTGAAACAGCTTTAATACCGCTGCGGCATTTTCGAGTGTGGTCATAATGGAAGTTTCATTATATGGAACTGAGTTCCTGCTTCGATGCATTAAAACTAAAGCGCAGGGAATCTGTGGTCAAGCAGCAATTTGTGAGAGGCAAAAAAGGGCGTAGTCAAATAACAGGAAGAACCGTACAGAGGGATAATTTTATATTGCCGCAAGAGGTAATAGCAGAATGGATATGTCTCCTGCGGCGCAGAAACAGGGTATAACAGCAAACAGAATTAACGGAAAAATAAGCCAGACGTTGCTGGCGTCCTTGCCAGAGAGATTGCCTTACTCTTTTTCCACATCTTCATAACGGACTTTGGCATCCTGCGCTTCCGATTCCGTTTCGTGCTCGCTAATTAAGGTATTGGGCGAGGGGTGGTCAGCACGTAATTCCCATGAGGTAACGGTGCTACCCTGCGGTCCTTTTTCAACGGCGACAACGCGGGCTTCGCGTGGATAGGGTGGTCTGGTTGGCATAGTAATCCCTCCTGGCTAGCGGTATTCCACTTGACGAGACGATTCCCGTCTGAGAACAAGTATAGCCAGGCTTAGCGCCCCAGGACGTAAAGCGGGAAGAATCTGAGAAAAAGCGCGACGGTTAGCTGGCGCGCGCCAGCGAAAGCGACTGCATAATCTGGTCTACCACGCAGTCTGGCGTCTGCATGGCGTTAATTTCATGATGTGCGGCGTCGCGATAGAGATGCGCACGTTCGCGCAGAATATCGTCCATCTCCTCCGCAATCGGGCGGCCGGTTAATGTGGGCCGCTGCGCCGCTTCCGGCTGACTTTCCAGCCGCTGCGCCAGAATATGCGACGGCGCGCTGAGCCAGATGACCTGCCCATGCTCACGCATAAAACGTCGGTTCGGCTCAGCCAGCACCATCCCTCCGCCCGTTGCAATGACCGTGGCAGGTGCCGTCACTGCCCGCAATGATTCCGTTTCGCGGGCGCGGAAGCCGTCCCATCCCTCTTCTGCCACAATCTGGGCCACGCTGCGCTGCGTGCTGCGTTGCAGATGATGATCGGTATCGCAAAAGGTATAGCCCAGCGCGCGCGCTAAGGCTTCGCCTACGGTAGTTTTGCCGCAGCCGCGTGCGCCGATCAGATAAATAGGTCGAGACATCAGGGCAGTTCCTCCGCCGTTGCAGGGCTTAAAACGCGGTGTAGCGCTGGATAATGCGAGGCATGATAGCCGGAAACCGCCAGCGCCTCTACCCGCGAAGCAAGAAATGCGCATGCTTTTCCCGCTTTCCCAGGCAATTCTTTGTTTTTTAAACGCTTAACCCTGCGCGTTTCGTGCAGATCGCGTATTGTTAACCGGCAGCAACATTTGCTTACCTGGCAGATTTTACTTTGTTGTCCGCCGCCCCCATATACTTATGAAGTCGTAACAGGAGAGCCATCATGTATAGCCAGGAACACCAATTGATTGAAGGTCTGTTCAGCCGTCTGAAACAGGCCGAAAGCCAGACCGGACCGCGTGATGCAGCGGCGGAGCAGCTGATTAAAGAGCACCTGCAACAGCAGCCCGGCGCGCCTTACTATATGGCGCAGGCGATCCTGATTCAGGAAGCCGCAATGAAGAAACTTAACGATCGCATCACCGAGCTGGAAAGCCGCCTGGCGCAGCAGCAGCAGCCCCAGCAGCCCCAGCAGAGCAGCGGCGGGTTTCTGTCGAGCCTGTTCGGTGGAGGTTCGCGTCAGCAATCCGTTCAGCAGCAGCAGCAGCCAGTATGGAACAGTGCGCCGCCGCAGCAGCAGCCGCAGTACAGCAATGCGCCGGCTGCCCCGGCGCGCGGTACCGGCTTTCTGGGCGGTGCACTGCAAACCGCCGTTGGCGTAGCGGGAGGTGTGGTGATGGCGGACATGCTGACCAGCCTGTTCCACCATTCGCAGCCGGAAGAGATTGTGAATATCATTAACGAGCCACCGTTGCCGCAGGTCGATGATAATCTCGATACCTTTAACAGCGGCGGCAGTGGTTTTCTTGACCAGAACAACGGCTGGGATAACAACTACGCGGACAATAACGACTTCAACGATCTGGGCAATGACGGCTTCGACGACTTTAATAACGATGACGACAGCTTTGTCTGATTTCAGCGCTGTCGACGCGTCAGCCAGCTATCCAGCGCGTTAGCAAACTGCTGGCGGTCACGCGGACTCATGGCCGCTGGGCCGCCCGTTTGCACGCCACTGGCGCGCAGGGTATCCATAAAGTCGCGCAGGGTAAGTTTTTCGCGAATGGTGGCGGGTGAATAGCGCTCACCACGCGGGTTTAACGCCTCCCCCCCTTTCTCCAGCACCTCGGCCGCCAGCGGAATATCGGCGGTGATCACCAGGTCTCCCGCTTCGACACGCTTCACAATCTCATTATCCGCCACGTCAAACCCGGCCGGTACGCGCAGTGTTTTTAACCAGGGCGACGGCGGTACGCGCAGTGACTGATTGGCGACAAAGGTCACCTGCGTTTTCGTGCGATCCGCTGCACGGTAGAGCACCTCTTTAATAACGTTGGGGCAGGCGTCGGCATCAACCCAGATAACCATTTTCTTTCCTTACTCTTTGGGAATAATAGAGATCTTGCCGGTCTTCTCCAGAATGGCAAACTTTATTTGGTCCAGCCGCTCCAGCCCCTGCGTACTGCGTGCGCTTTGCAGAATGTCCTCTTCGTCGATGCCAGCCCGCCTCGCCCGCTGGCGCAGCAGTTTGCCTTCCTCCACCAGAATCAGCGATGAGCCATCAATCAGCCGCTCCACACGAGGAAAGTGCGTTTTCAGCGTGCCAAACAGCATATCGATCACGACGAGCGTGATGATGGTTAAGCCGGCACCGGTAACAGAGAAATCATCACCCAGCAGCGCCTGCTGCGTTGCTTCGCTGATGATCAGGAGCAAAATCAGGTCGAAAGAGGTCATCTCCATCAGCGTACGACGCCCGGCGATTTTAAACACCACCATCAACAGCAGATACATACTGACTGCGCGCAAAACGGTTTCCATAGTGAGCTCCTAGGGGTAAACAAACTGGCTGAACTGCACGCGCGAAGTATCATCCAGCGTGACGATAATATCGTAACGACCAAAATCCTGCGGCTGCGTGCCGATCCAGACCGTCGCCTCCTGCTGATCCGCGCGGCGATGCCAGCGCAGCACCAGGCTGTCGCTGGTACTCCAGGCTTCATCCGGCTGCGGCTGGAGCGTCTGCAACTGTATCGCGTCCAGCTGCGGGCCGCGCAGCCGGATTTCGTAGCGGTTACCGCGCAGCTGTTTCAGGCGCAGCGTCATATCCATGTTGCTTTCCCGCCGCCCAAAGCGCTCATAGTCCACCTCCAGGCGGCTATCCGCGCTGGCTGCACGCTGATTGCTCAGCCATCCTTTGGAGAAAAGGCCCACTGCACCCGCCAGCACTAACAGCAGTAGCAGTACAAAACCGACGCGCTGAATGTGCCACTCCAGCCGCTGCCACGGCATGTTCTCTTTAACCGGGTAGTGCCGGCTCTGATTTTCGTTATCTGCCATCCAGCCTCTCCTTTACTGACTTGTTATTAATCCTGGCTGAAGTAAGCTAACGCGTTAAGATTTTCGAACATGCTTAAGGAAACGGCGATGCTGGAGAAGAAAATTGGATTTATTGGCGGCGGCAATATGGCCAAAGCCATTATTGGCGGAATGGTTAAAAGTGGCCAGGTGGCACCGTCCAACATCTGGGTTTTTGATCGTAAAGCCGAAACCAACCAGGCGCTGGCGCGCGAGCACGGCATTCACGCCGCTGAAAGCGCAGAGGCGCTGGCGCGCGAGGTGGATATCCTGTTCGGCGCGGTCAAACCAAACGTTATCCTGAAAGTGCTGAAAGATCTGGCGGGCCAGCTGAAAAAAGAGGCGCTGGTGGTCTCGATTGCCGCTGGCGTGACGCTTGATTCCCTGGCAACGGTGCTGGGCCACGACCGGAAGATCGTGCGCGTTATGCCAAACACCCCGTCACTGGTCAATGAAGGCATGACCTCAGTAACGCCCAACGTGCTGGTTGAGCAGCCAGAGGTGGACGATGTGGTCGCCATATTTGAAAGCTTCGGCAAGGCAGCGGTAGTCAGCGAATACCTTATCCACTCGGTGGTCGGCGTCAGCGGCTCAGCCCCCGCCTATGTATTTATGTTTATTGAAGCGATGGCTGACGCCGCAGTGCTTGGCGGTATGCCGCGCGCCCAGGCCTACCAGTTTGCGGCACAGGCGGTGAAAGGCTCGGCGCAAATGGTGCTGGAAACCGGCAAACATCCCGGCGAGCTGAAAGATATGGTCTGCTCGCCCGGCGGCACCACCATTGAGGCAGTGAAGGTGCTGGAAGAGAAGGGCTTCCGGGCGGCAGTAATGGAAGCGATGCAGCAGTGCATGGCGAAGTCTGAAGCGCTGAGCAAAAAGTAGTGCGCAGGCGGAGCCGCTTTTGGCTCCGCCCTCAGCTACGCCTGCGAGCTCTCCACCCGCGCCAGCGCCTGTTCCATCGTCATCGGCTGCTGCATCTCCTCTGTCAGCGACGCCGTCAGGGTATATTTACCGCAGGAGAAGATGGCAGCCAGCTTGCCCTGCTGCCCATAAAGCGCAATAAAGTTTTTTTCCTCCAGCGAGCCAATAAGCCGGTATTCATCCCACTTTTCCGCATGGCCAAGATACTCGTAGCGCGTACCGAAATGCGTGGTCCAGAAAAACGGCACGCGGTCATACACCATGCGCTTGTCCAGCATGTTGAAAGCGGCGATGCGCCCCTGCTGATGGGCGACGCGATAGTGTTCAACACGCAGTGGTCCCTGCGGCGTCAGATAGCTGGCAATATCGCCCGCCACCCAGACGTTCTCAGTGACCCGCAGCTGGCTGTCAGCGAGCAGGCTGCCATCCTCACGCAGCGGCAGATCGTGAATAAACCCGGTAGCCGGCTTAATGCCGGTAGCCAGTAGCACCACATCGGCCTTAATGCGCTGGCCATCCTGCATCCGCAGCGCGGTAACATGATGCTCGCCTTCCAGCGCGGCCGGATCGCCATCAACAAACTGAACGCCGTTGCCCCGATGCAAATCACGAAAGTAGTGGCCAATCTGTTCACCAAACTGCTGTGCGAACGGCAGCGGATGACGTGCGACCACCGTGACCTCGACGTCGCGGTCACGCAGCGCTGAGGCCATTTCCATGCCAATGAAGCTGTTGCCAATAATGACCAGCTGCTGGCTTTTATCCACCTCTTTCAACAGTTCATCAGCCTGATGCCGCGAGCGCAGCAGATGCACGCCTGCCAGGTCGCTGCCGGGCAGCTCAGGCCGCTGCGGAGCCCCTCCAGAAGCGATAAGCAGTTTGTCGTAAAACAGCGACGCACCGTCAGCAAAATGGAGACGCTGCTCGCGCGTATCCAGCCGCGTCACCTCACCCTGTACGCGATCAACGTGCTGCAATATATCCTCTTTCAGGATGCGCGGTACTTCACTGATATCCATCTTGCCGGAGGGGACAAATTTGGTCAGCGCCGTGCGGTCGTAAGGCGCATCCGATTCGCGCTCTACCAGCACAATCTTTCCTTTAAACCCGTCACGACGCAGCGTCCAGACAGCCGCGCTGCCCGCCGCGCCGCCGCCGAGCACCGCATAGACTGGCGCATCAGCGCCGCTGCCGATGGGCGTCGCAGAGGACATCGCTTTGGGATTCACCTGTACAATGCCGTTTTCAACGCGCAGCGGATACTGTTTCAGATCAGCCAGGGCCAGCGGTTCACACATGTGCCCCTCTTCCAGCGAAAACACCGCCTTGTGCCACGGGCAGACCAGCTTGTCATCGCAGACAGCGCCCTGCTCCAGCGGTGCGCCCGCATGAGGACAGGTGGCCTGAAAGGCGCGCACCTTCTCGCCATCGCGGATCAGCACGATATCGGTGTCGGCGACGTTGACTTTCACAGGCTGGCGCTCAGGCAGATCGTTTAATGCCGTAACGGGCTGATAATTCATGACGTGGCTCCTTCGTTGTTATGGATACGCACGGCATCAGGCCGGCGCGTTTACCCCTGTAAAAAGTAAGTGTGGCAAAGGAAAACGAAAGGCTGGGTCCGAAAATAAAAAAAGCGGCTAACCTGTTGTTTAGCCGCCTGTTTAAATTCTTAACAAGTATGAATATCAAAGAAAAAGGCTGGGAATAATAATCAGCGCAAAGATCGCGGCGATTAAGCCATGCTTGACCCAGTAATAGAGTTTACGGTTGCGTTTTTTCAGTCTCTGCCCGGCATCGCGCAGCGCATAAACATATTTGAAAATGCGGTTGATAAAGCCGGTGCGGTCATTCTCATCATTAGGTGAAGCGGCGGCTGACATCAGAGCGCTGCCGACCCAGTGATTGACCGACTGCGCCCAGCGCCACTTCATCGGGCGTTCAATGTCACAAAACAGAATAATACGCGTCTGCTCGCTCTGATTCTGCGCCCAGTGCACGTAAGTTTCATCAAAGATCACCGCCTCGCCGTCGCGCCAGCTATGGCGCTGGCGATCAACTTCAATAAAGCAGCGATCGTCATTAGGCGTATGCAGTCCAAGATGATAGCGAACCGATCCGGCATAGGGATCGCGATGTTTGCCCAGGTGACTACCGGCTGGCAGCTCCGCGAACATCGCCGCCTTAACAGAAGGAATGCGGCTGACCAGCTCGGTTGTTATCGGGCACAGTTCGCGCGCGGAGGGATGTGCATCGCTATACCATTTCAGGTAAAAGCGCTTCCATCCGCGCTTAAAGAAGGTGTTAAAACCGGCGTCGTTATTGGTTTGTGCCGCTTTGATATGATCCTGCAGGCGCAGCGCCTCTTCCCGAATGACCTGCCAGTTATCCGTCAGCTGACGCAGCTCAGGAAAATCTTCCGTGGGAAAATAGGGTTGTTTACGCGGCAACGTTGAGAGCCCGGTCATAAACATGTTGATCGGTGCCATGAAGGTCGAATGATCGAAAAGCTGGCGCGAAAACTTCTGTTTTTCTACGCCGCGGGAGTGAGCATAGCAAACGCTGATAATAAAGATACCGATAATAATTATCGCAACCATACAACGGGTTCCTGTGTTGCATTAGAGAAATCGCCGCTGCGCGAAGCGTAGCGGAGAGAGAGACGATAATCATTAGACAGGTTTTCGCTTCTTTTTTGGCAACGCGTGCGGCCATATTTATATGTTTAAACGCAGGTTAACCAGGGAAAGTGCAAGAAGAGAACACGGCCGCTGTGCGACCGTGCCAGATAAAGGATCAGGCTTTTTTCAGGCAGGTGCTCATAAAGGTTTTCCGTGCATCTCCGCTCAGCTTTTTATCGCCCGCTTCGGTATTGCAACTTTTCATTTTCATCTGCTGTGGTGTCATGCCCGACATTTTACTCTCTTTTTTCAGGCACTCGCTCATAAAGGATTTGCGCGCGTCGCCTTTCAGGTTTTGCGACGTGGCATGCTGGTTACACTGGGTCATTTTTTGCTGCTGGGCGGTTTTCTCGGCGGCTTGTGCCACGCCGACACTACTGACCAGAATGGCGGAAACCATTGCTACGGTTAAACACACTTTCATGGCGGAAACTCCCTTAATAAGTCACGCGTTAATTTTGGCACGAGGTAAATGAAGCGGTAAAGATTTGTAGAAATCTGCAGCCCCGATCGCACTACAACGGCGGTCTGTTCAGACGCGTGGATGATTGAGTAATTTATCCAGATAATTGCGCAGCAAAAGGGCATCTTCGCTGTGGGTGTCAGTATTTGCATTATGCATGGCATCATCAATGCCTGCCGCAATCGCCTGCTGTTGTTCTGGCTCAAGCTTACGCAGCATCGCGGTAACAATAATTTCCAGCGCCTCGACCTGAGCAACCAGCTCTTTTGACTCTTCTTCTTTAGCCGCCAGTTTCACCAGCAATTCTGCGATAAGGTTTTTCATGCCCTTGTCCCATGGGTAAACAAAAGCAGAAGTTATCATCGGCCAAAATAAAAAAACAGCCTTTTTCAACAGATTTAAGCCCACTGTTTTATTTCACTTTTTATTAAAACAGCGGACAAGAAGCATATTTAAGAAAAGCGAAACGTTTTGCCGTTAATTAAGCGAAACGTAAATCGTTTCAGCCTGAGTAATAGTGACGCTTTATAGATATTAGCGTGGGCCATTGAAACCGTGGCCGTGCCCTCCTCCACCAGGACCACCCCAGCCACCACCCGGCGGAGGAAACATACAGCCGCTCAGCGCAGCAATCAGTGCAGTAACAGCGGCCAGTTTGACGATTCGTACCATAATCACCTCAGATTCACCTAAAACGGCCTGAGTGTATGAGCGAGAAAATCGGGCGACAAGAGAGAATACTCTTACTCCACGCGGTATTAATCCTTGCATACCATGCTTAACTGTTCCCTGGCACAAAAGTGACAAAAAAGTGTGTGCCAGACGAATGGTTGTCCTGCTCAGAAAAAAATAGTGCCGTTTGCGTCACAGCAAGCCTTTACAGATGACGTAAAAAACACCATTGTGAGCGCAATACATTCAGAGGGTTTCGCTATGCCAGCATCAGAGGTTTCACTGAGCACTATTCTTGCCCGACGCGACTGGGAAAATCCGGTCATCACCAGCCTTAATCGCCTTGATGCTCATCCTCCCTTTGCCAGCTGGCGTAGCGAAACGGCGGCACGTGACGAGACCGTTTCGCCCTCGCTGCGCAGCCTGAACGGTCAGTGGACTTTCAGCTATTTTACCCGGCCTGAGGTTGTGCCCCAAAGCTGGCTGCTTCAGGATCTGCCCGACGCTGATACCCTTCCGGTGCCTGCCAACTGGCAAATGCATGGCTATGACGCGCCCATTTATACCAACGTGCAATATCCTGTCCCGGTTAATCCACCTTACGTGCCCTGCGACAACCCGACAGGATGTTACTCGCTCACATTCGAAGCCGATCAGAGCTGGCTTGCGTCAGGTCAGACACGCATTATTTTTGATGGAGTCAACTCGGCTTTTTATCTCTGGTGCAATGGTCAGTGGATAGGCTATTCGCAGGACAGCCGTCTGCCTGCTGAATTCGACCTCAGCGCGGCACTGGTCAGCGGCACGAACCGCCTGGCGGTGATGGTGCTGCGCTGGTGCGACGGCAGCTACCTTGAGGATCAGGATATGTGGCGCATGAGCGGTATCTTCCGTGATGTCTCGCTGCTGCATAAGCCTGCGGTGCACCTCGCCGATATCCAGCTTGAAACGCTGCTTAGTCCGGAGTACCGCAGCGCACAGCTACTGGCGCGAGTGCGCGTGACGGCGCAAGATGCCGCCCTGAAACTGCGGCTGACGCTATGGCGTGATGGAACGAAAACCGGTGTAACAGAGCAGTCGACAGGCAGCGCCATTATTGATGAGCGTGGCCATTATGCGGATCGCGCTGAGGTGTGCCTGCATGTTGAGGCACCGGAACTCTGGAGTGCCGAAGTCCCTGCCCTCTATCGAGTCACCCTGGCGCTGCTTGATGCACAGGGAGAGGTGCTGGAGGTGGAGGCATATGATATTGGCTTTCGTCGCGTCGCCATTGAGAATGGCCTGCTCTGCCTGAACGGTAAACCGCTGCTGATACGTGGCGTAAACCGCCATGAGCATCATCCGGAAAAAGGCCAGGTGGTGGATGAAGCGACCATGCGTCGTGATATTGAACTGATGAAGCAGCATAATTTCAACGCGGTGCGCTGTTCCCATTACCCTAACCATCCGCTCTGGTATCGCCTGTGTGATCGGTACGGCCTGTATGTGGTAGATGAGGCCAATATCGAAACGCACGGCATGCAGCCGATGAGTCGCCTGGCGGACGATCCACGCTGGTTTGCCGCCTTCAGTGAACGGGTCACGCGTATGGTGCAGCGTGACCGCAACCATTGCAGCATCATTATCTGGTCGCTGGGCAATGAATCGGGACACGGCAGTACCCATGACGCGCTCTACCGCTGGGTGAAAAGTGCAGACTCAACGCGTCCGGTTCAGTATGAAGGGGGCGGCGCGAACAGTCTGGCGACGGATATTGTTTGCCCGATGTATGCCCGCGTCGATGAGGATCAGCCTTTTCCCGCCGTACCAAAATGGTCGTTGAAAAAGTGGCTCAGCCTGCCTGGTGAAAATCGTCCGCTGATCCTGTGTGAATATGCACATGCCATGGGCAACAGCCTGGGGGGATTTGCCAAATACTGGGCGGCATTTCGCCAGTTTCCTCGCCTGCAGGGCGGCTTTGTCTGGGACTGGGTTGACCAGAGCCTGACGCGTTATGACGCGGCAGGTCATCCCTGGCAGGCTTACGGTGGCGACTTTGGCGACACGCCCAACGACCGACAGTTTTGCATGAACGGGCTGGTCTTTTCTGACCGCACGCCTCATCCCGCGCTCTATGAAGCACAGCGCGCGCAGCAGTTCTTTCACTTCTCGCCAGACGCGCGCGATCCCTGGCAGTTTAGCGTCAGCAGCGACTATCTGTTTCGCCACAGTGATAATGAGGTGCTGCGCTGGCGCATCGAGCAACAGGGTGAGGTCGTGGCGCAAGGTGACGTTGCCCTGGAGCTTGCCCCGCAGGGCACTCAGCTTATCCGCCTTACACCGGTTAACAATCTGTCAGGTGAATGCTGGCTGAACGTGGCCGTACATCAGCGCAACGCGACCGCCTGGTCAGAAGCCGACTGCCTTGTCGCCTGGCATCAGTGGCGGCTGCCCGCCGCGCTGCACCTGCCCGCCACGGCGGCAAGCGGCGAGCCACCGACGTTGACGGTCGGCGACGATCTGATTGCCGTCGCGCACCGCCGTCAGCGCTGGCATTTTTCCCGCCATAGCGGCGAGCTGGTGCAGTGGATTATTGATGAGCAGGAGATGCTGCTGTCACCGCTGCAAGACTGTTTTATTCGCGCGCCGCTGGATAACGACATCGGCACCAGTGAGGCGGAGCGCATCGATCCTGATGCCTGGTCAGAACGCTGGAAGGCCGCCGGTTATGACACCCTGACCTGCCGCATTGAGCGGACAGAGACAGGGGCGCTGCCGGAGGCGGTTGAGCTGACCGTGCTGCACGGCTGGTATGCCAGAGAGAAGCTGGCGTTTATCAGCCACAAGCGTTACCGCATTGATGCACAGGGTGTGATGAAGGTGGAAGTTGAGGTTGAACAGGCTGCCGGATTGCCCGCACCCGCACGCATCGGTCTGCGCTGCCAGCTTGCCAGCCCCCCTCAGCAGGTAAGCTGGCTGGGACTTGGCCCGCATGAAAACTATCCTGACCGCCAGCTGGCGGCGCAGTTTTCGCGCTGGCAGCTGCCGTCAGAAGCGCTGCATACGCCCTATGTCTTCCCCAGTGAAAACGGCCTGCGCGGCGGCACGCGCCAGCTTGAGGCTGGCCACTGGCAGGTCAGCGGTGACTTCAGCTTTGCGTTAAGTCGCTACAGCCTGGAGCAACTGCGTGACACCTCGCATCGCCACCTGCTGCACGCGGAGCCCGGATGCTGGCTACATCTCGACGCTGCACATATGGGCGTGGGGGGCGACGACTCGTGGAGCCCGAGCGTCAGCGCAGAGTATCTGTTGACTCAGCAGCGCTGGCGTTATGCGCTTCTTTTTTCTCCGTCGACGCCAGGAGCGTGCGCGGACGACGATAAAAACGCGCCAGCAGCAGCACGTTAAGCAGCACCACCAGCGCCGTGGCAAAAAAGACCCAGCGGTAGCCGGTCAGCGCCGACACCGCCGCGCCAAGCAGTGGACCGGCGACGTTGCCAAGATACATAAACGACTGGTTGTAGCCGAAGATACGGCCGGTGATGTTATCGCGGGAGTGACGCACCAGCAGCGTTTGCACCGCCGGCATCATCGCGCCATCGGCAAAGCCGAGCAGAAAGCGCAGCACGCCAAGCTGGGTGACGCTGGTGACAAAAGACATGGCGAGCAGCAGCAGCAGCGACACGACCATGGTGGCCAACAGGATGCGCTGAGTACCGATGCGGTCGCCCAGGCGTCCAAGCCGCGGTGCGGCAATCAGCGCTGAAACACCCGGTAGCGCGGCCACCACCCCGCTCAGGAAAGCGATATTCTCCGCTGTCGGTGCCAGCTCGCGCACAAACAGCGTCAGGATGGGGTTGACCGAGCCGTTACACATCTGAATCACCAGGGTGGTGATAAACAGGCACAACATCAGCTTCGGGTTATCCAGCGAGGCAAACACCTCGCGGCCGCTTAGCTTCGCCTTTTTGCTAACCGGCGTGTAGCCCGTCTCTTTAATCAAAAACAGCGTCACCAGAAAACTGACAAGCAGCAGCGCGGCGGTCACGATAAAAACCATGCGCAGCCCCACCCAGTCAGCCAGCAAGCCGCCCAGCATCGGACCGAGGATCACGCCGCTAATCTGCCCGGTTGACACGCAGCTCAGCGCCCAGCCGCTGCGTTCACGCGGTACCTGTGCCGCCACCAGCGCCATGGCATTGGGGATATAGCCAGAGGTTAAGCCCATCAGCGCACGCAGCAGCAGCAGCTGCCACGCCTGCGTAACAAACGCCTGTAGCAGGATCACCACCCCCATACCGAAGGCGGCGCGCAGTAGCATCAACTTGCGCCCTTTCCGGTCGGCGAGACTGCCCCACAGCGGCGCGACAGCGGCCGAGACGATAAAGGTGATGCTAAACGTTAGTCCTGACCAGATGCTGAGCGCATCGCCGCCAGAGATGCCCAGTTGCTCAATATAAAGCGGCAAAAAGGGAATGATCTGGCTGATAGCCAGCCCGGTAAAAAAGCAGCCGAACCAGACCGAGATAAGATTAATTTTCCAGGATTCGATTGTGCGTGGCATGAGCGAGCAGACAATAGCGGAAGAAGAGGTGAGTCTAACAACGCCTTTAAAACAGCGAGCGGCAAATAATGGCACAAAATGAAAAAAACCATTTTTTACTGCACAGCGGCCTTTTTCACTGCGATAAATAGAGAGTTAACGTCGGTTTTCAGTGAATATCTGCCGCTTTTTAAGCGCAACCGCGTCGAATCTTCAGTCAGCGATAAAGGAGGATAAAAAAATATTTCATTCTGTTACTGACAAGAGCTGGCGTCAGTTCTATGTTTAAAAAAACGCCAGTTCTCACTGACGTCGGTGTGCTGTCCCGGCCACGCTAACGCCTCTGCCCGAGCCTGATGCGGCGAGGTCCACAATATCAAACCATGTTGGCCATCACGCTGCTTCGGCACGTCGTGACAGGCATGCTGTCGCCTTAGAAGAGGTGAATATGAGAGCTCAAAACAGTGCCAGCCGTGCGATTGTGGACTACTTCAACAGCCCTGCGTGGCATGCCCCACAGGAGTCAGATCTGCTGGCAGTTATCCTGCGCGAGCTGATGGAAGCAGGTCAGCCCGCCACTAACAAGGCGGTGATTGCGCGCGTGATACAGCGGCTCGAAGTCGAAGGCGATGCGCGCCGCCTGCATAATTACCGCCAGCTGCTGGCGCAGCTTATGGAAATGGGTCCGCAGGATTAAGGCAAAAAAATTCCCGCCGAAGCGGGAAAATAAAACGAGCAGTGCACAGTGAGAGTAACGGGGAAATCTCTGTTATCCACGCCTTATTCTCGTCGCTGTCGATGACAGCCGCATGACAATGCTGCGCCTCTTTTATGACGCGTCAGCCGCAGTAAACTTTGCTGATGGTGTCACTCTTGTCCGCCAGAAAATTTATCCGACGCAGATTGAAATCCATGGTGACCGCGCTGTTCCAGGGAATGGCGCGCACCGGCGTGTCGAAACGCAGACTGCTGACGGCGCTGAGCGGCTTGCCCACATAGCTCTGATACTGCGAAGCGCCGCAGATATCGTTTTCCGCGTCAGCTCCCGCCGCAGCGGTTTCTGTTTTACCGGAGGACTGACAGGCGGCCAGGACCAGCACACCCAGCGCCAGCAGCGCTTTTCCGTAATTTTTCACGTTTTCTCCTCATTGACGTGGTGAACACGAGCCAAAGAGTAGCAAAGCCTCGCTTCCGACTTAAGCTCATCGCACTGAAAAGGGCGACGCTGTAGCCGGGCGGTGTCGACCGCCTTCACATTTTTCAGATAATTCGCACTTCCTGTCCAACGCTTCTGCCTGGGATCGCTAGAATTATTAGGAGTAATCTGAGGAGAAAAGTATGGAACTGGCAATCTTTGTGGGCTTTGCCGTTCTGATGACCGCCGTGGCGGTTAAAGTCCGTTAAGCCCGAATCTGTGTAGTTTGAGATGTTGTTTCCAGAAGCGCAGTAAAGGCCACCAGCGGCATGGGCCGCCCTAAAAAGTAGCCCTGCCCCTCTTCACACGAGAGCCGCTTTAACTGGTCGAGCTGCGCTTCTGTCTCAATCCCTTCTGCCGTAATCGTCAGCGCAAATGCATGCGCCAGCGCGATAATGCCTGCCACCACCGATTCCGCCTGCTGCGACTCCGGGAAATCCTTCATCCACGAGCGGTCGATCTTGAGCCCATTGAACGGGAACGTTTTCAGATAGCCCAGCGCGGCATAACCGGTACCAAAATCATCCACCGTCAGCCGCACGCCAAGTGCACGCAGCCCCTGCATAACCTCCAGCGCCTGTTGAGGATGTTCAAAGGTGACGTTCTCCGTAATCTCCAGTTCTAGCCGCGTGGCGGGCAGCCCGCTGTGCTCCAGCGCACGTGCGACCCGCTGTACCAGGTCGGTGGTGCGAAATTCCACCGGAGAAATGTTGACCGAAACATATCGCTCTGCGCCCCATGCGCTGGCATCTCCGCAGGCACGCGCCAGCACCCAGTCACTGATGGCAACGATCAGTCCATTTTCCTCTGCAAGCGGAATAAAGCGATCGGGTGCCACTGGCGGCCCCGAGGCGGGTTGCCAGCGGATCAGCGCTTCCGCGCCCGCCAGACGGCCGTTTTGCAACTGGTAACGCGGCTGATAGTGCAGGATAAACTCATCATTATGCAGTGCCTGTTCAATGCGCTGCGCCATTTCGCGTTTGTGGTCGTGCTGGCTGGCCATATTACTGGCGTACCAGACCCAGCGGTTGCGCCCTGCGGCACGTGCTTCATTGAGGGCAATATCGGACAGTCGCAGCAGCGCCTCCGGCTGGCTGGCATCCTGCGGCGCGCGAGCAATACCGATGCTGGCAGTCAGATAATGGGCGTGCTGGCCGGTATAAACGGGCTGCTGCACCTCATGCAGCAGCCTTGTGCAGCGATGCGCGATGGCGTCAGCCTCCCCCTCTTGTAGCACCAGTACAAATTCATTGCCGCCCAGCCGCGCCGCCAGCTCATCTGCACCCACCTCGCGTTGCAGACGCTGCGCTATCTGGTTCAGCACCAGGTCGCCCACCGCATGACCCCAGGTGTCATTCAGCGGTTTAAACTGATCGATGTCGAGACTGACAATTGTCAGCGGGATAGCCTCATGGGCCGGTTCAAGATGTTGCGTAAGAAAGGCCCGCAGCTGGGCGCGGTTTGAGAGTCCGGTCAGTGGGTCATGGTGCGACAGGAACTCAATGCGCGCTTCCGCCTCCATGCTCTGGGTTATATCAGAGACCGTGCCGCGAAAACCGACGCGGCGGCCCTTATGCCAGACCGTTTTTGCCACCAGATAGCCAATGCGGCGTTCTCCCTGTGCGCTCATAAACTGACAGCGCAGCGGCGAAGAGGCGCTGTTTTCCTCCTGCCGCATCAGCCAGGCCACCAGGGAATGGCTGGGATGGGTTAACAGACGATCGATGTGCTGTCCGGTCCAGTCCCCAATAAGATGGCCGGTTACTCGCTGAAAGCGGGAGGAGAGATAGATGAGATGCCCCTGCTCATCTGTTTCCCAGATCCAGTCCGATGCAGCTTCGGCCAGATCGCGAAAGCGCGCTTCGCTGCTGGCGAGCTCCTGCTGGCTGAGGGCCAGCATGGCGAAACGGCGATCGGAGAGTGCGGCATTGTTGAGCGCGTGACGGCTGACGCGGCACGCAATCCAGCCCGTGATCAGCGCCAGTGCCGCCAGAATCGGCAGCAGCTGTAACAGCAGGCGTGTACCGGGCATTTTCGGCTGCCAGCGCAGCACCACAGGCGTGCCATCCCCCGTCTCCTGCCTCAGCCCCGGCTGCAAAGCCGCGTCCTGGCGGTCAGTTGCGTCGCGAAGTGCCCGGACGTCAAGCATTTTCCCCAGCGTCTGCAGTTTCTCTGGCGTAAACAGGTTAACGAAAACCATCACCGACGGCGCACCAGCGACCTCAGGCAGATGTGGCACTTTTCCCATGGTAACCGGCGCAGCCACCAGAATACCGGGCTGCTGACTGACCACCACGTTACGCGCCAGCGCCCTGTGGTTCAGTTTGCGCGCGTCATGCAGCAGCGCAGCGGCTGGCTGACCCAGCCACGCCTCCAGCGATACTTCCGCGAGTTTGCCATTCAGCATGGCGTAGCGCGTACGCCCCTGGCCGTCGATAATGAAAACACCTTCGTAGTGATACTGGTTATAGAGATCCGGCCCAAAGTTCGCCTCATCCCACGCCCAGGTTTTATTCACCGAGGCGTGCAGGTTGCGCCAGGCTTCACCCCAGAAGGCATAGTCGCGCACATCGGTCAGCATGGTTTCCTGGCGCGACTGCCACATCTGGCGTAGCAGCTGACGATCGCGATCGGTCGCGTCATGATTCTGCCGCTGAGCAATGATGATCACCATGACGACAGAGAGCATCAGCACGCCGGTGAGCAGCAGCGTCAAAATGCGCAGGCTACGACGCGTGTTACGCAGCGTGCGATCTTCAGCCGTCAGCGCCAACAGGCGCGACGGCAATTCCGGTGGAACAAAAGTCATCAGGGGCGCTCACAACAAAGCGGTAACATTCGTTGGGCTGACGCACGATCTTCTGCTGGCGCAGCTTTTACGAACAGGCTTAAGTCGTTATCGGCGCGCGGCGGCATGGTTTTAGCCTGAGGGCAGAATTTCCTGCCGGAAGTTTGTGCGCGTGCCTCCCTCGACAGGGATCGGGCGCATTGCTACTATGCGCTTTCCTTCAATGGCTGGGTCGCCTATGAACACCAATCCCGACAGAGTGACGTTGACGCTGTTCTACGTCGGCAGCTTTGTGGTCTATTACCTCGTGACGATGCTGATTACGCTGTTTCCCAATTACAGCGTGTTGCGCAATGACGGGTTACTGGTGCCGGTGCTCTGCCTGTTTGAATTTGCCGTGATCTATCCGCTTTATCGCTTTTACTGCCAGCGCCGCAACGATCTCCCCCTGGGTGAGTTGCGTATTCGTCAGACGCTGCTGTTTATCCTGGCGCTGTTTGGGCTGATGGCGGCGCAGACGCAGTTTTTGCAGCCGGAGGGCTGGCTGGTTGAGCAGGCGCAGCAGGGACGCAATTCAATGCTGATCCTGCTGCTGACTGCCGTGCTGCTGGCACCGGTGTTCGAAGAGGTTTTGTTCCGCGGCTTTTTACTACAGGGTTTTCTGCTGTGGGCACCGCGCAGCCGCTTTGCCTGTATGCTGTTGACGTCACTGCTGTTTGCCGCAATGCATACGCAGTATGTACACTGGGAAACGCTGGTCGCGCTGACGCTGTTCTCGCTGCTGCTTTGCTATGCCCGCCTGCGTAGCAATAGCCTGGCACTGCCCATCTTTCTGCATACGCTCAATAATCTTATTGCCCTGCTGCCTGCCTGGTTTTTTTCCTGATTGTTCAGGCTGATAGCGTCCTGCCGACACGTTTGTCTATACTGGATCGTAAAAAAGGATCAAATGCATCACAGTCCGTACCAACGAGACGGTGTAAAAGGAGTCGAGTATGTTGATTGGATTTGTGTTGTTAGTGAGCGCCTGCGGCCACGATGCCTGCGATGCCCTGCCGGTGTCGGAGCGCATCTATCCGGATAAAGCAGCCTGTGAAACCATGGCCGATCGTATTCATAAAGTTCGGCCTAATGTGGTCTTGCTGTGCGGTGAAGTGCACCGCTAATCCGTGCCAGCGTTAGGTAAGGATAAAAAATAAGCAGATTTCACATTGCAGCCTGCGCCATCAGCGTTCAAAATATAAGCTGCTTTGAACTTATCGTTGTGATCCCCATGAAAACAGTACGCCCCCGTCGTCCAACAGGACGCTGGGTTTATTACATTTTATATGATGGCATTCTCTGGCCCTGCCCGGTGCGCTGGGAATGGGAGAGCGGTTTCGGCGGCTGGCTGCCGTTTTACTATTCGCCGACCTTTGAGTTTGTGGCAGGCGATCCCGGCAAAGCATACCGTATTGCCCGAAGCGACGTGCGCGCTAAGCGCCGCGAACAGGCGCGGGAATATGTGTGATGCTGCTCAGTGGGCGACCCAGGGCAGCCATGATGACGTCAGCAGAAAGTGAGCCAGCTCCAGGACCAGCACGATCATCACCAGCAGGCCCAGCTTATGACGGCAAATCCACGCTTTTATGCCCATATCATCGCCGCCCATCGAATCAGCATTAACGCGCCACAAATACAGAGCAGCACCAGCACCATTTTCCAGTGTTTTTTCGCTGACAGAAAGTTTGCCACGCTTAGCCTCCTTCCGCAGAAAGAAAAGATGCGCCTCAGGGCGCATCCATTGCGGTTCGTCAGAACCCTTTAGCCAGCATAGCGTGGCCGCCCTGTCAGGGCGACCAGCTGGATCAATTATTCAGGGTATAGTCGAGCGTAATCTCAGCGTTTAACAGCTGAGAGACCGGGCAGCCCGCTTTTGCTTTCTGAATGATTTCATCAAAGGCTGCCTCTTCGATACCCGGCAGGCTGATGGTGCTGGTCAGCGCCACTTTGGTGATGGCAAACCCTTCACCCTTTTTATCGAGCGAGACGTCAGCGGTGGTATCGATGCTTTCTGGTTTGTGTCCTGCATTGCCCAGCATGAGCGACAGCGCCATGGAGAAACAGGCAGCATGTGCTGCGCCGATCAGCTCTTCCGGGTTAGTCCCTTTCTCGCCTTCAAAACGGGTATTGAAGCCGTAGGGAGACTGGCTCAGCACGCCGCTTTCCGTGCTGACGGTGCCTTTCCCTTTGATATCGCCTTCCCAATGCGCTGAGCCCTTCTTGTGGATAGTCATATCATTCCTCCAGTTGATGAACAGTGAGTAAGTATAGACAAGGCTCAGCTAACAGCACGGGGACGCGGTGTTTCTGCTGCGCAACTGAGCAGTGTGCCGGTCTCGACCAGTGCGCTGCGGGTGATATCACCGATGCGGTTAGCGCCGGTCAGCGTCATGGCCACGCGCATCTCTTTTTCAATCAGCGTCAGTAAATTTTCCACACCGCGCTGGCCGTGCGTGGCCAGCGCATAAAGATAGGCGCGTCCCAGCAGCACGCTATCTGCACCCAGCGCAATCATGCGGACGACGTCCAGCCCGTTGCGTACCCCGCTATCGGCAAGCAGCGTAATATCGCCTTTAACCGCATCAGCAATCGCCGGCAGCGCGCGCGCCGTGGAGAGCACGCCATCCAGCTGACGGCCACCGTGGTTTGATACCACGATGCCGTCAGCGCCGAAACGCACCGCATCGCGCGCATCCTCAGGATCAAGGATCCCTTTGATCACCATCGGCCCCTCCCAGAACTCACGGATCCATTCCAGATCGCGCCACGAGATAGACGGATCAAAATTCTTCGCCAGCCAGCCAATGTAATCTTCCAGCCCGGTCGGTTTGCCAAGATAGGTTGAGATATTGCCCAGATCGTGTGGACGGCCGTGTAATCCCACATCCCAGGCCCACTGAGGGTGCGTAGCTGCCTGCCAGTAGCGGCGCAGCGCAGCGTGCTGGCCACTCATACCGGAGTGGGCATCACGATAGCGTGCGCCGGGCGTAGGCATATCGACGGTAAAAACCAGCGTGGAGCAGCCTGCGGCTTTGGCGCGCTCCAGCGCATTGCGCATAAAGCCGCGGTCACGCAGTACGTAAAGCTGGAACCACATGGGTCGGTTAATCGCGGGCGCGACCTCTTCAATCGGGCAGACAGAGACCGTTGAGAGCGTGAAAGGAATTCCCTTCAGCGCCGCCGCGCGCGCCGCCTGCACTTCACCACGGCGCGCATACATGCCACAAAGCCCGACCGGTGCCAGCGCCACCGGCATTGACAGCGTTTCGTTAAACAGACGCGTTTCCAGGTTCAGCTCAGACATATTCTTTAGCACGCGCTGGCGCAGCGCCACGTCAGCAAGATCCTCAACGTTGCGCTGTAGCGTGCGCTCGCTGTAGGCGCCGCCGTCAATATAGTGGAAGAGAAACGGCGGCAGAATACGCTGAGCAGCGGCGCGATAGTCACTGGCGGCGGAGATAATCATAGACTTTTCCTTGTGGTTAAAGAGCGTTACTGCCCGGCAGACGCGTGCTGCGCGCCTGGCGCGCTTCGTCTTCATGCAGGCTTTTCAGGGTGGTATGAACAAAGCTGAGGTGATCCATAACGGCGCGCCGCGCCTCTTCAGCCTCTCCGCCGAGAAGGGCATCCAGCAGCCGCTGATGCTGTTGAGTAAGTTGCGTAAAGATTGGCGGCTGGCTGTACATGCGCTGGCGACTTTGCCGCACCGAGGAGTGCAGCAGCTCAAAAAAACCGCGCATCGTCTGTAACAGCACGACGTTATGCGACGCCTCAGCAATAGCCAGATGAAAGCGCACATCGGCCTGCGCCGCGAGATCGGGATTGTCACTCTCTTTCAGCTTCAGCGTTGCGTCAAACGCCAGCCGCAGTCGCTCTTTGTCCGCCTCGGTAGCACGCTGAGCGGCATACCAGGCAGTGCTCGCTTCTATGGCGTGGCGTGCTTCAAGAATGTCGTAACGGTAGTCGGGATCGTCCTGCAACAGCTCGCGAATCGGTGCGACGATGCGCTGCTCAGACCAGGGTTCGGGCGGTTGACAAAGCCAGGTGCCGCCACCGCGCCGACTGAACAGCATACCGCTGCTCACCAGCTGTTGCAGCGCTTCGCGCAGTGACGATCGCGACACGCCGAACTCGGCGGCGAGTTGACGCTCGGCGGGCAGCTTCATGCCCGGCTCCAGTTTCTGCTGCTGGATGTAGCGTCTCAGCCGCAGCACCAGGTGCTCAGTAACAGGCGGTGCAGAATCGGTCATGGTGGTATCTCACAGCAAAATGCGCGCTGTTGGTCGGACCAAACGCGCATAACGCACAAGTCAGGTGTGAAATAGTTAACCCTTTGTTAATTTCAGACAATATTTATGAGGGGGATTTTCCGTTTCTGTGACAGGAGCTAAAAATGCCAGCTGGATTGGTCTGACCAAAAAAGGGGCTGCATCCTCTTCCAGCGTCAGCAGCAATAAAAAAAGCCTCCATGCGGAGGCTTGGTTAAATCAGGGGGCTGGCTTTCAGGCACTCTGCGCCAGCGTTTCTGCGGCCATCATCTCCATCGCCAGTGCAAACAGCGGCTGCTGGTTCTGTTCCGCATTTTCGGCATAGCAACCGATCATTGAGACAACCTTGTCAGCTGATAAGCTTTCACCGTGTACATGCAGCGTAAGTACTGCACGTCCAACGATTTTTAGCACATCATCATGTGATCCCTGGGCAATATTACTCAATGAAAAACCCTCTAACTGTCGTTTTAATAGAAGTGTGGCGCGCTAAATATAAAGCAATTAGGCTGATTATTTTATCGGCTGGAAGGGTGAGTTTTTTTAATGATTAATTCTTTTTCTGGAGTTTAAAAAAAGGAATTGTCTGATACAAAAAGAGATTAACCTGAAAAATTCTGCATTTATAAAGTTAACACCGGCCTTATAAAAGTAAAGAAAATGCACAAAAAGTTCATCACGGTGTTGAAACATTAGAAGATAACACCCATTCTCATTCAACTTCAGTTTATTCCTAATGACCGTCCGGCTGATGCTTTTACAGCAATTACCTTTTCAAGCTGGTTGCCGCGCGCCGCGCATTCTGCCAGACTTGCCGCGCAATTTTTTGACCACCTTTTAGCCGCCGAGGCCGCCGTGACCGCATTCACTACTCTTAACGCCCTTCCCGACAGCCAAATCGCCAACCTGCGCGAAATGGGTTATACCGACATGACGCCCGTTCAGGCCGCCACGCTACCGGCTATTCTGGCGCGACGCGATGTGCGGGCGCAGGCGAAAACGGGCAGCGGCAAAACGGCAGCCTTTGGTATTGGCCTGTTACAACATATTGACGGCGCGCGTTTTGCTACCCAGGCGCTGGTACTCTGCCCGACGCGCGAGCTGGCGGATCAGGTCAGCAATGTGCTGCGTCAGCTGGCGCGTTTCACCCGCAATATTAAGATCCTTACGCTGTGCGGTGGCCAGCCGATCAGCGCGCAGCGCGACTCGCTGGTCCATGCGCCACATATTGTCGTGGGCACGCCCGGTCGTATTCTCGATCACCTGCAGCGCGAGACGCTTAAGCTCGATCAGTTGACAACGCTGGTGCTGGATGAGGCTGACCGTATGCTGGAGATGGGCTTCCGCGAAGATATGGAAGCCGTCGCTGCCCTTACGCCTCCCGATCGCCAGACGCTGCTCTTCTCTGCGACATGGCCGGAGAGCATTGCGACCCTCAGTGCCCGCTTTCAGCGCGATGCGCTGCACGTTGCGACCGAAGAGGTCAGCGAACTGCCCGCCATTGAACAAACCTTTTTCGAAGCCAGCCAGAGCGAAAAGCTGTCGCTGCTTCAGGCGCTGCTGGCGCAACGCCAGCCCGCTTCCTGCGTGGTGTTCTGTAATACCAAACGCGAATGCGATGACATTGCCGCCGCGCTTAATCAGTACGAGATCAGCGCGGTAGCGCTGCATGGCGATCTTGAACAGCGCGACCGCGAGCGCGTGCTGATCCGCTTCGCCAACGGCAGCACACGCGTGCTGGTAGCGACTGACGTGGCAGCACGCGGCCTGGATATTAAGGCGCTGGCCATGGTGGTGAACTACCAGCTGGCGTGGGATCCGGAAGTGCATGTACATCGCATTGGCCGCACCGGGCGCGCCGGTGAACAGGGCAGCGCGGTGAGTTTTGTTGCCGCAGAAGAGATGGCGCGCGCCCATGCGCTGGAAGATTTCCTGCAGCAGCCGCTTAACTGGCAGCCTGCTGGCACGTTGAAAAAAGGGGCGCGCCAGCCTTTACCGGCCGCCATGATGACCCTCTGCATCGACGGCGGACGTAAAGCGAAGATTCGCCCGGGCGATATTCTCGGTGCACTGACCGGTGACGCCGGCTTCCGCGCCGACCAGATTGGCAAAATTGATATGACGCCGACCCACGCCTACGTCGCGATTGTCGCCAGTGAGGCCAGGGCGGCGCTGGTGAAGCTGAAACAGGGAAAAATGAAGGGCAAAAGCGTGCGGGCCATTCTGCTGAAGGATTAATGCATGGCGGGCGAGGCCAGTGCCCTGCCCGCCCTCTCCTTATGGCTCGTCAATCCGCGTCACCTGCAGAACTGTTTTGTCGCCTTTGCCATGCACATGGCCGCTCACGCGCACCTGATCGTTTGCCTGGTAGGTTTTGCCGCCGAAGGTTTTCTCGGGTGCGATGATGGTGATGGTACCGGTGCGGTCGCGGAACTGATAGTTATCGCCCTGGAGTTTTTTCAGAATATAGCCTTCAAGCGTAACGTAACCGTTCTGACGAAAATCGCGGATCTGGTCGATGTGCGTCTGGCCGGTATCTTCTGACCCTTTATAGCCCGCATCCTGATTTTTCTGCGGCGGCGGCGCTTCGCCCGCTTCAAAGCCGCCCTTTTCTGCCAGCGCTGGTAAGCTCAATAAGGCTAACAGCGTAAACGTCATGACTTTTTTCATGGTGCGCTCCTTTAATAAATTTTTCCGTTGTTACCCGTTAATCCTGGCACAAGAATCGCTGTCCGCCTGGGCTGATCTATTTTGCACTCTGCCTCTCACCTTTTAGTGCCTCATGCCGATATATATCCCATAACCCACTTTTTTACCGTGCCCCTGGCGGCTTCAAGGCAGAGTCAACGATGGATAATTTTCAAAAAGAGATAGATGAAAGAGCAAATCTGGCGTTATCGAACCGTTTTGAGCTGCTGCTGTTCCGCCTGGGCACTGACCAGGTTAAAGGCAAATCAGAACTGTTTGGCATTAACGTTTTCAAACTGCGGGAAATTGTTCCGATGCAGCCCATTACCCGCGCAGCGGGTATGCGCTCCCCACTGCTCGGCATGACCAACATTCGCGGTCAGTTTATCCCGGTGATCGATCTGCCAGCGGTGGCAGGCTGTACGCCGGAAACTGGCCTTAACCTGCTACTGGTCACCGAATATGCCCGTAACACCCAGGCCTTTGCGGTAGAGTCTGTGGATAACATTGTGCGTCTTGACTGGAGCCAGGTGCACACCGCTGAAAAAGGCATTGGCGGTCAGAATATCACCAGCATCGCCTGCATTGATGACGACAAGGGCAGCAACAGCCTTGCCATGGTGCTCGACGTCGAACAGATCCTGTATGACGTGATCCCCTCGGTTCGCGGCGTTGAACCCACACCAGAGACGGTGCACAGCTTTAACATTAAACCCGGCGCGGTAGCGATTGTCGCGGAAGACTCCCGCGTCGCACGCCAGCTGCTGGAGCAAGGTCTGAAGAGCATGGGTATTCCCGCGCTGATACACAATACCGGGCTCGAGGCCTGGCTAAAAATTAAAGAGATGAGCGACGCCGCGCAGGCGGCGGGCGAATCGATCCACGACAAGATTGCGCTGGTGCTGACCGATCTTGAAATGCCAGAAATGGATGGTTTTACCCTGACGCGTAACATCAAGCGCGATGAGGCGCTGAAGCGTATTCCGGTGGTGATCCACTCCTCGCTTTCCGGCAGCGCCAACGAAGATCACGTTCGGAAGGTCGGCGCAGATGGCTACGTAGCAAAATTCGAAATTAACGAACTCTCTTCCGTCATTCACAGCGTGCTGGAAAAAGCGCGCTGATCGCGGTTTAACACGCGACCCCCGTCGCGTGTTCCTCTCTTTTTTTTCTTCTTCGCCCGCTCACGCCCGATTCTCTTATCGTACATCGCGTTCACCTGCCTGCGGTTTACACACGCTGATTTAACTACTTAATCCGTGGCCTGAGGGCGCTGCACCGCCGCGGGTACAGGTGCTGGCGACTAATGTTTCCTGTTCTCTTTTTCATGGTGCTCCTCAGTTCACTGACTAAAGGCCGGAAAAAATTAAAGTCAAAACATAAACATCCGATAACCTGTGCGTCAGCTCTCATTTTAGCCGTTACATATCGCCTTGAGGGTTTGGCACAAGCCAGTCACAGGCAAGCGTTAAAAACTTAACTATTGAAGTGAACGTTCTATGTAATCGCGGAGAAAACAGAGATGTGGAGTTTAAAAAATATGAAGGTCGGAGCCCGACTGGCTATCGCCTTCGGTATTGTCGTGGCACTGATGGTGATAATTGGCGTTACCACCGTCAGTAAGATTCAGAGCATTAACAGCGGCATTTCTGCCATTGTCGACGATCGTTATGTCAAAGTGCGCCTCGCCTTTGACGTGCGCGATGGCGTTAACGATCAGATTAAATATCTGCGTGGTCTGGTCATCGATACCGCTCATCCAGACCGCAATGAAAAGCGCTACGGTCAGCTTGAGGAAGCAACCCAGCGCACTAACAACGCGATGCACCGCATTGCCGACATCCAGGTGACGGCAGTAGGTAAAAAGAAAATTCAGGGTCTGATTGAAGCGGGAAAAAACTTTGAAACGGCCAAAAGCGCGCTGATTGCGCTGATTAAAGCGGGCGACTTTGAGAACGCCGGCGTCTACGCCCTGAAAACCATGACCCCCACCCAGACCGCCTTTTTAGAGGGGGCCGAGAAGTTCGCCAACTCACAGGATTCACAGCTGCGCGGTGAAGGTCAGGCCATCGTCAATGCGGCCAGCACCGCTATTATGATTACGCTGGTCTGCGCTGCGCTGGCCATTATCGCCTCGGTACTGCTGGGGGTTTACCTCACCCGCTCTATTGTCCGTCCTCTGACTGAAGCCGTTGGTGTGGCCGAACGCGTCGCGGCAGGCGATCTCAGCTCTAAAATTACCGTCGACAGCCGTGATGAAACGGGCGTGCTGATGCGCGCGCTCCAGCAGATGAATGACAATTTACTCAGCATCGTCACCGAAGTGCGTACCGGCTCTGATACCATTGCCGTTGCCTCAAACCAGATCTCCAGCGGCAACCTCGATCTCTCCACCCGCACGGAACAACAGGCCAGCTCACTGGAAGAGACCGCGTCGGCGATGGAGCAGATGACCTCTACCGTAAAACATAACGCCGACAATGCGCGCGAAGCGAATCAACTGGTGGCGAACACCTCCGCTGTGGCGCGTGAAGGTGGCGAGGTCATGGAACAGGTAATTGAGAAGATGGAGGCGATTGCGCTTTCGTCGAAAAAGATTGTCGATATTATCAGCGTGATCGACTCTATCGCTTTCCAGACCAACATTCTGTCGCTTAACGCTGCCGTTGAAGCTGCGCGCGCAGGCGAACAGGGTCGCGGCTTTGCGGTGGTTGCCAGCGAGGTGCGCAATCTGGCACAGCGCTCGGCGTCAGCCGCCAAAGAGATTAAGTCGCTGATTGAAGATTCCGTCGCAAAAGTGGATGAAGGCAGCCGCCTGGTTTCCCATGCGGGTTCGACGATTGGTGAGGTGGTAAACAGCGTGAAGAGCGTCGCCGGCATCATGAGTGAAATCACCATTGCCAGCAGCGAACAGAGCACCGGCATCAGTGAGATTAATATGGCGATTACGCAGATGGAAGCAGTAACGCAGCAGAATGCCGCGCTGGTGCAGGAGGCGTCGGCGGCCTCCCAGGCGTTGCAGGATCAGGCGGAGCGCATGGCACAGGCCATGAGCGTATTTAAAACCGGCGCGCTGAGCCCGGCGCAGTAACCCGATAAGCAACGGGCGGCCACTGCTGGCCGCCCAATGTGTTCAACAATGTCATTCCCAGAAACCTGAAACCCGGTCGTGTGTAGCGGATAAAGCACATCCGTTAAAAAGCACGCGCCTTATAAAGGGCGTAAAGGCAGTAATAAGCCGCAAAGCTGTTGAAATTCATGATAATGTATTTGAGCTTTTCATTGCGGTTTAGCAGGGTAAGAATATCTTTTGAATATTTGCCGCGTTTAATTTCGCTGATTTCGCGTGAAATTTCATTAGGGCTAAATGACGCGTGATACATTGAGGTCACGATCTGCATATCCAGCGTCAGCACACGTTTCGACACCCCTTTCAGAAAGTAGTCGAGATCGCGCGGCGTATATTTACTCATGAAGGTGTCATAGAGCCCTGTCAGAAACTGTTTCCTCTCTTTTAGCTCGTTGTACTGAACGCGCTTTTTTGACAGTGAATCCATCACGTTTTCATAATGATACGCGGCACTGTTAATCACCAGGCAGCTACTGACGTTATAGAAATATTTAAGGTTGAACAGCAAATCCTCGCTCATGGAAATCCCTTCGAGAAAATGCAGGTCGTTCGCTTCCATCACGCGTCGGCTGTAGCATTTGTTGTGCAGATAGCCGATGTTATCGCTTATTTCCAGTTCGCCGAGCAGACCGGGCATCTCCTGCGCGGCAAAGTACCCATACTGGCTGATACGACCAATGCGCTCGTCAACCAGATTGCCCACGATTAAGTCAACCGGTTTATCGCAGTGGCTCTCCAGTGAGTGCTGGAAGCTGGCAAGAAAGTGATCGTCTACCCAGTCGTCCGCATCCAGAAAGATAATATACTCCCCTTCGGCCTGCGATAACGCATGGTTGCGCGCGGCGCTGACGCCCGCGTTTTGCTGATGGATTACGCGAATATTTTCCTGATAGCTAAACTCATCCAGCAGCGCGGCTGTGCCGTCAGTACTGCCGTCATTCACAACAATCACTTCATAGTCGTCACAGGTTTGCTGCAGAACGCTGATTAAGGTTCTTCTCAGTGTTTTCTGCGCATTCCACGCAGGAATAATAATGCTGAACTTTGGTGTTGGACTCATTTTTCATTCCTCTTAACTATCTGAGGGTTTTGGCGTCGTTTAATAAAAACCATATTTTTTTAGGGCTGAGAAAAGACCGATGAATGCTTAACATCGGCTGGGCGGCGAAAAAGTAATTCAGCAGCGTGAAAGAGAGCAGTTCAGTCAAAATAACGCTAAAGGCGGCACCGGTGAGGCCATACAACGGCACCAGAACAGCAGAAGAAACCAGGCAAATCAGCAATACGAAAAAGGTTTTTTTTACCAGATAGCCGTAGCCGTTGTACTTGATAATGAAACGATCCATCACGCTGCTCAGCAGGCCAAACATCGCCCCAAGGCAGAGCCAGACCGTAGGAGCCACCGCATCCTGATAGGCCGCGCCATAAAAGTAATGGATGAACGGCGGTGCCAGCAGCGCAACGGCGGCAATCACTACCGCTGACACGATCACCACTAACAGGTGGAGTTGCTGAATCTTAACGATGGCCCGTTTCGGATCGCGTTCCGAGAAAAAAGAGGGATAGAAAGAGGCCAGCAGAGCGTTCGGTAAAAAGACCCATGCGCCAGACAGCGTCAGGGCGACGGAAAAGACCCCCGCCTCTTTGACGCCAAGAAAGTAGCTCACGCTGAACTGATTCAGTCGCGTATAGAGCGCGACGGCAATAACCGAAAAGATCAGCGTACCGCCCGAAGCCAGCATATAGCGTGAATAGGCTTTGAGCTGCTTCGTGTTCGGCCGGTGCATTCTGCCCTCGTAACGACGAAACAGCGCCAGCTTGATGACAAAAGGGATAAAAGTTGCCAGCACAATCGGCAGCGCCAGCCAGGACGGGTCGAGCCTGAAATAGGAAATAATAAAGCGTATCGAGAGGCTGATGGTCAGGCCGATGGCGTTGGCGATCACATTCAGCTTTGCATTCAGCATCGCCTCATTGAAGACGTTGACCAGATCGATGGCCGAAAACAGGCAGGCTATGGCGGCGGCAACAATAAAAATCTGCGCCTGTGACGTCATCTCTTCATGCATGACTACCATGCCTGCGGAGGCCAGCACGACATAGAGCGTAAAAATAAGCACCGCTGCGGAGATCATCAGCCGGATGCCGGAGTGTTTATTTTGCGACAGCCGTTTCAGCAAGATGACATCGCTGCCCATATAGGCAACGGTCTGCAAAAACTGAAAGACCAGCAGTGAAATGGAAATAATGCCAAAGGTCGTTGGCCCGACATATTTCGCCACAAAGGAGGTGACAAAAATCAGGCCAAAGACCGCGATGATTTTTTCAGCAATCATCCACATGGAGTTTTTGAGTTTATCTTTCATACTGCACGCCCTCTGTTTTGTGCCAGCCGACGTAGCTGTGAGACCAAACGCGGCGAGCAAAAAAAGAGCATAAAGTAGAGGCTCCAGCCATTAACAATGACGCCAGACGAGAGATAAGCTTTAAAAGCCTGTCGATAGCGGCGAATATGATCGTTAATAAAGGCGGGGTTAAATTCTCCGGAAACGATCGCTTTATATAAATAGGCGGAGGAGACCTTTAGCAGCAGAAAATAAAAAAACTTATCATTGCTACGGCTCAGCAGCTTATGCATTTCGTTAAATGAACGAGCAAAGGAGAAATGCTTTTCACGCACCGACGATCGGGTCGCGGAGTTTTCCGACTCAACGTAGTGGTATATCACATTACTGATACAGATGACCTGCTGCGTGTCCAGCAGGCTGAGATACTGCATCACAAACAGCAGATCTTCAAAATTGGTAATCTGCTCATTAAAACGCAGCTGATGGGCACGAATCAGCTCGCCGTTAAAGAACTTGTCACAGATACCGTGACGCGGATGAAAATAGAGCAAATCGTTAACCGCATCGCCCGCGCTCAACACGCGCTGAGACTCAGCCGAGAATTGCCGCGCAATCGGTTCTCCCGCAGGCGTAAAGTGTTGTGACTCGCCAACAATCATTCCTACGTCTTCATTCATCAAGGCCAGGCAAAGGCCCAGCACGTCAGCAGGCAAAAAATCATCGGCATCAACAAAACGCAAATAGGTGCCCCGCGAGGCGACAATGCCAGCGTTGCGCGCGGCGGATACCCCACTGTTACGCTGGGAAATAATGCGTACCTGCGGATGGTTTCGCCAGTTCTCCAGTATCAGCGGTGAATTATCGGTTGACCCGTCATCAATCAGGATCAGTTCAACGCGCGGCTCCCGTTGCGCCAGCACGCTTTCAACACAGCGCATAATCGAATGCTCGGCGTTATACACCGGCACAATTACGCTAATTAAAGGGTTGTTAAGCGTTACCATAGTTCCTCTGGAAATAAGTCGTTGCACGCACGCGATACATTTTTAGTGCCAGATTCATTTCAGCACGTTCTCTTTTTTTTCCGGATGGCTATTGCGCGACTAAAGAAAAAAACAGGATTGATTAGAGAGATATTACGTGTCGCTTTTATTCCGTCAATGGTAACGCCAGGAAACCGGATTTTCCGCACCCGCGCACGGCTTATCCATCAGAATTAATGGATAAGCGGCCATTACAAATATTTTTAAGATTATCCTTGCATGCAGGAAAAATGATTAAACAGCTTAAATTTAAGCAAGGAAAGTCTTAGCCTGGATCGCTTAACAAGCCGCCCATCACTCGGATTAATCTCACCCTGACTAAAACAAAAACGCTTTAAATTCAGCACGCGATCCCTTATCTCGCACAAAGGGTAAACTCTGCTTAATCATCCCTGTTTTTTCCTGTCATTAAATATTTATAAGCCCGAAGTACGCTTTTTCTAAAATTGATGAGATTTTCTCCCGTACCGGTCGCATCAGATTTATCAAATTCGGCGTCTGGTGCAGTATCAAAAACGCGAAAAAATAACAGACATTAATGTGATGCATGTCTCGTAAATGCTGGGTGGGGGTTTAGGAATTGGCCGAGTCGACAGGTCACTGAGAAACAAGGCTTTTCTGAGGGAGCATGGCGGTGAAGGGCAAAATATTGCCCTTCCGGTTATCGGTTACAGCGGATTCAACGCACTAAGGACAGCATCAGGCATACAGGGTCTGCCGTTGCTCAGACAGGTGGCAATAAAGGTCGCTTCGGCATAAATAACGCCGTCGACTTTTATTTGCTGGACAAAATTCACCCGGTTACGCTTGTCATTCCTCTCCAGTGCACAGGTCACCTCCAGCCTGTCCCCCTTTTGGAGGCTTTTGCGGAAACGCAGCGAGTATTCAAGCACCATATAGAGGCGTCCCTGTTTAAATTCCTCTTCAATATCAATGCCCAAGGCTTCACGCATATAGGCATGGCGCGTCCACTCCATATAAAAGGGATAATAGAGGCCATCCACGATGCCCTGAAAATCAATGTGGTTTTCATCTACTTCATAATACTTTGCAAACATATCCATATCTCGCAGTGGTCGGTAAAGGATCAGAATGATTTGTGTTATCTATCCCGGTGCTGAACGGGATGCATCGGCTCTGGTGATGACGAGGATAAAGAAAAAACCAGGCGATACGCCTGGCTCTGGATCAATGGAGGTGCGTTTTCAGCTCGTTAGCTGCCTGATGCAGTGCCGGGCGTACCGCCGACACCCTGCTTAAACCATTAAGCAGACCGTAGTCATGAATCAGGCCATTGTAGCGCGTGACCGCTACGCCGGCTTCGTCCAGTTTTCGGCCAAAGGCTTCCCCCTCGTCGCGCAAGATGTTCAGTTCGGCAGTCTGAATAAGCGTTGGCGGCAGCCCCTGCAACTGCTCTCGGGTGGCGCGCCGCGGCGAAGCCAGGCTGTTACGGCGATCGCTTGCGCTGATGGTATAGTTATCCCAGAACCATTTCATCATGTTGCGCGTCAGAAAATAGCCCTTCTGAGACTGATGACTGGAGCCGGTATCGAAACGGGCGTCCGTCACGGGCCAGAGCATCACCTCATAGCGGATGGCGGGCGTGCGCTGCTGTTTCGCCTGTAGCGCTACCGCCGCGCCCCTATTGCCGCCCACGCTGTTACCCACCAGCGCCAGCCGTTTTCCGTCTATGCCAGTCTCACTGCCCTGCTCCGCCACCCAGCGGGTTGCCGCATAGGCCTGGTTTATGGCGACCGGATAGTGCGCTTCGGGCGACGGCGTGTAGTTAACAAACACCGCAGCGGCACCTGACTCCGTCACCAGATCGCGCACCGGGCGTTCATGCGTCTGGAAATCTCCCAACACCCAGCTACCGCCGTGGAAAAACATAAACACCGGCAGCGTGCCCTGCGCCCCTTTCGGCTTGACGATAGTGAGCGTGAGGGGTTGACCTTCGACCTCAATTATTTTCTCTGTAACCCCGGCATCGGGCAACGTCGCTCCTTTTTGCGCATCCACCAGCACCGCGCGTGCCGCCTGCGGCGTCAACTGCTCAAGGGGTTTATCCCCGCTGCTGTTCAGCGCGTTTAAAAAGTCCTGTACTGTTTTACCGGCTGCGGCGCATCGGCGAAGCTGTTTGCAGAAGCGGCGGCCAGCATCAGTGCTAAAGTAGTCTGTTTAATTTTCACAGGGTTACCCATTTCACCTTTTCCACTATTAAGTCGTGCGCTACTTATATTGGCGCAATCAATGACGAAAACGGGAATTGAAATGGATTTACATAGCGCACTACTTAATAGCAAGTTAATTTACTGCGCTTTTCTTCACCATTTTTTAACGCTCTGATAAATAACAGGTTAAGGCAAATGATAACGCATACTGTGTTAAATTTTGGGATAAAGCGTCTCTGAGAAAGGTAAATATCAGCACGAATAGCGGCGATTTCAGCCTGCTGGCGTAGCGCCAAACCAGAGCGAGCGAGGCAGCGTCGGAATCGGGCACAGGGCCTGAGGCATTATCTTTATCTGTCGAAGCGTGTGTTAACGGGGAAAGCGTAGAACGTCAGAACGGAGAGCATTAAAACAGTGGTGCCGGAAACAGGAGTCGAACCTGCGACCTTCGCATTACGAATGCGTAAATTGGTCCTTTGAAATCAATACCTATCGAATTTAAATAGATTTTTTGCCACAAAATTGCCACAGTTCGTTAGGAATCAGACAGAAATGGCGACTATACGCAAACGTGGTAACTACCAATGGGAAGCTTAAATCCGTAAACGTGGTTTTCCCTCTCAAACCAAAACCTTTAACACCAAAGTAGAAGCAGATGCTTGGGCCAAAATGATCGAGTCAGAAATGGCGAGAGGAGTTTGGCTTAGCCGCAGCGAAGCGGAATCTACGACATTGTATGAAGCCCTAACGCGCTATGAAAAAGAGATTGTTCCCGACAAAAAAGGAGCAGTGCAAGACCGATCATTGGTGCGGATACTAAAAGGCACTCAGCTGGCAAAAAACTATATGGCCAGCATCAGGAGTGCCGATGTCGCCAAGCTAAGAGATGAATGGTTGAAAATTTATGCTCCTGCAACCGTTTTAAGGCGTTTGGCCTTACTTTCTCATGTATTCAATGTTTCGCGGAAAGAATGGGGCATGGAGAGCCTGCTGAACCCCGCAGAGGCCATTCGCAAACCCCAACCCAAGAACTCAAGGACCAGACGCCTGGAAGCGCTGCCTTTAGTTTCTGAGCAAACCGGTGTTACGTCAGGAAAGGAATTAGCCAACGAGATCGAACATATCATTGCCGCAACACATTCATTAGTATTGCCAGCAATCATTCTTCTGGCGTTAGAGACAGCCATGCGCCGTAGCGAAATTGCAGAACTTCGATGGCGCTTTATCGATCTTGATAGGCGAGTTGCACATCTGCCGGATACTAAGAATGGTAATGCTCGCGATGTCCCCTTATCCACAAAGGCTGTTATGGTACTATCCAATTCAAAGGAGCGTTCTAAACAAGCTGATGACAAGGTTTTTGGAATGCGTGCCGATGCGATCACCCGCGCTTTTGATCGAGCTGTAAAGCGCGCCAGAGAAAGATATGAACAAGCTAAACCTCAATGTGATGACACCTTCCTCAAAGATTTAAGATTTCACGATCTCCGGCATGAAGCGACCTCTCGCTTGGCTGAGATTTTCCCCATGCACGAGCTGACAAAAATCACGGGGCATAAAGACCCGAGAATGCTAATGCGGTATTATCATCCAAAAGCTGAGGATTTAGCGTTAAAGTTGAAATAAAGGATATCTTATGCGTTACATTAGAAAACACATTGCAAATTTTGATTTCAATATTGTATCCGTTATATATTTGCTGATTGCTTGCATTGTAATCATGAAGTTCCCATTATTACTTCAAGATAAAACCTTCTTAGTTTGTGGATTATTCCTCTCGGTAGCATTCATTTTTTGTGCCTATAACAACAAAAAAACAATCGTCAATAAAATGATTGAGCACAGCATCATTAAATGGATTGGAACAGTATTGATTTTTTCAATTTGTATGTGGTATGCAAAACATAAAATTAATTTTGATTACGATATTCAACCGGAATACTTAATATACTCATCTTATGGTTATGCTTTCGCAATGGCCATTCCTCTATCTCTATCCATTTATGGCCTTAGCATTTTCATATACTTATACTTTGGAAGAATTACTGCTTATCAATGCTTTTACGCGGCAATTTTGACCATCCCTTTTTCTGCAATGCTAAGAGAGTCGATTGAAAAAAACCAAGAGGTTGATTTCAAAGTTATTATGTTGTTAGTTTTCGGGTTAGCTTTCGGTATCGTAACCATGTTCAAAGCAATGCAAAAAACAAATAAAGAATCAACTTCATCCAATAAAAAGAATCTATTATACATTGCAAAAACAATGGCACAAGATATTAATAGAGCAAAACTAATTTTAATGACATGGTTTAAAAAAATACTTATATGTTCGAATAGCTACTTAAGAGTTGCAGATCTATTATCGACAGCAATTGCATTATTATTCATTGGTGTTTTTTCAATAAAGATAATACCAGAGCATCAGAAGTCTTTTCTTTTATTTGATGCTTTTTCTAAGACAGATTGCAATACAAAAAAAGATTCATTTTCATACATCAGGAAATCGAAAAACGAATGCTACAGAATTAATTCTAAAGGAATAGAAGTTATCGAAATGATATCATTTACCTCATCAGCTGACTAAAACATAGGTAGTAATGAAAATGGATGAGACCACGAAGAGAAAAAGGATTGAGGCATTTAGGAAAGCAGAGGCTAGCTTATATTTATCAGGTAAAGATCCTCGCGGGTCAGAATTTTATCAGAAAATAAAGGATGAAGTTATAAGAGGTAAGCTAACTTATGAAGAGGCAAAAGCAGAGATTTTAAATCACCATATAGAGAAATCGAAAAAATAAGAAAAAGGCTAACATTATGTTAGCCTATCTTCCCAATGATTATTCCTATAACTAAAAATTGCTTTTTTCAATAACTCCGTTTGCTCATCAGCATCATCATAATTATAAATTCCCGTAGCAGAATAATACTCTTCGATGCATAGAATATTTATCAATGGTTCACAAATCTCTTTAATAAACTCCTTGTTGTTATCGGCAAAAATAATTTATATTCCCTCCAAAACAAAGCTATTATAATCAGCCATTATCCACCTCCTTACAGGTGTTTAGTGGAAGCGTCAGTTAACGTTACCGCGCTAACTGACGCGCCTAAATCAAGATTTTTTACTGCCAGTTAAACTATCACCCTCAAACTCATCCTGTTCGTGGTTAGTCTGACGATCGGCTGTGTGTTTACGTATTTGATTCGCTATTTCCCCACCAACGGTCTGTTGTCTTCGGATAGAATTAGTACTTCCCTCCATCATCTGATACTCCGAAGCTCCGTTAGACAGCCCGCTCGCCATGTGAGAAGCCATGCGGCCAGCTCGTGAGAATGATGAAGCAAACCCTTGGCTTCCTCCGCTGACGCTACCTGTATTACTCCCTGCAGAAGAACCACCGGAACCGCCTGATGGTTGTCCTCCAGAAGTATCTACGGAACCGGTATCTTCCCCTCCGCCAAATCCTCCACCTGAACCACCTTTATCACCAGAACCAGATTCTTCTGCCATCGCCGCTTGTGCAGATTCAAATGCTGCTTTTAGAGCGGAAGCACCACCACTGACTTGAGCTGTAGCACTCATTGCCATTGCCCCAGCGCCACTGATTGCAGTAGTAGCAGCGCCAGTAATCATACCTGCTCCAAAACCACCGATCCCTTGTAAGGACGCTCCTCCAACAACGCCTGATAACAACAACGGTAATTTATTCGTCAATACTAAAAGAATAATTGACGCCAGAAGTAAAACAATAAGACTATTAAGATCAGGAATATCATTTTTAATAATAGAAAAATACTGATCTATAAATGATTGCCCAATCCCAATGATTAATGTCATCGTAAATAACTGAATACCAATCGATAATACTGTGCGTAAGTAATTCATTGCTATATCAGAAGTCCATTTCGAGCCACCAAATCCAAGCAAAATAACTCCTGCATAACACAACACCCATGCAGAAACTAATATTATTAGCATATTTATCGCGATAAGCGCCATTACTACTAATACTATTATCGCGACGGTTATCATAATGGTCGAAATCATTGGAGACCAAATTGATGCTGCTGAATTGACCTTTGTTAATATCACAAATGCCATATCCACTATGCTGGAGGGTGAAATACCAGTACTTGTTCCTAAAGCATTTGCTGCAAGTTGTCTCATTGAGTTAATTATAGATTGTGATATGGCTGGGCCATTGATTAAAAGATAATAAAAAAAACCAATCACGGCAAAAAAACGAACTATTTCTGCAAGTGCACTGATTAAACCTTCCCCTTGCATCGCCAACATACCAAATGTCCAAACCATACTTATTAATACCAGCCCCCAGAAGAGCCAATTTGCATAATCACCAATTACTAATGACCATGTGCTGGCTACTTGCTGAAACTTATCTAATAACGTATCAAGTAATCCGCTACTATCTAATTGACCAGCATAAGCATTTACAGAAAACAAAAAAACCATTCCTAAAAAAGTGAGCTTGCTTACTATTCTCATAATTACCATTCTCGCTTAGGGCTAGGATTGTTATTGCCACGTAGGACACATTTATCGTAGTTATGTTCGTTCTTCAACGGCTTGACAAATTGGGTGCATCCTATACCTATGGTGCGAACCAAAGAAAATTTGATCTTGATGTGGTTGTAGACCTGTGTGAACAAACATTTGGCTTTGAGTTTGCGCTGTTGCTCGCAGCGGTAAAAGAATCCTTTCTCGCGTTCTCTTCAGAACAGGCGGGTGAGGTTTTTAGAGAATATGTTGATCTTCTTCATAAGCGATTGAAATATGGACTACCGAATCAGAGTTGCATTGCCTTTTTTGAAGCGGGATTTGCTGAACGCGTAATTGCCCAGTGTCTTGCAGAGGGGATGACTCAAGGTGCTATTCAAGTCAGTTTTGACGCCCAACACATGATTCGACAAAACCCAGAGAGATATGAAGTAATGCTACAAGGCTTCCCATCTTATTTTTTTGATGTATTTGAAACAATCACTGCACCTTGATAATATTATCTTCATTGAGACTACCCGAGCCAGGAGCGCACAGATTCTTTTAACTTAGAGCAATGACATATTGACCATTACCAGCTATCCGTTGATTAGGGTCTTCGTCTGTTGCAGAACACTGGAACTTCCGCTCCTCGCTCCCAGCAGACCTTTGGCCCAGTGAGCTTGTCCGCTCTGTGCCAAAAGCGGCACTCGTTATTTCAACGTAAATTCATTATTGAGGAAGTTCAGCAGAACATTATAAAATTTCTCAAATCCAGCTCTACACTGAGGTATCAGGCAATCGTATGCGCAGAACATGGCGATAAAAAACTTATTTTTAGGTCTAATTGCTATGTTTTTGGTGGACATCATCCAAAAGAGCAAAAAGCGTAGTTGAAAAAAGCATGAAGAATTATGTAAAACATGCATTATGCATTTCAACTTCACCCGATCCCCTTTTCAATAGAGAGGGGAAATTCTTTGTTGAAATTAACAAATACTGCAAGGATGTCATATGTACAATGATCAAACAAAAGCTTTTGCGAAGAAGCAAGAACAAAAGCTGATTGACGCGCTGGGACATAGCCGTGAGCATACTAGTGCCAGCACTGGAGCCCGAATGAGAGATGATTACCAGAGAGACTATGCAAGAATTCTTTACTCATCCTCATTTCGACGGCTTCAGGGGAAAATGCAGCTTTTTGAAGTTGATCCTGAAAAATTTAACCGAAACCGCTTAACCCACAGCCTTGAGGTTGCCCAGATAGCACGTAGTATTGCATCAGATCTTGAACTGCAATATCCAGTGGTTGTTGAACTAGCAGCCCTAGCCCATGACATAGGGAACCCTCCTTTCGGGCACTCAGGTGAAAAAATGCTTAACAGTTTATCCGCTAAAATCGGCGGATATGAAGGAAACGCCCAAGCGCTTCGTATCTTGAGAAAACTCGAGAAAAAATATGCCCGCTGTGCAGGTTTAGATCTCACTTACCGTAGTTTACTGTCTGTCATCAAGTATCCAAATACTAAATCCACTTCAAATAAATTCATTTATGATGATGATTATGCGTTCTATCAGAAGTTGCTAGAAGATAATCAACTAGACATGAAGGCAGGTGAAAAAACTATTGATGCGCAGATTATGGATCTCGCCGATGAAATTGCATATGCAGCGCATGACTTGGAAGATGCATTGAGCAGGAATATGGTGACTATCGAAGATATTGAGTATGAGTTCCTCAATTCACCAGACTACAACGGTGCTCTTGAACACTTCAATGAAATTGTCAATACGTCTAAAAAAACTGCATCTGAGGCAAAACTACTGAAATCATCAGAAGAATTTGCCATAATTTTTCGTAAAGAGCTGACGTCCAATATCGTTAACCGTCTGGTCATGGATATTGGAGTTGTTGAAAGTGACAGTGGGTATGAAGAGCTTGGATACAATACGTTACAGGAACTTGCTGAAGGCCTCAAAAAACTGCTATTCAACGTCATTATGCGTAAAAGGAACATACTGTCTTACGAGTTTAAAGGAAATAAGATCATCAGCGATTTATATGAGTTTTATAATGCCGATGATAACTATAAGTTTCTGTCACCTGAGCTTAAGTCTTCATTATCTGGCATAGATCCGTCTCAGCTCGAAAATAAAAAAGCTCGGGCTGTGGTTGATTACATTTCAGGCATGATGGATACATTCGCCGTCAAGGAATGGGAAACTCATTGTAAGAAATCACACTCACTCTAGCCGCGTGTAAGCGTGCCTGCATTTAATGAATCGCTTTCATCTCAAATGCAGCTATCTGTTATAACACCGTTTGAGGGTCTGCTGGGGCTGCAGCGTTGCTGCCTCAGTAGGGTTTTCAATATGTTTGGTAACAGTTTATATATTAAAACATCCTGAATTTCGATCTTACAGCCGCTAAGCTAGAAATCTATGCTCTTAATGTATGGCATACACAATAGGTAATGCATTAAGTCAAAAGAGCTGGTCTGCCGGGGCAGCTTAAGAAGATCTGCAAGGATTAGAGTAGTTACTGCTGTGTGCCAGGAGCAGATATTGTCTTGAAGGTTATTATGATAAATGAACTTGAAGGATGCTAGCTGGCGCTAGGCCAGCTATTTAAGTGCTCAATGGGCGGCTTCTAGCGCTTCAATCAATTTAGTTTGATTCGTAATCTCATTCTGAACTTCATTAATTTTCATGTACACATCGCGAGCCCTTTCGTCTCTGGCATTTTCTATTCTCTCATCAGATCCATGATACCTTGCAGCATGTTCAAGTGCTTCGTCGTATTCAAGCTTTAGCAAGTGCAAATTTTCAATCAGTTTAGCCAGTCTTTCTTTGGCAGCATTCAGCTCAACATTCTTACTATTCATTTGAATTCCTACATGCAGTAAATTTTCCTTACTAAGGAAAATAAGGTTTGTACCAAAACTTAGCTGATTAATTTATCACACTTTTGTGTAGTGGAGCTACTTGTCATCATGAATGTAATATCTGCAGTTCTCTCGCGTGGATCTTCATCTCAGTTTCCTGTTCCGTTTCGTACCAGGTACGGACTCAATGTTATGCTATCTATTAAATCCTTACTCGATGCGTTCCACATTTGGATTACGTTCGGTTGCAGCTTCATGGAAAATATCACCCAGCCAGCAATCTCGCTTTCTGTCGTATCGCCTGGAATAAAGATGTCATAGAGTTAAGAAAACTTTCTCTCTTCCAAATCTACACGAAATACCAGCTACCAATCATGCTGATGGGTTAATGAATGTATGATATATACGTTACGTTAGGCCAGCGAGTAAATCGAACATATATGAAGATCCTCCGTCTGCTTCTCGTTCAAAGCTACCTTCCAATTTAACTGGGTATTGGATGCATTTTTGTTAGAGATGTCTAAGTAAAATGCGAATGGGTAGCCAAGTGAATGCAAATTCCCAAATGGACGACTAAACGCGTATGAATGCCTGTGTATGTTGTTGTAGTAACATCCTTTCAACCTAACTGTGCAGGCCTGACAACGTCCGTAACAAGAAGTAGAAATATTGCTCAAAAGGCAAGATAGGCGGGAGCTACAAGGTAACACGTGCTGTTAGCATACCCTTGCATTGAGCCACAAATAATCTCACTGTACTTGCCACAATTTTGCCACACCTACAACGCGCAAAATTGCACATTAGTGTTGAACAAAGCAAAACACTGCAATAGTAACTTTATGATTTTACGAGAAAATATGGTGCCGATAATAGGAGTCGAGCCTACGACCTTCGCATTACCGAAACTCGCGTAACCACATGAGTTTGTGAAGTTAGATTGTAGGATGTATTTGTAGTAGATGTTATATGTTGAAGCATGTCCTGCCTCGAAAAACTACGACTAAAAACTATACAAGTTCTGCGGAGAAACGATCCATCAGAACCTTGTCCTAATGCAGCATATGTAGGCATCACTAACATTCAGTTATGTTAAATCAATAGGATGTTGGTCAATGCCTTTTACCCAAATCAAAGCCAACCGTTGCTATCCCACTCAAGTTTCATACGAAAGATGAGCCATGACTAAGACTCATCCCATTAAGCTAATATACTTAGAATATCCAAGCTTTGATTTCAAACGTCGCTAATTCAATCGCTCGGCTGATTGTGCCATTTTCTGAAAAGCTCAAAAATCGTGAAAAGGCTTTTTACAACATAGTGGAGCATTTGCTCTCCCTGGATCACAAATGGGGAATTGCGATCAATATCAATTAATGAAAATGCCTCTTCAATTTGAGAACCAGGTAGATGAGCATCGGCATGCCTCAATTCATAGACTCCCACTAGTGGAGCCATTATCTTTCTAACAAAGTCACTATCATATTTTGAACTTAAAAGCTTCTCCAAAGATTTAATAGATCCCCAACGCTCCCCCTTTCCCGGGCTTATGATCTTTTGCATAGAAGCTGCATCTAAGTTATCAACAATTACCCGAGCTAAATCCTTTGCCAAACCATAGAATGTTTCCTGTGTGACTGATCTAAATCTATGAATACTTTTCACTATATCAGGAATCGACTCATGATCTCTAAATAGACAAAACCCAAATAATTCTAATGTTGATTTATTTATATAATCTAATGAAATAGGCAGGTATTTCTCAGGGGCTTTAGTATCAGCTGGCTCTGCAAGAACTTGAGAGGCATGAAGTTCTTTTGATATGCCACCCTCTGGTGAACAATTGAATCCAGCCCATATCTGCTGCTGCCATGTTGGAAGAAGGCCAATGTCTTTAGCATAGACATTAACTAAACCTAAATCATTAACCCCAAAATGAATATTATATCCCTCATAGCAAGATACAGAACCTGTAGTTCGAGAATAAAACCTTAACCCTCCACCTCTTCTGCTGCTTAAAATGTTTATTACATCCGGTTTAAACCAAAGCCACTTACCTGAATCGATGAGTTCTTTTCCGGATATTTTATTCCCTTCAAGATCAATAATAAAATAAGAGCTTGAATCTACTTCATCACCTCGAACAATTGGGCTCGCTAAAGAAGGATTAACAACAAAATTACGCCATAGCTCCCCCATAACTCTATATAATTTACGCCCCTCAAATCCTCTCTCCCAATGACTACTTTTTGTATTTTCATCGGTAGGAAACTGAGATATATCAGGAAGTTCGTCATCTTCATCTATGTCAGTTCTGGACATATGGAAAACAGCCATCTTGCTTCCATAGGTCTCGCCCCCCTCATGAATAGGAGTAATTCTTACTTCCCATTCGGAAAATTCATCATCCTTACATTTTAGCTCTTTTTCATCCCATTTAAGATGTTCTACATTCTCAAGTATGCAATCCCGGCTATAATAGCTAGTCACATACAGAAACATGCCACGAGCACATAAATAATCTTTCAAATACTTACTTTTAATCTCAAGAGAAACTGGCTCATTATCTTCATACTCAATTCTAGCTACTTCATCATACCCTTCCTTTGGACAAACCCAAACATTCCCATCCTGAAATAATCCTAAGGTCAGAATAATATCTGGATTCAAAAACCATCGTCTTGGATATCCCCCTTCAGACCTTTGCTCCAAAACAAGGTTTACTCCATCGACTTCTCGCCAAGTGTCTCTGAAAACTTCGGCTGGAATATATTCACTATCATCAACATAACCGGCATGTTGTTGGCCAATGCCTATATCTGACCAACCAAGATTTTTGACCTTATCTAATTGCTCTAAAGAAAATGCAATTGTTCCCGCCCCAAAGAAATCAGCTTTATATCCGAGGAAACCATACCTCCCAACTTCTTCAATATTTTTGATGGCCCTCAGAACTATCCATACTGATTTATTCCAGTCTTTACGTCTTGCATCTTTAAGTTCAAACCATTGCTGTTCCATCATCTCTCCAAATTTTATTTTTAATTGATTTAGCTTTGGACAGGTGTGTATCGGCTGTATTAAGATAATAATTTTCAATTACTTAAGAATTAAAAACCGTCAATCATGTTTATAAAATGCAACCGTAACGCCTACGTAACGCACCTGTATTTTGATGTTTTACTGACTGCTATAAAAAAACACGCTGATTCAATGGGGATTCCCCTCTGCTAAAGAAACCTGTTCATTCATACAGCCCCTAGAATTTACAAACTTACACTTGCACTACTTTTTCAGTTTGTCCCAACGCACCGCTGACACAATGCCCCAATTGCCGCTGGCATTGGGCCTACGCCATTTTGCTGTCTCCATGCTACGTAGATATTCAAGAGCTTCATAAAACGTGCCAAAACGCTTCTGAGCCGTTTTATCACCGACACCAAACGAACCATCGCGGGTGCTCGCCAGTCCAGGATTAAAGCACGAGCCATCGGCCGCGTATGGAACCAACAGTTCCTGGTCGTCATCTTTAGATGAGTCAGACACTAATAACTGCCACGGCTCAACACTCAAAGCGTTAGCCAGCACCTCAATCGCATCAAGAGACGCGTTGGAGCCACCACGTTCAATACGACTCATGTAACTACGAGCAAACCCACACCGATCAGCAAACGCTTCTTGGCTCATTCCGGTGGCAATGCGCAGTTCTTTTACCCGCTCGCCAAACTGTATTCTCAAGGTCTTTTTCATGCACTGAATGTGCAGCTTTGACCACTGTAAGGCCACGCTCCATATGAGACATTTTGAATCTGAAAGCTCTATTTGTGAGCACACTCTCCCTCGCAAGAAGCCTGTATCACTACAATCAATAGATTCAAAATGAACACCAATAGTGACAAATAAAATCATGACTGTATGATGGTCATCACTGGTTATGTGTCTCCAGCACTCACTACAAGACGTGATGTTGTTTGGCAAATGAGGAAATCATGACGGGATCAGACTTTATATTACCGATGGCAGCGGGAGCCGTGCTTAGCTGGGCCAGCTACAACATAGTTGCTCACGTTTCAATAAAACGGCAGATCAGCAGCCTAAGAGCAATATCATGGGGTATTTTGGGAACTCTCTCTTTGGTGCTTGGAGTGTGTGCGTTTTCTGCTGTGAGTGCAGAACGCATAACAGAAAAGCAAGGTGCTGTTTGCGCAGTTAATACACCGGAATGCTATGCAAAAGCGCACCACAACCCCGTCAGAGAGTGCAAGCAGGTAATGGACAAGAAAGCGACGTTTCGCCATGTGTGGCAGGAAAGTGAAGTGCAGCCGGTTTTCGAAACTTACTTGTGGCATAATGAGAAAAAGAAAACGATTCAAGCGTTTGGACATCAGGCTAACGCCATTAACAGTCAGGGAATGCTCACACCGCTTCAATATTTTTGTGTTTTCGACGCCAACACCGGGGAAGTTATCGCGGCTTCGTTTGAGTGAAATGAAGCGGGGAAAGTAAGTTTCCCCGCCTTCAAATAGGTAAAGCAGAATTACTTGTTCTTCAATGATTCAAAAAGAGTCCACCCTTTATGAGTGACTTCGAATTGAACGCCTTTATAATCCCGAGAAGATATTAATTCATTGGATTTCAATTCATCTAAAGCAGATTTCCATTTAGCAACCTCTCTAGCATTTTCTCCACCGAGACTTTGGCCGCCAACATGAATATCTGTTCCATCCAGATGCTCTAATATTAATATCCCACCGCTTTCGTCCTCGCATGCCATCTTCAAGACAAAAATTGCATCTTCAGATAGAAGCATCTTAGGAGATTCTTGTTTTAAATTATCAGTTCCTTCTGAACGATAAGAGTTTATGATATTTTTCAGATATGAATTATTTGTGAGTGTCAGCGTCAATTGTTTATATAATTTATGTTTAAAATCAGTTGACTCATTAAAGGTCTCAATCAAGCCTTGTTGCATGCATTCTTGTTTGAATGCTTTTAGGGCATCATATTGCCCCATATCCACGGTATCAAGCACTACGGGTTTAGATGAAAAATATATCATTGCAGGTTTGCCCGCGTCTAAATGCTTGTGAATTTCTTCAACAGTCCCACTTGCTTCATCACCTGTCGGAGAGCCAAGTCGTGTCCAGAAAGCACCAATCAATAGATCGCAATCAACTAGCAGTCTCTGATTAATTAACTCCTGAGGTCTCATGCCAAGCTCCGGTGATGTGTGGGTTTCCCACCCAACAGGAATTAGCATAACTTTCGAGAGGGCAGAATTAATATCATTCCATTCGTGGATTACTTCCCGGATAATTCTTCTTTCTTCAGTAACATCACCAGGGGATGCGATCATTACAGGGATAACCGTTGCTGTGTAAGCCATAAACTCTCCATATTCAATCGACAATAGCCGCTATAGTCGCTCTGGAAACGCCATATTCGCGCGCTAACGCGCTGACACTGGTTCCGCTATTCTTTTTCGCTACAATCGCTCCACGAGCTTCTGGTGCAATTTTAAAGGGTCTTCCCAACTTCCTGCCTTCAGCTTTAGCCCGCGTTAACCCCGCCTGAGTGCGCTCAATCAGCAAATCTCGCTCCATCTCAGCTACAGCCGCCAGCATTGACAATAACAGCTTCCCGGCAGCGGAGGTGAGATCAGTATTCCCAAGCTGGTGGACTATCACCCTGATGCCGCGATCAGATAGCACCCGGACCGTTTGAAGCACATCAATAGCATCACGCCCCAAACGGTCAAGTTTGGCTACAACCAGCGTTTCATCGTCCCTGATTTTGCCCAGCAACTCTGAGAATGCTTTGCGCTGCATAGCAGGGGTTTTACCGCTAACGACATCAGTAAACCAAAAGTCAAACGTCCAACCAGCTTGCTCAAGCTCCAACCTCTGGTTCTCCGTATCCTGCTGAGCAGTAGAGACACGCCCGTAGCCGAAAATCGCCATTTTCAACACCTCTCAATACCTGTCAGAAAACGGTGTCAACAATAGGACGCCTGCCAACAATTGCCAAGGCTAATTTTTCAACATCTCGGAAGATACCTGCGAAGCGGTGCCAAAAAACAGTCGTTTGTTGGCATGGTGTTGAACGCAATGCCTAGCGGTGAAGACCTAACTCTCGTGCTGCTGGGTGCCAAGTCGAATCAAAATCATGTTGAACCATAGATTCAAAATGTTACTATTGGAATACATTCTCGGGGTTTTGGTATACAGACGCTTACCCGAAATGGCGCATCAACAAGGCTCTGCCGCTAGTGTAGCGGAGCCGGGGTGAAAAGAGGGGTCGCACTATTACCCACTGGTCTAGTTCCGAAAGGCGGCGTATGCCAGAGTGCGTGAGGTTATGTGAGGTGCTGAGTCTTGGACTTGCATAACCAATACCCAATAGTGAGTTATCATGTTTTGCAAAAGGCTTATGTGGTGAGCCTTTTTTAAAGCAGAGTAGCTCACATCGCCGATCCAAGCAGGGACCCAGAGAAGAGGTTACAACTCCGGAAGCCTGATTAGCCAAGGATCTCACTGCAAAACATCGCATTGATCCCTTGGGCTAGTTTTGCTCCCCAGAGAAGAGGTTTAATAAAACATATAAAACAAAACAAGAAGTTAAGAAGAAAACACAACCCAAGAACTAAGTTCTTGTTGTCTTGAAGTTTCAGCTTAGAACCCACCAGAACCCCCAACCCACACGACAAAAGCTACCGGAAAAATTGTCGCGCCGAAAAGTGGATCTCCTAGGTTTGGAAGCGCCCCTCTCAGGCATTGCGTCCGAAATTTTCCGCAGCGGCAGGCTTCTCCTTATAGAGCCAAACAGACTCAAAAGTTAAGAGGCGCGGTAAAGCTTAAAGCTCGCCCAGATTTCTCATTGATTGCTCGATCTCCGCTACCCATATATCAGGGCAAGGATAAACCCGGCTTTCGGTGCTGATCCGGTTCGGAGATACGCGACTGGTTAGCCCATGCAATGACTTAACATGCGCTATCCAGCATGTTTTGACTGTTCTCCCCGTTCGGGATTTAACATCATCGGCTATCTGCCGGTAAGTCGCCATAAACGTCCCTGCTCCTCAGGTTGTTAAAATATTCGGAAGGTGGCTACTTGTTGAAGGTTACATCTGATTCATCTAGCTGCACCAGTGGAGCTACGAAAGAGCTGAGAATTCTGCACCATGATTTCCACTACCCTTGATAAAAAACTCGCCACAGCGCGTTGAATAAGCATGTCACCGCATCTGTATCACTATGTGGTTCACTTTCTCAAACAGTGTTCTTAGTGTAAATGTAGCGGGATAAACTGGGCGCTGAAAAATAGAAATTTTTGATTTGGAAGCATCCCTTTCTGGCATTGCGCCCGAAAACTTCTGCGGCGGCGCAACAGTCCTTACAGAAGCGAGAGGCAATCACCATATCGCCTCTAATGCTCTAAAGAGAACGACCACTTTTCGCTGAATCCTGCGGACCGGGATTGCATTGTTCTTTTGTTCCAGGTAGATAAAAACTGCCGTTCTCATCGGGATCCGTTCCACCAAGACATCCTGCTCGCCCCGGTGAGTTATCTGAACTGCCGCTGTCAGAGCCATTCCCACCATCAGCTCCGGGTTTACCAGACTGGCCCATATATCCACCATTTCCGCCATTTCCGCCAGCGCCACCATTTCCGGCAATGGCAGAAAAAGCAAACAATGCCAAAATACAGACAAGAAAGTGTTTACCCATGTGTGAATCGCCTTTAATTGACCAGCCGTAGCACTATGTCATGTCTATGTATAATAGCTCGGATACATTTCAACAAAGCGTCAATAGCGGTGTGAAAACGTTATGTCAGGCCTAACAACGTAGATAACAAATTAGTGTGCGGCTTCGCCAGCCACTCTATGAGAGCGCCGCAAATTCTGCACCATGATTTCGACTACCTTCTTTAAAACACTCGCCAGGGAGCCTTATAGCGCGTTTAAACCGCATATCGCAGCTTCTGCTTACGGATGACTGTCTGATTAGCAGTAGCTTCATGGCCAAGTCCGGTTTACTTTATTGCTATCAACCAGGAGCCGCCCAAGGGCAACACGGAGATAACGCTTGAGAACCGTCGAAATACTGCAATACACCTTACGCAAAGGCAGCGGTGCCGCTTTTCACGCCATAATGCAGGAAATCAGTGTTCCCCTACACCAAAGCCACGGGATCGATGTTGTTTCGTTTGGCAACTCGCTTCATGACCTGGATTGCTACTACTTGATTCGCGCCTTTGACAGCGCTGAAAGCATGACTGCGGTTCTCGATGCTTTTTACGCAAGCGCAGACTGGCGCAGCGGCCCACGCGAAGACATCGTTGGCAGCATAGAGAACTGCATTAAAACAGTGATTAGCCTACCATCAGAAAGCGTGAAAGGGCTGCGATTAAAACAGTGATTAGCCTACCATCAGAAAGCGTGAAAGGGCTGCGGGTGCAATCGTAGGTAATCAAGTGTATTAGCTTAGAGTTGACCTAAAACAGCTAAGGCAGATAGCCAAACCTAATCTGACAGGCAGCTTTGTGCCAAGAACGGTCCTTCATGTATCAAGTTGTGTTGCTAGGATTAACGACAAAAAATGATGCAAATTAGTTCAATGATGGTAAGTTAAAACATGCTTAAACATTCTTATTTTAATATAAAAGTTAAATAAACATGCAAACAAACCCAGAGAAGTGTATTTTTTGTGATACTCCCTTTGATAAAGGTAGCCTAGAGCATGTATTCCCTAGTGCGTTAGGTGGAAGAATTACCACAACACATGCGACATGCAAAAGTTGCAACAATTTATTTTCTGAAGCGAGTTCAGATGCGGTTGAGATCGCTCTGGCTGATAACTTCATTTATATCAGGAATGCTTTGAATGTTTGGTCTGGAAGAGGAAACCCACCACCAACAATAAAGGAAGCAGGTCAGTTTGATGATGGAATCAAGTATGATCTCGCACCAAACTTGACACCTATTGTGTCTAAGTCAAGAATACCCTCAAAAGATGAAACTGATAGCAATACAGCCTTTGATTTCGTTGCTCAAGATGTAGATGATGCTAATAGGATTGTAGGAATTCTTAAGAAGCGCGGCCTTAATATAGGGGATATTAATGCAAAGTATGTTACAACTAAGGCTCCTGTTATAAGAGCTAGCATTAAGTTTGAAGGAAATAAGATTTTTCGTGCTATAGCGAAAATTGCTGTAGTCTCCTATGTTGTTTTGTATGGCAATTCTCGAGCAAGAACCGATATCTATCAGAGCCTTAGGGAATCCATACGAAGTGGAGAACCTGACATTACAAAATATTGCGGATGGGACTATGCAAATGATTTTCCTGTCATTACAAATTTACACCCACACGAAAAGACCCCAGACGCCGTTCAATGTGGTTTTGAACACACTGTATTTATAACTAATGTAAATCACCAATTGGTTGCTTATATAAAACTTTTTGGTGCATTTAATTTCTCTATTATTTTAGGTAATCATTCGAGTATATCACCCAAATGCTTGTGCTTAAATCCTACAACAGGAAAATCTTCAAGATTTAATGTTTTATTTAACCCGCCATTAAGTTACATACCTAAAAATATTGACTCATTCAAAATTGAACATGAATCCGTTTGGGAAAATGTTCAGTTAGCAATGAATTCTATAGTAGAGCACTGTCAAAGTTTATCGACCGAAGAGTATATTAGAAGCCTCAGCCAAGAGTTAATGATTTCTGTTCAAACTGCATCCGTTGACTCTGACATATCTGAAATAATAAGATCATTTTCAGAGAAGCTTGCTCATATAGAAAATGGATTGGCGTGGGAAGAAGAAATTAATATTGAATAATATTGGCTCCTTCGAAGTAAAATTTATTCAGTTATTGTTGCTGAGAAAGAATGCTTGATAGATTCTTTCTGTAAAGCAGCTTTCTCCTTCATAACATGCTACGGCCCTATCGAAGCGCTTAGTTTCCGCTCCTCGCTCAAGGCGGACTGATAGACTTGATTGTGTGCTGTAAGTGAAAACCGTCAGATCAAGTCTGAGCTAATACAAATCAAGTCTCACCAAACGCGTTTTGAGCGTCTCCAAATTCAGCACTATGAAATCCACCACCCTTAATAAAAAACGCGCCAGAACCATTCTGAGCGCGTTAGAGTAAGAGAAAAAGTCAGGCTATTGCGGTTCTTTCCGCGATTTATTGCTCTGCTTAATCCGTAGCGCATCAGCTACCGCATCGACACCATCTTCGCAAACGAATGGTGCAACTTCCGGTAGCCCTAACGTAACGCTCTCAAGCACAGTATAAAGAGCCGCTGGTGGATGATCTTTGCTATATCAGTTCTCTGTCTCGCCAGAACCGCGGATATGTCCAACAAACTGCGCACGCGTCTCGCTGTCGATTCCTGCTTGTTTGAGCCTGGTAGAAAACGTGTGACGGAATGAATGGAAAGATTTCTTGCTATCCTTTTCAAATCCTAATTGCACTTTCAGCAACGAACGGTTAAACCAGTCCGAAGCCTTATCGCCGTATCCTTTTACAGAGTGGTAAGGAAGCTCAGGAAATAAACGCGCATGACCTGCTTTCTTCAATGCTTCGCAATAGCGGATTAATCCAAGTTTGATCAATGTCGGGTGCAACGGTATTTTTCTTCGTGAATTAATCGTTTTCAGTGACTGATCGACACGCTCGTTGCTGATTTCTAAGAAATAAAAACCGACTGCATCCTGCTTAATATCATCTAGATAAAGCTGGCATAACTCATTAATCCTTGCTCCGGTAAAGAATCCGATGAGTGGCAACCAGTAATGAAATGCACGATAATGATGGAAGCGTCCCTCGCTATTTCTATCCACAGTTCCACGTTTAAACCAAGGGCGGTTAAAAATAGCGTGTAAATCCTCATCAGTGAAATCAGCTTTGAAGTCCTGATCCATCTTTTCATTTTCTACAGGTGCGAAGAATTGATTCGCTGGGGACTTAATAAAAATACCTTCTCCATCAGCCCACCTGAAAGCTTCGAAGATAACCCGCATATATTTACGAACGGTGTTATCAGTCATTAGAGGGTCGCCATTCTCTTTTGCTTTAACCATCAGCTCATGAATATCATTGATTTTATATCGGATTTTAGCTAAATCACGGCGTGCAGGTATCGACCTTAGTAAGCTCTCATACTCACGGAGATAGTCACGATCTACTTTTACAAGCTTTGGATCACCCATGACTTCAGCCAGTAGGCTAAAACCTTCCCGAACTCGATTCTCTGCCTTTTCGGTGAATTTCCCTCCGCGCTTGTAGCGAATATATTTTTCACATAACTCGCTCATTTTCACTGAGTAGTATTTACGATTTACATATTCATTATCCGGTATTAATGAAGGCAATAATACAGGGGTAATTGCTTTTGGTCTCTCAGGCATGATTGGAGAAACTGCGGTGCTATGTGACAGCCAAAATAATCGTAAGCGCTCGGCTTGCACACGATGAATCATTAGTGAACCAGGCGAGATTTCGACACCGGGAAAATCAACGAACCATGCAGCTTTTGATGAAATCTCCGAGGATTTAAACGCGGTTTCTGCTTCCAACGGCTCACCAGCTATCATCTGACGTAATATACGTGAGGCAACCAAGGGCTGGATATAACCGTTCAGAGGACCTCTGATCCCGATGTTAATGGCACTATCGATAATAAATCCAGAAGCCTCAGGATCATCCTTATCAACGAGTGAAAGGTCTTCCACATAGTAAGCAGGACGCCCATCAGCAAGCCAAAACAGCGGGATATTCGTATCAAGCAGGCGCTGAGCAACTTGTTGCAGGGAAGCACTCGTTAAACCGCAAAATTCAGCAAGGCTGATCATTCCTTCGCCCGCCAAAGCAGGCGCACTGCTCACCAACTTTTCTCTATCCAATTTTTGATACTCACCCAAACATCGCTGCCAGACAGCCAATAGGACTGCGGCAATCGCTCGCGCTTTTCTGATGTCGTTTGTTTCTGTTGAAGCGTGAATCTCACGCTGTCCCGTGTAGAGACGGTATCGGGCGGGAACTGCAATACGGACAACATAAATACCGCTGCTACGGCGATACAGATTATCACGTTGAGCCATCGGCTGTATGACCTCTATGTAGTAGAGGCTACGCGATTTCACTCTGAATGAATTTAATGTTAATTAAATCAATAAGATATAAGTGAATGGTGCCGATAATAGGAGTCGAACCTACGACCTTCGCATTACGAATGCGCTGCTCTACCAACTGAGCTACACCGGCATTGAGGCGAGAACTACGGGGCAATAAGTTAGAAAAAAGCGGAACTTCCGTCAAGAGGCGGCACGCGCGGATGCTGGTTTTCTCGTCATTTGACACGGAAAATCGCCAGCCAGCCTGCTCCCCTCTTCTTCTGACCGAAGCCAGAAACAAAAAAAGGCGAGGCCGCAGCCTCGCCAAAGACGTGCTCATCATCAATCGTAATAAGGAACCTTGCGGTCCGTACCATTGATATTGATCAGCACAAAGCCCGAAGGCGTGGTTTTGTTTGTCGGCGTACCGGCGGTCGTCGCGAGCGTCACTACGCCTTTCTCATTGGCACCAATACCTGCTACGCCGTTGTGCAGGCCAAAGCGTGCAGCCGGTTTTAGCGTGCCCATTTTGGTGGTATCCGTCACCACCGACATATCGGACTGGAACAGCGAACAGGAGCCGGTATCGAAACGCGTTGGACCGGTGTTTTTCAGGTTGAACATGGTATCGCCACTGTTGGCGGCCAGCTTGACCCACACCACCGCATAGGTGGTCCCGACGCGGCTGTAGCGAATATCCAGCACCGCAGGCTGCCCCATATGGCAGGCATCGGCCCAGACCGTTTCCAGTCGCTGAAGGTTAATCCAGGTTTTACCGGTCCCCACCATATTCACCGGCGACGCTGCGGTGGTCGACGGTGAGGTAGCATCAGCCTTACCGATCAGCTCAATCACCCACTGCTGGTTGGCATTGGGGAAAAAGAGCTGACCGAGGCGATACCAGTTATCGGTGCTGGTATTGTTCGTGACCTTATAGCCGCTGTAGTAGCCTGCCCGCAGCGAACCGGTCATGAAGGTACCGTGGTTTTCATCACGGCGATAACCATACTCGAAAGTAGAGAGCCAGCGGCCGCTGGCTGCATCCTGTGAAATTTTCGCACCGGATTGCAGGCCAATCTGACGCATCACGACACGCGCGTTGTTAAGATTGAACGGATTGCCGCAGTCTTCAATATTGAGCGTATCGATGGTCCAGCCGCCGTCTGAGAGATCGCCAGGGTTACGCGTATGCTCAATCCAGACGTTACGCAAAATCCCCTGCGTCACGCGCGGCATGTAGAGCGTGGCATCGCCGTAGCCGGTCTGGAAGTTGGCGTTGCTCAGCTCGATTGCCGTTGAGTGGTCCCACACGCCTTTCGGCGAGTTTGACCAGCCCACATCAAACACGCGCGAATAGGTGTAGAGCGTATAGATCTGGTCAAACTTGCTGTCGAGCGTATCCAGCAGTTTAAACACCGTCCCGCCAGTGTTTTGCGCACGGAAACAGTAAATATTGACCGTTTCCCCCTCAATGCAGGTGTTCTCAAAAAACGGCTGATTGTTGCTCACCAGATCGGCCGTAATGGTGCCGGTATTTTTCACGGTATCGGCGCTGGCCTGACCGTTCCACGCCATGCCTCTGATCGCCGTACGACGCGCTTTCACCTTGAAGACCGGGGTAGCGCTTTTATCAGAGATGATGGTGGTACGCGGCAGCGAACCCAGCTCTGAGTCATCACCGAGCAGTCCAAAAAAGGTCGATTCTGTGGCGCTGAGATCGATAGGCTTAATCAGGAATTTCCCCCCGGGAAAACGCACCGGCAGCGCGACACAGTTGGCGTTCCAGGTTTTGGTCCAGTTATACATACGCATAAAGGCGTCGGTATCATCGGTGTAGCCGTCCCCTTTTGCGCCGAAGTGCAGCACGTTCAGTTCGGCGGGATCGTTGATGGTACGTTTCCAGTAAAAACCGTCGCCAACCGCAATTGTCCCGCCGTCATCTTTCAGCGTGGTGGTGCCGAGGTAACCCACAAAATCGCCGCCGCCACGGAAGGTTGAATCCTTATCGTAGTAGCGGTTCAGGCTGGCAACTTCACCGGCTTTGCTGGGTTTGGTCAGGCGCAGTTCAGCATAAGAGTTTACTTCGATCATGGTATCCTCCTCAGGATTTAAGCAGACATTGTCAAACGGTAATCAGGGTCTGGCCGGATGGCCGCAAAGCGCATCCCACATGTCGTTGTGGGTGTTGATGGCGCGAACGGTGCGAACGTCGAGGCGCTGCGCGTCATCGCCGTGGGTATAAATGGGGGAAAAAAGGATGCAGGCCGAATCGGTTACGGCCACGGGTTCAGGGCTGGTGATATTTCGACTGCTGCAGCTTGTCGCGAGCAGCAGCGTCATCAATATTGCTGTTCTCGGTCGCCACACGGGTCGCCTCCTCACGATGCAGTTGTTGCTGATGCGCGACAGCGGCGGTTTGTGCCGCCTCTTTCTTCGCGCTCTCCGTATCGGCTTTAGCCTGCTGCTGCACCTTACCGATCTTTTTGCCGCCGAAGTAGCTGGCACCCAGCGCCGCAATTAGCGCACCTGCCGCGGCAATCCACTGCCAGCCGCCCGAAAGCAACGTCGTAAAAAGACTCATGGTTTCGGCTCCTCCAGCTGCTGTCGCTTAATCGCCAGATTCTTCTGCCGCACAAACTGCGCGATCACGCCCATCGCCACCATAAAGGCACCAATAAGACCGAGGTAGTTATGAGGAAGAATGGCTTTAACGTCTTCCGGCAGGGTGTTCCAGGCGTCGAGCGCAGATGAGGGAAAAGACTGTACCCAGGCGCTGAGCATCGATCCCAGTGAGGCGAGCCAGACCGACCAGGTTCTAAACAGCAGGCGGGCATGTGCCACAAACTCCAGCGTGGTGAAGCGCTGCATAATCAGCAGCACGATGATGACGGACAGCACGGCGATGATAAAAAATAACCACTTCATAGCAGCCCCCTGTAAACGTCATAAGTGCCACTGCGCATCACTTCGGCATGGCGCCTGGCCCGACCCGGCGTCTGCCGCGCCCAGAGGCTGTTGAGCATGGCATTGGCTGCGCTGTCATAATCCCCTGACGCCACAGAGGTCAGCATGTTTTTAAACAGCGACAGGCCATCCACACCCAGCTGATAAGCCATGCTGTAGAGCACATCACTACGTGCCTCGTTGCACTTTGCCAGTGCCTGTTGCAGCAGCGGACGGCTCTGCATCTGCTGGGCTTTGCTCTCAATAATGCACTTCTTCCAGACGTCGCCAGCCTGACGCGGCACGCGGAAAACGTAGTTACTGAGTGATGCGCCTTTCGGTCCAATACGAATACCGCCCGCTACGGTAGGGAATCCCTGCGTGTCAAGATAAGGCGCTTCGACGTAACCCTCTTCAAAGTTGAGAATCTCAATTATTTGACTCATAGCCATTCCTCTTTTCCAGGCACGGGAAAGGCTTCCCGATGCGACAGCAACAGTTAAATCACACTGATCAGTGCCAGAGATAACCCCAGCACTGACCCCATAAAATTCAGCAGCCGGGCTGAACAGTGTGATGACAATTCCCGTCCAGACAAAACGGGAGAAAAGGTGAAGTAAAGCGGTACAGGCAAGAAACAAAGCAGGCTCAGCGCACGGCGTAGAGATGCACATGCGGCAGACAGCAATTATCAAAACTGGCAGTTTCAATGCGGGTGACGTGCGTGGTCGTTATCGCTCGCTCAACGCGCGACAGTGTCGGACGCTGTGCAATACGTTCAGCGCGACGTAACGGGGGGGTTTCGGGTTCGCAGCCCAGCGCCTGATCGATACTGAGCTTGAGTCGACTGAGCGGCTGACGCCGCCGATGCCTGCGGGTACGGGCATTACCTACAAATACGCTTTTGCCATAGTTTATTATCGCCATAACTCCTCCTGTGAATGAGTCTTTGGCGATGGGGTGGCAGGCGCGGGTTTTCGGCAAGCCGAACCGTCCCGGACGCCGTGTTTTCCGCTCACAGCGCAGTGCCCCGGCTGTAATAACAGCCAGGCTAAGCGCGAGTAAGAAGAAAAAGGCGGCATCTGACGACGCTGCATGTGCGCATCCACCCCATCCCAAAGTTCACTGACTTTGGATGGTTTGATTCGCGCTTGTGCAGCGCCTCGATTGTTTAAGAGCGGCTCATTCCCTGAGGAAGATGTTTCGTTGGTCCACGCTCAAATTATTAACATGTTCTTATGGTTTATCAAACACTGACAGTTAATTTTTTATTTACTATTGGTTAAATTTTTGAATTTTGCTGAATTATTTTTTTCTGCGGTCTGGTAGAGACCGGATGTTGACCGGCCTTTATCCCAGAATTTGATAGTGGCGTGCCTGGCTGAGGATCACTTTTGCCAGCACCTGCATACTGTCAACGTCCTCCCGATTGAGATACCAGGTTTCATAGCGCTTATTATCTGAAATAACAGCAATTTTTTTGTGCTGGAGCTGTAAACGCTTCAGGTAAAGCTGATTATCCAGGGTGAAAATGTAGATGCCATCCCCATCAAACACCCTGACGCTGATATCCACGAACAGCTGATCGCGGGGTGCAAAGGTCTCCACCATCGAATCGCTGTTGATAGCAATAAGCCGGATGTTTTCTGCTGGCCGTCCGTTAAACAGCACGCGCGCCTCATCGACGCCATACTCGACGGCGTGGATCGTTTCGACAAATTCATCACGGGTATGCAGCCCCGAGGCGGACTTCTGGCCGATATCCAGGCTCTCAATACGGAAGACGTTGCGCGGCACGTTCAGGCTGTCGACCGACAGCGATGCGGCTGGCTTTTCCATTCCGTACTGTAACCACTCCACCCGAACGCCCAGCAGACGGCTTAACGCCAGCAAATTATGGTCATCGGGAATGGACTGTGCGTTAAACCACTTCCATACGCCCGGTGTCGAAATTTTGCACCCCTGCTGCTGTAACGCTTTAGCAACCTGTTTGTTTCGTCCATGTCCGACAATTCCCGCACTTTCGCATGCGGCAATCAGCCTGGCAGTGAAAGCTTGTCTCGTACTCTCTTTTTTAACCATTAGTTAATAATCTGCCATAGAGGAGGTACTGAATGTTATTTTCATTATTGCTACCAGTTCATTTTATATTACCGCCCGTTTACTACCCAATTGCTTTTGTAAAGCGACGCTAATTATCATTATCCCTTTCACGCGCTGCGCAGCCAGTATCAATCGCCCCGCGTGCTAAAGCGCCCCTGCTTTCAGGAATGTTCCGTAAAAAAACGCGTAAAAAATATGCGCTCGCCGCGTAGCGCCAATATTGATTGCCCGATGTATGACAGGCCATGGCTGAAAACTCCAAAATTAGCTGGATCGAAAAAATGGCATGAAAAAAAAGGGCGTCCGCGATGGACACCCTTATTGTTAAAAAAAATCGCAATCAGGGGCGCAGCGTATCATCACCCCACGCCACCCATTTGTACGTCGTCAGCGCCTCCAGGCCCATCGGGCCGCGCGCATGCAGCTTCTGCGTGCTGACGGCCACTTCCGCGCCCAGACCAAACTGGCCGCCGTCGGTAAAGCGCGTGCTGGCGTTGACGTAAACCGCCGAGGAGTCAACCTGATTGACGAAGCGGCTGGCGTTTTGCGTGCTGCGCGTCAGGATCGCGTCGGAATGCTGGGTGCCGTGCCTGCGGATATGATCGATCGCCGCATCCATGTCATCCACCAGCTTCACGTTGAGATCCAGTGACAGCCACTCATCGTCGTAATCGCCGCTTTTGATCGGCGTTACGCTGGCATCGCAGCCCTGTAACAGGTCCAGTACATTCTCATCCGCATGCAGAGGGATGCCTTCCTGCGCCATACGTGCCGTGAAGGGGGGCAGAAAGCGCCCGGCAATGCTGCGATGGATCAGCAGCGTTTCCAGTGAGTTACAGGCGCTGGGACGCTGTTTTTTCGCATTAACGATAACCTCAAGCGCAGGTGCAATCTCCATGGTCTCATCCAGGTAAATATGACAAACGCCGATGCCGCCCGTGATCACCGGAATCGTTGAGTTTTCGCGACAGAGCTTGTGCAGGCCCGCCCCGCCGCGCGGGATCAGCATGTCGACATAGCGATCCAGCTTCAGCAGCTGATTCACCAGTTCGCGATCCGGATTTTCAATCGCCTGCACCGCGGCCGCAGGCAGGCCATACTGCCGCAGCGCGTTCTGAATAACGCGCACCGTAGCGGCGTTAGTCCGCCACGTCTCTTTACCGCCGCGCAGGATCGCTGCATTGCCGGTTTTCAGACACAGGCTGGCGACATCCACCGTTACGTTCGGGCGCGCCTCATAAATCACGCCAACCACACCGAGCGGTACGCGGCGGCGTTCAATACGCAACCCGCTGTCAAGCTGGCCGCCGTCAATCAGCTGGCCGACCGGATCGGCAAGCTGGCAGACCTTACGCACGTCATCGGCAATGGCACTCAGGCGCTGAGGAGTGAGCGTCAGGCGATCGAGCAGCGCGGCGCTCATGCCGCTGGCGCGCGCCTCGGCGAGATCCTCTTCATTAGCTGCCAGAATGAGCTCGCGCTCCTCATCGAGGCGGTTGGCGATGGCGAGCAGGACCTGATTTTTCTCAGTGGTTGACAGTTCCGCCAGCTTATATGCAGCGGCACGCGCCGCTTTACCCATTTCTTCAAGCATTTGACCGCTCCTTAACTGACGATCATATCGTCGCGATGCACGGCTACCGGACCGTATTCATAACCGAGGATCTCCCCGATCTGCTGGCTGTGATGGCCGGCAATCATACGCAGCGCATCGCTGTTATAGCGTGAGACACCGTGGGCGATATCACGCCCTTGCAGGCTGCGAATGCGGATCACCTCGCCGCGTGAAAAGTTGCCGCGCACGTCGCGGATGCCTTTGGGAAGCAGCGAGCTGCCGCGCTCCAGCACCGCGGTCAGCGCGCCGTCGTCGATGGTGATTTCACCCGCAGGCGGCGCGCCAAAGATCCAGCGCTTGCGGTTCTCCAGCGGCGTCTGCATAGCGTGAAAACGGGTACCAACCGGCTTGCCGTCGATCACGTCAGCAATGACGCCCGGACGGCTGCCCGCGGCAATGATGGTGTCGATACCGGCGCGGCAGGCGACGTCCGCGGCCTGGAGCTTGGTCGACATTCCCCCGGTGCCGAGGCCGGAGACGCTGTCACCCGCCAGGGCGCGCAGCGCGTCGTCAATTTCATGCACGTCACCAATCAGCTCAGCCTGCGGGTTGCTGCGCGGATCGGCGGTAAACAGCCCCTGCTGATCGGTGAGCAGCAGCAGCTTGTCAGCGCCGCCCAGCATCGCCGCCAGCGCCGACAGATTATCGTTGTCACCGACTTTGATCTCCGCCGTCGCCACCGCATCGTTTTCATTGATGACCGGCACAATGTGGTTATCGAGCAGCGCACGCAGCGTGTCGCGCGCGTTAAGGAAACGCTCGCGATCTTCCATATCCGCTCGCGTCAGCAGCATCTGGCCAATGTGGATGCCGTAAATCGAGAACAGCTGTTCCCACAGCTGAATTAAACGGCTCTGCCCCACCGCAGCCAGCAGCTGCTTTGAGGCGATGGTAGGCGGCAGTTCCGGGTAGCCCAGGTGTTCGCGTCCGGCCGCCATTGCGCCAGAGGTAACGATCACAATGCGATGGCCCGCCGCGTGCTGCTGTGCACACTGACGAACCAGCTCTACCATATGCGCCCGATTTAACCGACGTGAACCGCCGGTAAGGACGCTGGTCCCCAACTTGACCACCAGGGTCTGACTGCCGCTCATATTTCCTGCCGTTTAAGTAAAAAAGAAAAAATTTCTGCGAAGGGACGTTTTATCAGGAGTGGGAAGCGAAGCCAACTCTCCACCGGGGAAAAGTACGAAAATCCGTGGACAATTCGCCAGAGCTGACCTTCGCCTATAACAAGAAACCCGAAAAAACGTCATAAATCTTTCATCTCAACCCGGTAAAAAGGCCCCTGATTTATAAGCCCTTCTCAGGGGCATTACACATTTTACTCATTGGGATTGATAGCAAATGAAGAAAAGTCTACTGGCTCTGCTCGTCTCTGCTCTGACGCTGACTTCGGCTGCCCACGCGGCGGAAGTGTATAACAAAGACGGCAATAAGCTGGACTTCTACGGCAAAGTTAAAGCGATGCACTACCTGAGCGATGCGGATAATCAGGATGGGGATAAGTCTTACGTGCGTATCGGCTTTAAAGGCCAGACGCAGATTAACGACCTGATGACCGGCTACGGTCAGTGGGAATATCAGTACAACGTCAATAACTCTGAAGGCGCCGATGCCAGTAATGGCAACAAGACCCGCCTGGGCTTTGCCGGCCTGAAATTTGGTCAGTATGGCTCGGTCGACTATGGCCGCAACTACGGCGTGCTGTATGACGTCGAGGCCTGGACCGACGTCTTCCCGGAATTTGGCGGCGACGGCACCGCGCGCGCCGATAACTTTATGACGCAGCGCACCACGGGCGTGGCCACTTACCGTAACACCAACTTCTTTGGTCTGGTCGACGGTCTGCGCTTTGCCTTGCAGTATCAGGGCCGCAACGATGCAAACGGCAGCAATTCACGTAGCGATATTAACCGCCAGAACGGCGACGGCTACGGCGCGTCACTGGGCTATACCCTGGGCGATAGCGGCATCAGCGTCATGTCAGCCATTACCTCCTCTGACCGCACCAGCCAGCAGCAGGCACGCGCCTACGGTCAGGGCGATCGTGCGGATTCCTGGGGGGCGGGCGTGAAGTATGACGCTAACAGCCTTTACCTTGCGGCGATCTATACGCAAACGCGCAACATGACGCCGTTTAGCGGGACCAACCGCGCCACGGGCCTGGCGGCCGCCGGTGCAGCGAACAAAGCGCAAAACATCGAGCTGGTGGCGCAGTATCAGTTTGATTTCGGCCTGCGTCCGTCGCTGGGCTACGTGCAGACCAAAGGCAAAGATATTGAAAACGGTATTGGCGATGCAGATCTGGTGAAATATATCGACGTGGGCGCGACCTACTACTTCAACAAAAATATGTCGGCGTTTGTGGATTACAAAATTAACCAGCTGGACGACGACAATCGCCTTAGCCTGAACAACGACGACGTGGTTGCTGTGGGTATGACCTATCAGTTCTGAACAGCGGATGCCGCTGCGACGCGCGGTGGCATCAGGAAATCTTCACTGTCTCTGATTAACTGTCCACCGCGTGCGGCCAGATACGCATGTTACCGTGCGTCGGTGGCCGTGGCGCGTCTCGCCTTGAGGCGGGCAGCGCGCGCCTTATCACAGATGTAGCGGCTGGCGAGCCGGTCATTTCAGCCCTGCCCGCGCATTTCAGGCGCAATGCTGTAAAGCCGGTGTTAATTACGCCGGTTTTATCACTGCTGTTCAGTTAACAGCCATAACCCAATAGGCCACAGCAATATTTCGCTGATGTCCGCGTCCGGTGAGCGCGTAAATTACCGGCAGAGGGTGAGACTATGTTGACAGAAAAGGAAGCAGCCCGGCAGGTAACAGATATGCGTAGCGGGAGAAGAGAAAGCGTATCGAAGCAGACACAGCCCATCTAAGCCACTGTGTCTGCTGTTCACACCCAGGCGCGTTACGCGCTCAGTTTAACCGGCTGCTCATCGAAACCGCTGGCGGGCGTCAGCCCCAGATTCAGCTCCTCCAGCATCGCTTTCAGACGAGTGTGGAAGTTACGCAGCGTATCTTCAACCTTCTGATTATTCTCTTTCCCTTTGATGTTCGCGACGGACCAGTCACCCTCTTTATCGAACAAGCCGATATGATAGACATAGGTAAAATGATCTTCGTGCGCTTCCAGCTCCATCCACCAGCCCCAGAACTCACGGCTTTCCGGCGCGGGCTTAACGTTGACGCAGGCGGCCAGGCAGTCGAAAAAGAACCGCGTTTGCTCACACTTTCCTTCGCGGATATACGGTCCCAGCTCGGTGAAGCGCTTAAGCAGGCGACTACGGGGATGACCACTCGGTAACGTCATGCTAATTCTCCATAAGTTTGACCGTTAGTATTAAAGCAAACCACTGTGATTTTGCCAGCTACTGTTGTAACCGCTTTGCCAGCCAGTCGCAAACCTGATTCAGGGCGCGCTCGAAACTCGCCAGCGCCGGGCGCGGCGCAATCGACAACAGTTTACCTTCGGCGGATGAATGAACAATCAGTCGCGCATCCTCTTCCGTACCAAAGGGATCGCCCGGCCAGTAGCCCGCCAGCATCGGCGTTGGCGTGCGACGGCCCAGCAGACCCTGCACTTTGAGCGAGTAGCGATTAAGCTCGGTGCGCAGCGCGCTGTCGCTGGCATAATCCATACCCAGACGGCTGGCGAGCATATCCATATACATATCGGGAATCGCATCCTGCTGCTGGACGCTGGTGAGCAGGCTGTGCACCATCGGGCCCAGCGTCGCGACTGCCCGCAGCCGTGGCGCTTCGAGATAGGCCAGGCGTACCGCAACGTTGGCCCCAAAACGGTAGCCAAACGCCGCCACGCGCTGGTGATCAATCCAGGGCACGCTCGCCAGATCGCGCAGCACCTGCTGATGAATAAAGCTGGTGTCCTGGCTGAGGCGACACTTCACCGAAAAGCCGACCGACGGCATATCCAGCGTCAGCATGGCGATGCCACGCGGGGCCAGGTAGTCATGGAACAGGCGGTAGTGGTCGCTTTGCAGCGAATCAAGGCCACCGCAAAACAGCACGGTAGGGTAAGGTGCGCGGGCGTTGGGCGGCATATGCAGGAAGCCGGTCACCGCGTTGCCGCCTTCCATTTTAAAGCTCAACGCTTTCAGCTCACCAGGCAGACGCTGCGTCGCCTCTTCATAGGCGCGGTTCGCCAGCGTCTGCGCCTGATCCGCCAGCTCGTCCCCTTTTATATAAGGATAGGCGGCCAGACTGAAGAGATGAGAGGCGCGCAGCCAGTGTTCACCCGCCAGCTGGTCCTCCTCCTCCTGCTGCGCGCGCGCCTGCCAGTACCCCGCCTGCTTAGACCATTCAAACGCCCAGTTACCGCTGCGAAAACCAATAACCGTATCCAGCAGCGCATCATTGGTGTGCCGTTGATCGCTGACGGCGATACGCGCCAGCACTTCGCTGATCTCCTGAGGCGGCACGCCACGCCATGTCCACATCAGCTTGTTCAGCATACGATACCAGCCGTGCTGGCTGCTGCCGTCGAGGGTGGCTTCAACGTCAACGCTGGCGTGGTGCTGGCGGCGAACCAGCGACGAGGTTTCAGGATAGTTATAGTGTGGCTTGAAGAGCTCTTCGCTGAGATTTTTACTCGACATACTCTGTTCTCCTGGCAAGAAGCTAAGTGTACTGCACGGCAACAGAGGGTGCGAGGCGTAAAAAGCACAACGCCCGGCAAGCCGGGCGTTGTGAGAAGAACCAGATCAGGCGCCTTTGACGATAGGCGGAATGTACATCACGCCCATGTCCCATGGCTGCTCAATCCAGGTGTTCTGCGGAATGTCGACCACATAGTCGTCTACCAGCGGACGCCCCGCCGGTTTAGCGAAAATAGTGACGAAGTGCGCTTTAGGGTACATTTCACGGATCGCCTGTGCGGTGCCGCCGGTATCAACCAGATCGTCGATCACGACAAAGCCTTCACCGTCGCCTTCTGCGCGCTTCAGGACTTTCATTTCGCGCTGGTGATCGTGGTCGTAGCTGGAGATGCAAACGGTGTCGACATAGCGAATGCCCAGTTCACGCGCCAGCAGCGAGGCAGGCACCAGACCGCCGCGGCTCACTGCGATAATGCCTTTCCACTGTTCAACAGGAAGCAGGCGCTGAGCCAGTTTGCGGGCATGAATTTGTAGCATGTCCCAGGTAACGACGTATTTTTCACTCATGAATCGCGATCCCAGCCAACTTAATCGGCTTAAATAATGTGCAACGGGAAAAAGGTTGCGCGAGATTATAAGGATCCTCAGCGCTAAAAACCAGCATCCGAGCGACTGGTTGCGGCTTTTTAGCGCGCCTGAGTACGCACCGGCCATTAAAGAGTGATATTCTCAGCCCCATCACGTCAGTTTCGCTGACGGCGACCCTTTACTGGAAACTCGCGCATCCCGGCTTCGCCGGCGCACTGACACAGGAGACCTGTCGTGTCTGAATTGTCTCAGCTTTCTCCCCAACCGCTGTGGGATATTTTCGCCAAAATCTGCTCCATTCCGCACCCCTCTTTTCATGAAGAAGCGCTGGCCACCTATATTGTGGGCTGGGCAAAAGAACAGGGATTCTGGGTCGAGCGCGACGCAGTCGGCAATATCCTGATCCGTAAACCGGCCACCGCCGGGATGGAGAACCGCACGCCGGTCGCGCTGCAGGCTCACCTTGATATGGTGCCGCAGAAGAATAACGACACCGTGCATGACTTCACCAAAGATCCGATTCAGCCTTACATCGACGGCGAATGGGTTAAGGCGCGCGGCACCACGCTGGGCGCTGACAACGGTATCGGCATGGCCTCTGCGCTGGCGGTGCTGGCCGACAGCAGCCTGACGCACGGCCCGCTGGAGGTACTGCTCACCATGACGGAAGAAACCGGCATGGATGGCGCATTTGGCCTGCAACCTGACTGGCTACAGGCGGAGATCCTGATCAACACCGACTCAGAAGAGGAAGGTGAGATCTATATGGGCTGCGCCGGCGGCATCGACTTTATCACCACGCTGCCGCTGACGCGCGAAGCTGTGCCGGCTGGCTTTGAAACCCTGAAGCTGACGCTGAAAGGCCTGCGTGGCGGTCATTCCGGCGCGGATATCCATATGGGCCTTGGCAACGCCAACAAACTGCTGGCGCGTTTTCTTGCCGCACACGCCGCCGAGCTTGACCTGCGTCTGATCGATTTCACCGGCGGTACGCTGCGCAATGCCATCCCGCGTGAAGCTTTCGCGACGCTGGCGGTTGAGAGCCATAAGGTCGATGCACTGAAAGCGGCGGCCGCGCACTTCCTGCTGGCGCTGCAAAATGAGCACGGCGTGAAAGAGAAGAACATTAACGTGGTCACCGAGCCGCTGGCCCATCAGGGCGAGGCGCTGAACGCCGAGAGTCGAGACCGCTTCCTGAATTTGCTGAACAGCACGCCGAACGGCGTTATTCGCAACTCGGACGTGGCGCAAGGCGTGGTAGAAACTTCGCTGAACGTTGGCGTGGTGACGATGGAGAACGATAAAGCAGAGATTAACTGCCTGATCCGCTCGCTGATCGACACAGGCCGCGACTATGTGGTGCAGATGCTGACCTCGCTTGGCCAGCTGGCGGGGGCGCAGACCAAACCGAAAGGGGGCTATCCGGGCTGGCAGCCTGACGCAAACTCGCCGATTATGGCGCTGACCCGTCAGACCTATATCGCGCTGTTTGATAAGACACCCAACATTCAGGTGATCCATGCGGGTCTGGAGTGCGGCCTGTTCAAAAAACCTTACCCGAATATGGACATGGTCTCTATTGGCCCCACCATCACCGGCCCGCACTCGCCGGATGAGCAGGTTCATATTGAGAGCGTCGGCCTTTACTGGAAACTGCTCACCACCTTGCTGAATGTGATTCCAGAAAAGTAAGCGCATCCTGATGTCATCAACCAGGCTTCGGCCTGGTTTTTTTATGCCTGCGCCCTGCCCCAGAATAATCCACTGCTTTATTTCCGTTTCCTGTTGTAAAACGCCAGCGTTAACCGGCCCGCCAGCTTTAGCCGCCAAAGTATCCAGATGTCTGGATGGCTAATAAGAATTCGTGCTAGCTTATGCGCTTTCGGCTGTTGCCGCGCCTGAAACTTCAGGAAAAAATTGCGGCCACAGATTGATTAGGGAGCTTCGCTTAATGAGCGCGATAAATCGCCTTGAGATGCGCAATATTTCGATCGCATTCGGCGGATTTGCTGCCCTGACGCAGGTGAATTTCGTCGCTGACGGCCACTCCGTGCATGCGCTGACCGGGGCGAACGGCGCGGGTAAATCGACGCTGATGGCAGTGCTGTCGGGCGCGCACAGCCACTACAGTGGCGAGATCTGGCTGGACGGCGTGCCGGTCTCGATTCGCAGCCCGCGTGATGCTAAAAAACTTGGTATCCACCTGGTACAGCAGGAGGTCGACGTAGCGCTGGTGCCTCAGCTGAGCGTGGCGGAAAACATCCTGCTGGATCGGCTGGCGGAGCCGGGTCACGGCTTTCGCTGGCGTGCGATCCGTCGCCAGGCGCGCGCGCTGCTGGCCGAGCTCGACGTCAGCCTCGACGTCAATCGTCTGGTGGAGCGCTGCACCCTGGCAGAGAAGCAGCAAATTTTACTGGCGCGCGCGCTGTCGCATCACTGCCGTTTTCTCATCCTTGACGAACCCACCGCGCCGCTCGATCAGCATGAGAGCGAGCGGCTGTTTGCCGTGGTACGTCGCCTGCAAACAAGCGGTATCGGCGTGGTGTTTATCTCTCATCGTATCCACGAGTTAAAGGCAATCTGCGATCGGCTGACGGTGCTGCGCGACGGCCGCCTGATTGAGAGCGGGCCCATGGCGGCGCTGAGCGGCGAACAGATTGTGGAGAAGATGCTCGGCCATGAGCTGACCGATATTTATCCGCCGCGCCGCCCTGTCCGCGCACAGCCGCTGCTGCTGGCGGTAGAGGGTCTGCACGACGATCGGCTGTTGCAGGATATCTCGCTGCGGCTGCATCAGGGTGAAATCCTCGGCATTGCCGGGCTGGCAGGCGCGGGCAAAACCGAGCTGTGCAAAGCCTTGTTCGGTGCCAGCAAAAGCCGGGTTGCGCGTGGCGAACTGCACGGCAGGCCGTGGCGACCGCAATCGCCTCACGACTCGGTCACCCGGCGCATGGCGCTGGTGCCTGAAGAGCGGCGCAAAGAAGGCATTTTTATCGATGAACCGGTAACGATGAACCTCAGCGTCAGCGCGGATAACAGCTTTTCGCGCTGGAGTCTGTTTGGCCATCGCCGGGCGTGGCGCTGGGCTGAAGAGGTTATTCAGCGGCTTAACGTGCGGACCACCGGCCCGGCGCAGTCGCTGCGCCGTCTCTCCGGCGGCAACCAGCAAAAGGTGGCGATCGGCAAGTGGCTGCGCAACGATGCCGACGTGCTGATTTTTGATGAACCGACAAAAGGCGTCGACATCAAGGCAAAGACTGAACTGTTCCACTTAATCAGCGGGCTGGCGCAGGAGGGTAAAGGCATTATCTACGCCTCCGGCGAGTTTTCTGAACTGGTCGGGCTATGCGACCGAATTTGTGTGCTCTGGGACGGGCGCATTGTGGCCGAGCTGGACGCGCATGCGGTCACCGAAGAAACGCTTCTGCTTTATTCCACTGGAGGAACCCCTGCGTGAGCAGTAAAGAGATAACCCTGAAGGCAGCCTCCCCGTTGCTGCGCCACCAGCTTTTCGACTTTCTCTACAAGTGGGGCATGCTGATTACGGTCGCCATCCTGATTGTGGGCTTTGGTCTGGCGTCCGACAGCTTTCTGCAACCCAATAACATTATCAATATCTTGCGCGCTATCGCTATCGTTACGGTGATCGCTGTGGGCGTATCCGTCTCGCTGACCGTGGGCGGCTTTGACCTGTCAGTGGGATCAACCGCCTCGCTGGCCAATGCGCTGGTGATTTCGCTGTTTGTCTGGTACGGCATGAACACCACCGAAGCAATGCTGATTACGCTGGCGCTCTGCACGCTGATCGGCCTGTTTAACGCCTTTCTTATCGTTATCCTGCGCATTCCCGACATGCTGGCGACGCTCGCCACGCTGTTTATTATCCAGGGGGTGGCGATGACCTATAGCTTTGGCGGATCTATTACTGAAAACATGGTGATGCCGAACGGCGATATGGCGGAAGGCACCATTCCGGCGAACTTTGGCCTGCTGGGTCAGGTGCCGGTGATCGTCATTATTATGCTGGTCGTCACCCTGGTGGCGCAGCTGGCGCTGTCACTGACTACCCATGGCCGTCGTATGTATGCGCTGGGCGGCAACCCCGAAGCGGCGCGCCTCTCAGGCATCCGCACCACAGGCTACCGCGTGCTCGCCTACGTGATCGCCTCACTGCTGGCGGGACTGGGCGGCATTCTGCTCGCGTCGCGCATCGGTTCGTCGCAGGTCAATGCGGGCGGTGGCTATCTGATGGACGCCGTCGCTGCGGCCTGGATCGGTTTATCGCTGGCCGGTTCCGGCAAGCCCAACGCGCTGGGCACGCTGGTGGGCGCGGTGCTGCTTGGCGTGCTGCAAAACGGGCTGGTGATGCTCTCTGTGCCCTATTACGCCATGGATATCATTAAGGGACTGGTGCTGGCTCTGGCACTGGCAATGACCTACGTTCAGCGTCGCTAACGCTGACTCACCTGGAAAAAAGAAAATGAAAAACCTGCCGTTTTCCCTGCTGGCCGTGAGCCTGCTCTCCGCCAGCGCCTTTGCCGATACAGTGGCCCCCGTGCCTGCTCCCATCGCCAGTCATGAAGGGCCGGTGCGCATCGCCGTGATCCGCAACTTAGGCTCCGATGACAATACCACGCAGTTTGTGGCGGGGGCGATTCAGGAAGGCCGCAAGCTGGGCTTTAAGGTCAGTACCTTCCTCAGCAACGGCGACGATGCGCGCTTCCAGGATTTCGTTAATCAGGCGATCAGCCAGAAGTATGACGGCATTATTCTCTCGCATGGTAAAGCGCCTTACGCCAGCGGTCTGGTGAAGCGCGTGGCTGACGCGGGCATCAAGGTGTCGGTGTTTGATACGCCGGTCGATACGCCGCTGCCTGGCGTGACCGTGACGGCTCAGGATGACGCCTCGCTGGCGCAGTCGTCACTCGGCCAGCTGATCAAAGACTTCAACGGCAAGGCCAGCATCGTCAAGCTGTGGGTTGCCGGCTTCCCGGCGATGGAGCGCCGTCAGGTGGTGTATGAAAAACTGCTGAAAGAGAACCCCGGCATCCATCAGCTGGAGTCTATCGGTGCCGTCTCGTCTGATGTTCAGGGCGATACCGCCAACAAGATTGGCGCGATTCTGGCGAAGTATCCGAAAGGCAAAATTGACGCTATCTGGGGGGCATGGGATGCGTTCAGCCAGGGCGCGTACAAAGCGCTACAGGAGAACGGCCGCACCGAAATCAAGCTCTACAGCATTGACGTCTCCAATCAGGATTTGCAGCTGATGCGTGAGAAGAACAGCCCGTGGGTGCAGACCGTGGCGGTCGATCCGAAGACCATCGGCGCAGTGAACATGCGGCTGGTGGCGAATAAGATCGCAGGCGAAACCACACCGGCAACCTATGACTTTAAGGGGGCATCCATCTCCCAGCAGCAGCTGAACAGCCAGCAAGGAGCGGTTAACGTGGCGTCACTGAACAAGATCGTGCCCGGCTGGGGCGGCAATAATGACTTCGTTGCTCCGTGGTTTGCGACGCTGGAAGCCAGAAACAAGAAGTAACCCATAAAGCGGCCAGCCGGTCGCTTTTTACTGCATTGAACCACCCATTTTGAGCGTCGCGGCGATATTCCTCGCCGCCAGCCGCAGATTCATCTCTGCGTTTGCCAGCGCCTCCTCCAGCGTACAAATGCTGTAAAGCACGCTGAATACCGCGTCGAGGCCGTGCTGATGCACCACGCCGACGTCCGCCGTCAGGCTGCCCGCAATGCCGATCACCGGTTTGTTGAACCGTCTGGCAACCCGGGCGACGCCAATCGGTACCTTGCCGTTGATGCTCTGGCTGTCGATGCGCCCCTCGCCGGTAATCACCAGCGTGGCGTCTTTAACCTGCTCCGCCAGCCCCAGCGCCTCGGTAACGATCTCAATACCGCGTCGCAGATCCGCCTGGCAGAAGGCGTGCAGCGCCGCGCCCATCCCGCCCGCCGCGCCGCCGCCGGGAATATGCAGCACGTCGATATCGAGATCGCGCTGAATAATCGACGCATAGTGCGCCAGCGCATTATCGAGCTGCGTGACCAGCTCCGGCGTTGCCCCTTTCTGCGGACCGAAAATGGCTGACGCGCCGTCACTGCCGGTTAAGGGATTGGTCACGTCACAGGCAACTTCAAAGCGACACTGACGTACGCGCGCATCCAGCCCCCCGATATCAATTCTGGCCAGTGCGGGCAGTGCGCCGCCGCCAAAGCCAATCTCGTTGCCCTGCGCATTCAACAGCTGTGCGCCGAGCGCCTGCATCATGCCCGCGCCGCCGTCGTTGGTAGCGCTGCCGCCGATGCCGATAATAATGTGCCCGACACCTTTATCCAGCGCGCTTTTAATCAGCTCACCGGTGCCATAGGAGGTGGTGATCAGCGGATCGCGCCGGGCAGCGGGCACCCGCTCCAGCCCGCTGGCGGCCGCCATTTCGATAAAGGCGGTGCGCGCGTCGCCGGAAAGGCCGTAAAAGGCCTCAACCGGCTCGCCGAGCGGTCCGGTCACGCGCAGATTGACAATCGTTCCCTCTGTTGCCGCCACCATCGCCTCTACCGTGCCTTCGCCACCGTCGGCAACCGGTATCTTCACATAGGTGGCATGCGGAAAAATTTCGCGGAATCCCGCTTCAATCGCCGATGCGACGCCCTGGGCGGATAAACTCTCTTTGTATGAATCCGGTGCGATTACGATTTTCATAGGCTGTCCGGGCGCTGTTAGTGAACGATTCATCATCCATGATGACGCCGTGCAGCGGCCGCAGCGGGCCGCCGCCAGACGTTAACGAGTTATCTCAACTTTCGCTAATTTTTCATAATAGCAGGCCAGGGCACTATGGTCGGCGTTACCCTGTCCGTCGTTGCGCAGCGCCTGCATCATCTCCATTACCGCAGCGGTCAGCGGAAGATGTGCGCCAATGCCGTGTGACGTGTCCAGCGCGTTCGCCAGATCCTTGATGTGCAGATCAATGCGGAAGCCTGGCCTGAAGTTGCGATCCAGCACCATTGGCGCTTTGGCATCCAGCACGGTACTGCCAGCCAGCCCGCCGCGGATCGCCTGATAAACCAGCTCCGGATTAACGCCCGCTTTGGTCGCCAGCGACAGCGCCTCTGACATCGCTGCGATATTAAGCGCCACGATCACCTGGTTCGCCAGCTTGGTGACGTTGCCCGCGCCAATATCGCCGGTGTGCACCACCGATCCCGCCATCGCCTTCATGATGTCGTAGCAGCGATCAAAAGTCTCTTTGTCGCCGCCCACCATCACGGAAAGCGTACCTTCAATCGCTTTCGGCTCGCCGCCGCTCACCGGCGCATCAAGCATTTTGATGCCCTTCTCTGCCAGCGCGTCATGCACCTCCCGGCTGGCGAGCGGCGCGATAGAACTCATATCAATGACGATCAGACCCGGCTTCGCGCCGTCGATAATGCCGTTTTCACCCAGGCAAACCTCTTTCACCTGCGGCGAGTTGGGCACCATGGTGATCACCACATCAACCTGCTCGGCCACCTCTTTCGGCGATTTTGCCACGGTGGCGCCCAGCGCGCTTAATTCCGCTTCGTTACTGGTGTTGTGATCGCGCACAACCAGAGAATAACCGGCTTTTACCAGGTTTTTACTCATCGGTTTGCCCATGATGCCGAGGCCGATAAATCCAATTTTCATTGCCTTTCTCCTTCGTCAGTTACTTCTTAAATTTGTCGCACAGCGCCTGAGTCGCGTTGCGGAAAACCCCCAGGTCGCTGCCCACGGCCACAAAGCTGGCGCCCCATTCGAGATAGCGGCGCGCGTCCGCTTCGACCGGCGCGAGAATGCCGCTCGGCTTGCCCGCCGCTTTGGCGCGATCGAAGACATGCCTGATTACCTTCAGCACCTCAGGGTGCGCAGGCTGGCCGAGATAGTCGAGCGCGGCGGAGAGATCGCCCGGCCCAACGAAGATGCCGTCGACGCCCTCTACCGCGGCGATGGCGTCGATATTGTCGACCGCCTGCTGGGTTTCAATCTGCACCAGCACCGTAATGTTGTCGTTCACCGTGCTGTTGTAGTCCGGTAGCGTGCCGTACATATTGCTGCGGTGCGACACTGAGACGCCGCGAATGCCCGCTGGTGGATAGCGCGTTGAGGCAACGGCGCGCATCGCCTCCTCTTCCGTCTCCACAAAGGGGATCAGAAAATGGTAAAAACCGATATCCAGCAGGCGTTTGATAATGACCGGCTCGTTGCAGGGGGGGCGCACCACCGGCGCGCTGGCGCTGCCCTTCAGCGCCATCAGCTGCGGCACAAAGGTGGTGATATCGTTGGGTGCATGTTCTCCGTCCAGCACCAGCCAGTCGAAACCGGCCAGGCCGAGCACTTCGGTAGTAATAGGGTTAGCCAGCGCACACCAGCTACCAATCAGGGTCTCACCTGCCAGCAGGCGACGGCGAAACGTGTTCGGCCAGGCTGTGTTACTCATTCTCTCTTCTCCTGTTACAACCGCTCCCCGCAGGGAGCCAAAAGGTTAGCGCACCAGGCACGGGCGTTTATTGTCGAAGGTCCAGTTCGGCACGAGGTACTGCATCGCCTGCGCATCGTCGCGCGCGCCCAGTCCATGTTTTTGATAGAGCGCGTTGGCCTGCATCACCTGGTCCATATCCAGTTCAACGCCCAGCCCCGGCTTTTGCGGCACCTGCACCATGCCGCCTTTGATTTGCAGCGGCTCTTTCGTCAGGCGCTGGTTGCCTTCCTGCCAGATCCAGTGGGTATCAATCGCGGTGATGGCACCCGGAGCCGCAGCGGCTACGTGGGTGAACATCGCCAGCGAGACGTCGAAATGGTTGTTGGAGTGTGAGCCCCAGGTCAGGCCAAAGTCGTGACACATCTGCGCCACGCGCACCGAGCCCTGCATGGTCCAGAAGTGCGGGTCGGCCAGCGGGATATCCACTGACTGAAGAGAGAGCGTATGGCCCATCTGACGCCAGTCGGTGGCGATCATATTGGTGGCGGTCGGTAAGCCGGTGGCGCGGCGGAACTCCGCCATCACCTCGCGGCCCGAGTAGCCCTGCTCAGCTCCGCACGGATCTTCCGCATAGGCCAGCACGCCCTTCAGCTGCTTGCCGAGCAGGATCGCCTCGTTAAGTGACCAGGCACCGTTGGGATCGAGCGTGATGCGCGCTTCAGGAAAGCGCTTCGCCAGCGCCGTCACCGCTTCCGCTTCTTCACCGCCGCGCAGTACGCCTCCCTTTAACTTGAAGTCGTTAAAGCCATATTTGTCGTAAGCCGCCTCGGCCAGGCGCACCACCGCCTCTGGCGTCAGCGCCTCTTCGTGGCGCAGGCGGTACCAGTCGCAGGCCTCATGCTCCTGGCTCTGATAAGGCAGCGCGGTTTTTTTACGGTCGCCCACGTAGAACAGGTAGCCCAGCATCTCGACGCGATCGCGCTGCTGGCCGTCACCCAGCAGCGTGGCGACGTTGACCTGCAAATGCTGCCCCAGCAGGTCAAGCAGCGCCGCTTCGATCCCGGTGACGACGTGAATGGTGGTGCGCAGGTCAAAGGTCTGGCTGCCGCGCCCCGATGAATCACGATCGGCGAAGGTGCTGCGTACCAGGCTGAGCACGTTTTTATACTCGCCCACCGTTTTACCGACCACCAGCGACGCCGCATCCTCCAGCGTCTGGCGAATCCGCTCACCGCCGGGAATTTCACCCACGCCGGTATGCCCCGCGTTGTCCTTGATAATCACAATATTGCGGGTAAAAAACGGCGCATGTGCGCCACTCAGGTTGAGCAACATGCTGTCGTAACCGGCAACCGGAATGACCTGCATTGCTGTGACTTTCGGTGTCGAACTCATTTCCTGCTCCTTACACTGTGGCGCGGCCAAATGCCGGGCGCTTGCGGTCAAATGTCCAACCGGGAATCAGATACTGCATCGCGGTAGCGTCATTACGCGCCCCTGCCGGCAGCGATTTAAAAAGATCGTGAGCCTGATGCACGCGCTCCCAGTCCAGCTCAACGCCAAGGCCGGGCGCATCAGGAACGGCAATTTTACCGTTGCGGATCTGCAGCGGTTCTCTGGTCAGGCGCTGGTTGCCCTCTTGCCAGATCCAGTGGGTATCGATGGCGGTCGGGTTGCCCGGTGCGGCAGCACCGACGTGGGTAAACATTGCCAGCGAGATATCGAAGTGGTTATTGGAGTGACAGCCCCAGGTGAGGCCCCAGTCGTCGCACAGCTGGGCCACACGCACTGCGCCGCTCAGCGTCCAGAAGTGCGGATCGGCCAGCGGAATATCGACCGCGTTAAGCATGACTGCATGGTTCATCTCGCGCCAGTTGGTGGCGATCATATTGGTCGCCACCGGCAGTCCGGTCGCGCGGCGAAACTCCGCCATCACTTCACGCCCGGAATAGCCTTGCTCCGCCCCGCAGGGATCTTCGGCATAGGTCAGCACCTCGCCCATGCCTTTACACAGGCGAATCGCCTCGTCCAGATGCCAGGCTCCGTTGGGATCGACGGTGATACGCGCCTCGGGGAAACGTCGCTTCAGCGCCACGGCAGACTCGATCTCCTGCTCGCCCGGCAGCACGCCGCCTTTAAGCTTAAAGTCCTTAAAGCCATATTTGTCCTGCGCCGCCTCAGCCAGGCGCACCACCGCTTCTGGCGTCAGCGCCTCCTGATGGCGCAGGTAATACCAGTCGTGACCGCCCTTTTCGCCACTCAGGTAGGGCAGATCGGTTTTGCGCCTGTCGCCTGTATAGAAGAGATAGCCCAGCACCGTGACTTCATCGCGCTGCTGGCCAGGGCCAAGCAGCTCCGCTACCGGTACGCCGAGACACTGACCGAGCAGGTCGAGCAGCGCCGCCTCCAGCGCCGCGACCGCGTTGACGCGCAGTTCAAAGGTCCATGCCCCGTTGCCGAAGGTCTCAAAATCAGCGCGCTGATTGCCCCTGTGCACCTGCTGCACCAGCCGGTTCATACGCGCCACCTGCTGGCCTTTCACCTGAGGAATCGCCTCAATCAGCGTCTGACAGATGGTGTCACCGCCCGGCGCTTCGCCTACGCCGGTATGGCCTGCGCTGTCGGTCAGCACCACAATATTGCGGGTAAAGCAGGCGTTATGTGCGCCGCCAATATTCAGCAGCATGCTGTCGTAGCCGGCAACCGGGATCACCTGCATATCGGTAATAACGGGCGTGCTTTGCGTGCTCATATTCTCTCCTTATGGCCGGTGCTTCAGTTCGACACGTTTGATATCGCCTGTAATCACCAGGAAGCTAAAGGCGGCGACAAACGCATGGATGCCGACATAAATGAGCGCGCCCTCAAATGAGCCGCTGGTGGCGATGATGTAGCCGATAGCGATAGGCGTCACAATGCCGGAGAAGTTGCCAAACATATTGAACAGGCCGCCACTGAGTCCGCTAATCTCTTTCGGCGCAGTATCCGCCATCACCGCCCAGCCCAGTGCGCCAATGCCTTTACCAAAGAAGGCGAGCGCCATGAACAGCACCACCACCCATTCGGTTTCGGTGTAGTTGCACATCACCATGCTAATCGAGAGCAACATACCGATGACGATAGGCGTTTTACGCGCAATATTGAGTGAGCCCGTTTTACGCATCAGGTAGTCAGAAATCACGCCACCCAACACGCCGCCCAGGAAGCCGCACACCGCTGGAACAGAGGCAATAAAGCCCGCTTTCAGAATCGACATGCCGCGCGCCTGCACCAGATAGACCGGGAACCAGGTTATAAAGAAGTAGGTCAAGGCATTTACACAGTACTGCCCGAGGTAGACGCCCCACATCATGCGCGTGGAGAGCAGCTGTTTGATCTGATACCACTTTTCATCCCAGCTTACTTTGCGCTCGGCTTTTTTTGCATCCATGTTGATTAGCGCGCCACCCTGCTCCATATACTCCAGTTCGGCCTTGTTGACGCCCGGATGGTCACTGGGATCGTGAATCACTTTCAGCCAGATAAAGCTCAGGATGATGCCAAGGCCCCCCATAAACCAGAACACATGTGCCCAGCCCACTTCCGACACCAGCCAGCCCATAATCGGCGCGAAGATCACCGTGGCGAAGTACTGTGCCGAGTTAAAGATGGCAACGGCGGTTCCGCGTTCCTGCGCCGGGAACCAGGCCGCCACAATGCGACTGTTACCGGGAAACGACGGGGCTTCAGCCAGGCCGACCATAAAGCGCAGGATAAACAGCGATACCACGATGCCATAGCCGCTGAATACATCGACAAAGCCTTGCAGCAGGGTAAAAAGCGACCAGAGAAAAATACTCCAGAAATAGACGCGTTTTGATCCAAAGCGGTCGAGCAGCCAGCCACCTGGGATCTGGCCGATAACATAGGCCCATGAAAATGCCGAGAAGATATAGCCCAGTCCGACGGCGTCGAGGCCAATGTCTTTTGACATAGCGGAGCCGGCAATCGAGATGGTGGCGCGGTCGCCGTAGTTGAACGAGGTGACGATAAACAGCATCACCACGATCCAGTAGCGGGCATTGGTGCGCTTCTGCACTGCTTCCGCTGTCTGGCTGTAACTATTCATGATGCACTCCTGAAATATAGCGTTCGCTACATTCGCTCTGACTGCATACACATCGCGTTGGGTATCAGAGAGAAGTTGGGTTAAACACGGCGATTTTTTATAGGGGCAAAGCGATAGTGCGTCGTGACGAATAACCTAACGTCGTATTACGGAAGCCAGTATAGGAATGCCGACAGGCGGTGACACTGGAAGAACGCCCGACAATTCTGACTGTTTAACGGCAATTATCTGGCAATTGCACACTCCACTGCGGCACGCTTCACGGAACCTGTTTTTTCAGGCGACAGGTGGTGGTTTATTGAGCAGAAAAAGGCGCGTTTGTGAGTCTCTTCACTTGCTTTTGGTAAAGCGAACCAAAAACCGATGATTTGAGCTCACAATGCCGGACAGTTGCACAATGTGGCAGGCGATCTGTCTTTATATACTGAGGCTGGCAAATCCGAAGTGCGTAAAGAACTCATGATAACGCGCCGCCATGTACGGTGCGCCTGACTGAAAGGTGAGCGATGAACAGAACCCTTAATGAGCCGCCGCTCTGTATCAAAGTCCATGAAGACGACAACGTCGCTATCGTGGTGAATAACCAGGGACTTCCGGCGGGCACCACGTTTCCAGATGGCCTGACGCTAACGGAACATGTTCCTCAGGGCCATAAAGTCGCGCTGTCGTCTATTGCGCAGGGTGAAGCCATTCGCCGCTACGGTGAAGTGATCGGCTATGCGCTGCGCGATGTTGCGCAGGGAAGCTGGATTGAAGAGTCGCTGGTGGGCCTGCCTGAGGCACCGCCGCTCGCCAGCCTGCCGCTCGCCACTCATGTCCCGCCCGCGCTGCCGCCACTGGAGGGCTACACCTTTGAAGGCTATCGCAACGCCGACGGCAGCGTCGGCACGCGCAATCTGCTTGGCATTACCACCAGCGTCCACTGCGTGGCGGGCGTAGTGGATTACGTGGTGCAGATGATCGAGCGCGATCTGCTGCCTCATTACCCCAACGTCGATGGCGTCGTGGCGCTAAACCATCTTTACGGCTGCGGCGTGGCGATTAACGCCCCGGCGGCGGTAGTGCCGATTCGCACCATCCATAATCTGGCGCTCAATCCTAACTTTGGCGGCGAGATTATGGTCGTCAGCCTGGGCTGTGAAAAGCTTCAGCCCGAGCGGTTACTGACCGGCACCGATGACGTGCAGGCGATCTCGCTGGATGAGCACGACATTGTGCGCCTGCAGGATGAACGCCACGTCGGCTTTGGCGCAATGGTAGCCGAGATTCTCAGCGTGGCGAAAAGACATCTTGAGCGCCTGAATCAGCGCCAGCGGGAAATCTGCCCCGCTTCCGATTTAGTTGTCGGCATGCAGTGCGGCGGCAGCGATGCCTTTTCCGGCGTGACCGCGAATCCCGCCGTAGGCTTCGCCTCCGACTTGCTGGTGCGCTGCGGGGCAACGGTGATGTTTTCAGAAGTGACCGAAGTCCGCGATGCCGTTCATCTGCTGACCCCACGCGTGATCGATGAAGAGGTGGGCAAGCGCTTGCTGGAAGAGATGGCGTGGTATGACGACTACCTTAATCAGGGCAAAACCGACCGCAGCGCCAACCCCTCGCCCGGTAATAAAAAAGGCGGCCTGGCAAACGTAGTGGAGAAAGCACTGGGATCGATCGCCAAGTCGGGCCGAAGCCCAATCGTCGAAGTATTGTCGCCAGGCCAGCGCCCAACGCGGCGTGGGTTGATTTATGCCGCCACGCCGGCCAGCGATTTTGTCTGCGGCACGCAGCAGATGGCGTCGGGAATTACGCTACAGGTTTTCACTACCGGGCGCGGCACGCCCTACGGTCTGGCGGCTATTCCGGTGATCAAAATGGCAACGCGTAATGCGCTGGCCGAGCGCTGGCACGACCTGATGGATATCAATGCCGGAACCATCGCTACGGGAGAAGAGACCATTGAGCAGGTGGGCTGGCGGCTTTTTGAGCTGATTCTGGCTATCGCCAGCGGGCGCCAGCAAACCTGGTCAGATCGCTGGGGTATTCGCAATCAGCTGGCGGTGTTTAACCCTGCGCCAGTGACCTGAACAGCCTGCGCTGCGCAGATAGTCGGCGCAGCGCAATGGCTTCAGAGCTGTTTGCCCCAGGCTTCCACCCAGGGCGAAGTCACCGACTCCGGTTCAGGATCCTCAGTCGCATCCACCAGCAGCACTTCGCCAACGCGCGTTGCATGCTGTTCCTGCAGCAGCGCGTCAAAACGCTTACCCGCTCCGCAAAAGTGGTCGTAGCTACTGTCGCCCAGCGCAATGACGCCGTAACGCAGTCCAGGCTGATAGCCTGCCTTATCGTTTATATCGCGATAAAGAGCCGCGATACTGTCCGGTAAATCACCCTGCCCGGTGGTCGAGGTAACGACCAGCACCACCTCGCTGCTGTAGCCTTGCCACTGCGCGAAGGTCGCATCGTCAAATACCGCAACCTCATGCCCCTGCGCCTGCAAAATCGGCTGCGCCTCTTCTGCAACTAACAGGGCGTTACCGTAAACCGTGCCTACAAAAATGCCAATCTTTGCCATGTGCCTGCTCCTTAAACGATAACGCTATCCTCGCCCGCCACGTCGGTAAACTCAAGCCCTGCGGCATCGAGCGCCTCCTGCCAGCCAAACGACTGCGCCAGCTGATGCCATACGCTGTCCAGCCCGGCACGGATCACCAGCGGCTCACCCGTAACCGGATGCGTCAGCGACAGGCTGCTGGCGTGCAGCATCAGGCGGTCGGCACCGAAATGCTGTGCTGCGCCACGGTTCTGACGGAGATCGCCATGCGTGGTATCCCCAATAATCGGATGACGCAGATGGGCCATATGACGCCGCAGCTGGTGCTTGCGTCCGGTATGGGGAGAGAGCTGCATCAGGCTATAGCGTGCACTCGGATAGCGACCAATCGCCACCGGCATTTCCGCCCAGGCCAGCGCCTGATAATCCGTTACTGCTGGCTGCGCCGTGCGCGCCTGAGTGGCAAACTTGTCAGCAATCTTGTCCAGCTCCTCTACCAGCGGATAGTCCAGCGTGCCGCTCTCCTGCAGCCAGCCACGCACCACAGCATGGTAGGTTTTTTTTATCTGATGGTTTTCAAACTGCTGCGCCAGAAGCCGTCCTGCCTCGCTGGATAATCCCATTAGCAGCACGCCAGACGTAGGTCGGTCGAGGCGGTGTGCGGTAAAAACGTGCTGGCCAATCTGGTCGCGCACGGTTTGCATTACCACCACTTTCTCTTTGCGGTCCAGCCAGCTGCGATGCACCAGCCAGCCAGCCGGTTTGTTAACGGCTACCAGCCATTCATCCTGATAGATAATCTCGAGCATCAGGCTGGATCGTCCATAAACAACGCGTCGAGCTGCGCCAGGCTGAGAAGGATCAGCGCATGGCCGGGCGTGCTAGAGGCGAGCGCCACTTCAAAATAGGGCGCGACGGCAAATTTTTGCGGCAGCGGCTGCCGGGCGGCGACTAGCTCCCGCATGCGCGGGATCAACACCCACTGAAGCCACTCAAGCGGTTCCAGCGTATCCAGGCAGAAAGGCTGGCTGCTGGCGAGCGCGCTGGCAGACGGCGGCGTCTCTTGCCAGTGATGATGGTCACGCAGCAGGGCTTCAAGCTGCTCCAGACGTTGTAAGAGTAAAGGCGTCATACGCTACCTCCAGCGAGCGGAAAATCGGGCGGCAAGCATATACCATCGCCAGACGCGCGCGCAAAAAAAGGGAGCACTGTGTTAACAGTGCTCCCGGTTCGTTTGCAGCTTTCCCGCTACGATGATGCTCCCTGCTCTTCCTTGACAACTTTTCCTGTGCGCCATCCTGCGCTTATCATCCTGATAACTCCATGGCTTCCAGGCCCGCCACACATCATGCGTGACTCTCATTCTCCTTCCTGGAGGTGTCCCTGTCTCGTTCCTGAGTGTCCTGCTTCTTCCTGAAGCCTTCCCTGTGACGTAAACTCCGTTACGTTCCTGCCTCCTGGCATGACGTCTCCGACGCTATCTTCAATCCTGAGGCTTCCTGCCAGTGCTTTTATTCTGGCAGAGACCGATGAATAAACAAGGTACTAAAAGATCTTACGCTCTTTTTTTACAGTCCAAAATTAGGATTAACGCCATTAAGTTAATGATTCACAATATCTTTACATTGCAGCCTTCTGGATGTCTTTTCGCAGAGATGCCAATCTCTTACACACTGTGTGAGAGATATCTCACAAACATGCTAGCCATTATCTGCAAGCGAGCCAGTAACCGGTTGTAAATTAGTAAGAAAAATCTCAAGGTTTTCCGCCAGAACCGTACGACTTTTCGTACCAGGCTGTTCAAGAATAATTTCGCCCGTCAGGTTACAGAGCGAAATAATTTCCTGCTCTGAGGCCGTGGCGGCAATAAACAGCGTTGGCGTCTGCTTCAGGCGTCGCTTCATAACCAGGTGCCCTATCAGGTTCTCCTGCAACCGCAGAAAATCCTCTTCGCTCCAGACCTGCAGTAGCGTGAGTTCCTGCTGTTCAAAGCGCGCCGTCATATCGCCCGCAAACTGCGTGGTGTAGAGCGCCGTTAACGCCTCCTGTAGCGTAATATCCAGCGCGCGCTCTACGGCTTCCAGCGTGGCGGGCAGCGTAAAAGGCTGCGGCTGCCACCAGACCTCATCAGGCTGAGTCGCCACGATACAGGGAGAGGGCACTCCTGCCAGCGCCTGGCTGGCTGGTGCATGTCCCGTGCGCCGCTGCCAGCTATCGCAATATCGGGTAGTAAAATCGTGCAGGGCATCCCTGGTCTGTTGCATCACTCTTTTTCTCACGTCTGATGGGTTACACTTATCCACTTTGTCTTGTCTCACGGTAACCGTTATGTCTTTATATGAAAAGAATCAGGCGCTGAGTAACCTGACTCTGGGCAAACCCACAGCCTACCACGATCGCTACGATGCTGGCCTGTTACAGGCCGTACCGCGTAGCCTGAACCGCACGCCGCTGGGACTGATGCCAGAGTCGCTGCCGTTCATCGGCGCAGACATCTGGACGCTGTATGAGCTCTCCTGGCTTAACAGCAAAGGGGTTCCGCAGGTTGCTCTGGGTGAAGTCGTACTCAATGCCACCAGCGAGCATCTTATCGAGTCGAAGAGCTTTAAGCTCTACCTTAACAGCTTCAACCAGACCCGCTTTGCCGACTGGGGCGACGTTCGCCAGACGCTGGAGCGCGATCTCAGCGCCTGTGCGCAGGGTGAGGTCAGCGTGGCGCTGTTTCGCCTGAGTGAGATTGAAGGCCAGCCGATCGGTCAGTTTAGCGGTTACTGCATTGACGAGCAGGATATTGAGATTACCGACTACAGCTTTAACGCTGACTATCTGAGAGGGGCGGCAGGCAACGAGGTTGTTGAAGAGACGCTGGTCAGCCATCTGCTGAAATCTAACTGTCTGATCACCAACCAGCCTGACTGGGGATCGGTGATGATCCGCTATAAAGGCCCACGCATCGATCGCGAGGCGCTGCTGCGCTACCTGATCTCCTTCCGCCAGCACAATGAGTTTCACGAGCAGTGCGTCGAACGCATTTTTAATGACGTTCTGCGCTTCTGCCAGCCAGAGCAGCTTACGGTTTATGCGCGCTATACACGCCGCGGCGGCCTGGATATTAACCCATGGCGCAGCAACGTTGCCTATACGCCAGGGTTTTCTCGTCTGGTGCGCCAGTAGCTTTGCGAGGCTTCTCGCAGCCTGCACGCCAGGCGCCGTGTTTCGCTTGAGCATTCCCGGTCGACAAGGCTAATCTGGTGGCGGCGGTAATCAGAGGATTGTCGACCAGGGATTTTCGCCACCGCAGTTGCGGTGTCATTAGCCACCCAGGCGGGTGTAACGGAGTTCATTTGATTACGCATATCAGCCCACTCGGCTCGATGGATCTGTTGTCTCAGCTGGAAGTCGACATGCTGAAGCGCACGGCAAGCAGCGATCTCTACCAGTTGTTCCGTAACTGCTCGCTCGCCGTGCTTAATTCGGGCAGCCAGACTGACAGTAGTCACGAACTACTTTCCCGCTTTGAAGATTTTGACATTAACGTTTTGCGTCGCGAACGCGGCGTAAAGCTGGAACTTATTAATCCGCCAGAAGAGGCGTTTGTCGACGGCAGGATTATTCGCTCGCTACAGGCCAACCTGTTTGCCGTACTGCGCGATATCCTTTTCGTTAACGGCCAGCTGTCAATTGCAGGCATGCAGGAGGCCGCACCGGAAGATTCGGCGCACATCACTAATCAGGTTTTCTCTATTTTGCGCAACGCTCGCGCGCTGCATATTGGCGAATACCCTAACACCGTGGTCTGCTGGGGTGGACACTCCATCAATGCAGTGGAGTACCAGTATTGCCGCAACGTCGGAACGCAGCTTGGCCTGCGTGAGCTGAACATCTGCACCGGCTGTGGGCCCGGCGTGATGGAAGCGCCAATGAAAGGCGCAGCGGTAGGTCATGCGCAGCAGCGCTACCGCGACAGCCGCTTTATCGGCCTGACTGAACCGTCGATTATCGCTGCGGAGCCGCCGAATCCGTTAGTGAATGAGCTGATCATCATGCCGGATATCGAAAAACGTCTTGAAGCTTTTGTGCGTATCGCACACGGCATCATTATTTTCCCCGGTGGCGTCGGCACGGCAGAAGAGTTGCTCTATCTGCTGGGCATTATGATGAACCCGCAGAACCAGGACCAGGTGCTGCCGCTGATCCTGACCGGCCCGCAAGAGAGCGCTGACTATTTTCACGTGCTGGATGACTTTATCGTCAATACGCTGGGCGAAGCAGCGCGTAAGCACTATAAAATCATCATCGACGATGCGGCAGAAGTGGCGCGCCTGATGAAGAAAGCGATGCCCCAGGTGAAAGAGTACCGCCGCGAAACGGGCGACGCCTACAGCTTTAACTGGTCGATCCGCATCTCGTCAGACCTGCAGAAGCCCTTCCATCCGACCCATGAAAACATGGCGAACCTCAATCTGTACACCAGTCAGCCTGCGGAGCAGCTGGCGGCCGATCTGCGCCGTGCCTTCTCCGGCATCGTGGCGGGTAACGTTAAAGAGGTAGGTATTCGTGAGATTCGCGAAAAGGGGCCCTATAAGCTGCATGGTGAACCCGAGATCATGCGCCGCATGGATGAGCTGCTACAGGGATTTGTTGCCCAGCACCGTATGAAACTGCCGGGCACCGCCTATATTCCCTGCTACGAAATTATCAAATAACCTGCAAGGAAGGCAGCCCGCGTGGGCTGCCGTTTAGCTTATGTCATTTCACCTTCTTATCGTCGACGCCCTTAATCTGATACGCCGTCTGCACGCCGTCCAGGGTTCCCCTTGCGTCGAAGGTTGCGTGTCTGCGCTGCGCCAGCTGTTGGGGCATACTCAACCGACGCATGTCGTCGCGGTCTTCGACAGCGAGCAGCGTCATCAGGGCTGGCGTCACCAGCTGCTGCCAGACTATAAAAGTGGTCGCCCGCCAATGCCTGATGAATTGCACGCGGAGATGCCTCTGCTTCAGGAGGCGTTTCGCCAGGCGGGGGTCAGCTGCTGGATTGCCGACACTGACGAGGCGGACGATCTGGCTGCCACGCTGGCGGTAAAAATGGCGCAGGCGGGCCATCAGGCAACGATTGTCTCAACGGACAAAGGCTACTGCCAGCTGCTCGCGCCGCAGATCCGCATCCGCGACTATTTTCAGAAGCGCTGGCTGGACCTGCCTTTTATCGAGAGCGAATTCGGTGTGCCGCCGGAGCGACTGCCCGATTACTGGGGATTATGCGGCATCAGCAGCAGTAAAATTCCCGGCGTCGCGGGCATCGGCCCGAAAAGTGCGAAAACGCTGCTGCAAACCTTTGGCTCACTGGAGACGGTTTATCAGCAGCTCGATCGGGTGCCGGAAAAATGGCGGAAAAAACTGGCGGCTGGAGAGGTGTCGGCCCGCATTAGCCGACAGGTTGCCACGTTGAAGCAGGATCTGGAGTTAAGAGGAAATCTGAAAGCACTGCGCTATGAAGGTCAGGCGTCGCAACACCCGACCTGAAGCTTAGCGCTCGTCGCGGCGGCCAGGAATAGCGCCCCAGATGCGGCGAACGTGAACGGTAACCTCTTCACGATCGTGATAGAGCTGGCGGGCGCGGATCTGGGCATTGATGCCCTGCGCCTTCAGCGCCTCATCCATCATCGCCAGGTTTTGCGTCACCTCTTCGTAGCGCTTTTTCATTGGCAGTTTAAGGTTGAAGATCGCCTCGCGACACCAGCCGTTAACCAGCCATTCGGTCATCAGGTTAGCAACACGTACCGGCTTCTCTACCATGTCGCACACCAGCCAGTCGTTATTGTTGCGCGTCGGGCGGAACTTAAAACCGTCTTCGCGACAGTGCGTGACCTGCCCGGTCTCCATCAGACTCGGTGCCATTGGGCCGTTGTCTACCGCCGACACCCACATGCTGCGCTTCACCAGCTGATAGGTCCAGCCGCCAGGACAGGCACCCAAATCTACCGCATGCATCCCTCCCGCCAGACGCTCATCCCACTCATCAGCAGGGATAAAAACGTGAAACGCCTCTTCCAGCTTTAGCGTAGAGCGGCTCGGCGCATCGGCCGGGAACTTCAGGCGCGGAATGCCCATATAGAACGGTGAGTTGTTGCCAGTGAAAGAGTAACCCACGTAGCAGGCGCCGGGCGCGATAAAAAAGACGTGCACCACCGGGCGCTTTGGGCTTTCGTAATTAAGCAGGATGCCCGCCTCGCGCAGGCTGGCGCGCAGCGGCACGGTAAACTTGCGGCAGAACTTTGTCAGCTCTTTTGCTTCATTGGTATCCGGCACCTCGACGCGGAGTTCACCGCCCTTTTCTACCACGCCGGAGAGCATGCCAATAATCGGCTCAATGCGATTGTCCGGCGGCAGATCCTTCAGCAGCTCACCTACCACCAGCATCTGGCGGGCAAAAATCAGCGTATCAAACGGCAGTTCGCGCACGAGGCGATCCGCATCTTCATGCTGATAGCACTCAAACAACACGTAGCCGCTGTTCTCTTTCACCCGCGGAAAACCGTAAACCTCGCGCTCGGCGGCGCTGGCGGCGATTTCGGCCGCACACTCTTTTTCAAAACCAGGACGGCAATAGAGTAAAACTTTATTCATGGCGATCTGCCTTTCGTTTCAGACGCAGCGCGCCAATCAACATCAGAAACCAGCCGACCAGGAAACAGAGCCCGCCGACCGGCGTAACAAAAACCCAAAACCTCAGATGCGACAGCGCCAGACAATAGAGGCTGCCGCTAAACAGCACGATACCCAGGGCAAGAAACGCACTGCTCCAGTAAAACCAGAGATTAGCGCGGCGCAGCATCGCCGCGCCCAGCCCAATCACCGCCAGCGTGTGGTACGCCTGATACTCCAGCCCGGTATGTACCCAGGCCATTTCGGTCGGGCCAAGCGAGCCGCTTAAAACATGGGCACCAAAAGCGCCAAAGGCGACCAGCAAAAAGCCGCTGATGGCGGCAAAAATAAACATGGCACGACTGGACATCTCACTATCCTCAAGGTGCATCTGTACTTCACTCTACAGAAATCAATTAGTTAATGATCGTAGCGAAAGCGGAATTTTTCTTGTTCGCTGGCGGCTTTCGCGAGGATCCACTGCCGAAAGGCGGCTATTTTACCCAGTTCTGCCTGACTGTCATGACAAACCAGATAAAAAGCATTTTTACTGACTAACACATCGTTGAACGGACAGATTAACCGTCCCGCCTCAATCTCACTCTGCGCCATCACATTATTCGCCAGCGCCACGCCCTGGCCGTGGATCGCCGCCTGCAACACCATGGCGCTGTGGCTGAAGATCGGCCCCTGCTGCACATTAATGTGCTGCAAGCCTAGCTGACGAATGTAGGATTGCCAGTCACGCCGCGAAGCGTCGTGCAACAGCGTGAAGCGTGACAAATCCATTGGCGTTTTCAACGGGTTATCTCCAGTCATCAGCACAGGAGAGCAGACCGGGAGCAGATATTCGGCATAGAGTTTTTCAACGCGCAGGCCTGGCCAGTTGCCACGGCCATAGAAGATCGCCACATCAACATCATCAGCCAGCTTCTCTTCGTCGCGATCCACGGCCTGGATACGCACGTCAATGCCCGGATAAGCTGTATTAAAGCTGGAAAGACGGGGTACCAGCCACTGTATAGCAAAACTGGGCAGCAGGCTGACGGTTAAGGCGCCCTTAGCGCTCCGCGCCTGAAGCTTACGCGTGGCGTCATTGAGCGCGGTAAAAATCTCTTTAATATCGAGATAGTAACTTTGCCCCTCTTCCGTGAGCAAAAGCGAACGATTCCTCCGACGAAACAGCTTTAACCCGAGAAAATCTTCCAGAGATTTAATCTGATGGCTTACAGCTGCCTGGGTCACAAAAAGCTCTTCGGCGGCTTTGGTAAAGCTAAGATGGCGCGCCGCGGCGTCAAAGACGCGGAGGGCATTAAGTGGAGGAAGGCGTTTTGACATGTTTATCAGTGCTCGGATCGAGGGCAAAGCATGTAAGCTAATAACCACTGCTCACATATTAGTTTTAGTAATCCGAGGCATTATAAATTGTCCGTTGAGGAAGCTCCAGCAAATACCTATAGTTGCCGCACTTCCTGAGCCGGAACGAAAAGATTTCAGGATTTGTGAGTGAGTTCGCAGATTTCCGGAAAGCTTTTGGCTTGTGGTCGTGATGTTGTGTTTGCATTTTGATCTGCCGATTGCAGATCAGACTTTTAATTCCTGTAGATTTACCCTGTCTGTCCATAGTGATTTTGAATAGCACCGCAAATTGCGGTGCTTTTTTTTGCCTGCAATATGCGGTTTGCCGCTTACTGCATCTCTACCATCTCTTTGACGTCCGCGCGGTTGATCTGCTGCTTGTTGCCGTTAGCATCTTTATAGCTGATCATACCGGTATCACTGTCGACTGATGGCTTGCCTTCAGAAACAATGGTGCGACCATCGTTGGTATGCATGACATAATTGCTTGAACACGCGGCCAGGGTAAAAGCCATTGTGCAGATGGCCAGTACAGCTGAAAGTTTTTTCATTTTCTATCTCCTTGTAGAGTGATTGCATCAAACCACCCGCTTTCGCTGACCGGTAGTCAAATCGACTAAAGAAGGTTGCTCATTATGCGGGTTTTGGTTTAAACCTTGCCTTAATCAGCATAACGCGCTTTTACAGCTTTGCCAGGAGAGAGCCAGGCTTTTGATATGGACCTATTTATTTGTATGACGAGCCGCGCATGACCGCATTCAACCCCACGGCCTTCCGCCAGCAGTTTCCCGCACTGAGCGATGCCGGTGTCTATCTCGACAGCGCCGCCACGACGCTTAAACCCCGGATAGTGATTGATACGGCTGAACAGTTTTACAGCCTGAGCGCGGGCACGGTGCACCGTAGCCAGTATGGTGCGGCGCGTCAGCTGACGGAGCGTTACGAACAGGCGCGCCATCAGGTGGCGCGATTGCTGAATGCCGCCGATGACCACCAGATCGTCTGGACACGCGGCACCACGGAAGCGATTAATCTGGTCGCCAACAGCTGGCTGCTGCCGCGCCTGCGGGCCGGCGACGAAATTGTCGTCAGCGAGGCGGAACACCACGCGAATCTGGTGCCATGGCTGATGGCGGCGCAGGCGCGCGGAGCAAAAGTGGTGAAGTGGCCCATTGGTGCTGATTATCTGCCCGATATCAGCCTGCTGCCCACGCTGCTGAATGCCCGTACCCGGCTGCTGGCGATTGGCCAGATGTCCAATGTGACCGGCGGCTGTCCGGATCTGGCGCAGGCGATTGCACTGGCCCACGGCGTGGGCGCAAAGGTGATGGTTGACGGCGCGCAGGGTGTGGCGCACTGCCCGCCCGACGTGCAGGCGCTGAACATCGATTTTTACGCCTTCTCCGCGCATAAGCTGTATGGCCCGATGGGTATTGGTGCGCTCTATGGCAAAGCTGACCTGCTCGAGGAGATGGTTCCCTGGCAGGGCGGCGGCAAAATGGTGACGCAGGTCGACTTCACCGGCTATACCCCGCAGCCGGTGCCCTGGCGCTTTGAAGCCGGAACGCCCAACGTAGCGGGTGTCGTCGGACTCAGCGCCGCGCTCAGCTGGCTGGAACAGCATGACCAGTTGAAGGCAGAGATGTGGAGCCAGCAGCTTGCCAGCCTGGCGGAAGAACAGCTGGGCGAATTTCCTGGTTTCCGCAGCTATCGCGCAGGAAGATCGAGCGTGCTGGCGTTTGATTTTGAAGGCGTCCACCACAGCGACATCGTGACGCTGCTGGCTGAACAGGGTATTGCGCTACGCGCAGGTCAGCACTGTGCCCAGCCGCTGATGGCAGCACTGGGCGTGAGCGGCACGCTGCGCGTCTCTTTCGCCCCCTATAATAATTTGCAGGATGTCGATGCGCTGACGCGTGCCGTCTATACCGCGCTCGACCTGTTATCGGAGGAAGAATGATGAGTCAGACCCTGGCTGGCCCGCACCCTTTTGGCGACGTGATTACGCTGGATAGCCTGAAAGAGAAATTTTCCCACTTTCAGCAGTGGGAAGATCGTTACCGCCAGCTGATCCAGCTCAGCCGCCAGCTCCCTGCGCTGCCTGAGGATCTGAAAACCGCCAGCATTGAGCTGAGCGGCTGTGAAAACCGCGTCTGGCTCAGCAGTCAGATGCGCCACGACGGCACGCTGCATTTTTATGGTGACAGCGAGGGCCGTATCGTGCGCGGCCTGCTGGCGGTGCTGCTCACCGCCGTGGAAGGGCAAACGCCGCAGGCACTGCTGGCGAGCGATCCGCTCCGGCTGTTTGACGAACTGGGCCTGCGCGCGCAGCTCAGCGCCTCACGCAGCAGCGGGCTGAAAGCGCTGGCAGACGCGGTGCATCAGCAGGCTGCGCACGCGGCACAGCCCTGATCTCAGGCTGCCTGACGCGCGGCGCGCGCCAGAAACTTCTTCAGCGCATGGGAGACCGCCACAAAGCCAAAGGTGGCGGTCACCATCGTGGCCGCACCAAATCCCGCTTCACAATCCATTCTTTTTGGACCTTCAGCTGTGCTGCGTGCGGCGCAGACGCTGCCGTCTGGTTGCGGATACATCAGTGCTTCGGTTGAGAAAACGCAGTCGATGCCCAGCTTGCCTTTGCTGTTCTTCACCACGCCGAGCGACTTTAGCCGCTCGCGCAGTTTTGCCGCCAGCGGATCCTGGATGGTCCTGGCCAGATCGGCAACCTGGATCTGCGTGGGATCGATCTGACCGCCTGCGCCACCGGTCGTGATCAGTGGGATCTTGTTGCGGCGACACCAGGCAATCAGCGCCGCTTTAGGTCGTACGCTGTCAATAGCGTCAATTACATAGTCAAAGCCTGCGGCCATCAGCTCCGCCGTATTGTCTGGCGTGATGAAATCATCGATGCAGATGACTTCGCAGTCGGGGTTGATGGCGCGCAGGCGCTCAGCCATCACCTCGGTTTTTGCCTTACCAACGTTGCCGGTCAGCGCATGAATCTGACGATTGGTATTGGTGATGCAGACATCGTCCATATCAATCAGGGTAATCTTGCCGATGCCGGTGCGTACCAGCGCTTCAGCCGCCCAGGAGCCGACGCCGCCAATGCCAATCACGCAAAAATGTGCCGCGGCGAAACGCGCCAGTGCATCCTGCCCATAGAGGCGCGCCGTGCCGCCAAAACGCTGACGCCAGGCGTCGTTAACCACACTCATAAATAACCTTGTGACATCATGCGGGCCGTGCGGCCCGCAGAGAAAAATCAGTTTGAACCCAGTAACAGCGAACCATTATCGCCTTTTTGCGGATTACTGAACAGCGGCTGTCCGGCACCCGGTGCGGCTTTCAGCACCCAGACGCGGCCATAATGGTTATAAAAACCGGCCAGATGCGCGGCATCAGAACCAATGCCCTGATAAATATCGAAGTGCTGCCCTTTAATCGCGCCGCCGACATCCAGCGCGACCATCAGGCGCATCTCATATTTGCCGTTAAACTTGCCCTTGTCGTTTAGCTGCGGTACCTCAGCCAGCAGCGCGGTTCCCGCCGGTATGAGCGAGCGGTCTGACGCCACAGAGGCTTTTGCTACCAGCGGCACCGCGCTGGCACCGCGCACTGGCGTATAGGGCTCTGGCTTAAAAAAGACAAAGGACGGGTTCGTTTCCAGCAGCGCTCGCACTTCCTGCTCAGAGTGGGCCGCCGCCCAGTCGCGGATCGCCTGCATCGACATATCTTCACGCTTTACTTCGCCACGGTCGATCAGCTCTTTGCCAATGCTGTGGTAGGCCCAGCCGTTTTTGCCACCGTAGCCAAAGAAGGTCATGGGACGACCATCGCCAAAATCAACGTAGCCGCTGCCCTGGACATCCATAATAAAGTTATCGATCAGCGAATTGCTCCAGCCGATCACATAGCGCTCGTCCAGCGCACCGCTGTAAATAGAGGCGCGGCTTGGCAATTTCGATCCGCGCTGGCGCGGCGGCATACGGTAAATGGGATACTGGAACTCGCCCTGACGCGTATAGCGTGCCTGCACGACCGGCGTATAGTAGCCGGTGAACTGTACGTTGCCGTAGTTATCAGTCCCCTCCATCTGAAAAGCATTCAGGCCAAACTGGCGTAGCTGTCGCGTGTCAGCACCGGCCATTAGCCAGCTCTCAATGGCGCTGTAGGTCCCGGTGTGGCGGCCATAGAGCGCGGACGAGGTGGACTGTATTTGTCGCACCTGCTCGCCAAAGTCTCTGCCGTTAACGGGGCTGCCCTTGGCATTAGGCTGATTAACCAGCGCCAGCGGCTGCTCGAGCTTGCCGTCTTTATACTGCTGGCCGCGATCGGTGGGTTTGGAGCTACAACCCGCCAGCAGGGCAAAAATTGCCCCAGTAAGTGCGTACTTCGCCCAGTGTCCTTTATTCATCGCCATCTCTTATATTCATCAATGTTCGCACCGCGACGATAGCAAAGCGCCCGGCAGATTGAAATCCGTCCGCCCCTTCCTGGCTCACAGCTGTGTGATAAATAGCCATATGGAAAAAATATTCAGCAAACAGCCATCGATTTAGCGCTATATCGTAAAAAGGGGTTGCATCATCGGCGCTGCAAGGTATAGTGCGCATCCACGGACGCGGGATGGAGCAGCCTGGTAGCTCGTCGGGCTCATAACCCGAAGGTCGTCGGTTCAAATCCGGCTCCCGCAACCAACTCTTCCTGGTGAAGAGACAATGTGAAAAGTCGCAATGCGCACTACGGACGCGGGATGGAGCAGCCTGGTAGCTCGTCGGGCTCATAACCCGAAGGTCGTCGGTTCAAATCCGGCTCCCGCAACCACTCTTCTGATGAAGAGCACAGTGACAATCGCAAAGCGCAAGACGGACGCGGGGTGGAGCAGCCTGGTAGCTCGTCGGGCTCATAACCCGAAGGTCGTCGGTTCAAATCCGGCCCCCGCAACCAATCATTTAAGCACCTGAAAGGGTGCTTTTTTGTTTTTGTATCCGGTGAAACCGGGACAGCTCGCGCCATCCCCTCTGCTTTAGCGTCGCGCCAGCGCGCCACCCTTGTCAAAATACGCTTTTATACCGTGAAAAATTGCCTCGGCAACCTGCTGCTGGTAGCGGCTGGTGCGCAGCTTGCGCTCCTCTTCCACGTTGCTGATAAAGGCTGTCTCCACCAGAATCGACGGAATATCCGGCGCCTTTAGTACGGCAAAGCCCGCCTGATCGACCGTGCGCTTGTGCAGATGATTAATGCTGCCCATGCGATGTAGCACCTCTTTACCAAACTTCAGGCTGTCGTGAATCGTCTGGCGCTGCACCATATCGAACATCGTATGGTCAAGGTAGCGATCGCCACTCTTGCTGACGCCACCGATCAGATCGGATTCGTTCTGCGTCTGCGCCAGGAATCGCGCCGCCGCTGAGGTGGCCCCCCTGGTTGAGAGCGCAAAGACCGAGGAGCCACGGGCACTGCGGCTGGTAAACGCATCGGCATGTATTGAAACAAAGAGATCGGCGCGCTGCTTGCGTGCTTTGGCAACCCGCACCCGTAAGGGAATAAACACATCCTCATTGCGCGTCATATAAGCCTTCATGTTCGGCTCTTTTTCGATCAGCGCTTTGAGACGACGGCCTATTTTCAGCACGATATCTTTTTCACGGGTTTTATATTTGCCATGTGCACCAGGATCTTCGCCGCCGTGGCCAGGATCGATCATGATAATGATCGGTCTGTCACGTCCTGCCTTACCCGGCAGCGGCGCAGACGCCGGTTCATTTCGTTCTAGCTCGCCCTGGTTGTAATCTTTCAACAGTGCCAGTAGGGGATCGTCCTCGACCGTATCCTGGCCAGGAAAGAGATCGACCACCAGCCGGTGTCTGATACCGGCCACGGGTGCCAGCGTGAAGGTCTTTGGGGCCACATTGCGCTTCAGCTCCAGCACAATACGCACGGTGTTCGCGTCGAACTGCCCTACCCGTGCATTCCTGATAAAGGGATCGTTAACGCGTACCAGTTTGTCGACGCCCCTTAATACCGGGTTGAGATGCATATTTTGAATATCGATCACCAGCCGGTCAGGATGGCTGAGCGCAAACTGCTTATAGTGCAGCGGCACGTTCGATTCCAGCGTCATGCGGGAGTACGTTGATGAGGGCCAGATGCGTACGGCCACAATATGGTTTTTTGCTGCCATTCCTGCGCGGCTGACGCTCAGCAGCAATAACGCGCCCGTTCCCTGTAAAAATCGTCTGCGGGAAAAAAGGGGATTTGATTCTGACATGCCGCTCCAGCTACTCTGCTCTGCTCTGTCTAAAAAAACGCCACATCAATAAACGGCGGTGAAAACTTTAACCTGTCCCTTTGGCGAAGTCATCCTGGAAAAGCTAAATAATGCAGTCTCTTAGCGCATAGTGCATCTGAAAAAACGTAAATTTACGTCAGGTTTAGTCCTTGCAAAAGCGCCGCTAAAAGAATAAAAATACAGAAATTGCGAATAATAATTCATTGAGGGTTTGCCGTGAAGGAACGTAGTACTGAGCTGGTTCAGGGTTTTCGCCACACCGTTCCCTATATCAATGCCCACCGTGACAAGACTTTTGTCATTATGCTGGGCGGCGAAGCCATTGAGCATGAAAACTTTTCCAGCATCGTTAACGATATTGGCCTGCTGCACAGCCTCGGTATCCGCCTGGTCGTAGTGTACGGTGCCCGTCCGCAGATCGACGCCAGCCTGGCAGAACATCAGCTGGAGCCGGTATACCATAAGTACACCCGCGTCACCGACGCGCAGTCGCTGGAGCTGGTAAAGCAGGCGGCAGGACGGCTTCAGCTCGATATCACGGCACGCCTTTCAATGAGTCTGAACAACACGCCGCTCCAGGGCGCACATATCAACGTCGTGAGCGGCAACTTTATTATTGCGCAGCCGCTGGGCGTGGATGACGGTGTCGATTACTGCCACAGCGGACGCATCCGCCGCATTGACGAAGAGGCGATCCATCGTCAGCTGGACAACAATGCCATCGTGCTGCTTGGCCCGGTGGCGGTATCCGTTACGGGTGAGAGCTTTAACCTGACGTCGGAAGAGGTCGCCACCCAGCTGGCCATTAAACTGAAAGCGGAAAAAATGATTGGCTTCTGCTCTGAACAGGGCGTGACACGCCGCGACGGCGCCATTATTTCCGAACTGTTTCCAAACGACGCGCAGGCGCGTATTGATGAGATGGAGAGCGACGGCGACTATCTTTCCGGCACGGTGCGCTTCCTGCGCGGTGCAGTGAAAGCGTGCCGCAGCGGCGTGCGTCGCAGCCACCTCATCAGCTATCAGGAAGATGGCGCGCTGTTGCAGGAGCTCTTTTCCCGCGACGGTATCGGCACGCAGATTGTAATGGAGTCGAGTGAGCAGATTCGCCGCGCCACCATCAACGACATTGGCGGTATTCTGGAGCTTATCCGTCCGCTGGAGCAGCAGGGTATTCTGGTGCGTCGCTCGCGTGAGCAGCTGGAAATGGAGATCGACAAATTCACCATTATCATCCGCGACAACCTGACTATCGCCTGCGCTGCGCTCTATCCCTTTATGGATGAAAAGATTGGCGAGATGGCCTGCGTCGCGGTGCATCCGGACTATCGCAGCTCGTCGCGCGGCGAACTGCTGTTACAGCGCGTCGCCCTTCAGGCGCGACAGATGGGGCTGGAAAAGCTGTTTGTGCTGACCACACGCAGCATCCACTGGTTTCAGGAGCGCGGCTTTACGCCAGTGGATATTGAGTCACTGCCGGAGAGCAAAAAGCAGATGTATAACTATCAGCGACGCTCTAAGGTGCTGATGGCGGACCTGACCTAGGCCTGGCCCGCCGTCTGGCGGGCGCTTTACGCCAGACTCAGCCTTTCCACCAGCCCGCTACGGCGCTGGGTTTGCAGCTGAACCGCGCGCTGGAACACCGCCGGTTCGCTGTAGAGCGTCAGCCGACGGCGCGCGCGGGTAATCGCGGTATAGACCAGCTCACGCGTCAGCACCGGCGAAAACTGAGCCGGCATCACCAGCGCGGTATGTTCAAACTCCGATCCCTGCGACTTGTGCACCGTCATCGCCCAGGCGGTATCATGCGGCGGCAGTCGGCTCGGCTGTACCGCTTTTACGGAGCCGTCCGGCAGCGGGAAAAAGACCTTAAGCTGGTTCTCTGCATCGCGCAGCGTAATGCCGATGTCGCCGTTAAACAGGCCCAGCGCGCTGTCGTTACGCGTCACCATCACCGGCCTTCCCGCATACCAGCGGCTGCCTGCGACAGGACGGCGGATGCGCTGTAGCTGCACCAGACGCTGCTCAATACGCTGATTCAGCCCCTGTACGCCAAAGGGACCGTCACGCAGCGCGCACAGCAGCTGATAACGGCTGAACGCCAGCAGGACCTCCTCTACCGGCGCGCGCGACTGTACCAGTTTCAGGAAGGGCTGATACCCTTCCGCTACCGCATCGAGCATGCTCTGATAGGCTTCCCCACTCTGCAACGCCTGAAAATCAATATCCTCAAAGGCTGCGTTGATGACCGATTCCACCTCACTGGCATCGCCGAGATTGACCGCTCGCGCCAGCTGACCAATGCCCGACTTCGCATCAAAACGATAGCTGGTGCGCAGCAGGCAAATGCTGTCGCGTACCTCCGGTGCCCGTGCGTCATCGGTACCGTCGAGCGTGCACTGGGTCAGCGCCACCAACTGCTGCGCGCGCGCCAGGCTGTAGCCAGTTTCGGCGCAGCGGCAGATATCCCCCAGTACCGCACCGGCTTCTACCGACGCCAGCTGATCGCGATCGCCCAGAAAGATCACGCGCGCATGATCGGGCAGCGCCGAAATCAGCTTCGCCATCATCGACAGATCGACCATCGACGCCTCATCCACAACCAGCACGTCAAGATGCAGCCGGTTAGCGGCGTGATAACGCAGACGCTGTGTATCGGGCTGCGCACCCAACAGGCGGTGTAGCGTAGTAGCCTCGCTGGGGAAGCGCGCCCGCTCCTCTTCGCTGACCGACAGGGCCTGTAGCGCCTGACCGAGCGATTCAGTAAGACGCGCCGCCGCCTTACCGGTTGGTGCCGCCAGCTGAATACGCAGGTTGTTATGACTCAGGCGGATCATCGCCGCCAGCAGCCTGGCCACGGTTGTGGTTTTGCCGGTGCCTGGCCCGCCGGAGATCACTGCGGTTTTACGCGTCAGCGCCACGGCAGCCGCAATTTTTTGCCAGTCATCGGGGCGATCGCCAAACAGCGTGCTCAGCACGCGCTGTGCGGCGCTCACGTCCATATCAGTGAGATCGGCCTGAGCGGTAAAAAAGCGAGCCACCTGCCCTTCGCTTTGCCACAGACGGTGCAGATAGAGCCGCTCATGATTGAGCACCAGCGGCGTGGCAATTGCGCCATCACTCAGCGCCGACCAGCCAGACAAAGCCGTTTTCCAGCACGACGGTGCGCCGGCGGCGCGCCACAGCGCCTGCGCCAGTTCAGGATGGCGTCCGGCAAACAGCGTCTCCGCACGCAGATGCGCCAGCGGCAGGCAGACGTGCCCGTCGCCCGCCTCAGCACTGACGCAGGCCGCCGCCAGCAGCCGGGCTGGCTGCGAGGCATCAGCCAGCAGCCGCGCAAATTGTAGATCGAGCGGCCGCAGCAGACGTTTTTCCACCGCCTGCTCAAGCAGTGACAGGATCGCCGTCATACTTCCTCCTCTTCCTGGCGTCGAAACAGCGCATCCAGCCCGGCAACAAACGCCGCTGAAGGACGCGCAGTGAAAATCCCGTTTTGTGGCGAACGGCCATCGACCCCGCGTAGAAACAGATAAAACACGCCACCAAAATGGCGCTGGTAATCATAACCGGGCAGGCGATGCTGCAAATAGCGATGCAGCGCCAGCGTATAGAGCTGATATTGCAGATCGTAGCGGTGGTCGACCATCGCCTGCGCCATCGCCTCGGGCGTATAGGCCGTCTCGCTGTCGCCTAACCAGTTTGATTTATAATCCAGCAGATAATATTGACCGTTCCAGCGAAACACCAGATCGATAAAGCCTTTCAGCATGCCCTGAACCTGATGGAACTCAAGGCGCGGCGCTCTCGCAGAGAGTTTGTCGTGCTCGCGCATCAGCGCATCCAGCTGCGAGGCGTTAAGCGGGCGCTCCAGCGGCAGATAAAATGCCATCTCCACCAGCCGGTCACGGTTTTGCAATGCGCCCAGCGTCAGACCCTCCGGGCTCAGCGGCGTATGCAGTACGCGGTCGATCCAGGCTTCCAGCACCGGTAACCAGTGCAGCGGATAACCGTTCTGTTCCAGCTGCGTCTCCAGCAGTGCGCTGTCTGGTGGCCGGGTAAAATCGATAGACTCAAACAGGCCGTGCAGAAAAGTGCCCGGCGCCGCACCGCGCGGAAAGTGATGCGGCGTCAGCAGGTTCTCTGCCTCACCGCCCTCTTCCCCTGCCGCATCAATATCGAAGGTGGGCATCGCCTCCAGCAGCGGCGAACTGCTGTGCTGCTGCAATCCGGAGTAGCTGGTAACGCGCCAGGCATCGCGCAGGTCGCGTGTCACCTGGCGGCTGCTGAGCGCATCGTCGGGCGGCGCCTTTTCTCGCCAGTTTTCGCCGGGGAGCAGCGCGTCGTCCACCACCTCGGTGTCACCCTCCGCCAGCGTCGACAGGCAGGCTCGTAGTCGTGCTGCGTCACCGCTTTCGCCCTGCTGCACCAGATAACCCAGCGCACTCTTATGCAGATCGCTGTCGCCCTCCTTTTTGCGCGCGCCTTTAAACAGCGGCGCGATACCCACGCTACAGTGAAATACTGAACGCGTTAAGGCGACATAGAGCAGACGCAGATCTTCGGCCAGCCGCTCCTGTTCCGCCAGCGCCATACTCTGCTCATCGCCCTGCACGTCAAGCAGCGTCGCAAAGCTTTCGCGATCGTGATACAGGGCGCTGGCGGCCTCACGAAAACCTGCCGCGAAAGGCAGCCAGACCAGCGGATACTGTAATCCTTTGGATTTGTGAATCGTGACGATCTGCACCAGGTGACGATCGCTTTCCAGGCGCAGCTGTTGATCCGCCGACTGGCTGTTGGGCCGGGCAATCTGCTGGGCAAGATAACGCACCAGCGCATGGGGGCTGTCGAGCTGCGTTGAGGCTTCCTGCAGCAGTTCACCCAGATGCAGCAAATCAGTTAGCCTGCGCTCGCCGTTTTCTGACGCCAGCATATTTTCTGCCAGCTGCCGCTGATTCATGACGTCGCGCAACATCGGCAGGACACCACGTTGATGCCACAGCTGCTGCCAGCCAGCGAAGCGCTCGACCAGCGCATCCCACTCCCGTTCGTTCTGACTAAGCCTGTCCAGCGAGGCGGCATCGATCGCAAAAACAGAGGTCGCCAGCGCGCTACGCAGCAGGCGCTCCTGCTCAGGTGCCTGTACCGCCTGGAGCAGCCACAGCAGTTCGCGCGCTTCTGGCGTGGTATAGACGCTGTCGCGGTTAGAGAGATAGACCGATGGAATCGACAGACCATTTAGCGCATCCCTGATCAGTCCGGCTTCGTTACGGCTGCGCACCAGTACGGTAATATCGGACGCCTGTACCGGACGCAGATTATCGCCTTTGCCCAGTAGCGCGCGCCCCTGCTGTCCGGCAACCAGCCATCGGCTGATGTCGGCGGCGCACTGCTGCGCCATAAACTGCTGATAATCGCTGACGCCTGCCCCGTCGCCGGGCTGCACCCAGAAGCGCAGCGCCGCCTGCGGCTGATTATCTTTCAGCAGCCGCAATTGCTGATTGGGCCCGGCGGGATTGACCGGCAAAAACGGGATCGCAGAGAAAAGAAAAGGCGACGCCATCCGGGCAAACAGACGATTCACGCTCTGTACCATGCCTGGCGACGACCGCCAGTTGGTGTCGAGCGTATAGTGGGCGCTCACCTCACTGCGCGCGCGCAGGTAGGTAAAGATATCCGCGCCGCGAAACGCGTAAATGGCCTGTTTGGGGTCACCGATAAGCAGCAGCGCCAGCTCTGGCTGATTAAGGTAAAGCGTGCGGAAAATGCGGTACTGCTGTGGATCGGTATCCTGAAACTCATCGATCAGCGCAACCGGAAAGCGGCTGCGGATCGTGTCGGCCAGCAGCGCACCGCCCGGCTGCTGCAGTGCCTCGTCCAGACGGCTGAGCAGATCGTCAAAGCCGAGTAAGGCACGCAGGCGCTTCTCTTTTCGCACCGCGTCGCGCACTTCCACCAGCGCACGGGCAATGACCAAATCACGCAGCGAGAGCGGCTCGGCAAGAAAAGCGTCGATCGCCTCAAACAGCGGATGGTGCGGCGGTTCACCCTTTTTGGTTTTCTCCACCAGAACGCGCTGGGCGAAACGCTCCAGCTCTTTCGGGAAGAGATAATCTACCGTTTCACTGTTGGCCCACTGAGTGATCTTCGCTACCCAGAGCGGCAGATATTTACTGCTGTAGCTGCGCTTATCGACGCCAGACTGGCTGACGATGCCTTCAACTTCATCGCTCACTGCCTGCCACTGTTGCTTGATGGCCGTAACGCGCGCCAGGTTAGTGGCGTGGCGTGTCGCCAGCGTTTCATCATCGGCAGGGGGGCGTTTCAGCCGCGGCGATTCGCCCTGTAGCCAGGGCCGCAGGGTGGTTAACAGACTTTCCGGGCCAGTCCATTCAGCAATAATGGCGCGCGCCACGTCCAGCGTCAGGGGATAACAGTGGCGTCGCCAGAAATCTGCCGTCGCCTGTTTAAACAGCGCGGCTTCATCTTCAATCAGCTCCTGCTCAAACAGCATGCCTGACTCAAAGGCATTCAGGTTGAGCATGCGCTGGCAGAAGCCGTGAATGGTAAATATCGCCGCCTCATCCATCTGTCGCTCGGCCGCCAGCAGCAGTGAAGCGGCCTGCGGGAGGTCGGCAATCTGCTCCAGCAGCTGCGCCAGCACGGGACTGCTGCTGGCACCACGCACACAGGCGAGCCGCAGCTCATGAATATTTTCTCGAATACGGCCGCGTAGCTCTGCGGTGGCGGCTTCGGTAAAGGTCACGACCAAAATTTCTTCAACCGACAGCGGCCGGCTATAGGCGTTCTCCTCGCCCAGCCCCAGCAGCAGGCGCAGGTAGAGCACGCCAATAGTGAAGGTTTTGCCGGTTCCCGCTGAAGCCTCAATCAGACGCTCGCCGCGCAGCGGTAGCGTCAGAGGATTCAGCGACTCAGGGTAACTCATTGTGTCTCACTCTTAACCGGTAGCGACTGTTGCAGCTTCGCCACCTCACTCCAGGTTTTCCAGCCCGGCAGCTGCGCAAAGGCCATTTTGCCCGCGCTGTTGCCGGCAATTTGCGAGGTCATTGCCATGCCCTCTTCTTGCATCACGGCGCGATGGAAGAAATCTGCCAGCGCGTCAGGCGTCAGCTGCTGGATTTGTGCAATGACTCTTTGCCGTGTATCAAAGGCATAATTCTGGCGGTCAAAATCGCGGCCAAAGCGTGCCGCTTCTTCATCAAGGGTTTGTGGCCGCTGTTTAAGCTGATTGATCATCGCCTGCTGGTACTGGGCGAAATCATTCGGCGACATAGTGCGCAGTCGTTTTTCCGCCTGGGGATAGAAAGCCTGATAGCGCTGCAGCAGATAAGCGGGCTGCTTGCTGTTGCTCTGCAGCAAAAAACCGATCCCCCACTGACGGCCAATCGCCATCTGGAACGCAAACACCGCATAGCCAAGCTGCTCTTCGGTACGCAACTGGTTATAGAACCAGGGCTGCACAATCTGACTCAACATTGAGCTGTTCGCCATGCTCTGATATTCGTCATAGCCCAGGGGCACGTAGAGCGCTGCCAGCGCCGAATCGGTGCTGCTCCCCGCTTTCTGCAGATTGGCCTTCAGCGGCTCAGCAAAAGAGACGTAGTTGTTGCGCCAGAGACGGGTGCCCTGGGTTTGCATCTGCTGCTTCAGCTCGCGTCCAAGCTGGGTCACGCTGTCGGCGCTGAGGTTGCCCACGACCAGCAGTTCAGGCGTCGCATCATGGATCAGATTGTTGCGATACGCCACCACCTCGTCGAGCGTGATCGCTTTCACCAGCGCGCGACGCGTCTCACGCTGCGTATAGGGCAGCTGTGACAACATCTGCATCGGCTGGATAGCCAGCTCAAATGCCTTACCTTTGTCTGCTGCATCCAGCTGATCGCGATACCAGGACTTCGCCTGCTCCAGCTGCGGCGCAGTTGGCTGAAACGTAGCATAGCCTTCCACCAGCTTTTTCAGCAGCGTCGGCAGTCGCTGGGTAAAACCGCTGGCGCTGAATACCAGCCCATCATTTTCACTGGTAGAAAAGCTGATGCCCCCGACCGACGCCTGCGAGTTCAGCTCATCCAGCGCCAGGCTGGAGAGGTAGTCATTCAGGCCAAACAGCACCTGCTGGCGGGCATCGCTGATAGCATGCTGATTGCGTAGCGCCAGCACAATCGACGCTTTTGGCTCACTGGCGTAGTAGCGGCTGGGCATCCAGTATGCGGGCATGGTGTCTTTGTCGACGGGCAGCGCCACCGGATGGGTGTAGGTTTTACCGTCGCCGGGGATCAGGGTGAAATCGTCGGGAATATAGGGGTTTAGCGCGGGCATCGACAGCCGGATCTGACTCGCACGCTGCTGCCAGTCGGCAAAAGTGGCGTCAGGAATGCGATCGACCTGATAGGGCGCGTTAACAAAATAGGCTTCTTTATTATGCGGCTCTTGCGGGCTGATATACCAGATGCGCGCACGTTGCGGCGTCATCTCATCAAGGCGCGCCTTGATCGCTGCCGCGTCATAGTCGTCGGCCAGATAGGGCGCATCCAGCGTATGCTCGACCGGTACGCGCAGCATGGTATCCGCCAGCCATTCAATGTAGTCCATGTCGCGCGTTAGCGAAGGGTAGCGGAAATCGAGCGCCAGTACGTGAGAAACCTCATCGAAATAGCGTTTGTCGATGCCCTGTTCACGCAGCATAGCGATATAGCTAAAAATCGCCGCGACCACCTCGTCGCGCTGCGCCAGGCCTTTATCCGTCAGCGAGGCCGTAATAGCAAAGACGCCACTGCTGCGCTCGCTCATGGGATCCGCTCCGGCATTTACCCCGTCAGCCAGCCCCTGCTTTTGTAGCCAGTCAGCCAGCGTGTTTTTACTGCGGTTGCCAATCAGATAGCTGATCAGCGTATCGGTTTTGCTGCGAAAGCGATCGCTGTTATTGGCGATACGAAACTCGATCTTCAACTGCTTGCGCGGCTGTGCTGGAACATAGTGAATAATGATGCCGCGCTGGGCATCAGTCACCACCGGCGTGTCGATGGCCGGCACTGCTGCATCATGACGGGCAATATGACCAAAGGTTTTGGCCGCGATTTGTGCCATTTCCGGCAGCGGTTTATTGCTGTAGATCACCGCTTTCATCAGGTTGGCAGAGTAGTGGGTCTGATAGAACGTCGCCAGCGCATCCAGCAGTTTGCTGCCAGGTTTATCTTTCAGCGTGTCGAGGTTGCCGCCAGAAAAACGTGCGCCAGGGTGCGCCGGATTCAGCGTCTCAGCCCCCACCTGTGCCATACGCAGCCCGTCGCGCGAGCGCGCCATCGTGAGCTCGGCATTGACGGCATTACGTTCACGATCGGCGTTGACCGGATCGAGCAGCGGCGCGGCCAGCGCATCCGCCATACGATCGACAGCGGGTTCCAGCGCGTCGTTTTCCACCTCAAGGTAGAAGGCGGTGCGGTAGGAGGCTGTGCTGGCGTTGTGGCTGCCGCCATGCTTTTTCAGAAACTCGGCAAGGTTGTCTGGCTGCGGATAGCGCTTCGATCCCATCAACACCATATGCTCAAGAAAGTGTGCCAGTCCCGGCTGGCTGTCAGGATCGTCCAGCGAGCCGATTGGCAGCGTCAGGGCCGCCAGCGACTTGGGAGCCTGCGCATCGGAGACCAGCAGTACAGTCAGGCCGTTATTTAACCTGATAGCCTGATACTGGCGCGGATCTTTTTCGCTCTTGCGAATGGTCTCGTTGACCGGCTTCCAGCCTGTGGTCGCCTCTGCCAGCGCGGCGCAGGCCGTCAGGCTCAACATCAGCGCCGCTATGCAGCGAGCGTATCTACGCATGTAAACCCCTTCTGTTACCCCTGTCACTGCGCTGCCAGGCAGACGCAGCCGGAAATAATGCAAACTGACATAACGGTGTTATATGGCGTCGACGCGTCAAATCCTGTCGAACGGCCTGCTATTCATCATCCTGGTGGGCCTGCAATACCGGCAGATACCAGCGTTGCGCAGCCTCGGTGATTTCTGTAATTTGCGCTTCATTTAGCACGCGGCACAGCCGCTGCAGATAGGGATCGCCACCCTCGCCTTCCTGCTGATAGCCGCCGGTCCAGGCCTGTAGCAGACGGTTGCGCGCTTTCACCTGACTGGCGTCATCGAGCAGCAGCTGCTGCGTTTTTTTGTCATAGCTGGCTGTCAGCCAGGCCCCCCCACTCTTGTTCAGCAGCATCAGCGGACGCGACATGCCCTGTTTATACCCCTGCATATAGTCCGTCAGGCGTGCCTCAGCCTCCTGCTGGGCAACGACCGGAAAACGCCAGCGGCTGTTTTCTCTCCCCACCATGCGGCTTTCGCCACTGCCGCCCAGCGCACAGTAGATCAAATGCTCCAGCCAGAGCAGCAGGCCGTCGTTGATATTGAGGACGCCAGGACGCCAGCGCAGCAGTCCATCGCGCTGAACCTGGGTCAGCCAGCCGGTCAGTAACACGCCGTCGAGCGACAGATTAACCTCCCAGCTTTCCCCCTCGCTGCGCTGCTCGACCACCGCCGCCGCAACCTCCTGCATCTCTTCCTGCTGCGCCTGCCAGAAGAGCTCGCCAAATGCGCCGTAAGGCAGGTTACCTGCCGCCCGGTGCAGCGCAAAAAGCCGCTGCGTATCTTCACCTTCCACCAGCGCATTCAGCAGCTCGGCATTGATCTGATAGCGCTCCAGGCTGTCGAGCGCAAAAGGCTCGTTATCAGCCAGCTCCGTCTCCTCCAGCCAGAAGGTTACGCCGAGCCGCTGATGAAACCAGGCGCGCACCGGATGTCGCCAGAAACGCAGGAACTGCTCGCAGGAGACAGATTCCAGTGCTGACAGCGGCAGCGGCTGCACAAACTCGGGCTGCGCCTCACCTTTACCCTGAGCAGCGGGCAGCCATTCGCGTGCAAAGCTGTGGCAGCGTGCCTGTGGCTGAAAATTCTCAGCGGCAAACGGCATACGGCTGTGCAGATGCTGAATATGCTGCTGCACGCGCTGCGCGCTGGTATCCAGCTCCTGTTCCTCGTCGCCGGGCAGGCAGAAACTCTGTCCGATGTAATCCAGCAGCTCTGTGACCAGCACGGAGGGATAGCGTTCCGTATTATCCTGAATGGCGCGGCCAATGTAGCTGATATAAAGACGGTCCTGGGCCGAGAGCAGCGCCTCAAGAAACAGATAGCGGTCGTCGTCGCGTCGGCTGCGATCGCCTTTACGTGTCTGCTGCTGCATCAGGTCAAAGCCCGGCGCGGGCAAGGTGCGCGGATAGACGCCATCGTTCATGCCAAGCAGACAAACCACGCGGAAAGGGATCGAGCGCATCGGCATGAGCGTACAGAAGTTGATTTGCCCGGCGAGAAAGCGCTGACTGATGCGCTGCTGATCGAGACGCGCGCGCAGGTCGTCGCGCAGCAGCGTCACTGGAATAGCGGCTTCATAGCGCGCGGCCTGGCCATACTCAATCAGCAGCTTCCACTGCTCTTCCACCAGCAGCAACGCGGCTTCCGCTTCAGCATCGCCGTGGAAGAAGTCATTGATCATTTCGCGACAAAGCGGCAGCCACCCCTCCAGTGGACGTGCCTCGGCAAGCCGTGCACGCCAGTGGTTAAGGCGCGTCAGCAGCTCTGCCAGATGCCCGGCCAGTTCACCCACCAGCCCGCTCGATTCGTCGTAGGGCAAAATGCCCTGCCAGTCACCGTGGTGGCTCTCCATCGCATAGCCCAGCAGCATACGCTCCAGGCCAAAACGCCAGGTGTGCTGTCCGGTGACCGGCAGCGCCAGCGCCTCGGCGCTGTCGTCGTCCAGTCCCCAGCGCACGCCCGACTCGTCTACCCAGCGGCGCAGCAGGCGCAGTCCGCTCTCATCCACGGAGAAACGGTTCGCCAGCGCCGGTACCTCCAGCAGTGCCAGCACATCCTCTGCGGCAAAGCGGCTGTCCGGCAGCGCCAGCAGGCTTAAAAAAGCGAAGATTGCCGGATGCGCCTGACTGGCACGGCGGTCAGAGATAGAAAAAGGCAGATAGCGGTCGGTGGGTGCGTTGGCAAACACCGCCTGTATAAAGGGCGCGTAGCTGTCGATGTCCGCTACCATCACGATAATATCGCGAGGTTTAAGCGAGGGATCGGCCTCCATCATGGCCAGCAGATGATCCTGAAGCACCTCCACCTCACGCTGCGGACTGTGGCAGATCTGCACGCTAATGGATCGATCGTCGGGATCAAGCAGGCGCTTGTTGCCGCTGTAGGCCAGCTCCTCAGCGTTCAGCCCCAGCACCGCATTGTCCTGCAAGTACAGCAGATCGTGCTGCATGGCATGCAGCACATTATCTGCTTCGATCTCGACAAAGGCATCGACGTCATCCGCCTCCTCCATCTGGCTGAGCAGGAATAAATTGTCGCGCCCCAGCTTGCCCCAGGAGGCCAGCAGCGGGTTGCTGAGCTGCTGCTCGCCTTCAGCGTTAAATCGTGCGGGAGCCTCCTGCGGATCGCTGAAAAGATCGCGCGCCTCTTCGCTGTCATGGCGACGGCGCTGGCGGCTCTGTAGCTTCGCCAGAAAAGCGTAATCCTGAATATCACCCCAGTAATCACGGCAGGGATTGGTAAAAAGCAGGTGAATATCAATATGGCGGCCCAGCGCCTGTAACGCCTGCAGATAGACCGGCGGCAACGCGGAGATACCACAGATAAAGACACGCTTTGGCAGGCTGGCGGGCGTTTGCTGCGCCTGCTCCAGCGTCTGGATAAAGCGCGCATAGAGGTTCGCGCGATGCCATTTTGGCTGGCCCAGCGCCTCGGTGTAGGCCACCAGATCGCGCCACAGGGCGGACTGCCACAGCTGGGCATCGCCTAATCCCTCGATCAGCCCGCCCTGCTCCCAGCGGTTCAGCCAGTCGGCGCGATAGACCAGATACTGGTCAAAGAGATCGGCCACGCGGGAGCAGAGCTGGAACAGCTTGCGCTTGTCGCTGTCGTCATGCAGGTAGTGGCGCAGAGAAGCAAAGGCGTCCTGCGTCAGCAGTTCAGGCAGGCGATGCATCAGTTTCCAGCTCATGCTGGCTTTGGTGAAGGCGCTTTCCGCAGGGATGTCTGGCAGGACGCGCACAAACATATCCCAGATAAAGGAGGCGGGTAGCGGAAATTCAATATTAGCGGCGATACCAAAGGTTTGCGCCAGTTCCATCTGTAACCACTGCGCCATGCCGGGGCTCTGCACCAGTACGGTTTCAGCCGCGAAGGGATCGCTGAGTGGGTCATGTTCTATCACCGCTGCCGCGAGAATCTTCAGAACATCGAGCTGGTTTGAGTGATAAACGTGAAACATGAAAACTCCTGTGGTGACACTGTCTGGCGCGGCAAAGCGGCAGACTGGTCACTCTACCGCGTATCGCAAGGGTTGCCCATAGCCCGCCAGGGTTTTTGCCTCTCAGCAACGTAAACGGATCAGCGTAGCGTGCGCCTGATACGCGCCGCTGACGTCGGCGCGCTCCAGCGTGCAGCCAGCGAGTGAGATGTCTGGCACCAGCGAGGTTTGCCAGCCCGCGACCTCATGGCCCAACAGACGCTGTGCGGCGACGCGCACCGCGACGCGCTGCTGCCACTGCTGGTGGACACTCTGCGTCAGGGCGCGATGATACTGGAGCAGTGCGCTAACGCTCATGGCCAGCAGCAGCAGGGCCAGCAGCGTCTCCGGCAGGGTAAAGCCGCGCTGCCTGACGGCACAAGGTGACCGTGGCGAGCGGGCAGTAATCGATCCAGCCGTGCGGCAACGGTTTAAGCTGACTCCCCTCTTTCGCCACCCAGCGCCACAGCGCCAGCTCACTCTCTGCCGCCCGGCCATTAAGCAGTGCCCGTTCATCACTGACCTCCTGTAAACAACTTATCCAGCCCCGTTGTCGATCCTGCTGGCAACCTTGCGCCTGTGATGCTGGCCAGCGCTGCCTCAGGCCCCACTGTAGCGCCGACTGTGCCGCCCAGAAGTCTTGAATATGCTGGCGCTCATCAGCCACCAGCGCCACGCTCTGTGCCAGCCTCTCCCGGCTCGCATGCAGCGTCAGGCTCCCCATCACCAGGAGCATCACCACCATGCCCAGTGCGCCAGTGCCTCTCTGACTCACAAATTCTCTCCTTCCACCCAGCTCTCCAGCGTCTCCAGCCACCGTCCGGCGCGCCCTGCCAGCCGCAGCTTGACCAGCCTGCCTGTGCGCTCAACGCTGAATTGTTCGATAGTCAGGAAGGCGGGATCGGTCAGGCGTTCCCAGCCTGCTCCCTCGCATGCGTCGACGCCGCGCTGGATTTCCAGCTGTTTTTGCCGCAGGCGGAAGCCGTAATAGTCGCTTGACCCGTGCGAGACAGGTTCCCATTTGCCATTGCTGTTGTCGTCCCAGCGCAGCAGCAGACAATCAGCGGAGATGATGAGCATGGTCGTGCCACAGTTGCCGTTGCAGTAGCCCGCACGGCGCACCGCCTTCTCCAGCGTCTGCATCAGCTGTTGTAGCTCTTCCCGCAGCTGAACACGCTGTTGCTGGCGCAGGTTTTCGCCGATAAGCAGCGGCAGAAAACGGCCCGCGCTCAGCATCACGACGGCGCTCAGCGCCATCGCTATGACCGCTTCCAGCAGGCTAAATCCGGCGCTCGCTAGTCGCATCTCTCTTCCTCCGGCTGGCAAAGTCGAATACGTGCACGCGCAGAAATTATGAGGCTCAGCCTGCCGCTGGCGTTGCTGAAGGTCAGGCTACCCGCCTTTGCCATATTGTGTCGGCCATAGAAGCCGGGTTCCCCCCGCAGGCCGGTAACATTCACGTCAGGGTAAGGCGAGACGAACTGCAGCGTTTTGCCGCGTTCACAGCTCCCGCTGGGTTTAGGGCCGCTGCCCAGACACCAGCGATCGCCTGGAAGCAGCCAGAGCACGCGATCCTGATTTTGCCAGTTAGCCTGAGCGCGCAGGCGCAGCAAAAAGCTCTGAAGCTGCCGGGCGGTTTCCCACAGCTGCTGTCGCTGCTGCCAGCGCTGCCATCCCTGCAGGGCACTCAGGCTAAGCATGCTGACGATAACCAGCACAAACAGCAGCTCCGGTAAGGTAAAGCCATAGTGACGTTCTGTTTTCATGCCGCTACTCTGCAACCTGGCGGTCGGTACCGCCAGCGGCATTGTTTAAGCGTGCGTAGAGGTTTCCAGTAAAGGCTTGCGCGTTGCCGCACACCGCAAAATCGTGCGAGGCGGGGCACAAAAAAAGCCCCGGCGAGCGGAGCTGCGCCGGGGCTTTTATTGCCGGTTCGAGGTTATACCGCGACCGGTGCCTTAATAGCAGGATGGGGATCGTAGCCCTCAATCTCAAAATCGTCGAAGCGGTAGTCGAAAATGGAGTCGGGTTTACGCTTAATCACCAGCTTCGGCAATGCACGCGGCTCGCGCGTCAGCTGCAGGCGCGCCTGTTCCAGATGGTTACTGTAGAGATGAGTATCGCCGCCAGTCCAGACAAAATCGCCGACCTGTAAATCGCACTGCTGCGCCACCATATGCACCAACAGCGCATAGCTGGCGATATTGAATGGCAGACCGAGGAAAATGTCGCATGAGCGCTGGTAGAGCTGGCAGGAGAGCTTGCCATCCGCGACGTAAAACTGAAAGAAAGCGTGGCACGGTGCCAGCGCCATCTCATCCAGTTCGCCCACGTTCCACGCCGACACGATAATGCGGCGTGAATCGGGGTCCCGCTTCAGTTGCTCAATCACCTTCGCAATCTGGTCGATCTCTTCGCCTTTTGCGCTGCCCCAGCTGCGCCACTGCTTGCCATATACGGGACCAAGGTCACCCTTCTCGTCAGCCCACTCGTCCCAGATAGTGACCTTGTTCTCTGTCAGATAGCCGATATTGGTCTCACCTTTCAGGAACCACAGCAGCTCGTGAATAATGGAGCGCAGGTGCACTTTTTTGGTGGTCACCAGCGGAAAACCGTCTTGCAGGTTGAAACGCATCTGGTGGCCAAAAATCGACAGCGTGCCGGTGCCGGTGCGGTCAGATTTTGGTGTGCCTTCGTTCAGCACGTGTTGCATCAGGTCCAGATACTGTTTCATTTTACCTCTCGAGTGTGTTGCTGTGGGCGACGATACGCCCAGACCATCATAATGATGCCCGCCAGAATCATCGGAATGGAGAGGATTTGCCCCATACTGACGCCGCCTTCAAACAGGCCAAGCTGCGCATCCGGCTGGCGGAAAAATTCAACGATAATGCGAAACGCGCCGTAGCCGATCAGGAACAGACCGGAGACGCTGCCCATCGGGCGCGGTTTGCGGATAAACAGATTCAGAATAATAAACAGCACCACGCCTTCCAGCATCAGCTCATAGAGCTGCGACGGATGACGCGGCAGCACGCCATAAGTGTTTAGCAGTTCCTGATAGCGCGGGTTATTCACCGCCAGCGCCACATCTTCGCTGCGCGAACCGGGAAAGAGCATGGCAAATTTAAAGTCAGGCGCGACGCGGCCCCACAGCTCACCGTTAATAAAGTTGCCGAGACGGCCAGCACCCAACCCAAACGGAATCAGCGGCGCGATAAAGTCAGAAACCTGAAAAAAGGTGCGTTTGGTACGGCGTGCAAAAATCAGCATCACAACGATAACGCCGATCAGCCCGCCGTGGAACGACATGCCGCCATCCCAGACTTTAAACAGATAGAGTGGGTTATCGAGAAACAGCGGCAGGTTGTAGAACAGCACATAGCCAATACGTCCGCCGAGGAAGACGCCGAGGAACCCTGCATAGAGCAGGTTTTCAACCTCCTCTTTTTTCCAGCCGCTGCCAGGTTTGTTGGCGCGGCGAACCGCCAGCCACATGGCAAAAACAAAGCCTACAAGGTACATCAGTCCGTACCAGTGCAGCGAAACCGGTCCGATGGAGAAGATCACCGGATCGAACTGCGGAAATGCGATATAGCCGTTATTCATCATTCACCATTCAATTTTCAGCCCTGAAAAAAGCGGGCGCCAGGCGGATATGTCAAAGGCTGCGCATCATAGCACAGCCTGGTTTTTTACTGAGAAGCGTAAATGTAAACGAGGATAACGCTCAACGCCCGCCGCGGATCAGACCGCCTAGTCCGCGCCGCTCCATAAAAGCGGCCACCAGATGGCGAACTTCGGACGCAGTATGGGCATTTAGCCCCTGCTCGCTGAGTTTCTGCGTTTCCTCTTTATCCAGATGGCGCAGCAGATATTTCACGCGCGGCACGTTCTTGCCGTTCATGCTGAGATGGTGATAGCCAAGCCCAACCAGCAGCGCGACGCACATCGGATCGCCAGCCATTTCACCACAAAGACAGAGTTCCAGATTCGCCAGACGGGCTTCGGTAGCGATAGTGTGCAGCGCGCGCAGCATGGCGGGATGCAAGGCGTCGTAGAGATTCGCCACGCGCGTATTGTTGCGATCTACCGCCATCAAATATTGCGTCAGGTCGTTAGTGCCGACCGAGACAAAATCGACGCGCGACTGTAGCTGCGGGATCATAAACAGCATCGACGGCACTTCGATCATGACGCCGACGCGCGGTTTAGGGATCGCGTAGCCCAGCATCTCCTCGACTTCACGCCCGGCGCGCTGGATCAGCCGCACCGCATCGTCGATCTCATCAATGTGGCTGATCATCGGCAACAGAATGCTCAGATTACCGGAGGCAGCATTGGCACGCAGCATCGCGCGCACCTGCACAAGGAAAATTTCCGGCTGATCCAGCGTCAGGCGAATACCGCGCCAGCCCAGACAGGGGTTCTCTTCGCTGATCGGCATGTAAGGCAGCTGCTTGTCAGCTCCCACATCCAGGGTGCGTAGCGTAACCGGCTTGTTGTGAAACAGCTGTAGCATCCCCTGATACTGCGCAACCTGCTCTTCCTCTGAGGGGAAGCCATTTTGCAGCATAAAGGGGATTTCTGTGCGGTAGAGGCCGATGCCATCGACCCAGCTGTCGAGCGTCTGCTCATGCTCCGGGCTCAGACCGGCATTGAGCATCACCTGAATGCGTTCACCGCTTTGTAGCTCGCCCGGCTGATCGACCACCCCCTCCGCCATCTTGCTCAGCGCATTCTCTTCGCTGATTAAGCGCTGATACTCCTGCACCAGCACCGGCTCAGGATCGATCAGCAACTCGCCGCGATAGCCGTCAACAATCAGCAGGCGCTTATTTAGCTGCGCAGGCAGGATATCCGCGCCCATAACCGTGGGAATGCCCATGGCGCGCGTCAGAATGGCGGCGTGCGAGTTGGCCGCACCGTCACGCACCACGATGCCCGCCAGCCGCTCATGCGGCAGTTCAGCCAGCGTGGTAGCGGTAAGCTCATCAGCCACCAGCACAAAGCGCTCCGGCCAGGCGTTAGTCCCCACCAGCGAATCGTCGAGATGGAACAGCAGGCGCTGCCCCAGCACGCGCAGATCGCCCGCCCGCTCGCGCAGATAGCTGTCGCTGAGGCTGGCGAACTGAGCGGCAAATTTCTCTATAACCTTTTTGACCGCCCATTCAGCGACCGATCCGCGTTCGATCTCTTCGAAAAGATCTTTTTTCAGCCGCGCATCCGTTAACAGGTGGGAGTAGAGGTCGAAGATGGCCGCACTCTCTTTCTGCACGCCAGCGGCAAAGCGCTTACTGAAGCGGCGAAATTCGCTGGCGGCTTCGCTCATCGCCAGCACCAGACGCTCACGTTCACGCTGAACGTCCAGCGTAGAGGCGGCTGACACCTGATCCAGCAGCGGCTGGGTTTCATCCACCCAGCCCGGCGCGACGGCCACGCCTGGCGCGGCCGCAATGGCGCGCACCCGCGTCTGGCGGAACTGACCAAACAGCTGACCGAGCTGCGACTGCGACAGCAGAGCAGCCATCTGCGTCGCCAGAGTCACCAGGAAAGATTCTTCGCTTTCGTCAAACTGACGGTGTTCGCGCTGCTGGACCACCAGCACGCCCAGCAGCTGTCGTCGGCTAATGATCGGCACGCCGAGGAAAGAGCGATAGCGCTCCTCTTTAACGGCAGGAATATATTTGAAGCTGGGATGGCTTTGCGCGTCAGCCAGGTTGATAGGTTCAGCGAGCCGCCCCACCAGGCCGACGATCCCTTCGTCGAACGCCAGCGTAACGGTGCGGCCACGCGGTTTTTTCAGACCCCGCGTAGCCATCAGGTAGTAGCAATGGTGTTCATGATCCGCCAGGTAAACGGAGCACACTTCGGTGTCCATCGCCAGGCAGATCTCATTGACCAGAATGTCGAGCGCGTCAGTCAGACGCGGCGCGCTCGCCACCTTTTCTACTATTTCGCGCAACTGAGTGAGCATAAGAGCGTGGCCTATCCTCTTTTCCGTCGATGGGCTGGCGCACTGCGCGGCTGCCCTGCACTCTCCTGCATCGACATCACCACGCCAGCGAATTCCTTCATGACGCGGCGATACACATCGCGTTTAAAGGAGACAACCTGACGCACCGGATACCAGAAGCTCACCCAACGCCAGCCATCAAACTCCGGCGTGCTGCTGTGTTGCACATTGATATCCGCGTCATTGCACATCAACTGCAGAAGAAACCACTTTTGTTTCTGGCCGATACACACCGGCTTTGTATCCCAACGCACCAAACGTTTTGGCAATTTGTAGCGCAACCAGTTACGGGTAGATGCAAGTATTCGAACATCTTTACGGTGTAAACCCACTTCTTCGAACAGTTCGCGATACATCGCCTGTTCAGCGGTTTCACCGGGATTGATGCCTCCCTGAGGAAACTGCCAGGAGTGCTGTCCAAAGCGCCTGGCCCACAACACTTGTCCTTGCCTGTTACAGATTACGATACCAACATTCGGGCGGTAGCCATCATCATCGATCACTGGACTACCTCAAAGCTAAATTTGAATAGCCTGATTGTTTCACACTCCTCACAGGCGGTAAACCACTGGATTGACGGGGAGAACACCAGAGAAAACCTGGATAACTCACAGGATCGCCTAAAGTTATAAACAATAATGCACGCAAAGGGGCGATCTTATTCACGTTTTCTGTGGATAGCTTTGTGCAGAACACGGGAATTAGCTGAATAAACTTTTATGCCCCCGGCGCCCTCACCGCACAAAAAATTAAATTTTATTGCGATAAAACAGCGTATTAAACCACTCTTATTCAGAACATCTGCGCCTGATTTTTTTGGAATTATCCCATGCACCGCGCAACTGGTTAAATATCAATCGACGTCGTTTTTATCCACAGACAACGCAGTAAACTTAGTCACGAGTGGCCAAAAAAGCCGCTTTTGCCCTGATGTCAAGGCTGTAAATGAAACCAGTAGCGCGTCTGACCCCGGGTTATCCCACTCTTCTGTGGATAACTCAGGTTCACATCCTGTTCATTGTTACCGTTAATCCGGGATAACCCTGACTTTGACGCTGTCGTCTGTCTGACCTGCCATTAAAAAAGCATGATCAATCATGCTATTATCTGTTTTCTCTCTCCAGACCCCGCTGTGGAAAAGAGGTCGGGAGAAAAAATCGCACAAAATTTAACCACTGGGTTACTGAGATGAATTTCCTCCCTGCTCCGCCCGAAAATGAAGCGATACTCCTGTCGCGCGCCCATGCGCTGGCGGGTCAGACGCTGGAAGAGCTTGCCAGCCAGGCCGGATTACCGATGCCAGCCGATCTCCGGCGCGATAAGGGCTGGGTAGGAATGCTGCTGGAACGCTATCTGGGTGCCAGTGCAGGCAGTAAAGCAGAGCAGGATTTCGCTCATCTTGGCATTGAGCTAAAGACCATTCCTGTTGATGCCCAGGGTAAGCCGCTGGAAACCACCTTTGTTTGCGTGGCACCGCTGACGGGCAATAGCGGCGTCACCTGGGAAACCAGCCATGTGCGTCATAAGCTGGCACGCGTGCTGTGGATACCGGTAGAGGGCGATCGCGCTATTCCTCTGGCACAGCGTCGCGTCGGCGCGCCGCTGCTCTGGCGTCCGAACGAAGAGGAAGAGCGCAGGCTGCGTCAGGACTGGGAAGAGCTAATGGATATGATTGTACTGGGCCAGGTGGAGCGCATTACCGCTCGTCACGGCGCCTGGCTACAAATCCGGCCAAAAGCCGCCAACAGTCGGGCACTGACGGAAGGTATCGGTGAGCATGGCGAGCCGATTATGACGCTGCCGCGCGGCTTTTATTTAAAGAAAAGCTTTACTGCCCCTCTGCTGGCGCGTCACTTTTTACTTTAAGTGCGTATAATCGCCGTTTACTTTTCGTTTAAGATTGAGAGTGAGCATGTTTGAGTGGATAACCGATCCCAATGCCTGGCTGGCACTGGGTACGCTGACCATCCTTGAAGTGGTTCTGGGCATTGATAACATCATTTTTCTGTCGCTGGTTGTCGCAAAACTGCCGAAACATCAACAGGCCAGCGCTCGCCGCCTCGGCCTGATGGGCGCCATGCTGATGCGTCTTGGCCTGCTGGCCTCGATTGCCTGGGTCGCACGCCTGACTAACCCGCTGTTTACGTTGTTTGACCACGCCTTTTCATGGCGCGATCTCATCCTGCTGGGCGGTGGCCTGTTCCTGCTGTGGAAGTCGAGCATGGAGATCCACGAAACCATCGAAGGCGGCGAAGAGGAGCATAAATCTAACGTTCACTCTTTCTTCGGTGCAATTGTGCAGATCATGCTGCTGGATATTATTTTTAGCCTGGATTCGGTGATCACCGCCGTGGGCCTCTCCGATCATCTGTTTATTATGATGGCCGCAGTGGTGATTGCGGTACTGATGATGATGTTCGCCGCACGCGCCATTGGCGAGTTCGTCGATCGCCATCCGTCGATTAAAATGCTGGCGCTCTCTTTCCTGATTCTGGTCGGCTTTACCCTTATTCTGGAAAGCTTTGCGGTGCATGTACCAAAAGGTTACATCTATTTTGCCATGTTCTTCTCCATGGCCGTTGAGTGTTTAAACCTGATGCGCAGCAAGAAAAACGCGGCGTAAAAAGTCAAGGGCGGCCAGGGGCCGCCCTTTTATTTTCGGAATCATGCGATAACGCAAAGCGCTAAAAGGATTTATTACTACACTTTTTGCAGTTGATGCTGTGCCTGAGCGCAAAATGCACAGTTTTACCGGCTGACAGGAGTGAGAGGAACAGGCGTGATGAGAGAGTTGGCAAGCGTGGTAGCATTGATGTTAGCCGCCGTAACCCTGAGCGGATGCAGTTCAGATTACGTTATGGCGACCAAAGATGGACAGATGATCATGACGGAAGGCAAGCCGACCATAGACAAGGAAACAGGCCTGGTGAAGTATACTGACCAGTCAGGCCATGAAGTACAGATCAATGGCGACGAGGTGTCGACCATTATTGAGCGTTAAGTGCCTTTTTAAGTCACCTGCCCTGCGATTTTCCCGGACAGGTGATTTCCCCGATTTTCCCCACTTCCTTCCCCGCTGATTCACGCGTTATAGTCCCAGGCGACACACTTACATTCCCTAAAAATAAGGAAGACGGCTATGCACTATCACCGCATCCCACATAGTACGCTGGAAGTGAGTCAGCTGGGACTGGGAACCATGACGTTTGGTGAGCAGAACAGCGAAGCCGACGCCCACGCGCAACTCGATTTCGCCATCGCCAGCGGCATTAACTTTATTGATACCGCTGAAATGTATCCGGTGCCGCCGCGCCCGGAGACCCAGGGTCTGACTGAACAGTACATCGGTAGCTGGCTGAAAACGCGCGGCAGCCGCGACAAAGTTATTCTTGCCAGCAAGGTGTCTGGGCCGGTACGCGGCGCGGACGCCTCTATTCGTCCCAACCAGGCACTGGATCGCAAAAACATCCGCGAAGCGCTGGACGCCAGCCTGAAGCGTCTGAATACCGACTATCTCGATCTCTATCAGCTGCACTGGCCGCAGCGCCAGACCAACTACTTTGGCAAGCTGGGCTACCAGTACAGCGAGAACAGCGTGCCGGTTACGCTGCTGGAGACGCTGGAAGCACTGGCCGAGCAGGTGCGTGCCGGTAAGATTCGCTATATTGGGGTGTCGAACGAAACGGCCTGGGGGGTGATGCGCTATTTACAGCTGGCGGAGAAACATGAGCTGCCGCGCATCGTCACTATTCAGAATCCCTACAGCCTGCTGAACCGCAGCTTCGAGGTGGGCCTGGCGGAGATCAGTCAGCATGAAGGGGTCGAACTGCTGGCTTACTCCAGTCTGGCTTTCGGTACGCTGAGCGGTAAATACCTGAACGGTGCAAAACCGGCAGGGGCGCGCAATACCCTGTTTAGCCGCTTTACGCGCTACAGCGGCGAGCAGTCGCAGCAGGCGATTGCGGAATATGTCGCCCTGGCGCAGAAGCACCAGCTGGATCCCTCTCAGATGGCGCTGGCCTACGTGCGCCAGCAGCCGTTTGTTGCCAGTACCCTGCTGGGCGCCACGACCATTGAGCAGCTGAAGATCAATATCGACAGCTTCAATCTGACGCTGGATGCTGAAGTGCTGGAAGCGCTGGAAACGATTCACCGCCGCTACACCTATCCAGCCCCTTAAGCCATCCTTTAGCCAGGCACCTGAGCAGGCGCCTGGCACACGGCCTTGATGCGCGCGCGTTCTGCCCCCTCTGTGCGGAACGCGTTGCCGTTCAACCCCGGCGGCCTGCCTTCAGGCGCTGCTGCCGATCGGCAAAACGGCAATTCGGTTGCTCCTCTGGCTACAGCCCCAGCAGCAGTTGCCGTTCAAGCTGGGGGTCGATCAGGGTCACGTGAAGTCCCACCAGCCGAACGCCGCGCCCGGCGCGCCGCTCATCCCACGTCTTGCGCGCCACCGCAATCAGATCCTCTTTGTTCAGCTCCGGCCAGATATGTTCCTGGGTGGTAAGCTGAAAATCGTTGAACTTGAGTTTGACCCCCTGCCGCGCAATCTGCCTGTCAGGCCGCACCTGCGTCAAACGGCGCTCCAGTTCTGCATAGAGAAAATCGATAATCTCCAGGCAGGCTTCCCAGCTGTGAATATCCTCCGCCAGCGTGCGTTCGACGCCGACGGATTTACGTTCGCGCTCAACCACCACGCCACGCTCATCAATACCGTGGCTGCGCTCCCACAGCACTCGACCAAACTTGCCAAAGCGCTTGAGCAACTGCGCCACATCCGTTTTCTGCACGTCAGCACAGGTATAGAGTCCCATCTCCTCCAGCTTTTTCGTTGCCACCTTGCCCACGCCCGGAATTTTCGCCAGCGGCAGCGACAGCAGAAAGCCGGGCATCTCCTGCGGCGTAATCACGTACTGCCCGTTCGGCTTGTTGAGATCGGAGGCGATTTTGGCGAGAAACTTAATGGGGGCGACGCCTGCGGAGGCGGTCAGCCCGGTCTCCTGAAAAATCGCCTCCCGAATATCGCGGGCGATCAGCGTGGCCGAGCCATGACAGTGCTTGCTGTCAGTAACATCCAGATAGGCTTCATCCAGCGACAGCGGTTCAATAAGCGGGGTATAGCGCAGAAAAACATCGCGGATCTGCTGTGACGCTTCTTTGTAGGCGTCAAAACGCCCCGGCAGCAGCTTAAGGTGCGGGCAGAGCTTGAGCGCCGTGGCGGTCGGCATGGCACTGCGTACGCCATATTTGCGTGCCGGATAGTTCGCCGTGCTGATCACGCCGCGCCGCTCACGGCTACCGCCAATAGCAATGGGGATATCACGCAACGCCGGGTTGTCGCGCATCTCTACCGCTGCATAGAAGCAGTCCATATCGACATGTATGATTTTCACGCTCGCTCACCATCCGTTTTCGCCACGCCTGATGATACTGTATAGATGTACAGATGCCAAAGCGTCCAGTGGCAACAAGGTAAAACGGTATGGCACAGCATGACCAAAGTTTACAAATTTTTGGTCGTTAATGATTCAGTAAAGCGCGAATTTAGCAGGTGGCGTCTTGATAAAAAAACAGACAATGCTAATGTTGCGCTGCTGTAGCGGAATTTTCCGATAATGCAAGTCTGAGACGCGTTTCGCGTCACCGTTCTTCCTCACTCAAGGTACACACAGCATGGGCAAAATCGCACTTCTGTTTGCGATGATTTTGATGCCAGCCCTCAGCATGGCAATGACTCCCGAACCGACGCAGTCGTCGACGCCGGTGAGTAAAGAATTAAAGAAACAGTTACTGGGTACGCCGGTTTATATTCAGATCTTCAAGGAAGAACGCACGCTTGAGCTGTATGGCAAAATCGGCAACGAATTCCGCCTGCTGGATGCCTATCGCATCTGTAACTTTTCCGGCGGTCTTGGTCCGAAACGTCGGGAAGGTGACTTCAAAAGCCCGGAAGGATTTTACAGCGTCAGGCTAAATCAGCTTAAGCCGGACAGCCGCTTTTATCGCGCAATCAATGTGGGTTTCCCGAACCAGTATGACCGCGAACACGCCTATACCGGTGCCTATCTGATGATCCACGGCGACTGCAAATCGATTGGCTGCTATGCCATGACCGACGCCTATATGGACGAGATCTTTACCTATGTGAACGCGGCGCTGCGCAACGGCCAGTCAGAGGTGAACATCAGCATCTTCCCGTTCCGCATGACCGACAGTAATATGCAGCGCCATCGCTACTCGACCTATGCCAGCTTCTGGCGCGAGCTGCAGCCTGGCTATGCCTACTTTGCCAAATATCGTCAGCCGCCAACGATTAACGTGACCAGCGGCAGCTATGTGATGAACAGCAGCAGCCCGGTCATGGTCAATCCCGAGGCGGCGTCTAAATCATTCCTGGCGCTCTCCAAGGCAGAATAACGCCCACTCGCCTGGCACGATGCGGTGCCAGGTTTCATTTCCCGTCAGCGGCTGCGTCGCAATCACCGTCACCACATCATTGGCGCTGGTGTGCTGCTGGAAATCAATCTCCACGTCCTGATCCAGCAGCTGCGCTTTGCCGAACGGTGCGCGGCGCGTGATCCAGTAAAGATTGGTCGAGCAGAACGCCATCAGGTAGCGGCCATCGGACAGCAGCATATTAAATACGCCCTTCTGCCGCAGTTCAGACGCCAGTTCGGCCACGTAGCGAAACACCGCAGGCCAGTTAGCGGGCGTGCGCGGATAGCGCATGGCGAGCTTGTGCAGGATCCAGCAAAACGCCTTCTCGCTGTCGGTTTCTCCCACCGGGCGAAAATGGCCAGTTTCCAGCTGGCGATAGCCCTTCAGCTGGCCATTATGTGCATAGGTCCAGTTGCGTCCCCAGAGTTCGCGGGTAAACGGGTGGGTATTTTCCAGTGACACCGGCCCGCGATTTGCCTGGCGGATATGCGCCACCACCGACTGGGACTTGATGGGGTACTCCTGCACCAGACGCGCAATCGGCGAGTTGTAGCTCGGTAGCGGATCTTTAAAGGTGCGGCATCCTCTGTCCTCATAAAAGGTGATGCCCCAGCCATCTTTATGCGGCCCGGTTCCACCGCCGCGCTGCACCAGGCCGGTAAAACTGAAACAGATATCGGTTGGAACGTTAGCGCTCATCCCGAGCAATTCGCACATAGCTACCGCCTTAGTCAGAAATGCCGCCTGGGTTCTCGCCGGCGGCCAGCCTTATTACTTCACCATCTCTTTTTCAATCAAGAGCATCAGGATATGGATCACCTTGATGTGGATCTCCTGAATGCGGTCAGCATAGCCAAAGTGCGGAACGCGAATCTCGATATCCGCAGAGCCAGCCATTTTGCCGCCGTCTTTGCCGGTCAGGGTAATGACTTTCATCCCCTGCGCGCGCGCCGCCTCAATGGCCTTAATGATATTGGCTGAGTTACCAGAGGTCGACAGCCCCAGCAGCACGTCGCCCGGGCGGCCCACCGCTTCGATATAGCGCGAGAAAACGTAGTCATAGCCGAAATCGTTGCTGACGCAGGAGAGATGGCTGACATCCGAGATGGCAATGGCCGGGTAACCTGGACGGTTTTCGCGATAGCGTCCGGTCAGCTCTTCCGCAAAATGCATCGCGTCGCAGTGGGAACCGCCGTTGCCGCAGGAGAGCACTTTGCCTCCTGCCTTGAAGCTGTCGGCCAGCAGCACAGCCGCGCGCTGAATAGCATGAATGTTCGCCTCGTCGCTAAGGAATTTATTCAGCGTATCCGCTGCTTCATTCAGCTCAGAGCGAATGATGTCCTGGTACATAGGGATGTCCTTGTTAGTAAAAGAGTGACCCTGCAAGTTTAACGGAATGGCGAGTTGCCGCAAAGCACAGGCCGCGCGAAAGCCAGCCCGTGCGCCGCGCGGAAAGCCCCGTTTTTGTGAGTAAGGTTGTAATTGTGATGTAAACGAATTGCTAATTATCAGCCAGTGGCATACATCTCTACCTATAACAGGTCAGACCTCTTACTACTACGGAGCTGTGATTATGATGGTTGTGTCGATCCTCGCGACGCTGGTATTGATCAGCGCCCTGTTTTATCACCGCATCTCGCTGGCGATGAGCAGCGCCATTCTGCTGCTGTGGACGCTTGCCTGGTCAGTAGCGAACGTCTGGACGCCCTGGCTGCTGCTGCCGCTGGCCATTATCCTGCTGCCTTTCAATCTGCCTGCCCTGCGCCGTGCCCTGTTTTCGCAGCCGATGCTGCAACGCTTTCAGCAGGTGATGCCGCCAATGTCGCGTACAGAAAAAGAAGCGATTGATGCCGGGACCACCTGGTGGGAGGGCGATCTGTTTCAGGGTAAACCCGACTGGCAGAAACTGCACAACTATCCGCAGCCGCGACTGACGCCGGAAGAGCAGGCCTTTCTCGATGGCCCGGTTGAAGAAGCCTGCCGCATGGCTAACGACTTTGAAATTACCCATGAGATGGCCGATCTGCCGCCGGCGCTCTGGGCCTATCTGAAAGAGCAGCGCTTCTTCGCCATGATCATCAAGAAGGAGTATGGCGGGCTGGAGTTTTCTGCCTACGCGCAGGCTCGCGTCCTGCAAAAGCTGGCGGGCGTGTCAGGCATTCTGGCGATTACCGTGGGCGTGCCTAACTCGCTCGGCCCGGGTGAACTGCTGCAACATTACGGCACCGACGAACAGAAAGATCACTACCTGCCGCGTCTGGCACGCGGTGACGATATCCCCTGCTTTGCCCTGACCAGCCCGGAAGCAGGCTCCGACGCCGGATCGATTCCAGACACGGGCGTAGTCTGTATGGGCGAGTGGCAGGGTGAACAGGTGCTGGGTATGCGCCTGACCTGGAACAAACGCTACATTACGCTGGCGCCGGTGGCCACCGTGCTGGGCCTGGCTTTCAAGCTCTCCGATCCTGACCATCTGCTGGGTGACACCGAGTCGCTGGGCATTACCTGCGCGCTCATCCCAACCAGCACGCCCGGCGTTGAAATTGGCAAACGTCATTTTCCGCTTAATGTGCCGTTCCAGAACGGCCCGACGCGCGGCAACGATATCTTTGTGCCCATCGATTTTATTATTGGTGGACCACAGATGGCAGGTCAGGGCTGGCGCATGCTGGTCGAGTGTCTCTCGGTTGGACGCGGCATTACCCTGCCCTCTAACTCCACTGGTAGTCTGAAGAGCCTGGCGCTGGCGACTGGCGCGTATGCGCATATCCGTCGCCAGTTCAAAGTCTCTATTGGCAAGATGGAAGGGATCGAAGAGCCGCTGGCGCGCATCGCCGGTAACGCCTATGTGATGGATGCCGCCGCTACCCTGATCACCACCGGCATTATGCAGGGTGAAAAACCAGCGGTGCTGTCAGCCATTGTGAAGTATCACTGCACCCATCGCGGCCAGCGTGCCATTGTGGATGCAATGGATATCGCAGGCGGCAAAGGCATTATGCTTGGCAGCAGCAACTTCCTTGCCCGAGCCTATCAGGGCGCGCCTATCGCTATCACTGTAGAGGGAGCCAATATCCTCACGCGCAGCATGATTATCTTTGGTCAGGGTGCCATTCGCTGTCATCCGTTCGTGCTGAAAGAGATGGCGGCCGCAGCCAGCCACGATCTTAATGCATTTGACCGCGCCCTGTTCAGCCATGTTGGCTACGTCGGCAGCAACGCGGTACGCAGCCTGTGGCTTGGCCTGACGGCGGGACGCACCAGCGCGTCACCCACGCGCGACGTGACGCGTCGTTATTACCAGCACCTTAACCGGCTGAGCGCGAATCTGGCGCTGCTGGCGGACGTGTCAATGGCCGTTCTGGGCGGCAGCCTGAAACGCCGCGAGCGCATTTCGGCCCGCCTGGGTGATGTGCTGAGCCAGCTCTATCTCGCCTCTGCCACGCTGAAACGCTATGACGATGAAGGGCGTCACGAGGCGGATCTGCCGCTGGTGCACTGGGGCGTGCAGGATGCGCTGCATCAGGCTGAGCAGGCGACTGACGATCTGCTGCGCAACTTCCCGAATCCGCTGGTGGCCGGCGCGCTGCGCCTGATGATTTTTGCCGGTGGCAGGCACTGCCCGGCACCGAGCGATCGCCTGGACCACAAGCTGGCGAAGCTGCTGCAGCTGCCTTCCGCGACGCGTACCCGCCTGGGACGCGGCCAGTATCTGACGCCGAGTGAGCACAACCCGGCAGGCCAGCTCGAACAGGCGTTGCAGGAGGTCATGGCAGCAGAGGTCATTCACGATCGTCTCTGCAAGCAGCACAAGCAGCACTTCTCTTTTACCCGACTCGATGTGCTGGCGCAGCAGGCATTAAAAGCGGGCTGGATTGACGCCGCCGAAGCTGATGTGCTGACCCGCGCCGAAGCGAGCCGCCTGCGGGCAATTAACGTCGATGAGTTTGAGGCGGATGCGCTGGCGGTGCCGGTGAAAAAGCCAGCGGTAAAGGCGGCACGTGAGAGTGAAGCGGCATAGCGCAACGGTGAAAGCCGCCAGGAGCCTGCGCGGATGCCTCTCTTATCGCGGAGGGGCATCCCGTAGCAGGCTGACGTGCTGCGCCAGATGCTTCTGACATTAAGCTTTCTGCGGTGCGAGGCCGCACCTCCTCTCCCCTGCCATCCCGCGTTACCGTCACCGGCTGGGGCGCGGCGCTTACCCCGCCTGTCGAATGCGCGCGATCAGCGCCTCGACATCCTCTACATGATCCGCTGCCAGAATCAGCGTGCGTCCCAGCGTGATGCAGCTGCGAATGCACTCGGTGCGCATCGCGTCATCCTTAATCAGCTTCATATCGGCAACGTGTGACATCCCAACGGTACGGCGAATAAGTTCGGTACCGCAGTAGCCCAGGGTATCGGCCCAGACTTTACGCAGAAATGCCTGGGCATAGCCCGGGTAGGCCAGCGCCACATCGGTGGTTTTCTCTTCTGCCAGCGCCAGGAAGCGGGCAGCAAAAGTATTCCATACCTCTCGTACGTCGTTCAGTCGTCGCTCGCGTCCTTCAGCCGCCTCGCGCGTGGCCAGCAGCCCCGGCAGGCCACAGTAATTAATCAGCAGGTTGCCCAGCGCCGTCCCGACGTCAAAGCCTATTGGGCCAAAATAGCCAAATTCTGCGTCAATCGCTTTCAGGCTGCCGTCTGCCACGAAGAGTGAGCCGCTGTGAATATCACCGTGCAACAGCGCTTCCGCATGGGCAAAAAAGCGGTGCTTCAGTCCGGCAACGGCGATCTTCAGCGCGTCGTCGCTGCGCAGGCTGGCGGCCAGCGGTTCCAGCGCCTGCGGATAGCTGTTGCGCTCGTGACGGGTGTAGGGATCGTTAAAGAACAGGTCTTCGGTAATCTCGCACATCTCAGGGTTGATAAAGCGCGCCACCTCCGCTTTTTTCTTGTGCGGATGCAGGATGAAATCGGAGGTGTGAAACAGCGTTTGCGCCAGGTATTCGCCCAGCTGGGTCGCCGCCTGCGGATAGTACGCGCCTCTGACCAGTTCACCGCGCCAGATGCGGTGGCTGGAGAGATCTTCCATCACCATCACCGCCAGCGTTTCGTCATAGTGCGTTACCTTCACGGTATGCTGCGGACAATATTTATAGTGCTCAACCAGAGTTTGTGCCTCCAGCCGCGCGCGATCCAGCGTCAGCGGCCAGGACTCGCCAACGCAGCGCACGTAGGGCAAGGCCTGCTTGACGATAACCCGACTGTTACCCTGACGGTCGAAGATTTTGAACACCAGATTGAGGTTACCATCGCCAATTTCTTCCGCTTCAACCAGCGAAGTGGGATCGTCCACGCCGCCAAACTCTCTGGCATACTCAACTGCATCCGCTGCGGTGAACGTACGGTATTGCGACATTGCCATTCCTCTTAAACGAAACCCGCCAGGGCACTGTAATAAGCCGTTCAGACGTCTATACATCCGTTCCGCATGTTGGCACAATACGCGACATCAACGCAACAGAGATTTTACAGACCATGCAAACGCTCCAAACCACCAGCTTACAGGTTCGTGACAATCAGCTCTGGATCCTCGATCAGCAGGCGCTGCCGCAGCAAAAAAACTGGCTGCCGGCGCACGATGTCGCGCAGCTCGTCGCACATATTCACGCCCTGCGCGTGCGCGGCGCGCCGCTTATCGGACTCTCCGCTTCGCTGCTGCTGGCGCTGCTGGCTGAACAAGGGGCAACCCGCGATGCACTGGCGCAGGCGCTGGAGGTGCTGCGTGCGGCGCGTCCGACGGCGGTCAACCTGATGAATAACCTGGACCGCATGAAGGTGGCGCTGGCGCAGGAGGCTTTTGTCGCCGCGCTGTCGCAGGAGGCGCTGCGCCTGGTAGAAGAGGATCGCCAGCTGTGCGACAACATCGCCGAGGCGGGTAGCGCGCTGGTAAAACCGGGCAGCCGGTTGTTGACCCACTGCAATACGGGCGGACTGGCCACCGCAGGCGTTGGCACCGCGCTGGGCGTCATCGCCCGCGCGCATCAGCAGGGCAAGGTGGCCTGCGTCTGGGTCGATGAGACGCGCCCGCTATTACAGGGTGGCCGCTTAACCGCCTGGGAGCTGGGCGAGCTGGCGATCCCCTATCGGCTGATCGCCGACGCCATGGCGGCCAGCCTGATGGCGAGCGGCCAGGTTGACGCCATCTGGGTTGGTGCGGATCGCATTGCGGCCAACGGAGATGTGGCGAACAAGATCGGCACCTACAGCCTGGCGGTGCTGGCGCATTATCATCAGATTCCGTTTTACGTTGCTGCGCCGCATACCACGCTGGATCGCCACTGCGCCAGCGGCGGCGATATTCCTATTGAACAGCGCGACGCCAGCGAAGTAACTGGCGTAGCGGGCAGCTTTGGCCGCGTCCAGTGGGCACCGGAAGCGGCGGCCGTGTACAACCCGGCGTTCGACGTAACGCCTGCGGGGTTGATTAGCGGCTGGGTACTGGATACAGGCGTGGTCACGCCTGGAGAGGTTGCGGCAGGCTTTTTTCAGCCATAAACGGGCGCGCCGGGCGCGCCCGTTTGCTGCTAGGGCAGGCGCGGATAGGCATCGGCAATGGTATCGCCGGTAAAGTGCGCCACCCAGCCCTCCTGATTATCAAAAATGCGGATCGCAGTGAAGTGCGGCGACGATCCCATATCAAACCAGTGGGGCGTTCCGGCAGGCACGGAGATCAGATCGTTTTTCTCACACAGGATCTGATAAACCTGACCATCCAGATGCAGGCAGAAGAGACCCGCACCTTCAACAAAAAAACGCACCTCATCTTCACCGTGCGTATGCTCGGAGAGAAACTTTTCGCGCAGTACTTCTTTCTGTGGATTGTCGGCGCGCATGCTGATGACGTCCCAGCTCTGATAGCCTTTCTCTGCCACCAGTTGATCGATGGCGTGCTGATAGGCTTCAATCACGCTGGCCGGCTCCGGATTGTCACCTAAATCGCGATCCGCTGCCCAGCGTTCAAAGCGCACATTTTTTGCATTCAGCCGTTCACGGATCATCTCCGCATCGGTACTCTGCCACACCGGCAGCGTAGCCTCGGTATCGGTAAAAATGGTCAATGCACTCATGCTAAAACGACTCCGGAAAAAGTGTTCACCTGATGATGGCGACTCTCGCTGTCAGCGGGGCCGCGAATTAACTGCACAGTGTTCCATCCGGCTTCCGCTGCCGCATCCAGCTCCTGACGAATGTCGGAGAGGAACAGCAGCTGCTCAGCGGGCAGGCCGGTTTTTTCAGCGATAGTACGGTACGCGTTTACCTCGCGCTTGGCCCCCACGTGGGTATCAAAATAGCCGCTAAACAGGTCAGTAATATCACCTTCATCACTGTAGCCAAATAACAGTTTTTGCGCCGCTACCGAACCGGAAGAATAAACGTAAAGCTGAATGCCCTGCTGATGCCAGGCTCGCAGTGCAGGCAGCACATCCGGATAGAGATGGCCGGTAAACCGGCCGTTCAGATAGCCGTCGCGCCAGATCATGCCCTGGAGCGCCTTTAGCCCGGTGGATTTACGATCCTCATCCATAAAGCCCAGCAGGATCCCGATCACGGCAGCAAGATCGGCCTCTGGCTGGCCCGCTTCAGCGCGCACCGCATCGAGCGCCGCGCTAACGTCCGGGTGGTGATGCTGCGCCTGAAGAAAGGCGGCGAGATGGTCGCGCGCATAGGGAAACAGCACCTCATGCACGAAGCGAATATCGCTGGTCGTGCCTTCAATATCGGTAACAATGGCGCGGATCATTGGGCCTCCAGCAGGCGACGTTGACGTTCACACTCAAACAAAAATTCCAGACCTTCCAGATGACGACGCGCTTCAGCGACGTCCCTGCCCCAGCAGGTCAGCCCGTGGCCGCGCAGCAGAAAGCCGTAACGAAACGGGGTTTCTCGCGCATATGCCGCAATACGCTGCGCCAGCGCCTCAATATCCTGGTCATTATCAAAAACCGGGATCGCCACGGCGTCGAGATGGCTGTGCTGGCCCGCCAGCGATTTCTGCATCTCATAGCCCTCCAGCCGCAGCGTGCCGCTCTTCTCAACCCGCGACAGCACCGTCGCGTTGACCGTATGGGTATGCAGTACCGCGCCCGCATCGGGAAACAGTCGGTAGATCAGGGTATGCAGCCCGGTTTCCGCTGAGGGTTTCCGCCCGGAGGGCACGCTGTTGGTGGCTATCTCCACCTCAATAAAATCGTCTCGCGTCAGGCTGCCTTTATCCTTGCCCGATTCACTGAGCAGGCAGAAGCGGGCATCCTCGCGAACGGACATATTGCCGCCGGTGGCGGGTGCCCAGCCTTTGGCACCAATCCAGTGGCAGGCGGCCACCAGCTGGTCGAGCAGAGTGTGTTGAGACATCGCGTTTCGGCATCCTGTAAGGTAGGTTTTAGACGTCTAAGCGTCTCGATTGCTAAATAGTAACATCCTGTTTATAGTGGCTTCAACACAGGGTTACTTCGCAACGACATTCGCGCTTAAGGCTATTAACAATGACGCAGCCCAACCTGACGCCGGAGAGCAAACTGCCCGCTCTCGGCACCACGATCTTCACCCAGATGAGCGCGCTAGCGCAGCAGCATAACGCCATTAACCTGTCGCAAGGTTTTCCCGACTTCAGCGGTCCGCACTATTTGCAGGAGCGTCTGGCTTATCATGTCAGCCAGGGTGCCAATCAGTACGCGCCGATGAGCGGTGCGCTGCCGTTGCGCGAGGCAATCGCCGAGAAAACCGCTGAGCTCTACGGCTATCGCCCCGACGTACACAGTGATATCACCGTTACCGCAGGCGCGACGGAAGCGCTCTATGCGGCAATCACCGCGCTGGTACGCCAGGGCGATGAAGTGATCTGTTTCGACCCGAGCTATGACAGCTATGCGCCTGCCGTCGAGCTGTCGGGCGGCATCCTGAAGCGCATCGCGCTGCAGCCACCGGGCTTTCGCGTGGACTGGACGACCTTCGCCAGCCTGATCTCCAGCAAGACGCGTCTGGTGATCCTTAATACGCCGCACAACCCCTCTGCCACCGTCTGGCGCAAAGCAGATTTTGACGCGCTGTGGCAGGCGATTGCCGGGCAGGCGATCTATGTGCTGAGCGACGAAGTCTATGAGCACATCTGCTTCGACGAGGCGGGCCACGCCAGCGTGCTGGCGCATCCGCAGCTGCGCGCGCGCGCAGTGGCCGTTTCGTCGTTTGGCAAAACCTTCCATATGACCGGCTGGAAAGTAGGCTACAGCGTCGCGCCTGCTGCCATCAGCGCCGAACTGCGCAAGGTGCATCAGTATCTGACCTTTTCGGTGAATACCCCTGCGCAGCTGGCGATTGCCGATATGCTGCGCAACGCACCGCAACATTATCGCGAGCTGCCTGCTTTTTACCGCGCGCGTCGTGACCGTCTGGCACAGGCGCTGGAAAAGAGTCGCTTTAAGGTACTGCCGTGCGAAGGCACCTACTTTCTGCTGGCGGACTACAGCGCCATCTCCGATCTTGACGACGTCAGCTTCTGCCAGTGGCTGACAAAAGAGGTCGGCGTGGCGGCAATTCCCCTGTCGGTGTTCTGTGCAGATCCCTTTCCCCACAGGCTGATCCGCCTCTGTTTTGCCAAACAGGAGGCGACGCTCGACGCCGCTGCGGAGCGCTTATGTCAGATTTAAAGATAACGGTGTTGCAGGAAACCCTGCACTGGATGGATGGTGAGGCGAACCTGCGCCACTTCGACACGCTGCTTGAGGGCATCACGGGACGCGATCTGATTGTGCTGCCAGAGATGTTTACCACCGGATTCGCGATGGAAGCGGCGCAAAACTCGCTGCCTCAGGCGCAGGTGGTGGCGTGGCTGCACAAGCACGCCCGGGCAAGCAATGCGATGACTGGCGGCAGCGCGGCAATTCAGACGGAAAACGGCGCGGTAAACCGTTTTCTGCTGGTAGAGCCAGACGGTACGCTGCACCAGTATGACAAGCGTCATCTGTTTCGTATGGCGGACGAGCATCATCACTATTTGCCGGGTGAGACGCGCGAGGTCATTGAGTGGCGCGGCTGGCGTATCCTGCCGCAGATTTGCTACGACCTGCGCTTCCCGGTTTTTGCCCGCAACAACAACGATTACGATCTGGCGCTTTATGTTGCCAACTGGCCCGCCCCGCGCGCGCTGCACTGGCAGGCGCTGCTGCTGGCCCGTGCCATTGAGAACCAGGCGTATGTCGCGGGCTGTAACCGCGTGGGCAGCGACGGCAACCAGCACCGCTACAGCGGCGACAGCCAGATTATCTCCCCGCAGGGGGAGATCCTCAGTGAAGCCGAGCCCTTTGCACAGGCACGACTCGACGCCACGCTCTCGCTGGCGGCGCTGACCGCGTATCGCGAGCGCTTTCCAGCCTGGCGCGATGCCGATCGTTTTACGCTGACATCGCCCGGCGAGCGCTGCCCATAAAAAAAACCGCAGCACAGGGCTGCGGTTTTTTTATCTTAACGCCAACGTTACAGGTCGAAACGATCCAGGTTCATGACCCGGGTCCATGCGGCCACAAAGTCGGTGACAAATTTCTGTTGCGCATCGCTGCTGGCATAGACTTCCGCCAGGGCGCGCAGGATAGCGTTAGAGCCAAACACCAGGTCAGCGCGGGTGGCGTGGTATTTCACTTCGCCGCTCTGACGGTCGCGCCCTTCAAACAGCTCCTCGCTTTCGTCGGTCGCGCGCCATGCGGTGCGCATATCCAGCAGGTTAACGAAGAAGTCTGTGCTCAGCACGCCCGGGCGATCGGTAAAGACGCCGCGATCGCTGCCGTCAAAGTTAGTGCCCAGCACGCGCAGGCCCCCCAGCAGTACCGTCAGCTCCGGCGCGCTCAGCGTCAGCTGCTGCGCTTTATCCAGCAGCAGCGTTTCGGTTGAAGAGCCCCCCTGCACGCGGCGGTAGTTACGGAACCCATCCGCCAGCGGCTGAAGCAGCGCAAAGGATTCACTGTCGGTTTGATCCTGACGCGCGTCGACGCGACCCGGCGTAAAGGGCACCTGCACAGCGACGCCTGCCGCTGCTGCTGCCATCTCGACGCCAACATTCCCCGCCAGCACAATCACATCCGCCAGTGACGCTTTGCCAGAGGCCTGCTGAATCGCCTGCAGAACCGGCAGCACGTCATGGATGACGCTGGCGTTTACCGCCCACGTATTCTGCGGAGCCAGCGCCAGACGCGCACCGTTTGCGCCGCCGCGTTTGTCTCCGCCGCGGAAGGTAGAGGCGGAGGCCCAGGCCACCGACACCAGCTGGCTAACGCTCAGGCCGGAGGCAGCAATGCTGGCTTTCAGCTCGCTGATATCGCTGGCGGCAGGCTGATGAACGGCTGCCGGTAACGGATCTTGCCACAGCAGATCTTCCTTCGGCACTTCCGGCCCCAGGTAGCGCGCTTTCGGCCCCATGTCGCGGTGAGTCAGCTTGAACCAGGCACGGGCAAAGGCTTCATTGAACGCCTGCGGATCGTTGAGAAAGCGGCGTGAGATCTTTTCAAACTCAGGATCGAAACGCAGCGTCAGATCGGTAACCAGCATGGTTGGTTTGCGCTTTTTCTCCGGATCAAAGGGATCCGGAATAATTGCGTCAGCATTGCTGGCTTCAAACTGAATCGCACCCGCCGGGCTTTTCGTCTGCACCCACTCATATTTGAACAGGTTCTCAAAGAAATAGTTGCTCCACTGGGTTGGCGTCTGCGTCCAGATCACCTCAAGACCAGAGGTGATGGCGTCGGCACCTGCGCCACTGCCGTAGCTGCTGCGCCAGCCGAAGCCCTGAGCTTCAATCGGCGAGGCTTCCGGATCGACGTCAAGGTGGCTGGCAGCGCCCGCACCGTGGGTTTTACCCAGCGTATGCCCGCCCGCAATCAGCGCGACAATCTCTTCGTCGTTCATGCCCATATTGCCGAAGGTGGCGCGAATGGCCGGTGCCGCCGACGCCGGATTACCGCTCGCTTCCGGCCCTTCCGGGTTAACGTAAATCAGCCCCATTTCGGTGGCGCCCAGCGGGGCGTTAGCCAGGCTTTCCGGATGACGGTGCGCCAGCCATTCGGTTTCGTTACCCCAGTCCACGTCCATATCCGGTTCCCACACGTCTTCGCGACCGGCACCAAAGCCAAAAGTACGGAAGCCTGCGTTCTCCAGCGCGACGTTGCCCGCCAGAATATAGAGATCGGCCCAGGAGATTTTCTGACCATATTTCTGTTTCACTGGCCACAGCAGACGGCGTGCTTTATCCAGGCTGACGTTATCCGGCCAGGAGTTAAGCGGTGCAAAGCGCTGCTGGCCGCGACCTGAGCCACCGCGCCCGTCAACGGTGCGGTATGTTCCGGCGCTGTGCCACGCCATACGAATAAACAGGCCAATATAGCTGCCCCAGTCGGCGGGCCACCAGGACTGGGAATCGGTAAGCAGCGCCCGAATATCCGCTTTCAGGGCGGAGTAGTCGAGCTTGCTGAATTCTTCGCGGTAGTTGAAATCGTCGCTGAGCGGGCTGGAACGGCTGGAGTGCTGGTTTAACAGATCGACACGCAGCATGTTGGGCCACCAGTCGCGGTTAGAGGTGCCGCTCCCCGCGCCGCGCGCCAGCACACTCTTCTCTTCTGAGGCACCATGGTGGAAAGGACATTTACCGGCGTCGGCGCCACTCTGCTCTACGCGTTTTTCTTCAGCCGCACCGTGAGGAAAAGGGCATTGACCTGCGGCGGCTGTATTATCGTTATTTTCTGGCGTGCTCATTATCGGCTCCGTTGGCTCTGGGTTACCGGATTACGATAGCGGGACGCCTGAGCAAACTCTATCTGGAAAGGCCGACGGTTTTGATAGCCGGTAGCTTTCAAAATCAGCTGCCGCGATAGGTAGACCACGACCAGGGCGAGATAAGAAAGGGCAGGTGAAAATGACTGCCCGCCTCAGCAATAACAAAGTCAATCTGCGCTGAGACATAGAGGGCATCACGCCCGCCAGCGGCAAAATAGTCCCCTATCTCTGCCGTCAGGCGATAATGGCCGGGTGTTAACGGCTCCGGCGTCAGATCGCTGACGCGTCCGTCGCTGTTGGTCGTTGCTTCAGAGACCGGCAGCCAGCCCTCAGGACTGTTCTGCTCCAGAGAGATCGCCACCCCTGTCGCAGGTTTGCCTAACGCGGTATCAAGAATGTGGGTCGTAATCGTGCTCATGTCAGGCTCTCCTTCAGGCGTAATAAGGTAATTTCACGTAGCTGTTCCAGCGTTTCGCGCTCTTCGGTTTGCGGGTCCTGACCTAAGCGACGCTGAAGCGCCGACAGCATCTCCTCGCCGCTGCGTCCCTTCGCGCGGATCAGGAATACACGGCCAAAACGCGCCTCATAGGCCTGATTGCCCTCTTGCATCGCCTGCTTCAGCGGCGCATCCGCACTTCCCATCGCAGCCTGCTCCTGGCGCGACAGCACCGCTTCTTTCTCCGCCCCGCTGGCGCGTTCGCCGATGCGTGGGTGCGCCGTCAGAGCCTGGCGCAGATCTGCGGCGTCCCAGTTCCGGGCCAGCCGGTCAGCTTCTGCTATCAGCGCTGCCGCAGAAAAAAATGGCCGCGCGGAGACCAGCGCCAGCTGCCAGTGCGGGATGGCCACGCAGTGGGCAATGGCCGCCTGCGCCGCCGCCGGCGACAGTGTGTTAAACGTGGCAAGGTTCATACCTCACCTCGCTGGGCAATCTGACACACTGCATGGAGACAGGCGCGCACCCCCAGCGCCACGTCGCCGCTCATCACCGCTTCTGCCGGGTGATGGCTGATGCCACGGTGGTTGCGCACAAACAGCATGCCGACCGGCCAGCGTTCGGCGATAGCAATGGCGTCATGCCCTGCGCCACTGGGCAGCGCCAGCGTGCGGCCCTGCACCGTTTCTATCGCGCTGCTCAGCGCCTGTTGCAGCCCGCTGTCGCAGGCGGTGGCGCTGATGCGATAAAACTCTTCTGCCTCGAAGCGCAGCCCGCGCCGCAGCGCGATCGCCTCGCCCTGCGTCAGCAGGCTCGACAGCAACTGCTCCAGCGGCAGATCCTGCGGGCCACGCACGTCCAGCGACAGCGTGACCTCGCCGGGAATGACGTTGACGGCGCCAGGCGCGCAGCTCAGGGTTCCCACCGTTGCCACCAGCTGCGGATCCTGCTCGCGCGTCGCGGCCTCAATAAATACCATCCACTCTGCGGCGGCGGCCAGTGCATCTTTGCGATGTGTCATTGGCACCGTGCCCGCATGACCTGCCTCGCCGGTAAAGCAACAGCGCAGCCGACGCGCGCCATTGATGGCGGTAACCACGCCGAGCGCCAGCCCCTCCTGCTCCAGACACGGACCCTGTTCAATGTGCAGTTCAAGATAGGCCACAATGTCGTTGAGATCGCGCGCCGCGCGCGGGATTGCCTCCGCGTCGAGACCGACATCCGCCATCGCCTGCGCGACGGTGATCCCGTTACCGTCCGGATGCGTGGTCCAGCTCGTCGGCCAGCTGCCGGTAATACCCCGGCTACCCAGCAGGGTAATGCCAAAACGCGTGCCTTCTTCGTCTCCAAAGCCCACAATCTCAATCGCCAGCGGTAAACGCTGCTGCTGATCGTGCAGCCACTGCACGGTTTCAATGGCCGTCAGCACCCCAAGCATGCCGTCGTAGCGCCCGGCGTTGCGCACCGTATCGAGATGCGAGCCGAGCAGCAGCGCGGGCGCGCCCTCGGCCGCCCCTTCATAGCGGCCGCAAATATTGCCCACTTCATCCTGCCAGACGCGCATTCCCGCCTGTGCCATCCACTCACCCACCTGCGCATTGGCACGCAGATGTTCCGGCGAGAGATAGACGCGCGTCAGGTTATCCGGCGATTCGCTGATCGCCGCCAGCGCATCGCAGCGCGCCATCACGCGTTCGGCAGCAAGCGCCGCTTCAACGGCGTTCATTATCATGCCTGGCTCCCGTAGTGATCCCAGGCCGCCTGCATGGCTGCACCCTGTGTGGCGCGAAAGCCGACGTGCGCCAGCACGGCTTCCAGCGCTGCCAGCGTGGTCATCACGCAGTCTTTGCGAGCGTTGTAGCCCATTGTGCCGATGCGCCAGACCTTGCCGTGCAGCGGGCCGAACGAGGTGCCAATTTCAATGCCGAAATCGTTCAGCATCAGCTGACGCACCTGGTCGCCGTTAACACCCTGCGGGATCACCACCCCGAGTACGTTGTTCATTTTGTTCTTCAGATCGCCGAACGTTTCCAGCCCCATGCCCTGGATCCCCTTCAGCAGGGCATCACCATGCAGCTTGTGGCGCGCGATCCCCGCATCCAGCCCTTCCTGCACAATCAGTCGGGCGCATTCGCGCGCGCCGAACAGCGCCGTGGTGGCTTCAGTATGATGGTTAAGGCGCTCTGGCCCCCAGTAATCCATGATCATGCCGAGATCGAAGTAGTTGGAGTAGATCATCTCTTCGTCCCCATCCTGATGGGCCGCGGTGCGGATCCCCTCTTCGACGCATTTACGTCTGCGGATCGCCTCCTCCATCTGCGGGCTTAAAGTAACCGGCGAGGTTCCGGACGGGCCACCGAGACACTTCTGCATTCCTGCCGATACCGCGTCGAGTCCCCAGGCATCGGTCTCCAGCGCGTTGCCGGCGAGTGATGCCGTGGCATCGGTATAGAACAGCACGCCGTAGCGTTTGCAGATTGCGCCCAGCTCCGCCAGCGGCTGCAGCATGGTCGTAGAGGTGTCACCCTGTACCGTTAGCAGCAGGCGCGGCCTGACGCGTTTAATCGCATCCTCGATCTGGTCCGGCGTGAAGACTTCGCCCCAGGGCACCTCGATGGTATGCACTTCAGCGCGGCAGCGGCGGGCAATTTCGCACAGCAGGTGACCAAAGCGGCCAAACACCGGCACCAGCACCCGATCGCCAGGGCGGATCGCCGACAGCAGGATCGCCTCAATGCCCGCGCGAGACGTGCCGTCAATCAGCAGTGTCCAGCGGTTTTCCGTGCGGAAAACCTCGCGGTAGAGCGCCATGACTTCGTTCATGTAATGCGTCATCGCCGGATCGTACTGACCAATCAGCTGAGTCGACATGGCGCGCAGCACGCGCGGATCGGCGTTGATAGGGCCAGGGCCCATCAGCAGGCGCTGCGGTGGATTAATTTGCGGGTAGCGATTTTCCATGTTGATTTCCTTATGAATTTAGAGTCTTACCGAGGAGATAAACTGTTTCAGCTCCGGCGTCTGCGGCGCGGCAAACAGGGTTTTGCTGCTGCCCTGCTCCCAGACGCGCCCCTGATGCATAAAGACCACGCGATCGCCGACGTCGCGGGCGAAGTTCATCTCATGGGTAACAAGGATTAATGTCATGCCTTCCGCGGCAAGCTGCTCCAGCACTTTCAAGACTTCCCCCACCAGCTCAGGGTCGAGCGCGGAGGTGATTTCGTCACAGAGCAGTACTTTAGGATTCATTGCCAGCGCGCGGGCAATGGCGACGCGCTGCTGCTGGCCGCCGGAGAGATTCGCCGGATAGTAGTCAAGGCGTTCGCCCAGGCCGACTTTTTCCAGCATCTGTGCTGCCAGCGCACGGCACTCGGCCTCGCTTTTTTTCAGCACGCGGCGCGGTGCCAGCATCACGTTCTCCAGCGCAGTCATATGCGGAAAGAGATTGAAGTTCTGGAATACCATGCCAACCGAGCGGCTGATTTCACGCGCCTGGGTATCCCGGTCGGTAATGGTCATCCCGCCCAGCTTGATGCTGCCTTCCTGATAGCCTTCCAGCCCGTTCATGCAGCGCAGCAGCGTGCTCTTTCCCGAGCCGCTGCGGCCGATGATGGAGATCACCTCGCCCATTTCAATATCGAGATCGACGCCCTTCAGCACATGGTTGTCGCCGTAGTACTTCTGTACCTGATTAATGGTGATGAGCGGCATGGAATTTTTTCTCCAGGTACTGGCTGTAGCGAGACAGCGGATAACACATCAGGAAGTAGCCCAGCGCCACCAGGCCAAAGACCTTGAACGGCTGATAGGTCACATTGTTCAGAATGGTTCCGGCTTTGGTGAGTTCGACAAAGCCGATAATCGAGGCGAGTGCGGTCCCTTTAATCACCTGTACCGCGAAGCCGACCGTTGGCGCGATGGCGATACGGATGGCCTGCGGTGCGATGACCCGGCACAGCGTCTGGCCGAAGCTCAGGCCAAGACAGCGCGACGCCTCCCACTGCCCTTTTGGTAGTGCGCGGATGCTGCCGAACCAGATATCCAGCAGAAAGGCGCTGGTGTAAAGGGTCAGGGCCAGCGACGCTGCCGTCCACGGAGCCACGTCGATGCCAAACAGGCCAACGCCGAAGAAGGCCAGAAACAGCTGCATCAGCAGCGGCGTCCCCTGAAACAGTTCGGTGTAGGCACGGATCAGCCGCGTCAGCCATTTACGCGACAGCAGGCGTAAAAACAGCAGCGGCAGCGTCACCAGCGTGCCGCCGAAAAAGGCGGTCAGCGACAGCAGAATAGTCCAGCGCGCTGCCAGCAGCAGGTTGCGCACAATGTCCCAGTCGGTAAAGGTTGTCATCATGCCTGGGCTCCAAACCATTTTCGCCCCAGCGCCAGCAGGATCTGGCGCATGGCGATGGATAACAGCAGATAGATCAGCGTGGTCACCAGATAGACCTCAAAGCTCAAAAAGGTGCGCGACTGGATCAGGTTGGCGGCGAAAGTCAGCTCTTCATACGAAACCTGCGACACTACCGAGGAGCCAAGCATCACGATAATGCACTGGCTCACCAGCGCGGGATAAATACGCTGTAGCGATGGCGGCAGCACCACACGTAAAAACGTCTGCGCGCGCGTCAGACCCAGCACGCGCCCCGCTTCCCACTGCCCCCTGGGCGTGACCTGAATGCCGGCGCGAATAATTTCGGTGCTGTAGGCCCCCAGGTTAATGAGCATCGCCAGCAGCGCCGCTTCGCCCGCGGTCAGCTTCAGCCCCAGATTGGGCAGGCCAAAAACGATAAAAAAGAGCTGCACCACGAAAGGCGTATTGCGGATGATTTCGACATAGCCCCCCCACAGGCGGCTGGCCCAGCCCGGCTTGCCGCTACGCAGCGCCGCGCCAAGGATCCCCAGGCCAACGCCGCCTACGGTAGCCAGCACCGTCAGCTGAATCGTGACCCAGAGTCCGGCGAGCAGCTCTGGCCAGTAGGGCCAGAGTGCAGGAAAGTTAAGTTGCCCGAGCATGATGCGCCCTTATGCGCCGAGACTGGCAGGCAACGGCGCTTTCAGCCACTCTTCCGAGAGCTTGTTTAGCGTGCCGTCTTTAATCCCCTGTTCGATCAGCGCATCCACTTTCGCCTTCAGCGCCGGCTCCTCTTTTTTCAGGCCGATAAAGCAGGGCGAATCTTTCAGCATAAACTGCGCTACCGGTGCTTTTTGCGGGTTCTGACGGGCAATGGCGGCCACCACCAGGTTGCCGGTTGCCACATATTCAACCTGTCCGGACAGGTAGGCTGACAGCGTGGTGTTGTTATCTTCATAGCGCTTTATCTGCGCCTCTTTAGGTGCCAGGCTGCTCAGCACCATATCTTCAACCGCTCCGCGCGTGACGCCGATGGTTTTACCGCTCAGCGCCGCTGCATCTTTCACGGTTTCGCCTTTCGCGCCAAAAACGCCGAGGAAGAACGGCGCATAGGCACGGCTGAAGTCGATCACTTTTTCGCGCTCCGGGTTTTTGCCCATGCTGGAGATCACCAGATCCACCTTATCGGTTTGCAGATAGGGCACGCGGTTAGCACTGGTGACCGGCACCAGCTGCAATTTAAGTTTCATCTGCTTTGCAAGGTATTTCGCCGTATCAATGTCGTAACCCTGCGGTTGCAGATCCGTTCCGACCGAGCCAAACGGCGGGAAGTCCTGCGGCACGGCCACGCGCAGCACGCCACGCTTCTCAATATCCTGCAGCTGATCCGCCAGCGCACCGCCAGCCTGGATCATCAGTAAGGTTGCTGCTGCGACCGCCATTAACGCTTTTTTCATTATGCACCCCGGTAAATTGACATGAAACAAAAGATTCTTGCATATGTGATTTGCAACTAATGTGCCAACCCCTGCTGCGTTAAATCTCTCTGCCTGCCCGCTTATTTTTCGCTGAAAAGGCGGTTATTTACCGCCTGGAAGGAGGGGATCAAAATGAGGCAAAGCACCAAAATGGTGCTCTTTAACGGTGCTCCAGCTCGTCGAGCTGCTGGTAGAGATCGGCAATCTGATGAATGCGCTGGCGGCCCTGAGAGAGCATTTCGTGCAGCAGTGCGTTGGTCAGCAAATTAATCAGGCTCATCGCCGACGCGTAGCTGTCGAAGGCAGAGACGCTGTCGAGCGGCGCACAGAGCTGCCAGCGTGCCAGGCCGCTCACAGACTGCGCCTGCGGCTCGCACAGCGCCAGCAGTGGGATCTGACGCTGCTGGAACTGCTGCATCAGCGGGCGGATCAGGCGCGTGCGGCGACGAAATGCCATCATCACAACCATATCGTCCGGCGTAATATCGACCACTTCCTCCGCCAGCGTCTGGCCCGGCTGCGGCAAAATATGCACACTGGCGCGCGTCTGCAGCAGCTGCTGACGCAGGTGTAGCGCCAGCGGCCAGGAGTTACGCATGCCGATAATAAAAATGCGTTTAGCCTGCGTCAGCTGCTCTACCACCTCGCCAAACTGCCGGGTATCCAGGCTATTGACCCACTGCGTCAGGTTCGCCATCTCCTGCTTGTAGTGGCGCGCCAGCAGCGTATTGCCCTGTACCGCATCGCGGTTATCGGTCAGCGGCATGCCGCTCTGTCGCAGGGTACGCAGCTCGTCGCGCATATCCTTATATTTGTCATAGCCCAGCCGTCGGAACAGGCGGCTGACGGTCGCTTTCGATACGCCGCTGAGCCGCGCCAGCTCAGCGCTGTTGTAGCTGATCAGGTCGTCGAAGTGGTCAAAGACAAAATCCGCAATGCGCTGCTCCTGCGGTGAGAGCTGCGGGTAATGATTCCTGAGCCGTTCATCAAGCTGTTTCATGCGTTGTCCTGTAACTTTCGTTTCAGCAGAAGCTAGCACAATTCGATCCAGGTTACCGCTGCTGCGCTGCGCATCCGGGAAAACTGGAACGGCTCTTGCTTGGATCGCTGCTCTGTTCCCGATAAGAAGCGTAAATATGATTCAGAGTAATATGGCACCGCTGGGCATGGCGGTCGCACCGCATCACCTGGCGAGCGAGAGCGCACTGGCCGTGCTGCGCGACGGCGGTAACGCCATTGAGGCGATGGTTGCCGCAGCGGCCACGATTGCCGTGGTCTACCCCCATATGAACGGCCTTGGCGGTGATGGCTTCTGGTTGATACTGCCGCCAGGCGGCGATCCCATCGCCATTGACGCCAGCGGCGCAGCGGGTTCGCTGGCCCACCCCGACTTTTACCGCGGCGCGGCCGCTATTCCCCACCGTGGCCCGACCGCCGCATTAACGGTGGCCGGCACGGTAAGCGGCTGGCAGGAGGCGCTGACGCTTTCTGCCGAGCTGGGCGGTACACAGCTGCCGCTGCCGCGTCTGCTGCGCGACGCTATCCGCTACGCCGCAGACGGAATGCCGGTCACCGCATCCCAGGCTGCCGCGACTGCCGCCAAGCGCCAGGAGCTGGAGCAGCAGCCCGGCTTTGCCGCTACCTTTATGCCCGACGGTGAGCCACCGCGTGCGGGCAGCCGTTTTACCCAACCCGCCCTGGCGCAGACGCTCAGCGTGCTGAGCGAGCAGGGGCTCGACAGCTTTTACCGCGGCGAGCTGGCGCAGCATCTGGCGCGTGAGATGGCGACGCTGGGAATGCCGGTGACGCTGGCGGATCTCCAGCAGCAGCGCGCACGTCGCTGCACACCGCTGCATGTCGCACACAGCGAAGGCGATCTGTGGAACATGACGCCGCCGACGCAGGGCCTGGTTTCACTGGCGATCCTTGGTATTACCGATCGGCTTGATATGGCGCAGGCGGATGAGACGCAGACCGTGCACCGTATCGTTGAGGCAACGAAGAAAGCTTTTGATCTGCGCGACCGCCACATCACCGATCCGCGTCATATGGAGTGTGAAGCGCAGTCGCTGCTGACCGATGACTATTTTGCCACCCTGGCCAGCCAGATTAGCGACGCCAGTGCCGCGCCCTGGGGAACCGGACGCGGCCCTGGCGATACGGTGTGGATGGGGGTGATCGACAGCAGCGGTCTTGCGGTCTCTTTTATTCAAAGCATCTATCACGAGTTTGGCAGCGGCGTGGTGATCCCCGGTACCGGCATCACCTGGCAGAATCGCGGCGCGGCTTTTAGCCTCGACCCCGCGCACCTGCTGGCACTCTCGCCAGGCAAGCAGCCGTTTCACACGCTTAACCCCGCCGCCGCGCGCCTGAAGGATGGCCGCACGCTGATTTACGGCGCAATGGGAGGCGACGGCCAGCCGCAAACCCAGGCAACCCTTTTCACCCGCCATGTTATTCAGGGCATGCCGCTTCAGCAGGCGATTAGCGCGCCGCGCTGGCTGCTGGGACGCACCTGGGGCCAGACGTCCGACTCGCTAAAACTCGAGGGCCGCTTTGCGCCAGAAACCGTTGAGCGGCTGCGGCAGCTGGGACATGAGGTAGAGCTGCTGGCTGATTACAGCGAGGCGGTTGGCCATGCGGGCGCGATTGTGCGCCATAGCAACGGCATGCTGGAAGGCGCATGCGATCCGCGCAGCAACGGCAGCGCCAGTGGATTCTGACAGGAGCAAAATATGAATCAGACAACAGAGTGGACCCTTTACCTTAGCCAGATGGAGCGCATTCTGGCGCTGGAACTGGACGACGCGCGCCGCGCCGAGCTGGTCATTCAGCTGGCGCGCATTGCTGCCCTTGCCGAACCGCTGATGGCGTTTCCGCTCGACGATCGGCTGGAAGTGGCGGGAGTGTTTCATCCATGACGATCGGCGACCTTTCTATCCAGGCGTTGCAGCAGGCCATTCAGTGCGGTGATATCAGCGCACGCGAAGTGGCGCAGTGGACGTTACAGGGCATTGAGCAGCAGAGCGCGCTGAATGCCTGGACCGACATGACCGCCGACCGCATGCTGCGCGAGGCCGATGCGGTGGACAGCCGTCAGCAACGCGGAGAAAGCCTGCCGCCGCTGGCGGGGATCCCGTATGCAGTAAAGAATCTGTTTGACGTTGCGGGCCATACCACACTGGCCGGGGCTGCGCTGTTTCAGGATCGCCCCGCCGCGGAGCAGGATGCCTGGGCGGTAAATCGCCTGAAACGCGCGGGTGCACTGCTTTCCGGCATGCTGAATATGGATGCCTATGCCTACGGCTTTACTACCGAGAACACCCATTTTGGCGCGACGCGTAACCCTCACGATCGATCACGGGTAGCCGGGGGCTCTTCCGGTGGCTCTGCCGCCGCCGTTGCGGCCGGGCTGGTGCACTTCTCGCTCGGCACCGACACCAACGGGTCAATTCGCGTGCCCGCCTCGCTGTGCGGCATCTTCGGCCTGAAGCCGACGTTTGGACGTTTGTCACGCAGCGGCAGCCACCCCTTTGTTGCCAGCCTTGATCATATTGGCCCCTTTGCGCGACGCGTTGACGATCTGGCGCTGGTTTATGACGTGCTGCAAGGGCAGGACAAACATGACGCCTTTCAGGCCAACCGCCCTGCCGAGCCGACCCTGGTCGGGCTGGCGGAAACGGGGCAGCGCTGTGCCGTGCTGGGCGGTTTTTTTTCAACCTGGTGTGACGATGATGCGCGGAGCGCGCTGGCGCGGGTCGCCCGTGCGCTCAATATTCAGGATGAGGTGACGCTGCCGGAGGCCGAACTGGCGCGCTCGGCCGCCTTTATCATGACCGCCAGCGAGGGCGGGAACCATTACCTGCCTGCGCTACGCGCTTCACCGGCGCGTTTTGAACCCGCCTCGCGCGAGCGGCTGCTGGCGGGCGCCATGCTGCCTGCGGCCTGGTACGTGCAGGCACAGCGCTTCCGTCGTCACTTCCAGCAGCAGGTACTGCCGCTGTTTGAGCACTTCGATGTTCTGATTGCGCCAGCCACTCCCTGTACGGCCCCCCGCATTGGCCAGGAGACCATCCATATTAACGGCACAGATCTGCCGTCACGCGCCAGTATGGGCATGCTGACGCAGCCAATTTCGTTCCTTGGCCTGCCGGTGTGCAGCGTACCGCTGGCAACAGCAGGCGGTCTGCCGATAGGACTGCAGCTGATTGCCGCCCCCTTTAACGAAGCTGCCGTGCTGCGCGTTGCTTTTGCGCTGGAGCAGCAGGGTATTACCTGTCTGGATAATCTGAATGGAAAACCGTGAAATTAATTTGCCGCACGTTGTGGCAGAGGTCACCGCCGCCTTTTACCGCTACGAGCAGGCGCTGGTGAGTAATGATATCGACACGCTGGATGCGCTCTTCTGGCACGATGCCCGCACCGTCAGGCTCGGTGCGGGAGAAAATCTGTATGGCATTGAGCAAATCCGTGCCTTCCGCGCTCAGCGTCCCTCTGCCGGGCTGGCGCGCACGCTGCGCAATAGCGTTATTACCACCTTCGGTGAAGATTACGCCGTATGCAGTACGGAGTTTACCCGTGAAGGCACGGAGAAAATCGGACGGCAGCAGCAGAGCTGGGTCAGGCTGCCGGAGGGCTGGCGCATCGTTGCCGCGCAGGTGAGCCTGATGAGCTAACTGGCACGCCGCAGAGGCGGCAACAGCGCCCTCTGGCGGGCCAGCGCAATCTCCTCTGCACGCTTAAGCAGTTGCTGAAGATCGTCTTCATCCACATCCAGCAGCTGCCCCTCCTCCAGCGCCTGATGCAAATCGTCCCGTGTGATCGGCACATCCAGTACGACCGGCTGGGGCTTTGTTTCGGCGGCGGCCAGCGGATGCGGATAACGGCGGCCCGCCAGATTATTGAAGATGACAGCCAGCAGCGCCAGACAGACGGAGTTAAGCAGTACCGGCGTCAGAACATAGTGGTAGCCCAGTTGATGGACGCTGCTGCCGCCCAGGATGGCCGTCAGCGCCACCGCACCGCTGGGCGGATGCAGGCAGCGCAGCCGGAACATCACGGCAATCGCCACACTCGCTGCGACGCCGCAGGCCAGCGGAGCATACGGGATCAGGATGGCCGCGGTCACGCCCGTCACTCCTGCGACCACATTGCCCCCCACAATTGACCAGGGCTGCGCCAGCGGACTGTTTGGCAGGCCAAACAGTAAAACGGCCGACGCCCCCATTGGCGCGATAAACCAGAGGTTGAGCTGGCCCAGCAGCCAGTGACTCATCAGGCTGGTGATCGTCAGGCCCAGGCCGGCACCCAGACTGGCGATAACAATCTGTTTTTTAGCGACCGGTAGTGGATGCGGCCAGAGACGGGCAAGCAGCGTGCGAAGCGTTTGAGTCCACTTCGCCTGATGGGGTTCAGTCATGATTACAGCGCTCATTCATCAGAAAACATGAGGGGAGCGGCGATTCTCGCTGATTGTGCAGACGGTAACAACCACAGCTTTTTCAGGCTTTTTTGGCGCAATGGCACGGCTGACGGCGCAGCCGTGCCTGACCATTATCAGGGTTGCGGGGCAGGATGTGTCGCCATCCAGTGATCGGCAATTTGCTGGCGCGTACAGATCCAGACGTCACTGTGCTGCTGAATATGGTCGAGAAAATTCTGAAGTGCTTTGAATTTGCCTGGCCGTCCCAGCAGACGACAGTGCATCCCAACCGACATCATTTTAGGCTGGGTTTCTCCCTCTTCATACAGCACATCAAAAGTATCACGCAGGTAGGTGAAGAACTGCTCAGCGGTGTTAAAACCCTGTGGCGTGGCGAAGCGCATATCGTTGCACTCCAGCGTATAGGGAATGATCAGATGCGGTTTCACCGTGCCGTCCTGACAGGTGACCTGCGTCCAGAACGGCAGATCGTCACCGTAATAGTCGCTGTCGTAGGTCAGGCCACCCTGCTCTACCACCAGCCGCCGCGTGTTAGGGCTGTCGCGTCCGGTGTACCAGCCGGTTGGTGCTTTGCCAAACAGGTCAGTTAATACGTCAATCGCCTGATGCATATGCTGACGCTCGGTTTTGGCGTCCATTGCCTGATAGTGGATCCAGCGCCAGCCGTGGCTGACCACATCATAGTCGGCCTGCTTGATCGCCGCGACAATCTCGGGATGACGCGCCAGCGCCATTGCCACACCAAATATGGTCAGCGGCAGCCCGCGTTTCTGAAATTCACGGTGGATGCGCCAGAACCCGGCGCGCGAGCCATATTCATAGAGCGAATCCATCGACATGTGGCGATCGGGATAGCTGGCCGCGCCGATGATATCGGAGAGAAACTGCTCGGATCCAGCGTCGCCGTGCAGCACGTTGTTCTCCGCGCCCTCCTCATAGTTGAGGACAAACTGTACTGCCACGCGCGCCTTGTTCGGCCAGGCGGCATGCGGCGGTGTTTCGCCGTAGCCGATCAAATCGCGCGGATAGTTTTTGTTGAAGCTGTACTCTTTCTTCTCTGCACTATCCATTAAGTGATTCCTGTGTAATAACGACAAGGTTCCGTTAGTTTAGATGCTGAAACGCGCCTGAGAGAGGTTTGGCCATCGGCAGGGCAAGATCGCCATGCTTGCTGGTGCCCAGGCCAAGCGCCACCAGCGACTCCACCATTTTCACTGCCGCGCTAACGCCGTCGATCACCGGCATACCCAGCTCCAGCGTCAGTTCACGCGCCAGCGCTGCCATGCCGCCGCAGCCCAGCACAATTGCCCCACAGCCATCTTCCCGCTTCGCCTGCAAACAGCGTTGACGTACTTTTTCCTGTGCAACGCCGCTGCCATCCTCCAGCGCCAGCACCGGCAGATCGATAGCGTGCAGCGCAGCGCAGTGATGGGTAAAGCCATACTGCTGCAGCAGATGGCGCGCAATCACCAGCGTGCGCGGGAGCGTTGTGACCACCGAAAAGCGCGTTGCCACCAGCGTGGCGGTATGCATTGCGGCTTCGGCGATGCCAATTACCGGGCCGCTGGCCAGCTCGCGCGCCGCCAGCAGGCCAGGATCGCCAAAGCAGGCGATAACATGGCCGCTGACCCCCTGCTCCCGGCCCAGTTTGACCTGCTCCAGCACGCCGATTGCCGCTATTGCCTCATCAAAATGCCCTTCGATTGAGGGCACACCGTGCGCTGGCGACACCGCACTAATCTCTGTGCCCGGCGCAGCCACCGCGCGTGCAGCGGCACCGATGGTTTCCGTCATCGCCAGGCAGGTATTGGGATTGATGACCTGGATCAGGCTCATGGTGTCACCTCTTTATGACGGGCAAATAAACGTGAAAAGTCCGGCAGCGTTTCGCCGCTGCGCTCGAAGTGCAGGCTGGAGAGAATATGGTCGAAGTGATGCTGAAGCGCGTTAGTCAGTGCGGCAAGATCGCCGCTGCGCAGATGGTCAACCAGACGATCGTGATCGTCACAGCGGCAGCCCTGTTGCCAGGGAGCACCGTAGGCCGCGATCACCAGCGACGAGCGCTGGGCCAGGCGCGTGACCAGCTCGGTCAAAACCTGGTTACCCGCGATCGCCTGTAATTCGATATGAAAGGCGGCAGAGAGACGGATCGCCGCCGCGCCGTCGCGATCCTCATGCGCCGCCTGCTCCTGGTCAATACGCCGCGTCAGGCCTGCCAGGTGGGGCGGCTGAACATGCGCCAGCACCGCAGGCAGATTGGCGCACTCGATCAGCGCGCGCGTGCGAAAGATATCGCGTGCCTCGTCGACGCCAGGCGTGGTGACCTGTGCACCACGCCTGGGCAGCAGCGTGACCATCTGCACTGCCGCAAGGCGCTGGAGTACCTTGCGGATCCCGGTGCGGCTGACGCCAAATACCTCAGCCAGCGCCTCTTCCGGCAATTTGCTGCCGGGCGGCAGCTGGTGTTCGACAATGGCGTTCATCAACGCCTGATAGATAGGTTCGTCTTTATCCGTGAGATCGGCGGCCGTGCTCTGGCCCGGTTGAGTTCTCATGTCTGGCTCCCTTGAGTCGCTGCATCTCCACATCGTATACGTGAAAATAATTTTTTGTATACAAGATTTCCATTCTGGCCTGGATCCTGCAACACCCTCTTATGTTACGAAGACCCTTAAACGTCGTTATGAGGAGCAGGTTTCATGCCAAACCCAAAAAACCCGTCAGCCGCATCGGCCGCTGATGCCCGCGCATACTACAGTCCGCGGCTGACTAACGAAGATCTGGCCCCAACGCGCCAGCAGAACTGGACCTGGTACAATATCTTTTCGTTCTGGATGTCCGATGTACACAGCATGGGCGGATATGTCGTCGCCGCCAGTTTCTTTACGCTTGGTCTGGCGAGCTGGCAGGTGCTGATTTGTCTGCTGGCCGGTATCTGTATCGTTCAGCTTTGCGCTAACCTGGTGGCGAAGCCAAGCCAGATGGCGGGCGTGCCTTATGCGGTCATCTGCCGCCAGGCATTTGGCGTCTTCGGCGCCAATATCCCTGCTGTGATTCGCGGGTTAATCGCCTTCGCCTGGTATGGCATTCAGACCTATCTCGCAGCCAATGCGCTGATGCTGGTGCTGCTGAAATTCTTTCCGTCGCTGACGTCAATGACTCACACCAGCTGGCTGGGCCTGTCGCTGCTTGGCTGGTGCTGCTTCGGCGTCATGTGGCTGTTACAGGCGATGGTCTTCTGGCATGGGATGAGCGCCATTAAGCGCTTTATTGATGTGGCGGGACCGGCAGTCTATGTGGTGATGGTGGCGCTGGCAGGCTGGATTGTATACAAAACTGGCTTCGACGGTATCTCTTTTACCCTGGCGAGCAAGTCGTTAACCGCAGGCGAACAGAGCTGGCAGATGATTACGGCGACCGCGCTGGTGGTCTCCTACTTTTCTGGTCCCCTGCTTAACTTTGGCGACTTTTCACGCTATGGCAAAAACATGGGTGAAATCCGCCGCGGCAATCGCTGGGGACTGCCCTTTAACTTTTTGCTGTTCTCCGTGGTGACCGTGGTGATTGTCTCCGGTACGCAGTCGCTGTTTGGTAAAATGATCACCGATCCTATCGAAACTGTCAGCATGGTTGGCAACGATCTGGCGGTGGCAATTGGGCTGTTGACGATGATTACGGCCACTATCGGCATCAATATCGTGGCGAATTTCGTTTCGCCCGCCTTCGATTTTTCCAACTGCTCACCGCAGAAAATCAGCTTTCGGACCGGCGGCATGATCGCCGCAGTCGGTTCAGTACTGCTGACGCCGTGGAATCTGTTCCAGTCGCCCGAGCTAATCCACTATACGTTGGACGTGCTGGGGGCGTTTATTGGGCCGCTGTTCGGCATTCTGCTGGCCGATTTCTACCTGATTAAACGCAGCCGCGTTCACGTTGATGACCTGTTTGACGCAACGCCAAAAGGCCGCTACTGGTATCGCGGCGGATTCAATCCCAAAGCCATTGCCGCCCTGCTCCCTTCAGTGGCTATCGGCCTGGTAATAAGTTTTGTGCCGTCGCTGCACGAGGTTGCCAGCTTTAGCTGGTTTATCGGTGCGGCGCTGGGCGGCGGATGCTACCGCTATCTGGCACGCCATGAGCGCGAGGCGGGTGAGACGAAGCCGTTCGCAGGCGATATTGCCATGCAGGAGAAGTAAAAAGCAGAAAAGCAAAAGGCCGATTCATTGCTGAATCGGCCTTTCTGAAGAGTTGGCGGTGCGGACGGGACTCGAACCCGCGACCCCCGGCGTGACAGGCCGGTATTCTAACCGACTGAACTACCGCACCGCGCTGTGTTCCCCGTCGGGAACGAGGCGCATATTAATGGCCCCTCTGAACCTCGTCAACGCTTTTTAGCTTCAGGCTGCGCGTTTGCTGTTTTTTTACGCTTGCTGTTGATTTAAAGCGCAAAACAGTGCGATTTGGCTCAGCCGCGCCACAGGCAGCTTCCCCCTTTTTTCATCACCAGATCGAGGCGTGATTCATGCGCCATGACTTCTTCATCCGATGCCGCCACCACACGCAGCGCTGAAGCAGGACGGGCAATACGCTGGATCGTCTCGCCCTCCGTCTGCCGGTTATTCTCACCCTCCAGCGAAAAGGCCAGCGACGTCTGGCCGCCCGTCATCGCCAGAAAGACTTCCGCCAGGATTTCGGAGTCAAGCAGTGCGCCGTGCAGGGTTCGTTTGCTGTTATCGATTTCATAGCGCGAGCAGAGCGCATCCAGGCTATTACGCTTGCCCGGAAACATCTTGCGCGCCATTGCCAGGCTGTCGGTCACGCGGCAGAAGGTTTCTGTTTTCTCAATGCCGCGTTGCAGCATAGCGAATTCATAGTCCATAAAGCCGATATCAAACGGAGCATTATGGATCACCAGTTCAGCACCGCGAATGTAGTCAAGGAACTCATCCGCAACCTCAGCAAAGGTTGGCTTGTCGGCAAGGAACTCATCCGCAATACCGTGGACGTTGAACGCTTCCGGATCCACCAGCCGGTCGGGCCGCAGATAGACATGGAAGTTGTTGCCGGTCAGGCGACGGTTCACGACCTCAACCGCACCGATTTCAATGATGCGGTGACCTTCGTAATGCACACCGATCATATTCATGCCGGTGGTTTCAGTATCGAGAACGATCTGGCGGTTATTTGCAGTGCTCATAGGATTCGTTTTGTGTCAGACTTGGCGTTTTTATCAGAAGGGAGTCTACCAGAGATGCGCAAGCAGGTAGAAATATTCACCGATGGATCCTGCCTTGGCAATCCCGGTCCCGGCGGCTACGGAGCAATTTTGCGCTATGGCAAGCACGAAAAACTGTTTAGCGCAGGCTATCGGCTCACCACCAATAATCGTATGGAGCTGATGGCGGCGATTGTTGCCCTTGAAGCGCTGAAAGAGCCGTGCCATGTGGTGCTGAGTACCGACAGCCAGTATGTGCGCCAGGGGATTACCAGCTGGATCCATAACTGGAAAAAACGCGGCTGGAAAACAGCCGAGAAAAAGCCGGTAAAGAATGTTGACCTGTGGCAGCGGCTCGATAGCGCCCTGGCAAGTCATGAGATCCAGTGGGAATGGGTTAAAGGCCACGCAGGCCATCCGGAAAATGAACGCTGCGATGAACTGGCACGCAGCGCGGCACAGCGTCCTCAGTCAGACGATATCGGTTATCAGGTTGAGTCTTGATCTCTGGTGGCGCGGAACTGCCGCGTGGCATTGACCGCCGGGCGTAGCTGCGCCTGGGCCAGTGATTTTTTCGCCTTTGTTGGCGTTAGCGGAAAAGTGCGTTTGCGTGCAATAACAATGTTCAGACAGCCCAGCGCCGGCAGGTGCGCGCTGATCACTTTACCGCCCTGCTGATGCCAGGGCACCACCTGAAATCGCGTGCGATAAACCACTTCATAATTAAGCAGGTTCAGCCAGTCGAGCAGCCGCATCTGGCTGAACATCCTGCTGCTCCACGGCGCTTTACGCTGAATGCCCGGCAGCATTTTGCTGATACCCAACAGCGAAAACGGGTTAAAACCGCTGATAATCATCCAGCCATCGTCAATCAAAACGCGATCGACTTCGCGCAACACCCGATGCGGATCCTGGCTCCATGCCAGCGTGTGCGCCATCAGGACAGCATCGACAGATTTTGATTCGAACGGTAGCTGCGTAGGTCTGGCCAGGACCTGTAACAGCTCACCTTCACTGCCTACATTTACCTGATGTGAAATAGCGCAGTTCTCGGTGTTGATTTCTGCACTAAGGTTGCCAATCTTAAGCATATGAAAGCCATAGAGCTTTCCAAGGTAAGGCTGTAGCTGCTGAGTCAGCGCATCGCGAAAATAATTCCCCCACGGCATATCGCGCCATGAGTGCGGCGCGGTCAGAATCTGGCGTGTTTTAGCGGGCTTCATGCTTTACCATCTTCCTTTTCTAACGACCTCGAGAGGTGATAATGAATCTTACCAGCATTCCCGCATTGCAGGATAATTACATCTGGGCACTGAATGATGACGCTGGCAACTGCCTGATTGTTGACCCGGGCGAAGCACAACCGGCGCTGGAAAAGATCTATGCAAACGGCTGGAAACCCGTCGCGATCCTGTTGACGCACCATCATCGCGACCACGTCGGTGGCGTGCCAGCGCTACTGGAGAAATTTCCTGACCTTCCGGTTTACGGTCCACAGGAAACTGAAGATAAAGGAGCCACGGTTATTGTCAGTCAGGGAGATACGGTTTCACTTTTGGGACTGGATTTTGCCGTCCTGCATACCCCCGGGCACACTTTAGGACATATCTCATATTACAGTGCGCCTTATCTTTTTTGTGGCGATACGATGTTTTCAGGGGGTTGTGGACGTCTCTTTGAAGGTACAGCTGAACAGATGTACGAATCTTTTCAGAAGCTTGACCAGCTACCCGGTGACACCCTGGTTTGTTGCGCCCATGAATACACTTTATCCAATTTAAAGTTTGCTGCGGCTATTCTTCCTCATGACCCGCAAATTATGGCCGAATATCTTAAAATTAAAGACTTACGTGCCAAAAACAGCATTACTCTACCCACAAAACTTGCGCACGAACGGCAAATAAATTTATTTCTTCGTACGCAAGATCCTGATTTTAAAAGAGCATTAAACTCAGATTTATCTCCAGAGCACGTATGGGACACTTTCGCGCTTTTACGTAAGAAGAAAGACCATTTTTGATCTTATGGGTTGTGTTGTTCCGGGGTGTCACGTATAGTTGCTCGTCTTTTAAGCGAACTATTGACACACACATGAAGGCTAAAGCGATATTACTCGCCTCGGTCTTGCTGGTGGGATGTCAGGCATCACGGAATGACGCCAATATCCCCGAACAGCATGCCCAGAGTTTGTCTTCAGCTGGTCAAGGTGAAAATGGAAAGTACGGTGATCGAATGTTATCGCCGCGATGGCAGGAAGATGGAACTGGCCTCGCAGAAGATACCGATCTCTGGAGTTTCATTAGTGACGAGTTGAAGATGGGGATCCCGGAAAACAGCCGGATCCGCGAACAGAAACAGAAGTACCTGAGAAATAAGAGCTATCTCCACGATGTAACATTACGGGCAGAGCCGTACATGTACTGGATAGTCGAGCAGATACATAAACGTAAGATGCCGATGGAACTGGTACTGCTACCCATAGTGGAGAGCGCTTTTGACCCACACGCAACTTCATCCGCCAATGCCGCTGGTATCTGGCAGATAATTGCAACAACGGGCAAAAACTATGGTTTGAAACAAAACCAGTGGTATGACGGCCGTCGCGATGTGGTGGCCTCGACCAAAGTTGCGCTGGATATGATGCAACGTCTGAACAAGATGTTTGACGGCGACTGGTTACTGACCGTTGCTGCTTATAACAGCGGTGAAGGACGCGTGCTGAAGGCGATCAAACAGAATAAGGCCCGCGGTAAGCCGACCGATTTCTGGAATTTGTCGCTGCCCCGCGAAACCACGGTTTACGTACCCAAGATGTTGGCCCTGAGCGAGCTGCTTAAGAACAACAAGCGTTACGGTATTAAACTGCCTACGCCTGACGAGAGCCGCGCACTGGCACGTGTGGAAGTGGGCCAGCAGATGCAGTTGACGCAGGCTGCGGAAATGGCAGGTATGTCGCTCAGCAAGCTCAAGAGCTTTAATACCGGCTATAAAAAAGGTGCGACTGCGCCCAACGGACCCCAGTACATTTTAGTACCAAAGTCCCACGTCGCGAAGCTACGCAACTCGCTGGCTTCTGGTGACATTGCAGCAGTGCAGCCGACTCAGCTGGCGAAAGCCAGTTCGTCAGGCAGCAGCTACAAAGTACGTCGCGGCGATACCCTGTCAGGTATTGCCAGCAAATTAGGCGTAAGCGTTGCCATGCTGAAGCAGAAGAACGATCTGCAAGGTGCCAGTATCCGTCCCGGTCAGACGCTGACCGTTGACAACAGCGGCACAAGCCTGGCTGATAATAGCAACAGCATCACCTATCGCGTGCGTAAAGGTGATTCTCTTGCCAGTATTGCACGCCGCCATGGTGTCGATATCAAAGATGTGATGCGATGGAATACGGTCCTGAGCAGCACAAAGGATATCCAGCCCGGCGACAGGTTAACGCTTTACGTTGATAATAATGCATCACCCAATACCTGATGCGTCGAAAAGGCCAACAAATGTTGGCCTTTTTCATTTCTGCTCATCCTTCCGGCAGTTTTCCCGTTTTTTTCTGTTTATTACGTAATCTGACTGGTGTGCGGAATCGCTGCCAGGTACATCATGGCGCGCGCGGCGGTGGGAAGAAGAAAGTAAGCGCTATACAGAATGTCAGAGCGGTTCAGGCGGCAAGCAAATGCTGACTCTAATCCTGCGGATTTATCACGCTTCACTGCGTATGAAGAAAACAGCGTGCGATAGCCTTACTGTCAGCGTGCGGCATTAAACTCAACCAGTAAGGGATTATGGTCCGAAGCGCGCGTAACCAGTACAGATGCCTTACTGACGTTCATGTCACGATAGAAAACAAAATCGAGCGGGCGGCCAAAGGCTTTACGTCGATGATCGTCTGTAAACCTCACCTCTTTCAACGCCATTTCTCTCGCAAAGCGATAAAGAGCATGGATGCGCTGACGGCTCCACGCATTGAAATCACCCGCCATGATAACCGGCCCCTTATGGTGCAGGATCTGCTCACCGATTGGTCCCAGCTGTTTACTGTATACGTCGATGCCGAGGCTGAAATTGATGGCGTGAATATTGACGACCATCAGCATTTCGCCGGTAGGCAGCGGATAGGCAGTGACCAGTGCAGATTTAGCCAGCCGCAGTAACGGCTCTCGCTCTCGCAACGGGCAACAGTAGACGGGATGCGCCGATGCCAGCGTCATGACCCCAGAAGGGTGCTGTGGCAGTACAAAAGCGGGCACCTGATCGGCAGCGAGATAGTTACTGGTAGCGAACTGAATCAGTTCTGGCGTGGTCTGAGCTTCCTGTAGCAGAACGAGGTGCGCATCTTTGCCGAAGCCCTGTAGCACTGACATCCAGTCAGCGCGCTGCTGTTTGAAGATGTTCCACACCAGGACCTTTACATTTGCATCAGGCGTCAGCGGTGCGCCAGGAGGAAGCGCCTGGCCAAGATGTAGCATGGCTCGGGGAGGAAAGATCTGCTCAACAGGCTGTCCTGCGATATATCGCATTGCATAGGTTTTTTTTTGCACGTTATTGCCCAATTCCTTCCATATCCGTTGCACCTGTCTGTTATAGGGATTTTAGACCGGGGTTTCAATCGGTGTACTCAATTGTCGGAATCATCGCGTGCTGATACGCACTTTTTGCAGGCAAAAGAAAAAGCCCTGACTTTTCAGTCAGGGCTTATCGATAGGGTGGCGGTGCGGACGGGACTCGAACCCGCGACCCCCGGCGTGACAGGCCGGTATTCTAACCGACTGAACTACCGCACCACCGAATACTGCTGCTACCAGCGGGGTCTCGCTGATAACCGGTGTCGCCCTCGCGGGCTGATACCAAATTGGATGCCTGGCAGTTCCCTACTCTCGCATGGGGAGGCCCCACACTACCATCGGCGCTACGGCGTTTCACTTCTGAGTTCGGCATGGGGTCAGGTGGGACCGCCGCGCTAGTGCCGCCAGGCAAATTCTGTCTTCCGCGCCGCCCGCAGGCCGCGCAGATATGTCCGTCACAAGCTGAAAATCCCGCGTCTCACAAAACGCCTCTGGCGTTGTAAGGTTAAGCCT